>NZ_JBWKCE010000011.1:0-204733 GCF_056436685.1 Streptomyces sp. NPDC043680 | reverse complement strand
CGCGCCTACGTCGAACAGGACCTCCACGAGATCTACGAAGGCGAGGTCCGCTACGCCCGCGACGCCTTCGAAGGCCTCCGCCTCATGGACGCCCTGATCGCCGTCAAGCGCGGCGTGCCGGGCGCCGCCCTGCCCGAGCTCAAGCAGCGCCGAGTCGCCAAGCGGGACACGCCGCTGCTCCAGGTGGAGGAGCCCGAGGAGCCGGGCGGCCGCTCCGACGTGGCCGTCGACAACCCCGTCCCCACCCCGCCGTTCTGGGGCACCCGCGTGGTCAAGGGCATCCCGCTCAAGGACTACGCCTCCTGGCTGGACGAGGGCGCCCTGTTCAAGGGGCAGTGGGGCCTCAAGCAGGCCCGCGCGGGCGGGGCCACGTACGAGGAGCTCGTCGAGACCGAGGGCCGGCCGCGGCTGCGCGGCCTCCTGGACAAGCTGCACACCGAGAACCTGCTCGAAGCGGCCGTGGTCTACGGCTACTTCCCCTGCGTGTCCAAGGGCGACGACCTGATCATCCTGGACGAGCAGGGCAACGAGCGGACCCGTTTCACCTTCCCGCGCCAGCGGCGCGGCCGCCGGCTGTGCCTGGCGGACTTCTTCCGCCCCGAGGAGTCCGGCGAGACCGACGTGGTCGGTCTCCAGGTCGTCACCGTGGGTTCGAGGATCGGAGAGGCCACCGCCAAGCTGTTCGAGACCGACTCCTACCGCGAGTACCTGGAGCTGCACGGCCTGTCCGTCCAGCTCGCCGAGGCCCTGGCCGAGTACTGGCACGCCCGCGTCCGCGCCGAGCTCGGCTTCGGCGGAGAGGACCCCGCCCAGGTGGAGGACATGTTCGCCCTCAAGTACCGGGGCGCCCGCTTCTCGCTCGGCTACGGCGCCTGCCCGGACCTGGAGGACCGCGCCAAGATCGCCGACCTGCTCCGGCCCGAGCGGATCGGCGTCCACCTCTCCGAGGAGTTCCAGCTCCACCCGGAGCAGTCCACCGACGCGATCGTGATTCACCACCCCGAAGCGAAGTATTTCAACGCACGCTGACGCGGACCGACGTACACTTGTCGGTCCCATACAGGCCGGTCGCCTGTCTCCCGGGGGATGCCCATGGGGAGAGGCGACCGGCCTTCTCGTCCCCCGAAAGAGGTGTGCCGCATGACCAGCACCGTTCCCGCGTCCGTCACCCGCACGGCCGACGGGCATGCCCTGCAGGCGGTGCTGCTGGACATGGACGGCACCCTCGTCGACACCGAGGGCTTCTGGTGGGACGTCGAGGTCGACATCTTCGGCGAGCTCGGCCACCCCCTCGACGAGGCCTGGCGGGACGTGGTCGTCGGCGGCCCCATGAGCCGCAGCGCCGCCTTCCTCATCGAGGCCACCGGCGCGGCCATCACCCTCGGCGAGCTCAGCGTGCTGCTCAACGAGCGCTTCGAGGCGCGCATCGCCGAGCAGGTGCCGATGATGCCGGGCGCCGAACGGCTGCTGGCCGAGCTGGCCCGGCACAACGTGCCCACCGCCCTGGTGTCCGCCTCGCACCGACGCGTCATCGACCGGGTCCTCCAGGCCCTCGGCCCCGACCGGTTCACCCTGACGGTGGCCGGGGACGAGGTGCTCCGTACCAAGCCGCACCCCGACCCGTACCTGCTGGCCGCCCGCACCCTCGGCGCACACCCCTCGCGCTGCGCCGTCATCGAGGACACCCCCACCGGGGTGGCGTCCGCGGAGGCCGCCGGCTGCCGGGTCGTGGCCGTTCCCTCGGTGGGCCTGATCCCTCCGGCCCCCGGGCGTACCGTCGTGCGCTCCCTGGAGGACGTGGACCTGCCGTTCCTGCGCTCGCTCATCACTCCGCTGAACTGAGTGCACACGCTCCGTACCGAATGGAACACCGCCGGGACCGCGTCCTGCGGAAGGATCTTTCGTTCCCTGGCCCGGAGGCTGGAATTCCATCCATTCCCTGGCACTGGCGCCGGGTGACCTTTGTCACGCGTCTGGCCCCCGACACGCCTGTCGGGGGGCTCGGAGGGCTTCCTTTGTGTCCGGATTGATCAGCTCCTGACCGCATCTGCGGCGTCCCTCACATGGACAGCCAGTCCGCGCCCATCACCGTGCGATTACACCCCAAGTCCTGCCAGTTCAAGCCATCCCGTCACAGGCCACTAATGTCGACGCGGGCACTGCGCCGCACCGCAGCCGGCCCCGGCGCACACCCCTGTGCCGGGACGGCGTGGACCGATCGTCACAACACCGGCCCGATCGTTCCGCCCTGAACGGGCGACCGCCGCGAAGTGCCCTCTACGCCGCTTTGAACAAGTGCCGGTCGAGGGAGTACTTCCAGCATGAACCGCAAGACCCTGGTGCTGACGGCCGCGGCCGGACTGCTCACCCCCGCGCTGACCGCCTGCGGCAGCACGACCGGTGGGGGAGCGGGCTCCGGAGCGATCGTCGTCGGGACCACCGACCGGTTCGAGGCCGCCGATTACGCTCCCGCCCCGTTCGACCCGGCCTACGCCTACGACGCCGGCGCCTGGAACGTCCTGCGGCAGACCGTCCAGACGCTGATGCGCACCCCCCGGGGCGGCGGCCAGCCCGTCCCCGAAGCAGCCTCCGACTGCCGCTTCACCGACACCGGCAACGAGAGCTACCGCTGCACCCTGCGCCCAGGCCTGAAGTTCGCCGACGGCGCCCCGCTCACCGCCAAGGACGTCAAGTTCTCCATCGAGCGGGTCCTCGCCATCAAGGACGAGAACGGCCCCTCCTCGCTGCTCTCCACCATCGACACCGTCGAGGCCAAGAGCGCCGACACGGTCGTCTTCCACCTGAAGAGCCCGGACGCGACCTTCCCGCACAAGCTGTCCACGCCCGCGGCCGGCATCGTCAGCGAGAAGAACTACGACGCCAAGAAGCTCCGGGCGGGCTTCTCCGTCGACGGCTCCGGCCCCTACACGATGAAGGCCGAGGTCAAGGACGACCACCTCGTGCGGGCCGTCTTCACCAAGAACCCGAACTACAAGGGCGACATCAAGCTGCAGAACGACAAGGTCGAACTGCGCACCTTCGCCGACTCGGCCGCCATGGGCAGGGCCCTCACCCACGGCTCCGTCGACATGGTCTCCCGCACCCTGTCGCCGGCGCAGATCGGCGAGTTCTCCGCCAAGGCGCCCAAGGGCGTCAAGCTCGTGCCCATGCCCGGCTTGGAGATCCGCTACCTCGGCTTCAACACCGAGGCACCCGCGGTCAAGGACAAGGCCGTGCGCCAGGCCCTCGCCGCCGCCGTCGACCGCGACGCCATCATCACGAAGGTCTACGGGAAGGCTGCGCAGCCGCTGTACTCGCTGGTCCCCACCACGGTGACCGGTCACGTCAACTCCTTCTTCAACAAGTACGGCGACGGCAACACCGCCAAGGCCGCGAGCCTGTTGAAGGACGCCGGGATCAAGACCCCCGTCAAGCTGACGCTGAACTACACCACGGACCACTACGGCGACGGCACGGCCGCCGAGTTCGAGACCCTGAAGAACCAGCTGAACTCCACCCAGCTGTTCGACATCACCGTCCAGGGCTCCGAATGGAGCCAGTTCCGGCCCGCGCAGAAGAAGGGCGACTACGCCGCCTACGGGCTCGGCTGGTTCCCCGACTACCCGGACGCCGACAACTTCCTCGCCCCGTTCCTGGAGCAGGACAACTTCCTGGGCACGCCGTACGCCAACAGCGCGGTGCGCACCAAGCTCATCCCCGATTCCCGGCGGGCGGTCGACCGCACCGTCGCCGGCCCCGCGATCGCGGAGATGCAGGACATCGTCGCCGAGGACGTGCCCGTCCTGCCCCTGTGGCAGGGCAAGCAGTACGTCGCCGCGCGCGACGGGATCACCGGAGTGGAGTGGTCGGTCAACGCCATCTCCGACCTCCAGCTGTGGGAACTCGGCCGGGGCGTCAGCGGCTGAGCCAGGCAGTACCGGCAGTACCGGCAGCACCCGGCGGCGGATGTCGCAGGCCGGCGCAACGAAACAGTTCGACTGTGAAGGACGTTCCCGTGATACGACGTAACCAGTGGTTGGCGGCCCCGCTCGGCGCAGCCACCGCCGCAGCGCTGCTCAGCGGTTGCGGTTCGACCGAAGGCTCGACCGCCGGCGGCGGCAAGGGCGTGGTCATGGGGATATCCAACAAGGTGAATTCCGCCGACCCGGCTTCGGGTTACGACCCGGGGTCCTGGCTGCTCTTCAACAACGTCTTCCAGTCCCTGCTGAGCTTCCCCAAGGGCGGCACCACCCCGGAGCCCGACGCCGCGCAGGCCTGCAACTTCGAGGGCAGCGACAGCAAGGTCTACAAGTGCACCCTGCGCGACGGCCTGAAGTTCAGCAACGGCCACGACCTCACCTCCAAGGACGTCAAGTTCTCCTTCGAGCGCACGCTGAAGATCAATGACGCCAACGGCCCGGCCGTGGTGCTGTCGTCGATCGCCGGTATCGACACCCCCGACGACAAGACGGTGGTCTTCCGCCTCAAGTCCTCCGACGCGACCTTCCCCAGCAAGATCGCATCGGCCGCGGGTTCCATCGTCGACCACGCCGAGTACCCCGCCGACAAGCTCCGCACCGACGGCAAGGCCATCGGTTCCGGCGTCTACAAGCTGGACTCGATCAACGAGAAGAGCGCCTCCTTCTCCGTCAACGACTCGTACAGCGGCAAGGCCAAGGCGAAGAACACCGGCGTCACCCTGAAGTTCTTCAACGAGGACCAGGCAGCCCTCAAGAGGGTCCTCGAAAGCGGCGACGTCGACTTCGCCTTCCGCGGCCTGGCGGCCAAGGACATCGCGAGCCTGTCCTCCACCAAGACCGGCAACAACAAGGTCGAGGTCGTCCAGGGCACCGGCGCCGAAGTCGAGCACATGGTCTTCAACATGAACGACCCGGTCGCCGGCAAGCTCCCCGTCCGCAAGGCCATCGCCTACCTCGTGGACCGCGAGGCCCTCGTCAAGGACGTCTACGACGGCACCGCCGTCTCGCTGTACTCGATCGTCCCCGCCGGCATCGGCTCGCACACCACGCCCTTCTTCGACCGCTACGGCGGCACCCCCCAGCCGAAGAAGGCCGAGGCCGTCCTGCGCGCGGCGGGCATCAAGGACAAGGTGAAGATCACCCTGTACTCCACGCCCACGCGCTACGGCCCGTCCACGGACCAGGAGTTCCAGCTCATCGCCAAGCAGCTCAACGACAGCGGGCTCTTCGAGGCCGACGTCAAGTCCGTCGAGTTCGAGCAGTACGAGAAGGACATCCAGGCCGGCAAGTACGGCGTCTACGTGAAGGGCTGGGTGCCCGACTACCCGGACGCCGACAACTTCACGCAGCCGTTCTTCGGGCCGGACAACGTCCTGCACAACAACTACGACAACAAGGAGATCACCGGGACCATCATCCCGTCGACCTCCGCGAAGTCCGACCGCACCGCCGCCGGCACCGACTACAGCCGCCTCCAGGACATCGTCGCCGAGGAGATCCCGATCCTGCCGCTGTGGCAGAGCAAGCAGTACGCGGTCACCCGCCAGAACGTGACGGGCCTCCAGTGGTCGCTGGACGCCTCCACCGTCTTCCGCTTCTGGGAGATCAGCAAGGGCTGAGACCAGCCCGGTACGGGAACGGGCCGGCAGCCGCGTGCACGCGGCTGCCGGCCCGTTCGCCTGCTCCCGGGCCTACTGGCCCGCGCCCGGGCGGACCAGTCCGCTCTCGTACGCGTACACCGCCGCCTGGACCCGGTCGCGCAGGCCCAGCTTCGTCAGCACGTGCCCCACGTGCGTCTTCACCGTGGTCTCGCTCACGAACAGATCCGCCGCGATCTCCGCGTTCGACAGGCCCCGCGCCACCAGCTTCAGCACCTCGACCTCCCGCTCGGTCAGCGTGCCCAGCGTGTCCGGGACGCTCTCCTCACCCGACGGCAAGTGCCCCGCGTACTTGTCCAGCAGCCGCCGCGTGATGCTCGGCGCGAGCATCGCCTCGCCGCCCGCCACCACCCGGATCGCCTGCACCAGCTCATTGGCCGGCGCATCCTTCAGCAGGAACCCGCTCGCGCCCGCCCGCAGCGCCTCCACCACGTACTCGTCCAGGTCGAAGGTGGTCAGCACCAGCACCTTCGCCGGCCCGTCCCGCCCCGGCCCGGTGATCTGCCGGGTCGCCTCCACCCCGTCCATCCGCGGCATCCGGATGTCCATCAGCACCACATCGGGCTGCAACGCCCGAACCTGGTCCAGGGCCTGCAGACCGTCCCCGGCCTCACCGACCACCGCCAGGTCCTGTTCGGCCTCCAGGATCATCCGGAAACCGGTGCGCAGCAGCGGCTGGTCGTCGACCAGGAGGACGCGGATCGCCACGGGGTGTACCTCGTATTCGTACGGCGGCATCGACGGACGCCGCCCATTCTGCCCTGGCCCGGTGATCAGGACTCCGCCGGTGCCACGTCCGCGCCCTCGGCGGCGGGCCTCGGCGGGGGCACCTCCCGGCGGTGGCCGGGGGAGATCACCAGCGGATAGGCCGGGGGAGTGCCGCCGAACTCCGGGCACACCGCCCGGTGATCGCACCACCCGCACAGCTTCGTCGGCCGCGGTCGCCACTCACCCGTCGCCGTCGCCTCCTTGATCGCCTCCCACAGTGCGAGCAGCTTGCGCTCCACCCGCTCCAGATCCGCGATGACCGGGTCGTACGTCAGCACGTCACCGCTGCCCAGGTACACCAGCTGCAGCCGCCGCGGCACCACCTGCTTCAGCCGCCACACCACCAGCGCGTAGAACTTCATCTGGAACAGCGCACCCTCGGCGTACTCCGGCCGCGGCGCCTTGCCCGTCTTGTAGTCGACGATGCGCACCTCGCCCGTCGGCGCCACATCCACCCGGTCGATGATCCCGCGCAGCCGCAGCCCCGACTCCAGCTCCGCCTCCACGAAGAACTCCCGCTCCACCGGCTCCAGCCGCGTCGGGTCCTCCAGCGTGAACCAGCGCTCCACCAGCGCCTCGGCCTCCGTCAGCCAGCGCGCCAGGCCCTCGCCCTCGTCCCCCGCCGGAAACAGCTCCATCAGCTCCGGCCGCGACTCCAGCAGCCGGTCCCACTGCCCCGGGATCAGCGCCTTCGCCCGCGGCGCCGTCCGCTCCGCCGCAGGATGGTCGAACAACCGCTCCAGCACCGCGTGCACCAGCGTGCCCCGCGTCGCCGCCGCACTCGGCTTCTCCGGCAGCTTGTCGATCACCCGGAACCGGTACAGCAGCGGGCACTGCATGAAATCGCTCGCCCGCGAAGGGGAGAGCGAAGCAGGCGGAGCGGCGGGCGCTGAATCATCCGCACCGGCGTCGGGCATCGTCGTCATGAGACAAAACCCTACGACCCGCCACCGACAGCACGCGCATACCATCGACGCCGGGCCCCCTCGCACTGCATGATCGGGGCATCACACCGCGCTACCGCGCCCCCCCCGCACCGCACCGACCGTGCACCTGCACCACACTGAAAGCACCGACGAAACCAAACCGCCGGACAGCACCGAACGAAGGACAGCCGTGGCAGACACCGACGAAACCGGCGAGCGCCCCGACCAGCGCTCCGGCCCGGGCGGCGGACTCCTCATGGGCCGCCCCTTCGGCGTCCCCGTGTACGTCTCGCCCAGCTGGTTCCTCGTCGCCGCCCTCATCACCTGGGTCTTCGGCGACCAGCTCGACCGCGTCCTGCCCGACCTCGGACCCGCCCGCTACCTGGTCTCGCTCTTCTTCGCCGTCGCCTTCTACGCCTCCGTGCTCGTCCACGAACTGGCGCACACCGTCGCCGCACTCCGCTTCAAGCTCCCCGTGCGCCGCATCCAGCTCCAGTTCTTCGGCGGAGTCTCCGAGATCGAGAAGGAATCCGAGACCCCCGGCCGCGAATTCGTCCTCGCCTTCGTCGGCCCCCTGCTCTCCCTCGTCCTCGCGGGCGGCTTCTACCTCGCCATGTTCGCCGTCGACCCCGCCACCGTCCCCGGCGTCCTGCTCGCCGGCCTGATGATCTCCAACCTGCTCGTCGCCGCCTTCAACCTGCTCCCCGGGCTGCCCCTCGACGGCGGACGCATGCTCCGCGCCGTCATCTGGGGCATCACCGGCAGGCCCATGACCGGAACCATCGCCGCCGCCTGGGTCGGCCGCGCCCTCGCCGTCGCCGTCCTCCTCGGCCTGCCGGTCCTCACCCACACCGGGCTCACCGGCGGCCGCCCCGACGACGTCGGCGGGATGAACACCGTCATGGACGCCCTCCTCGCCGCGATCCTCGCCGCCATCATCTGGACCGGCGCCGGGAACAGCCTGCGCATGGCCCGGCTGCGCGAGCACCTCCCCGAACTGCGCGCCCGCACCCTCACCCGCCGCGCCGTCCCCGTCGAGCACACCACCCCGCTCTCCGAAGCCCTGCGCCGCGCCAACGCCCACGGGGCCCGCGCCCTCGTCGTCGTCGACGGCCTCGGCGAACCCACCGCGATCGTCCGCGAGAGCGCCATCGCCTCCGTGCCCGAACACCGCCGCCCCTGGGTCGCGGTCAGCACCCTCGCGCAGGACCTCACCGACGGCATGAAGGTTTCCGCAGAGCTCGCCGGCGAAGAACTCCTCGACCGCCTGCGCGCCACCCCCGCCACGGAGTACCTCGTCGTCGAACCAGGCGGCGAGATCTACGGAGTCCTGTCCACCCTGGACGTCGAAAAGGCCTTCGTGAAGGCCATGGCGCGGCCCCAGTCCTGAAGCCAATACACTGGTCACATGTCCGAACCGACCGGTGCCGCCCGCCGACGCGGGCCCTTCGAGGTCGGGGACCAGGTTCAGCTCACCGACCCCAAGGGCCGCCACTACACGTTCACGCTCGAAGCCGGGAAGAATTTCCACACCCACAAGGGTTCCTTCCCGCACGACGAGCTGATCGGCGCCCCCGAGGGCAGTGTTGTCCGTACCACGGGCAACGTCGCCTACCTCGCGCTGCGTCCCCTGCTCCCCGACTATGTCCTGTCCATGCCCCGCGGCGCCGCCGTGGTCTACCCCAAGGACGCAGGCCAGATCCTGGCCTTCGCCGACATCTTCCCCGGCGCCCGCGTCGTGGAAGCAGGCGTGGGCTCCGGCTCGCTGAGCAGCTTCCTGCTGCGCGCCATCGGCGACCAGGGCATGCTCCACAGCTACGAGCGCCGCTCGGACTTCGCCGAAATCGCCACCGCCAACGTCGAGCGCTACTTCGGCGGCCCCCACCCGGCGTGGCAGCTGACCGTCGGCGACCTCCAGGACAACCTGTCCGACACCGACGTCGACCGCGTCATCCTCGACATGCTCGCCCCCTGGGAGTGCTTGGAGGCCGTCTCCAAGGCGCTGGTTCCCGGCGGCATCCTCTGCTGCTACGTGGCCACCACCACCCAGCTGTCCAAGACCGTCGAGTCCATCCGCGAAATCGGCTGCTTCGCCGAACCGCAGCCCTGGGAATCGATGATCCGCAACTGGCACGTCGAGGGCCTTGCCGTCCGTCCCGACCACCGGATGATCGGCCACACCGGCTTCCTCGTCACCGCCCGCCGGCTCGCCGACGGCGTCGAGCCGCCGATGCGCCGCCGCCGCCCCGCCAAGGGCGCGTACGGCGAGGACTACGAAGGGCCGGGCGGGGGCACCTCCCAGCGCTAGCCGGGGCCCAGCCCGGCGGCTCCGGCCACCGGGGCCGACCCCGGCCCGCCGGCCACCCAACACCACGGCGCTGCGGCGCAGTTCCCCCGCTCCGGCGGGAACTGCGCCGCAGCGCCTTTTCGTTGTCCCGGGTGCCGGCCCGACCCGCGCGGACCCGGGCGTTCCGCCCCGGTGTGACATGTGGCACGATGCTGGCTCCCCGTCACCGCTCGCACAGGAGACCCCCCGCGTGCCGAACAGCCCCGCCGAGCCGGCACCCACCTGGGAAAACCCGGCGCACAGCAGCGCCCGGCCCGTCCACTGGCTCGCCACGGCGTGCGCCGTGGCCGCCGTCATCGCCGGCGCGGGACTCCTCCAGCCGCAAGCGGCGGCCATCGGCCCCGCCGCGGCGCCGGCCGCCGACCCCTCCGGGGCTCCCGCGGCCGACGCCGTGAGCGGCCCGCAGGCCGCCGCTCCCGACGCCGCCGGGGTCACCTACCCGCTCGACTGCAAGGGAACCCCCGTGGCCGTGACGGCCACCGCCCAAGGCGACCTCGACGGAGACGGCCGCCCCGAGACCGTGGCCGCCGTCCGCTGCGACGCCGGATCCGGGACCCCGCCCCACGCCCTCTACGTACTCGCCCAGGACAGGACGCCGGGCGCCCGGCCGAGGATCGTCGCCACCCTGCTGGAGGCCGGCCGCAGGCAGACCGCAACGGACCTCACCGTGCGCGACGGCGTCGTCACCGCGAGCCTCCTCGGGTACACCTCGCCCCAGGTGCCCCGCTACAGCCCGGACCTCAAACAGCTCGCCAAGTGGCGCTGGAGCGGCGGAAAATTCCGCCAGGAGCTGACGGATTCCGCCGCCAGGAGTGTTTGAACCGTCACTCCGCGTCCGGACCGTAGACCTCCACCCTGTCCGAAACACGCCTTACGTGGATGCAGTCGCCGGGGCATTCCTTCGCCGAGTCCACCACGTCCTGCAGCAGCGTCAGCGGAACCGGAGTGGTCGCCCCCGCCTCCACCAGCAGCTCGTCGTCGGGGCTCTTCACATAGGCCAGACCGTCGATGTCCAGCTCGAACACCTCGGGCGCGTACTGCACGCAGATGCCGTCACCGGTGCACAGGTCCTGATCGATCCAGACCTCAAGCGGCTCTGCGGCCTGCCCGGCGCCACCCGTGGGAGCCTCCTGCTGCACGGTCATATCTCCTGCCGTTCCTGCGCTCAGTGATCAGTTCTCGTCATCCGTCGGCGGCAAGTCGCGCGAGCCGTGACGGGTGTTGAACACTTCGACCTTACAACCGGCCGCTTTCAGATGTTGATGGGTGGGTATTTCCTTGGCGTGAGGGAGTACGCAAGGGTGAAGATCGGACACACCTCTACCGTCTTTGTGATCTAGGGGTTTCAATCACCACCAGCCCAGGTAGGGTCAGGAAGCGTCCAGCTCCCCTTGGAGGAGGTGAGGACCGTGGCAGCCCACGACGACGACATCAACCGCGGCATCCGGCCGGGGCGAGGGTCTGAGGACCCCGCCGGCCAGGTTGCCTACCTAGAGCAGGAAATCGCCGTCCTGCGACGTAAGCTCGCCGACTCTCCGCGACACACGAGGATTCTCGAAGAGCGGATCGTCGAGCTCCAGACAAACCTGGCCGGCGTCTCCGCGCAAAACGAGCGACTGGCAAATACGCTCCGTGAGGCCCGCGACCAGATCGTCGCCCTCAAGGAGGAAGTCGACCGGCTCGCGCAGCCGCCGGCCGGCTTCGGTGTCTTCCTGCAGGCGAACGAGGACGGCACCGTCGACATCTTCACGGGGGGCCGCAAGCTCCGCGTGAACGTCAGCCCCAGCGTCGACCCGGAAGACCTCCGGCGCGGCCAGGAGGTCATGCTCAACGAGGCCCTCAACGTGGTCGAGGCCATGGAATTCGAGCGGGCCGGGGACATCGTCACCCTCAAGGAGATCCTTGAGGACGGCGAGCGCGCCCTGGTCATCGGGCACACCGACGAGGAGAGGGTGGTGAGGCTCGCCGAGCCGCTGCTGGACATCACCATCCGCCCCGGCGACGCCCTGCTGCTCGAACCCCGCTCCGGCTACGTCTACGAGGTCGTCCCCAAGAGCGAGGTCGAGGAACTCGTCCTCGAAGAGGTCCCGGACATCGACTACGACAAGATCGGCGGCCTGGGCGACCAGATCGAGCTGATCCGCGACGCGGTCGAGCTCCCCTACCTCTACCCGGACCTGTTCAAGGAACATGAACTGCGGCCGCCCAAGGGCATCCTGCTCTACGGCCCGCCCGGCTGCGGCAAGACGCTCATCGCCAAGGCGGTGGCCAACTCCCTTGCCAAGAAGGTCGCCGAGGTGACCGGCCAGCCGGCCGGAAAGTCCTACTTCCTGAACATCAAGGGCCCCGAACTCCTCAACAAGTACGTCGGCGAGACCGAGCGGCACATCCGCCTCGTCTTCCAGCGTGCCCGTGAGAAGGCCAGCGAGGGCACCCCCGTCATCGTCTTCTTCGACGAGATGGAGTCCCTCTTCCGCACCCGCGGCTCCGGCGTCAGCTCGGACGTGGAGAACACCATCGTCCCGCAGCTGCTCGCCGAGATCGACGGCGTGGAGGGCCTGGAGAACGTCATCGTCATCGGCGCCTCCAACCGCGAGGACATGATCGACCCGGCCATCCTGCGGCCCGGACGCCTCGACGTGAAGATCAAGATCGAGCGGCCGGACGCCGAGGCGGCGAAGGACATCTTCGCCAAGTACCTCAAGGCCTCGCTGCCGCTCCACAGCGACGATCTCTCCGAGCACGCCGGCTCGCCCGACGTCGCGGTGCACAGCATGATCCAGACCGTCGTCGAGCAGATGTACGCCGAAACCGAGGAGAACCGCTTCCTTGAGGTCACGTACGCCAACGGCGACAAGGAAGTCCTCTACTTCAAGGACTTCAACTCGGGCGCGATGATCCAGAACATCGTCGACCGGGCCAAGAAGATGGCCATCAAGGCCTTCCTCGAACACAACCAGAAGGGTCTGCGGGTCTCCCACCTCCTCCAGGCGTGCGTGGACGAGTTCAAGGAGAACGAGGACCTGCCCAACACGACCAACCCGGACGACTGGGCCCGGATCTCCGGAAAGAAGGGCGAGCGGATCGTATTCATCCGCACCCTCGTCACCGGAAAGCAGGGCGCGGACACCGGACGCTCCATCGACACGGTGGCAAACACCGGTCAGTACCTCTGATCGAAAAGGGCGGCTGCGGGTGCCCTCATCGGGCACCCGCAGCCGACTGCTTTACCGACCGCTTTTCAGCCGGTGACGGGGCGAAGTCAATGACTGAAATGATCTCCCCACCAGCGCGGAGTGGTTCTAGGCTCTTCCGTACCGCCGGTCGCGCAGTGCGGGGACGGGCACCGCACACGCACCGGAGCACCAGCGGTACTTGAGCGCCGCTCCCGAACGGGAGCGCCGCCGGGCAAGGAGGGCCGCATGACCGTACGGCGAGTAATGGGGATCGAGACGGAGTACGGGATCTCCGTCCCGGGGCACCCGAACGCCAATGCCATGCTCACCTCGTCCCAGATCGTCAACGCCTACGCGGCGGCGATGCACCGGGCGCGTCGCGCCCGCTGGGACTTCGAGGAGGAGAATCCGCTGCGGGACGCCCGCGGCTTCGACCTCGCCCGCGAGGCCGCGGACAACAGCCAGCTGACCGACGAGGACATCGGCCTCGCCAACGTCATCCTCACCAACGGTGCACGGCTCTACGTCGACCACGCGCACCCCGAGTACAGCTCCCCGGAGATCACCAATCCGCTGGACGCCGTGCTCTGGGACAAGGCCGGTGAGCGGATCATGGCCGAGGCGGCGGTCCGGGCGGCCCAGCTGCCCGGCGCCCAGCCCATCCACCTCTACAAGAACAACACCGACAACAAGGGCGCCTCCTACGGGACGCACGAGAACTACCTGATGAAGCGGGAGACCCCCTTCTCGGAGATCGTGCGGCACCTGACCCCCTTCTTCGTCTCCCGCCAGGTCGTCACCGGCGCCGGCCGGGTCGGCATCGGCCAGGACGGGCGCGAGCACGGCTTCCAGATCAGTCAGCGTGCGGACTACTTCGAGGTCGAGGTCGGCCTGGAGACCACCCTCAAGCGCCCCATCATCAACACCCGGGACGAGCCCCACTCGGACGCGGAGAAATACCGCCGGCTGCACGTGATCATCGGGGACGCCAACCTCTCCGAGATCTCGACGTACCTCAAGCTGGGCACCACGGCGCTCGTCCTGTCCATGATCGAAGACCAGTTCATCACCGTCGACCTGGCCGTCGACCAGCCCGTACGCACCCTGCACCAGGTCTCCCACGACCCTGACCTGCACCACCTGATCACGCTGCGCAGCGGGCGCACGCTGACCGCCGTACAACTGCAGATGGAGTACTTCGAGCTGGCCAGGAAGTACGTGGAGGAGCGTTTCGGTTCCGACGCGGACGAGCAGACCAAGGACGTACTGGCCCGCTGGGAGGACGTGCTCGGCCGGCTGGAGAGCGACCCGATGAGTCTGTCGGGAGAGCTCGACTGGATCGCGAAGCGGGAGATCCTGGAGGGCTACCGCAGGCGTGACGGGCTCGGCTGGGACGCCGCCCGCCTGCACCTGGTGGACCTCCAGTACGCGGACGTACGGCCCGAGAAGGGCCTCTACAACCGCCTGGTGGCCCGCGGCAAGATGAAGCGGCTGGTGGAGGAGCCCGCGGTCGAGCGGGCCCAGGGCAAGCCCCCGGAGGACACCCGGGCGTACTTCCGGGGCCGGTGCCTGGAGCAGTACGCGGACGACGTGGCCGCGGCCTCCTGGGACTCGGTGATCTTCGACCTCCCGGGCCGGGACTCCCTCCAGCGGGTCCCGACCCTGGAACCCCTGCGGGGCACCCGCAAACACGTCAAGGAGCTCCTGGACCGCTGCCGCACGGCGGAGGACCTGGTGCGGGTGCTGAGCGGGAACTGAGCGGGAGCTGACGCTTTCCGGGCCGGGAAGCGGCTGAAAGGCCGCCTGGCCGGGAATCATGAGAGAACCCGGACGTTGTGCAAGTACCGGGACGGATGTCGGACCCTCCTTGTAGGGTCCGACGTAGGGTCTGATCTTGAGAGATCCCGAAACCCGGGGTCTCTCCACGTGAGCGTGCGAACCGAGCGGGGTGAGGTAGACATGGCGACCAAGGACACCGGCGGCGGACAGCAGAAGGCGACGCGCTCGACCGAGGAGGTCGAGGAGGCGGCGGTCGAAGAATCGACCGACCTCAAGGAGCGCCAGGAAAAGCTCTCCGACGACGTCGACTCGGTACTTGACGAGATTGACGATGTACTCGAAGAGAACGCCGAGGACTTCGTGCGCTCCTTCGTTCAAAAGGGTGGCCAGTAGACCCGCTTTGCCTTTGATTCAAAGGTGAGTGGGCGAATGGTTCGGCCGTCGACGGTCTGGCGACACGTCGCAATGCGTGTCCTTTCGTCGACGGCCGAGCCGGTCACCTCAAGCGGGCCCGCGGCCTGGCCGAGGCCCGGCGCGACGGGATGATCGCGGCGCAGCGGCGTCTGCCTCATCTGCTTGAAGGCTCCGGCCGCACATGTGGATCATTGCCACACGACGGGTAGGGTCCGTGGCGTACTTTGCTTCAACTGCAATACGGCTATCGGACTGTTGGGAGACGATCCCGACGCCGCTCGTCGGGCCATCTCATACCTGGAGGGACACGCGTGGAAGCCAACAACCGTGGCACAGGGCGTCTACCGGCAGCCTTCCTGACACCGGGGTCGTCGTCCTTCATGGACTTCCTGGGCTCGCACGCGCCCGAGATGCTGCCGGGGAACCGCAAGCTCCCCGAGGGCATCGTCGAGGCGCCGCACGGGACGACCATCGTCGCCGCGACCTTCCCCGGCGGGGTCGTGCTCGCCGGTGACCGGCGGGCGACCATGGGGAACATGATCGCGCAGCGGGACATCGAGAAGGTGTTCCCGGCCGACGAGTACTCCGCGGTCGGGATCGCCGGTACGGCCGGCCTGGCCGTGGAGATGGTCAAGCTGTTCCAGCTGGAGCTGGAGCACTTCGAGAAGGTGGAGGGGACGACCCTCTCCCTGGAGGGCAAGGCCAACCGGCTCTCCACCATGATCCGGAGCAATCTGGGGATGGCGATGCAGGGGCTGGCCGTCGTACCGCTCTTCGCGGGGTACGACGAGGCCAAGGAGAAGGGTCGGATTTTCTCCTACGACGTGACCGGCGGCCGCTCCGAGGAGCACGGCTTCGCCGCCACCGGCTCCGGTTCGATCTTCGCCAAGGGCTCCATGAAGAAGCTCTACCGCCCGGACCTGACGGAGGAGCAGGCCACCACACTGGTCGTGCAGGCGCTGTACGACGCGGCCGACGACGACTCGGCGACCGGTGGGCCGGACCTGTACCGCCACATCTATCCGATCGTCACCGTCATCACCGACGAGGGCTTCCGCAGGCTGACCGAGGAGGAGTCGCAGGCGATCGCCCGCTCGGTCACCGACCGGCGGCTTGAGCAGCCCGACGGGCCGCGCGCGGCCCTGCTCTGACCCCTCCTCGTCTCGTCGCCCAGAAGAAAGGGACGGATAACCGGTGTCGACTCCGTTCTATGTGTCACCCCAGCAGGCCATGGCCGACCGGGCGGAATACGCCCGGAAGGGCATCGCCCGCGGCCGCAGCCTTGTCGTGCTGCAGTACGCCGACGGCATCGTGTTCGTCGGCGAGAACCCGTCCCGTGCGCTGCACAAGTTCAGCGAGATCTACGACCGGATCGGCTTCGCGGCCGCCGGCAAGTACAACGAGTACGAGAACCTGCGGATCGGCGGTGTGCGGTACGCGGATCTGCGCGGATACACCTATGACCGCGACGATGTGACGGCCCGTGGGCTGGCGAACGTGTACGCGCAGACGCTGGGCACCATCTTCTCCTCGGCCGGTGAGAAGCCGTACGAGGTGGAGCTGGTGGTGGCCGAGGTCGGCGCGACCGCGGCCGGCGACCAGATCTACCGGTTGCCGCATGACGGTTCGATCGTGGACGAGCACGGTTCGGTCGCGGTCGGCGGCAATGCCGAGCAGATCAGTACCTTCCTCGATCAGCGGCACCGGGACGGGATGACCCTGTCCGAGGCGTTGAAGCTGGCGGTGCAGGCGTTGTCGAGCCAGGCGAACGGTGCGGACAAGGCGATTCCGGCCGAGCGGCTGGAGGTTGCGGTGCTGGACCGGACGCGGGTGCAGCAGCGCAAGTTCAAGCGGATCCGGGGCCGGCAGCTGGCGCGGCTGCTGGAGGCGGACGTCTCGGCGGACGTCCAGGCGGATGCCGTGTCGAACGACGAGGTTGCGGAAGACGACGCGGAGTAGGACGCGGAGCCGTCCCCTGCCCAGGGAGCCCCGGTCGGCCCGAGAGGGCGGCCGGGGCTCCGTCGTGTTCAGCGCGCGGGGGCGGGGCCCGAGGAGTCGCGGACGACGAGTTCGACGGGGATGTCGGGGGCGGTCCAGGGTTCGCCCTCCAGGACGGTGAGGAGGGCGGTCATGCCCTGCTCGCCGACGCGTTCGGCGGGCAGGCGCACGGTCGTCAGCTCGGGTTCGACGGCGGTGGCGAGGGCCAGGTCGTCGAAGCCGGTGATCGAGAGGTCTTCGGGGACGCGCAGGCCGAGGCGGCGGGCGGCCTTGCAGGCACCGGCGGCGAGGATGTCGTCGTCGCAGACGACGGCCGTGGGCCGGTCGCAGGGGGAGACCAGGGCGGCCTCCATGGCGGTGCGTGCGTCGGTGACGGTGAGCGCGGCCCGTACGGTGCGCAGCTCGGTGTGCGGGCCCAGGAGGGCAGCGAGGGCTGCGGCACGGACGTCGAAGGTCCAGGAGTCGACGGCCGAGGCGAGGTGCAGGAAGCGGCGGTGACCGTGTCCCAGCAGGTGCTGGGTGACCTGGCGCATGCCGTCGGCCATGGCGAGGTTGACGTGGGCGGCGGCGCGGCCGGCGGCGGGGTCGCTGTCGAGCATGACGAGGGGGAGTTCGGTGCCTCCGATGGCGTCGAGGGCGCGGGCGGCCATGGAGGAGGCGATGACTCCGTCGAGGGCGGCGCGGGCGGAGGCGAAGGGGTCGCGGGCGGGGCCGGTGCCCTCGGGGGAGGGGTAGAGGACGACGCCGAAGCCGTGGGCGGAGGCGACGCGGGCGGCTCCGGTGTAGACGCGGGCGAAGAACTCGTTGGTGAGGGCGGGGACCACGAGGAGGGCGGTACGGGTGCTGCCGAGGCGGAGGTTGCGGGCGGCGAGGTTGGGGCGGTAGCCGAGGGTGGCCGCGGCCTCGCGGACGAGGCCGGCGGTGCGCTCCGAGACGCGGCCGCGCCACTTGTCGCCGAGGACGAGGGAGACGGTGGCCTGGGAGACCCCGGCGGCGGTGGCGACGTCCCGGCTGGTGGGTCTCGTCACAGGGGGCTCCTGGAATCGCGGTGGCGGGCGGGCGGTGGGGTCCGTGGGCCAGGTGGCCGTCTGGACTGCCGAGCTGCGGCCATGGTACGTATAACGGGTCGCGTTATACGTATTACCCGGGTGGTAGTGTCCGGGCTGGAAAGGGGCGCACATGGCCGCGGGATACGCGGAGCTGCTCAGGACCCGGCACGCCGCGAGGCTGCTGGTGGGCACGCTCACAGGGCGGTTGCCGAATGCCACCGCGCCGATCGCCATCGTGCTGTTCACGCGCGCCGAGGGCGGCAGCTACAGCCTCGCGGGAGCCCTGGCGGCCGTCTACGGGCTGGCCAATGCCGTGGGGCAGCCGCTGCTGGGGCGGGCCGTCGACCTGTACGGGCAGCCCCGCGTGCAGCTGCCCGCGGCGCTGGTATCCGCGCTGGGCATGGTGTGGCTGGCGTTCGCGGGCACGGGGTCGGCTGCCGCCGCGTACGCCGCCGTGGTCGTGGCCGGGCTCTTCACGCCTCCGCTGGAGGGCGGCCTGCGGGCGCTGTGGCCCGGCGTGCTCGGCGGCAAGGAGGAGCGGGTGCACGCCGCGTACGCGATGGACGCAGTGGCCCAGGAGGTCATGTTCACGGTCGGTCCGCTGCTGGTGACGCTGTTCGTGGCGCTGTGGGATCCGGCGGGGGCGCTGCTGGTGCTCAATGCGATCGGTGTGCTCGGGGCGCTGTCCGTGGTGGTCAGCGAGCCGTCCCGGACGTGGCGCTCGGCGCCCCGCGAGGCCCACTGGCTGGGTGCGCTGCGCTCGCCGGGGCTGCTGGCGCTGCTGGGGTCGTTCTTCTTCGTGGGGACGGCGCTGGGCTCGATCACCGTGGCCGGTGTCGCGTACGCCGACGACCACGGCGACCAGGCGGTGTACGGCTGGCTGATGGCGGCGCTGGGGCTGGGCGCCCTGGTCGGCGGCGTGGCGTACGGGGCCCGGCAGTGGGCCGGTGCGCCGGAGCGGCGGCTGCGGCTGCTGGTCGCGCTGCTGGCGGTCTGCTATCTGCCGCTGATGCTGACGCCTGGCCCGGTCGCCATGACGGCTCTGGCGGCGCTCGCGGGGGTGTTCCTGGCGCCGGCGATCGCGTGCGCGTTCATCGTGGTGGACCGGCACGCCCCGGCGGGCACGGTGACCGAGGCGTTCTCGTGGCTGGTGACGTTCTTCGGGGTGGGCGCGGCCATCGGTACGGCGGCGGCCGGCCCCGCGGTGGAACTGGGCGGGACGGCCATGGGCTTCGGGGTGGCGAGCGCGGCGGGGGCGGCGGCGCTGCTGGTCCTGATGACCACTCAGCGGATCCTCGCTGTTCCCGGCCGCACCCGCACCGTGACGGGCGCCGCGGCGGCCGCCCCGGAGGGCTCTTCGGGGCGTGTCGCCGCCAATTGATCGAAACGGCGTTCTCGAACCCGGTTTCAGAACAGTGCAGAAGGCGTAATGTTCAGTCATGGACCGCCGCATTTTCGGGCTGGAGAACGAGTACGGCGTCACGTGCACGTTCAGGGGACAGCGCCGACTGTCTCCTGACGAAGTGGCGCGCTACCTCTTCCGCCGTGTTGTGTCATGGGGCCGCAGCAGCAATGTCTTCCTGCGGAACGGCGCCCGCCTGTACCTCGACGTGGGTTCGCATCCGGAATATGCAACTCCCGAATGCGACAACGTGACCGAACTGGTCACCCACGACAAGGCGGGCGAGCGCATTCTCGAAGGCCTGCTCGTCGATGCAGAACGCCGCCTGCACGAGGAGGGAATCGCGGGCGACGTCTATCTCTTCAAGAACAACACCGACTCGGCCGGCAACTCCTACGGCTGCCACGAGAACTACCTGGTGGCACGGCACGGGGAATTCTCCCGCCTGGCGGACATCCTCATTCCGTTCCTCGTCACGCGGCAGCTGATCTGCGGGGCGGGCAAGGTGCTGCAGACCCCGCGGGGCGCGGTCTACTGCGTGAGCCAGCGGGCGGAGCACATCTGGGAGGGCGTCAGTTCCGCGACGACCCGCTCCCGGCCGATCATCAACACCCGGGACGAGCCGCACGCCGACGCGGAGCGCTACCGCCGCCTGCACGTGATCGTCGGGGACTCGAACATGTCCGAGACGACGATGCTGCTCAAGGTCGGCGCCACCGACCTGGTGCTGCGCATGATCGAGGCGGGCACGGTGATGCGGGACCTGACCCTGGAGAACCCGATCCGGGCGATCCGCGAGGTCAGCCACGACATCACGGGCCAGCGCAAGGTGCGACTGGCGAGCGGCCGGGAGGCCTCCGCGCTGGAGATCCAGCGGGAGTACTACGACAAGGCGGTGGACTTCGCCGAGCGCCGCGGGATCCGCAGCGGCACGGTGGACCAGGTGCTGGAGCTGTGGGGCCGCACGCTGGACGCGATCGAGGCGGAGGACCTGGACCGCATCGAGACCGAGATCGACTGGGTCATGAAGTACAAGCTCATCGAGCGGTACCGCGGCAAGCACAACATGACCATGTCCAACCCGCGAGTGGCCCAGATAGACCTCGCGTACCACGACATCCACCGTCGGCGCGGGCTGTACTACCTGCTGGAGCGCAAGGGGCAGGCGGCGCGGATCTGCAACGACCTGAAGATCTTCGAGGGCAAGTCGGTGCCCCCGCAGACCACCAGGGCGCGGCTGCGCGGTGACTTCATCCGCCGGGCGCAGGAGCAGCGGCGGGACTTCACCGTCGACTGGGTGCACCTGAAGCTCAATGACCAGGCGCAGCGCACCGTGCTGTGCAAGGACCCGTTCCGTTCGGTGGACGACCGGGTGGAGAAGCTGATCGCCGGGATGTGACATCTCACTGATCTTGGGCAGGGCCCCGTACGGATCTCGTACGGGGCCCTGCGCACGCCTTAGAGTGGCGGCGACCGCTTGCCGTCTGAGATCTGAGGAACACGTGCGCCGACTTGCCGGCCTGCTTGTCGTACCCCTTCTGCTGCTGTCGACAGCAGCGTGTGGCGACAGCGGCTCCGACTCCGCCCAGATGAAGAACGGGGTGCCCGCGATCACGAAGGGCGCCAAGTTCGGAGAGACGCCCACCCTGTCGAAGGGCAAGGGCGACCCGCCGAAGGAGCTGAAGGTGGAGACCATCAGCGAGGGCACCGGCCCGGCGCTGAAGAAGGGCGACGTCGCCCAGGTCAACTACCTCGGCCAGGTGTGGGACGGCAAGGAGCCGTTCGACCAGAGCTTCGGCAAGGGCAAGCCGTTCGAGGTGACCATCGGTGCCGGAATGGTCATCAAGGGCTGGGACCAGGGCCTGGAGGGCAAGAAGGTCGGAAGCCGCCTGGAACTGGTGATCCCGCCGGCCCTGGGCTACGGGGAGAAGGGCTCCGGCGACAAGATCAAGCCGAATGCAACGCTCGTCTTCGTCGTGGACATCGTCAAGGGCACCAGCGTCCCGGCCTCCGCCACCGGCAAGGAGGTCGCGCAGGACAACAAGGACCTCCCCAAGGTCGGTACGAACACGGACGGCAAGGAAGTCTCCGTGACCGTCCCCAAGGACGGGACCCCGCCGTCCAAGCTCGTCTCGAACTACGTCCTGGAGGGTGACGGCCCGGCCGTCAAGGACTCCGACAGCGTCGTGGTGAAGTTCAACGGCAAGACGTGGAAGGACGACAAGACCTTCGAGAGCACGTACGCCACGGACCAGACGGTCACCTGGCCGATGGAGCAGCTGTCGGTCAAGGGCCTGAAGGACGGCCTGCTCGGCAAGAAGGTCGGCAGCCGCATCCTCCTGGTCATCCCGCCGGACCAGGCCTTCGGCGACAAGGAGCAGGGGACGATCCCGGCGAACTCGACGCTGGTCTTCAGCCTCGACATCCTCGCCGTGATGTAAGACTGTCCCCGTTGTCCACCAGTTTTTAGGAGCAGTTCCGTGAGCGACAAGCTCGAAAAGCCCGAGATCGACTTCCCCGAGGGCCCGGTCCCCACCGACCTGGTCATCGAGGACATCTGGGAGGGCGACGGCGTCGAGGCCAAGGCCGGTTCCAAGGTCTCGGTCCACTACGTGGGCGTGGCCTTCTCCACCGGCGAGGAGTTCGACGCCTCCTGGAACCGCGGCGCCCCGCTGCAGTTCATCCTGGGCATCGGCCAGGTCATCTCCGGCTGGGACCAGGGTGTCCAGGGCATGAAGGTCGGCGGCCGCCGCAAGCTGACGATCCCCGCCCACCTCGCGTACGGCGACCGCGGCGCCGGCGGTGCCATCAAGCCGGGCGAGACGCTGATCTTCGTCTGCGACCTGATGGACGCCTGATCCGCGACGCGTGACCGGTGAAGGGCCCCCGCCGTGAGGCGGGGGCCCTCGCTTTTGCCGGGGCCCGCCGGGGCGGTACGGTCAACGGTCACGGACGTATACGACGTGCAAGTCGGGTAAGCGGAGAAGGGCGGAACGGCGTCGATGGCGATTGCCAAGGCCGAGCGGCTGATGAATCTGGCGCTGTGTCTGCTCGGGACACGCCGGCCGCTGAGCAAGCGTGAACTGCGCGGTTCCATCGAGGCGTACATGGAAGCGGGCAACGACGAGTCCTTCAACCGCATGTTCGAGCGGGACAAGGACGATCTGCGGGAACTCGGCCTGGTCATCGAGACGGTGGAGAACCTGGAGGGCGAAACGGGCTACCTGGCCCGCCGGGACAGCAACCGCTTGCCCCCCGTCTCCCTGGACGCCGAGGAGGCCGCGGCCCTGGGGCTGGCGGCGAAGGTCTGGCAGCAGGCCCGCCTCGCCGGAGCCGCGAGCGGCGCGCTGCAGAAACTGCGGGCCGGCGGGATGCCGGAGGCGGGTTCCCCGTACGAGGGTCAGCACAGCGCCATCGAGCCGCGCATCCCCGTCCACGAGGCGGCGTTCGAACCGCTGATGCTGGCCTGCCGCGACCGCCGGCCGGTGGTCTTCGACTACCGCAAGTCCACCGCCGCCCGGCCCGAGACCCGTCAGGTGGAACCGTGGGCGCTGGAGTGCTGGCGCGGGCACTGGTACCTGGCCGGATACGACCGCGAGCGCGGGGCGGAGCGGGTGTTCCGGCTCTCCCGGATCACCGGCAAGGTCCGCTCGCGGGCGGGCAGGTACACCGCCGAGGTGCCGGACGTGGTGACCGTGCGGGAGACCGTGGCGAGCTGGGCCGGGGAGAGCGCGGACCGCACCGCGCTGATCCGGCTGCGGGCCGGGGCGGGCTACCCGCTGCGGGCCAGGGCCGCGGCAGTGCGCGAGGGCGCGGACGGCTGGGACGAGCTGGAGATCCCGTACGGGCACGGGCTCGACGCCTGGCTGGTGGAGTTCGGGCCGGACGTGGTGGTGGTGGAGCCGGCCGACCTGAGGGCGGACGTGGTGGACCGGCTGCGCGCCGTCGCCGCGGGCTGAGCGCACGCACCCGTACGCACGTACGACACTCCGGCGCCGCACCCGCCCGCGCCGGGTGCGGCCCACGTACGACCGCACCACCCGCACCACCGCCGCACGCACAGCACCGCATCGCACACGCACAGCACCGCACCGCACTGCACCCGCACGACCGCACCGTTCGCATGACGCGCCCTGAGGGGGAGACGTACCAGCATGGCTGCCAACGCCATCGACCAGACCCGCCGGATGCTGTCCCTGGTGACCTACCTGCGCGAGCGCCCCGGCGCGCACGTCGCCGACGTCGCCCGCGCCTTCGGGATCACCGAGGACGAGCTGATCTCGGACCTCGACGTGCTGCCCATGTGCGGCACCAGCTTCCGCGGCGGGGACCTGCTCGACATCGACACCGACGGGGAGCGCATCTGGTGGCGCAACCCCGACGCATCGGGGGAGTCCACCGCCGAGCCGCTGCGGCTGGCCGCCGACGAGGCGACCGCGCTGCTGGTCGCCGCCCGCGCCGTGGCCACCCTGCCCGGCCTGCGCGAGAGCGACCGGGACGCCCTGCTGCGGGCCACCGCGAAGCTGGAGGCGGCGGCGGGCGAGGCCGCCGGGGCCAGCGCCCGGCTGAGCGTGACCTTCGAGGCGGAGGGCGGGGTCTTCGCCGACGTCGACCGGGCCATCGCCGAGCGCCGGAGGCTGTGGCTGCGCTACTACTCGCCCGCCCGGGACGAGCTGACCGAGCGCAAGGTCGACCCCATCCGCCTGTTCACGGTCGGCCACACCTACATGGAGGGCTGGTGCCACCTCTCCGAGGCCCGGCGCACCTTCCGGCTCGACCGGGTGGCGGAGATCCGCCTGCTGGACGAGCGGGCCGAGCCGCCCGCCATCGAGCCGCGCGACCTGTCCGAGGGGCTCGTGCAGCCGGCCGCCGAGGACCCGGAAGTCGTCGTCGAGGTCGGGCCGGGCGGGCGCTGGGTCGCGGAGTACTACCCGCACGACAGCGCCGAGGAACTGCCCGACGGCGGGCTGCGCATCACGCTGCGCAGCCCGGACCCGGCCTCGCTGCGCCGTCTCGCGCTGCGGCTGGGCCGGGAGGGCCGCATCGTGGCGCCGCAGGAAGTGGCGGACAGTGCCCGCCAGGCGGCCCGCGAGGCGCTCGCCGGGTACGGGGAAGCGGTCTGAGCACCGCGGCGTACGGCCCGGGACCCGTACGCGGGCCGTGCCACGCACAGGGCGGCACGGGCAGGCAGCGCCATGGACAGGCGGTGCCACGGGCAGGCTGTGGCTCCGGCCAGGCCGCCCCTGGCCAGGCCGCCCCTGGGAAGGCCGTGCCGTACGCAACAGAAGTGGGCTGAGGGGAGCGCCGAGCGATGTCGCCAATGTCTGGGCCACGGGGTGTGTCCGCCGCCGCCGGGCCGCCGGGGCGGTCGGCCGCGGCGGGGCCGGTCTCCTTCAAGGCGGCCTGTCCCGACTGCCGGGCCCGCTTCGAGCTGGACGCCGCCGCGTTGCGGCTGGTCATCGGCGGCAGCCGGCGGACCACCTTCTACTCCTTCATCTGCCCCGAGTGCCGTGCCTCCGTCCGCAAGCCGGCGGGTGAGCGGATCGTGGAACTGCTGACCGGTGGCGGCGTGAGCACCCTGCGCAGCATCTGAGGCGGCGGGGGTGGCCCGGCCGCGATCGGCCGGGCATCCCCTAAGCTCGTCCCATGCTGTGGCCCATGCTCGCGATCGCCCTGGGGTTCCTCGGGTGCGCCGTTCTCGCCGTTGCCGCCCTGCGCGTGTACGCGGAGGTGCGGCGGCTGTCCGCCGAGGTGGCCCGGTCCAGCCGCCGGGTCGCGGACGCCTCGGCGGAGCTGGAGCGGGCGGCGACGGACCTGGCCCGGGCGGGCCAGGTGATCCGGCCGTAGTGCGCACGTGTCCGTACGTCTATGGCAACTGCAGGACGGGCCCCGTACGGTCGGATCCGGACCGCCGGAGCCGTACGCAAGCCGGGAGACCCCCGGGGATTGCCGGGCGTTAACCCCCGGGGGTTACGATCCTTGTCGAGCGGCTCCGGATCGCCTCCGACGTCGCCCGCCACCACAACCAGCCGTTTCGGTGAGAAGGAAGACACACATGATCGGCAATCTGAAGCCCCTTGAGATCCTTCTGATCATCGCTGTCATCGTGCTGCTGTTCGGTGCCAAGAAGCTCCCCGAGATGGCCCGCTCCCTCGGCAAGTCGGCCCGCATCCTCAAGAGCGAGGCGAAGGCCATGAAGGCCGAGGGCGCGGCGGACGACAACACCGCCGCCTCCACGGTCGCCGACCAGACGCCCCAGCAGGCGGCCCCGCGCACGATCAAGGCGGCCCCCGGCGACGTGACGAGCTCGCGGCCCGTCGGCGAGCCGAACCACACCGCCCAGGGCTGACCGCCCGCCCGCGGTCGCCTTCCGGCCGCGGTCACACCGGGATGACCGGTCATCTGCAACGAGACAAGGGACGTGGGTTGCTCAAGTCTGCCCGCAAGCAGGGGAAGCAAGGCAAGCAGGCGAAGGACGCCGAAGGGCGGATGCCGCTTGTCGAGCACCTGCGTGAGCTGAGAAACCGCCTGCTCAAGTCCGTCCTGGCGATCCTCGTGATCACCGTCGTGGCGGCCTTCTACTACAAGGACCTCATCGACTTCATGCTGAAGCCGATGCTGGACTCCGTCGGCTGCACCGGCGGGGTGGTCTCGCAGCGCAACGGCCGGCCCTGCGCCGACATGACCGTGAACGGCCTCATCGCCCCGTTCTCGATCGCCCTGAAGGTCTCGCTCACCGCCGGAGTGGTGCTCTCCGCCCCCGTGTGGCTCTACCAGCTGTGGGCCTTCACCGCCCCCGGACTGCACAGCCACGAGAAGAAGTACGCGATGAGCTTCGTCGCGGCCGGCGCGCCGCTGTTCGGCGCGGGCGCGGTCCTCGCGTACAAGCTGCTGCCGCAGACCGCCACGATCCTCCTCGACTTCACTCCCGAACACGCGCGCAACCTGCTCCCGGTCGACGACTACCTCGACCTGGTCACGCGCATGGTCGTGGTCTTCGGCCTCGCCTTCGAGCTGCCGCTGCTGCTGATCCTGCTCAACTTCACGGGTGTCCTCACGGCGAAGCGGCTGGCGAGCTGGTGGCGGGCCATGGTGCTGGGCATCACGATCTTCGCCGCGTTCGCCACCCCGACCGGTGACCCGCTCACCATGCTGTCGCTGGCCGCGCCCATCGTCGCCCTGTACTTCATCGCCCTCGCGATCTGCCTGGTCAACGACCGCAGGCGCAGGCGCGGCAACCCGGACGCGCTGCTCTCCGACGACGAGGCGGCCGAGCTGGACCTGACGCCCGCGCCGATCGGTGCGATGGAACCGGTCGCCCCCGCGGCCGCCCTGCCCGAGCAGGTGGACGGCGAGCACCGGCGGATCAACGGTTACGACGACGCCACCTGACAGGTACTCCTCCAGTTGCCTCCCCAGACCGCGTCCGGGGGGATCCCCGGAGGTGCCCCACCCCCTCCACCACCGAAAGGTGCCCGCGGCGGTGAGCGCTGAGATCACCCTTTTCGTCAACCCCACCGCGGGACGCGGCCGGGGCGCGCAGGCCGCGCAGCCGGCCGCTTCGTCGCTCCGGGCCGCCGGCTTCTCCGTACGGACCGTCGTCGGCACCGACGCCGGGGACGCGCTCGACCGGCTGCGGGGTGCGGTACGGGAGGGCACCGGGGCGGTGATCGCCGTCGGCGGCGACGGCGTGGTCTCCCTGGCCCTGCAGGCGGTGGCCGGGACGCTGGTGCCGCTCGGTGTGGTGGCGGTGGGCACCGGCAACGACTTCGCGCGGGCGCTGGGACTGCCCGTACGGGACCCGGCGCGGGCGGGCCGGCTGGCCGCCGAGGCGCTCAAGGAGAGCCGGATCCGGGAGATCGACCTCGGGCGGGTCGACGGGGCGGGCGGCGGGACCTGGTACGGGACGGTGCTGTGCTCCGGCTTCGACTCCCGGGTCAACGACCGGGGCAACCGGATGCGCCTGCCGGCGGGCCGTTTCAAGTACGACCTGGCGATGCTCGCGGAGCTGGCCGCGTTCAGGCCGTTCCCGTACCGGATCACGCTCGACGACGGCCCGGTGATCGAAACCGAGGCCACGCTGGTCGCCGTCGGCAACGGCTCCTCGTACGGTGGCGGGATGCGGATCTGCGCGGACGCCGTTCCCGACGACGGGCTGTTCGACGTCGTGGTCGTCGGCGACTGCAGCCGGACCACCCTGCTCTCGGTCTTCCCGCAGGTGTACCGGGGCGCCCACCTGAGCCACCCGAAGGTGAGCGTCCACCGGGCCGCGAAGATCACCCTGGAGGCCCCCGGGATCACCGCCTACGCGGACGGCGAACCGCTGGGCCCGCTGCCGGTGACCGCGCAGTGCGTACCGGCGGCGGTCCGGCTGCTGGCGTAGGCGATCCCGTCCCCGGGTGCCGATAAAGATCGAGACTGTTGTCAGAGGCGACGGGTAGGCTCGATAGCAAGATGACCGAAGAACTTTCACCCGCCGAGCGGTACGCCGCTGCCCGGATTCGCGCCGCCGAAGAGGCCACCGCCCTGTTCCCCTTCCGCGCGATGTACGACTTCGACCTGGACCCGTACCAGGTCGAGGCCTGCAAGGCCCTGGAGGCCGGCAAGGGCGTGCTGGTCGCCGCCCCGACCGGCTCGGGCAAGACCATCGTCGGCGAGTTCGCCGTGCACCTGGCCCTCCAGCAGGGCCGCAAGTGCTTCTACACGACGCCCATCAAGGCCCTGTCGAACCAGAAGTACGCCGACCTGGTCAGGCGCTACGGCGCCGCCAAGGTGGGTCTGCTGACGGGCGACAACAGCGTCAACTCCGAGGCGCCGATCGTGGTCATGACCACCGAGGTGCTCCGCAACATGCTGTACGCGGGCTCGCAGTCGCTGCTCGGCCTCGGCTACGTCGTGATGGACGAGGTGCACTACCTCTCCGACCGGTTCCGCGGCGCCGTCTGGGAGGAAGTGATCATCCACCTCCCCGAGTCGGTGACGCTGGTCTCCCTGTCGGCGACCGTCTCCAATGCCGAGGAGTTCGGCGACTGGCTCGACACCGTCCGCGGCGACACCGAGGTGATCGTCTCCGAGGAGCGGCCCGTCCCGCTGTGGCAGCACGTCATGGCCGGCCGGCGGATCTACGACCTCTTCGAGGAGGAGTCCGACCACGGCGGCCGCGGCTCCGCCCGCCGGGAGGTCAACCCCGACCTGCTGCGGATGGCGCGCGAGGAGAACAGCCGCACGTACGCCCCGAAGGACCGGCGGCGCGGCAAGATGATCCGCGAGGCCGACCGCGAGCGCGAGCGGCGCTCCCGCAGCCGGATCTGGACCCCCGGCCGCCCGGAGGTCATCGCCCGCCTCGACAACGACGGGCTGCTGCCCGCCATCAACTTCATCTTCAGCCGGGCCGGCTGCGAGGCCGCCGTCCAGCAGTGCCTGTATGCGGGCCTGCGGCTCAACGACGACACCGCCCGCCTGAAGGTCCGGGAGATCGTCGAGGAGCGGACGGCCTCCATCCCCACCGAGGACCTGCACGTCCTCGGGTACTACGAGTGGCTCGAAGGCCTGGAGCGGGGCATCGCCGCCCACCACGCCGGCATGCTGCCGACCTTCAAGGAGGTCGTGGAGGAGCTGTTCGTCCGCGGCCTGGTCAAGGCCGTCTTCGCCACCGAGACCCTGGCGCTGGGCATCAACATGCCCGCGCGCACGGTGATCCTGGAGAAGCTCGTCAAGTGGAACGGCGAACAGCACGCCGACATCACCCCCGGCGAGTACACGCAGCTGACCGGCCGGGCCGGGCGGCGCGGCATCGACGTCGAGGGCCACGCCGTGGTGCTGTGGCAGCGGGGCATGGACCCGGCCGCCCTCGCCGGGCTCGCCGGTACGCGTACGTATCCGCTGCGCTCCAGCTTCAAACCCTCGTACAACATGGCCGTCAACCTGGTCCAGCAGTTCGGGCGGCACCGCTCCCGCGAGCTGCTGGAGACCTCCTTCGCGCAGTTCCAGGCCGACCGCTCCGTGGTCGGGATCTCGCGGCAGGTGCAGCGCAACGAGGAGGGCCTGCACGGCTACCGGGAGGGCATGACCTGCCACCTCGGGAACTTCGAGGAGTACGCGCAGCTGCGCCGTGACCTCAAGGACCGCGAAACGGACCTGGCCAAGCAGGGCGCCGCCCAGCGCCGGGCCCAGGCGGCCAGTTCGCTGGAGAAGCTCAAGCCGGGCGACATCATCCACGTGCCGACGGGCAAGTTCGCCGGACTCGCGCTGGTCCTGGACCCGGGCGTGCCGGCCGGGCGGGTCAACGGGCACCGGGGCCAGGAGTACGCGGAGGGCCCGCGTCCGCTGGTGCTCACCGCCGAGCGGCAGGTCAAGCGGCTCGCCTCCATGGACTTCCCGGTCCCGGTCGAGGCCATCGAGCGGATGAGGATCCCCAAGACCTTCAACGCGCGCTCCCCGCAGTCCCGTCGGGACCTGGCGTCCCAACTGCGAGCCAAGGCCGGTCACATCACGGTGGAGCGGCGGAACCGCGGCCGGTCCGCGGCCGCCGACGACCGCGAGATCACCCGGCTGCGGGCCGCGCTGCGGGCGCATCCCTGCCACGGCTGCGACGAGCGCGAGGACCACGCCCGCTGGGCCGAGCGCTACCACCGCCTCAAGCGGGACACGCAGGCGCTGGAGCGGCGCATCGAGGGCCGCACCAACACCATCGCCCGGACATTCGACCGGATCCACGCGCTGCTGACCGAGCTGGACTACCTGCGCGAGGACGAGGTCACCGTGCACGGCAAGCGGCTCGCCCGGCTGTACGGGGAGCTCGACCTGCTGGCGTCGGAATGCCTGCGCGCCGGGGTCTGGGAGGGCCTGAGCCCGGCCGAACTGGCCGCCTGCGTCTCGGCGCTGGTGTTCGAGGCGCGGCAGGCCGACGATGCGGTGGCGCCGAAGGTGCCGGGCGGCGCGGCCAAGGCCGCGCTGGGCGAGATGGTCCGCATCTGGGGCCGCCTGGACGCACTGGAGGAGGAGCACCGCATCCACCAGGCGGAGGGCGTCGGCCAGCGCGAGCCGGATCTCGGCTTCGCATGGGCCGCGTACCAGTGGGCCTCCGACAAGACCCTGGACGAGGTGCTCCGCGAGGCGGAGATGCCGGCCGGTGACTTCGTGCGCTGGTGCAAGCAGGTCATCGACGTGCTGGGGCAGATCGCCGCGGCCGCTCCGGCCTCCTCCGCTCCGCCGTCCTCGCAGGGCGGGAGCACGGTGGCGCGAAATGCCCGTAAGGCCGTGGACGCGCTACTTCGGGGTGTAGTGGCCTACAGCTCGGTCGGCTAGGGCCTTTTGGGGCTTCCTCCGAGGGTGGGGTTGGCCAGATCTCATCTCTTGCCATGATCGCTTCGGCATGTCCCTGTGCGACGATCACACCATGACCGGCGGAACGGGTCCGGGCTCGGGAACGGGCCCGGACGAAAGGCGAAGACGGGTCGGTCGGCCGCGCGCCGATCAGCTGAGACCACAGAGCGGTCGGCCGCCGCGCGAGGAACTCCTCTGCGCGGCGGCCGAACTGTTCACCCTCCAGGGGTACGCGGCCACCACCACGCGGGCGGTGGCCGAACGGGCCGGAATGCGCCAGGCCACCATGTACCACTACTTCGGCGGCAAGGAGGAACTCCTCGCCGAACTCCTGGAGTCCACGGTTGCGCCCTCCCTGGCGCTGGCCCGGCGGCTGCTCACCGACACCGGCAGACCCGCGGCGCAGCGCCTGTGGGAGTTGTGCCGCGCGGACGTGACGCTGCTGTGCGGGGGACCGTACAACCTCGGCGCCCTCTACCTGCTGCCCGAGGTGCGCGGCACCCGGTTCACCCGGTTCCGCCGGATGCGCGGGGAACTGAAGGACGCCTACCGGACGTTGCTCGACGGCACCACCGCCGGAGCCGAACTGGCCGGTGACCGGGCCGGGCTGGCCTTGCGCAACGACCTGGTGTTCGGCCTCATCGAGGGCGTCATGCTGATCCACGGCTCCGACCCGGGCCGCCCCATGGCCGTCTTCGCGGACGCCACCGCGGACGCGGCGCTGCGCATCGCGGGAGCCCGCCGCTGAGACCCCCGGGGGACCGGAGCCCGCCCCCGTGACGGCCCGGGGCCGAGCACGCGGGCTACGCGGCCCAGGCCGCGTAGTCCTCCCAGGCCCGGAGGGTCAGGGTGCTTTCGAAGTGGTGCGGGGTTCCGGTGATCGGGTCGGTGAACGACAGCGAGCGGGCCAGGAGTTGGAGCGGGCGGCGGTAGTCGTCCGGGGCCGGGTCGGTGACCTGCGGGTACACCGGGTCGCCGAGGATCGGCAGGCCCAGGCTGTTCATGTGCACCCGCAGTTGGTGGGTGCGGCCGGTGTGCGGGGTCAGGCGGTAGCGGCCCAGGCCGCCGCGGGTGCCGGTGAGTTCGATCAGGCTCTCCGCGTTCGGCTCCGCGCCGGGGACCTCGGTCGCCGCGATGACCCCGCGGCTCTTCTCGATGTGGCTGCGGACCGTGCGGGGCAGGTCGACGGCGGGGTCGTGGCGGGCGAGGGCCTCGTACTCCTTGTGCACCCGCCGCTCCTGGAAGAGCAGTTGGTAGGGGCCGCGGTCCTCGGGGCGGATGCTGAACATCACCAGTCCGGCGGTCAGCCGGTCCAGCCGGTGCACCGGGCTGAGCTGCGGCAGGCCGAGCTCCGCGCGCAGTCGGGCCAGGGCGGTCTGCGTGATGTGGCTGCCGCGCGGGGTGGTCGCCAGGAAGTGCGGTTTGTCCACGACGAGCAGGTGGGCGTCCCGGTGTACGACCCGGAGGGGGAACGGCACCGGCGGCTCCGGGTCCATGTCCCGGTGGAACCACAGGTAGGCGCCCGGCTCGTACGGGTCCTGCGCGCGCAGGACCCGCCCGCCGGCGCCGACCACCCGTCCGCCGTGCAGCAGGCGGGCGATGGATTCGGCGCCGCGGGTTCCGGCGTAGCGGGCGGCGAGGTAGCTGCCGAGGTCCTGCCACTGTCCGTCCGGGTCGGCCGGCAGCCGCAGCCGGACCGGGTCGATGCCGGCGCGCTGGGGGAGGGGCGAGGGGGGTACCGGGGTTCTGCGTCTCATCGGGGTCCAGGCTATGCCGCTACTGCCGGGTGAAGGTCCCCAGGTGGTTCTCGTCCAGGTACTCGATGCGGACGGTGCCGTCCTTGAAGGTCACCCCGGTGCGCCCGACCGCGTTCTCACCGGAGGTCTCGAAGCTGAACGTGTCGCCGTCGTAGTGGGTGAGCGCGTACCGCAGCGGCTTGGGGCCGAGGGAGAGGACGAGGCCGCCGGTGCCTCCGGTGGCCGCCGTCACCGTCAGCTTGCCGTAGTACGGGTTGTCGTAGGTCCCGGTGTACGCGGAGTCGGCGCGGGCCGGCTTCGCGCCGGCGGGCGGGTGGGCGTAGTCGGTGGTCGAGCGGTCCGAGTCGTCCAGCCGGGCGTAGAGCTGCCCCACCAGCGGCAGCCAGTCGGCGGTGGGCTTGCCGTGCTCGGCGGTGTCGAAGAAGTCGAGGGCGATGGAGTCGGCCAGGCCGACGGGCGCGCCGTTGGTGAGGACGACGATGCCGAGCTGTTCCAGGGGGAGCAGGGTGACGTTGGTGTTGGCGCCGAGGTCGAAGGCCCCGGAATGGCTCAGGCGCAGCCGGCCGGCCTCGTCGTACGAGACGTTCCAGCCGAGCCCGTAGAAGCCGGTGCGGTTCTCGGGCGGGGTGGGCGGCTGCGACAGGATCTGCGGCAGGTGGGTGGTGGCGAGGGTGTCGGCGGGGATGATCCGGGTCCCGTCGAGGGTGCCGCCCGACAGCTGGAGCCGCATCCAGCGTGCCATGTCGCGGGCGGTGGAGCTGACCCCGCCGGCCGGGGCCTGGGCGTCCGGATCGCGCACGAAGCGCGGGGACCAGGTGCCGTCCGGGTTCTTGACGTGGGTGGCCGCGTGGTCGGGGGCGTGCGCGAAGGCGGAGAACTCGGTGCTGGTGCGGGTCATCGAGGCGGGCTTGAAGAGGGTGTCCTCGCTGAGCTTCTGCCAACTCGTGCCGTGGGCGCGGGCGACGGCCTCGGCAGCCGCGGTGAAACCGAAGTTGGTGTAGGCGTAGCTCGCGCGGAAGGGGGTCAGGGGCTCCATGCGGAGGTGGTCGAGGATGTACGACTGGTCGTAGCCCAGGTCCTCAAGGAGGTCGCCCGCGTGGTCGGGAAGGCCGCTGCGGTGGGAGAGGAGGTCGGCGGTGGTGACGTGGCCGGTGACCCAGCGGTCCTTGAGGGCGAAGCCGGGGAGTTCGGTGCGGCGGTCCCAGTCGGCGGGGTTCTTCAGGGCGCCGGCGACGACCGTGGAGGAGACGGGCTTCGAGAGGGAGGCGATCTGGAAGACGGTGTCCGGGCCGACCTTCGCTGTCTCGCCGGTGCGGCGGACCCCGAAGCCCTGGAGGTAGACCACCTTGTCGCGGTGGACGACGGCCACGGACACCCCGGGGACGCCGGTCTCGCGCATGCCGTCGGTCACGAAGCCGGGGAGGCGTTTGAGGGCCTTGTCGACCTGCTCCTCGCCGATCAGCGGCTTCGGCGGGGGCGGTGGGCTCGGCGCCGCCACCGCTGCGCCTGCGGCCAGCACCACGGCCGCTCCGGTCGCGGACAGCACGCGGAGGGTACGCATGCCGCCATTCTCGCGCCGATCGCCCGAGCCCGCCGGTCGGCGGGCCCGGCGGTCAACGGCACCCGTGCCGCGGGCCCGTTACGGGCGGGGTGCGACCAGTCGGAGTCAGGCGGCCGATTCCTGCTCGGCCAGCACGACGGCGTTCCAGTCGCGCTTGATCGCCCGCCAGCCCTCGTCCGTCTCGCCCAGGCGCCAGTACCCGGAGATGGACAGGCGCTCCCGGGCGATACCGCGCTCAAGGCGCAGGTGGCGGCGCAGGTCCTTGACGAAGCCCGCCTCCCCGTGGACGAAGGCGTGGACGTCCCGGGACGGGAACGGCAGGTTCTGGACCGCCTCCACCAGCGCCTCGCCGACCGGGCGCGTCCCGCGGTGGATCCACATCGGGACGACCCCGTCCGGGGTGGCGAACTTCTGCTCGTCCTCCGGGCCCTCGACCTCCACGAGCGCGTGCACCAGCGCCCCCACCGGCATCCGCTCCATCGCGGCGGCGATGGCCGGCAGCGCGCTCTCGTCGCCGACCAGCAGGTGCCACTCGGCCGCCGGGTCCGGTGCGTAGGCGCCGCCCGGGCCGACGAAGCGTACGAGCTCTCCCGGTTGGACGCGGGCCGCCCACGGGCCGGCCAGACCCTCGTCGCCGTGGACCACGAAGTCGAGGGTCAGCTCCTGGTGCACCGGGTCCCACGCACGGACCGTGTACGCCCGCTGCCGCGGCCAGGCCTCGCGCGGGTACTCGGCGCGGATCCGGTCCAGGTCCCAGGGGGAGGGGTAGGTGACGCCCTCGGGCCCGAACAGGATCTTGATGTAGTGGTCGGTGAACTCGCCCGCCCCGAACCGGGCCAGTCCGGCACCGCCGAGCACCAGCCGCACCATGTGCGGCGTCAGCCGCTCGGTGCGCACGACGACAGCGGTCTCGACCATGCGGGCGCGTCCTTCAGCCACGGCGTCTCCCCTGACTCCCCTGAAACTTAGGCGTACCTAAGTTAGCACTTCAAAGGCGAAGTGCGCTGCCCAGCCGCGCCACCGCTCCGCCCAGGCCCCAGCGGCGCGCAAGGGCGTCGACGACGTCCGGCTCCGCCGGGACGGTCGGGAGGGCCGGGTCGAACCGGGGCAGCGGCACGTCCGAGGCCACGCGGACCACCTTCGGGGCCACCGCCAGATAGGCCCGGGACTCGTCCAGCCGCTTGCGCTGGGCCGGGGTCAGCCCCGACTTCGGGTCGTCGACGGCCGCGATGATCCCGGCCAGGCTGCCGTACGCGTCCAGGAGCTTCGCCGCGGTCTTCTCGCCGATGCCGGGGACCCCGGGCAGGCCGTCGCTCGGGTCGCCGCGCAGCAGTGCCAGGTCCGCATAACCCGGGCCGTCCACCCCGTACTTCGCCCGCAGCCAGGCCTCGTCGGTGATCTGGAGCGATCCGACGCCCTTGATCGGGTACAGCACGCGCCGCTGCCGGGCGTCGTCCACCAGCTGGTAGAGGTCCCGGTCGCCGGTGACGATGTCCACCGGGCCGGTGGCGCGGGCGGTCAGCGTGCCGATCACATCGTCCGCCTCGTACCCGGCGACCCCCACCCGGGCGATCCCGAACGCGTCCAGCGCCGCCTCGATGATCGGCACCTGCGGGGCCAGGGTGTCCGGGGTCTCCTCCACGTCCGGGCCGGTCTCGGTCTCCACGGCGACCCGGTGGGCCTTGTACGAGGGGATCAGCTCCACCCGCCAGTGCGGCCGCCAGTCGGCGTCCATGCACGCCACCAGGTCGTCGGGGCGGTGGTCCTGGACCAGCCGCCCGATCATGTCGAGCAGTCCGCGCACGGCGTTGACCGGCGTACCGTCGGGCGCCTTCACGGAGTCCGGCACACCGAAGTACGCGCGGAAGTAGAGGGAGGCGGTGTCCAGGAGCATCAGGCGTCGAGTCGTCGTCACGACGACGATGATGCCGCACCCCGCCGACGGCGCCCGGTTACGGCCGGGAGCACGGGAAGTGGCCGCAAGAGTGATCGGAAGTGGCACGCGAGTTTCCGCCCGGGCGTAGCCTGGAGGGCTCTTGCGCGCGAAACCGGAGGCGGTTGCTGCGTAAGGTGCTTACAGCACATCGATGTGCGACGGACCAGGACAAGGGGAGGGCAGCCCCGCCATGGACGACAGGGACGGCTCGTACGACAGGGAAGACAAGGAGCGGGAGAAGGACGCCAAGGAACCGCTCCGGGTGGGCGTCGCCGTGCGCAAACGGCGCCGGGCGCTCCATCTCACCCTCGCCGCCGTTTCGGCGCGCAGCGGCCTGTCGGTGCCCTTCCTGAGCCAGATAGAGAACGAGCGGGCCCGGCCCAGCATGCGGTCCCTTGAACGGGTGGCCGACGCGCTGGAGACCACGGCCGTCGAGCTGCTGGCCGCGTCCGACACCGCCCGCACCGTCGACCTGGTGCGGGCCGGGGACGACTCCGGTCTCACCCCGGTCCCGGGCGTACGCCCCCTCGTCCGCGGCCACCACCAGCTGCACGCGCTGGAATTCAGCGGGGACCAGGACGCGGGCCGCGAGTACCAGCACCGCAACGACGAGCTGATGTACGTGGTCTCGGGCGCCTGCCAGGTGGAGGCGGAGGGGCGGGCCTACCGGCTGGAGAGCGGGGACGCGCTGTTCCTGTCCGGCGGCGTGCGGCACCGCTGGCGGGCGGTCAGCGAGGACACCCGCTTCCTGGTCGTGGCGGTCGGCGAGCACATCCACGCGACCTCCGAGCCGCCCTCCCCGGGTCACTGACCGGGATGCGGGTCGTCTCGCTGGTGCCCTCGCTGACCGAGGCGGTGGCGGTGACCGCGCCCGGCCTGCTGGTCGGGGTCACCGACTGGTGCACCCATCCCGCCGGCCTGGAGGAGCGGGGTGCGGTGCGCATCGGAGGCACCAAGAACCCGGACGTGCGGCGGATCGCGGAGCTGCGCCCGGACCTGGTGATCGCCAACGAGGAGGAGAACCGCGCCCCCGACCTCGCCGCGCTGCGGGGAGCCGGCCTGGAGGTGCTGGTCACGGAGATCCGCTCGCTGCCGCAGGCACTGACCGAGCTGGACCGGGTGCTGGTGGGAGCCATGGGCCTGGCGAGGCCCGAGTGGCTGGACGAGGCCGAGGCGGCGTGGGCCGGGACGGAGCCCGTGGGCCCGCTGCGCGCGTTCGTACCGGTCTGGCGGCGCCCTTGGATGGTGCTCGGCCGCGACACCTTCCCCGGGGACCTGCTCGCGCGGCTGGGGGTGCGCAACGTGTACGCCGGCCACCCGGAGCGGTATCCGCGGATACCGGTGGCGGAGCTGGCCGCCGTCGACCGCGATCTGGTGGTGCTGCCCGACGAGCCGTACCGCTTCACGCGCGAGGACGGCCCGGAGGCGTTCCCGGGCCGTCCGGCCGCGCTCGTCGACGGCCGTGCGCTGACCTGGTACGGCCCCTCCCTGGTGCAGGCCCCGCAGGCGCTGGCCGCCGCCTTGCGCATGGCCTGCTGAGCTGCGGCTAGCGGGGGAGCAGCCGGCCGGTGCGCAGGCCGCGCAGGGTGTGGCCGGCGGCGAGCAGCCAGGCGGTGAGCAGGGCGAGGAAGAGGCCCGCGGCCAGCCAGGCGAAGGCGGTCAGGCCGGTGTGGCGGGCCAGGCCGGCGGCGCCGGTGACGCAGGTGCCGACGGGGAAGGTCAGGGCCCACCAGGTCATCGCGAAGCCCATGCCGTCCCGGGCGGCCCGGACCAGCAGCGAGGCGGCGAGAGCCAGCCACAGCAGGGCGAACCCCATCACGGGCACCCCGTAGACGACGGCGAGGGCGGCGAGCGCTCCGGCGTAGGGGGCGTCGATCGCGCGGGGGGCCGCGTCGGCGAGCTGGTTGACGGCGGTGGTGGACTGGCCGAGGGGGCCGAGGACCAGGAACAGCGTGGGGGTCAGGGCCGACGGGAGCGGCCCGCCCGTGATCAACCGGCCGAAGACGAGCGGCAGCATCACCAGGACGGCCAGCAGGCTGATGCCGAACATGGCGTAGCAGGCCAGCAGGAGCGCCTCGCGGGGCTGGCCGGCGGGCAGGTGGGGTATCAGCAGCGGGCCCACGGCGGCGGAGACCATCGGGGCCACCAGGGGAAGCAGCCAGACGGGGGTGGCCTGGGCGGCCTCGGCCCGGTGCCGCACGACCATCAGGTAGGGCACGGCGACGGCCATGACCAGGCCGACGGCGGTGCCGGCGGTGAAGAGGACCGCGTCCGCGGCGACCGCCGCGCCCTCCCCGACCAGATCCCTGCCGACGAGGAGGGTGCCGGCGCCGACCGCCAGCAGGGCCATCGCGAGGCACCCGTAGAAGGGGGCCACGGCGGGGTCGAGGAGGTGGGCGCGGGCCTGGTCGCGGTGGTGGAGCCAGTGCAGGGCGCGGGCGGTGAGGAGGACGGCGAGGGCCAGGGCGGACAGCGCCCAGACGACCTGGCAGGCCGCCCGCTGGCCGGGGGCCTGGTACGGGAGGGTCACGCCGGCGTTGGCGACGATCGCCGTGCCCATGATGGAGGCGTACCAGTTGGGGCCGAGGTGGCGGAGCGCCGGGAAGGCCTTGTGGGCCTGGGGGGTCCGGGGGGTGGCTGGACGGGGTCGTACGACGGTGGTGGCCATGGGCCCAGGCTCGCGCCGGGCGCCGCCGGGCGGCAGAGGCCCTCTCCCTATGAGGCCATAAACTGACTTTATGACTGACGAGGAGTGGGTTCCGCTGGCGCACCGGGTACCGGACCTGGGCGCGCTGGAGCTGCTGCTCGCGGTGGCCCGGGCCGGCAGCCTGAGCGGCGCAGCCAAGCGGATGGGCATCACCCAGCCCGCCGCGAGCAGCCGGATCCGCGCCATGGAGGCACGCTTGGGGGTGGCGCTGGTGGACCGCTCGCCGCGCGGTTCGACCCTGACGGCGGAGGGCGCGCTGGTCACCGACTGGGCCCGGCGGGTGGTGGAGGCCGCGGAGGCCTTCGACGCGGGTGCGCAGGCGCTGCGCGGGCGGCGGGACTCGCGGCTGCGGGTGGCCGCCAGTATGACCATCGCGGAGTACCTGCTGCCCGGTTGGCTGATCGCCCTGCGCGGGCAGCGGCCGGGGACCGCCGTGTCGCTGCACGCCGGGAACTCGGCGGTCGTCGCCGAGCGCGTGCTCGCCCACGAGGCGGACCTCGGCTTCGTGGAGGGTCTGACCGTGCCGGAGGGGCTGGACGCGGTGGTGATCGCGCAGGACCGGCTGGTGGTGGCGGTGGCCCCCGGCCACCGGTGGGCGCGGCGCTCCCGGGGAATCGAGGCGGTGGAGCTCGCGGGGACGCCGCTGATCCTGCGGGAGCGGGGGTCGGGGACGCGGCAGGTCCTGGACGCGGCCCTGGCGGACTCCGGGGGCCTCGCGGAGCCGCTGCTGGAGCTCGCCTCCACCACCGCCGTCAAGGCGGCGGCGGTGAGCGGGGCGGGGCCCTGCGTCCTGTCGGAGCTGGCGGTGGGCGACGAACTGGCGGGGCGCCGCCTGGTGGCGGTCCCGGTGGCCGGTGCCGCGCTGGACCGGGCCCTGCGTGCGGTCTGGCCCACGGGCTCCCGCCCGGCGGGCCCGGCCCGCGACCTGCTCTCCCTCACCCGCACCCCGGCCTGACCGGCGCCGTCGACTCCCCGCCGGCGGCCCGGCGGCGTGTTCGCCGCCTCGGCGGATCCGTCCGACAATGGAGGCAGTCGCATCCGAGGAGGCGCATCATGCGCAAGATGATCGACTGCCGGGAGTTCCCGAGCGAATCGAACTGCAGCCTCTTCATGGCGGGCGAGGAGGCGGAGCTGCTCCGCGCCGCGGAGGAGCACGCCGTGTCCGTGCACGGGCACACGGCGGGTCCGGAGCTGCGGGAGCAGCTCACCTCGGTCATGAGGGAGGAAACGCCTCAGCACGCCTGAACCGTCGGCAGGCCTGAGTCATCGGCGCACCCGGCTGCGCAGGTCGTCCCCCGCCGACCGGCTGCGCCGGTCCGCCCCCGCGGCCGCCGGGGGCCGGTGGGCAGGGCCGTCAGCGGGGAGCGGCCGAGGCCTCCACCAGGGAGGCCAGGACGCGGGTGTCCTTGTCGCGTTCCGGGTGCCATTGCACGCCCAGCACCCAGCGGGCGGCGTCCGGGAGTTCCACGGCCTCCACCGTGCCGTCCTCCGCGTGGGCCGAGGCGATCAGCCCCTCGCCCAGGCGGTCGACGGCCTGGTGGTGGTAGGTCGGGACCTCCGCCTCCTCCGGCACCAGCTGTGCGTACCGCGTGCCCGCGACCGGTCGGACCGGGTGCCAGGACATCACCCCCGGCGCCTCCACGTGCCCGTCGATGTGCTGGACCAGCGTGCCGCCCAGGGCCACGTTCAGCGCCTGCATGCCCCGGCAGATGCCCAGCAGGGGCTTGCCCGCCGCCAACGCCGCCCCGATCAGGGCGAGTTCCCAGTCGTCGCGCTGCGTGGCCGCGGGCCCCGTACGCGGGTCCCGTTCGGCGCCGTAGCGGGCCGGGTCCAGGTCCGGGCCGCCCGCGACCACCAGGCCGTCCACCCGGCCGAGCACCTCCGCTGCCGCCGCCGGGTCGTCCGGCGGGAGCAGGACCGCCGCGCCGCCGGCCGCCTGTACGAGCTCGTAGTAGCCCGTGGGCACCAGGGAGGCCGGGACGTCCCACACCCGGAAGCGGGTGGATTCCTCCACGTAGGTGGTGATGCCGATGAGCGGCCTGGGCACGGTGGCTACCTCCGAAAGGGGCGGGGAAGGGTCGGGTGGAGCGGTACGGGTCAGTCGCGGGTGAGCTCGGCCTCGGCCTGCGCCAGCGCCGCGAACTCCTCCTCCGGCGCGGAGGCGACGAGACGGTGGCGACTGTAGAGCGCGAAGTAGGCGAGGGCGACGGCGTACACACCCAGGGCGATGAATGCCGCGTCCTTGTCCACCAGGAAGGTGGCGACGAGTGCCGACAGGGCGAGGACGAACGCCACCGACGAGGTGGCGATGCCGCCGGGCGTACGGTACGGCCGCTCCAGGCCCGGCTCCCGCCTGCGCAGCACGATGTGGGACAGGGCCATCAGCGCGTACGAGATGGTCGCGCCGAACACCGCGATGTTGAGCATGCGCGGGCCGTTCCCCGTGGCCGCCGCCAGCGCGAAGCCGATCGCGCCGGGGATGAGCAGCCCCAGGTACGGGGCCTTGCGGCGGGAGGTCAGGGACAGGAAGCGCGGCAGGTAGCCGGCTCGGGACAGGGCGAACAGCTGGCGCGACCCGGCGTAGATGAGGGAGAAGAACGAGGCCACGAGCCCGGCCAGGCCCGCGTAGTTGACGAAGGTCTTGAGCCAGGACAGGCCGGGGTCGCCCTCCAGGGCGACGACCAGCGGGTTGCCGGCGTCCTTGATGGCATCGGCGCCGCGCGCTCCGGTCGAGGCCAGGAAGGTGATCAGCGCGAGCAGCACGAGGATGCCCATGGAGATCGACAGGGCGCGCGGCATGGAGCGCACCGGGTCCTTGGCCTCCTCGGCCGCGAGCGGTACGCCCTCGACGCCGAGGAAGAACCACATGCCGAAGGGGAAGGCGGCCCAGATGCCGAGCACCCCCAGCGGCAGCCAGGAGCCCGAGCCGAAGGCGGTGGTGTCGACCGCGATGTCGTCGAGGCGGCCGGCGTCGAAGCCGGTGAACGCGCCGGCCGCGAAGACGATCAGCGCGAGCACGGCCACCGCGGTCACGACGAGCGAGAAGCGCAGGGCCTCGCCCACGCCCCACAGGTGGATGCCGATGAACACCGCGAAGCAGGCCAGGTAGACGGGCCAGCCGGAGGTGAGGCCGAAGAGGTCCAGGGATTCGACGTAGTCGCCGATGAAGATGGCGATCGCGGCGGGCGCGAGGATGTACTCGATGAGGATCGCGGTGCCGGTGAGGAAGCCGCCCCAGGGGCCCAGGGCGCGGCGGGCGAAGCCGTAGCCGCCGCCCGCCGTCGGCAGGATCGCGGACAGCTCCGCGAGGGAGAAGACGAGGCAGGCGTACATCGCGCCCATCAGGACGGTGGCGAGGGCGAGCCCGCCGAAGCCGCCCTGGGCGAGGCCGACGTTCCAGCCGGAGAAGTCGCCGGAGACGACGTACGCGACGCCCAAGCCGGTGAGCAGCAGCCAGCCGGCGCTGCCGCGGCGCAGCGTACGGCGCTCCAGGTAGCCGTCGCCCCCGCTGCCGGAGGGGGTGGGGGATTCGGGCGCGACTGCGAGCCGTGCCTCGGTGTCGTCGGCCATGTGCACTCCTGCCTCAGGCAATGGTTGTGGGGCGTACCTTTGCGGGCGGAGAGTGGAGAGCGCAAGACCCTTGCGTTAAACAGCGGTTACGAAAGCCTCCCTCAGGCCAGGAATCCCCGCAGCAGCGCCGCCGTGCCGCAGCAGTGCTCGCGCATCACCTCGCGCGCCGCGTCCGCGTCCCGCTCCAGCACCGCCTCGACGAGCGCGCTGTGCTGCTGCTGCGAGTGCTCCAGGTTGCGCACCAGCAGGGGGATGCAGTCCAGCAGGTCGTTCACGGTGGCCCGGACGGCGGCGTACTGGGCCGTCAGGGTGGCCGAGCCGGCGAGTTCGCACAGGGTGAGGTGGAAGAGGGTGTCGCGGCGGCGGTAGTCGGTCAGCGGCGCGTCGTGCGTGGCCGCCAGCGCGCCGAGCAGCCGTTCGCCGTCCTCCTCGGACAGCCCCTGCGCCGCGCACAGGCCGGCCGCCCCCACCTCCAGGACCTCGCGGAAGCGCAGGACGTCCTCGATGTCCACGCCCACCACGCGCCGGCGGAGCTCGTCCTCGGTGCCGCCGGCCGGGGGATCGGGGCGCGGCAGCACGAACGTCCCGCCGTACCGCCCGCGCCGCGCCTCCACCAGGCCCTGGTCCTGGAGTACCTTCAGCACCTCGCGCAGGGTGACCCGGCTGATCCCCATCCGCTCCGCCAACTCGCGCTCGGGCGGAAGCCGTTCGCCGCCGGGCACCAGGCCCAGCCGGACCACCTGGAGGATCTGCTCCAGCGCCTCCTCGAAACCGTTGCCCGCCCGCACCTGTCGCAACACCGGATTCAGCCGCGCGATCGCGCCGCCTTCACTCGCCGTGCCGGTCATCTCGGCCCCTCCTCTTCCCAAGCAATGGTTCTGTTCAATACCTTAGGCCCCCTCGGCTCACCGAAGGAGAGATTCCAGTGGTAGACCGCAAGCCGCCGCTCGCGCCCGAGGAGCTTCGCGCCCTCGTCGCCAGCGGTGAGATCGACACCGTCGTCCTGGCCTTCCCCGACATGCAGGGGCGGCTCCAGGGCAAGCGGTTCGCCGCACGCTTCTTCCTCGACGAGGTCCTCGAACACGGCACCGAGGGCTGCAACTACCTCCTCGCCGTCGACACCGACATGAACACCGTCGACGGATACGAGATGTCCTCCTGGGACCGCGGCTACGGCGACTTCGCCATGCACCCCGACCTCGCCACCCTGCGCCGCCTCCCCTGGAACCCCGGCAGCGCCTTCCTCCTCGCCGACCTCGCCTGGAACGACGGCTCCCCGGTCGTGGCCGCACCCCGGCAGATCCTGCGCCGCCAGCTGGAGCGCCTCGCCGAGCACGGGTACACGGCCATGGTCGGCACCGAGCTGGAGTTCATGGTCTTCCAGGACACCTACGAGCAGGCCTGGAACGCGAACTACCGCGGCTTGACCCCCGCCAACCAGTACAACATCGACTACTCCGTCCTCGGGACCGGCCGCATCGAGCCCCTGCTGCGCCGCATCCGCAACGAGATGCAGGCCGCAGGCCTGACCGTCGAGTCGGCGAAGGGGGAGTGCAACCTCGGCCAGCACGAGATCGCCTTCCGCTACGACGAGGCCCTGACCACCTGCGACCAGCACGCCGTCTACAAGACCGGGGCGAAGGAGATCGCCTCCCAGGAAGGCGTCTCGCTCACCTTCATGGCGAAGTTCGACGAGCGCGAGGGCAACTCCTGCCACATCCACCTCTCGCTCAGCGACACCGACGGACGCAACGTGATGGCCGGAGACGGACACGGCCCGGAACACGGAATGTCACCGGTGATGCGACACTTCCTGGCCGGCCAGCTGGCCGCGCTGCGCGACTTCTCCCTTCTCTACGCCCCGAACATCAACTCGTACAAGCGTTTCCGGCCGGGCTCCTTCGCACCGACCGCCGTCGCCTGGGGCCTGGACAACCGCACCTGCGCGCTCCGGGTCGTCGGCCACGGCCGCTCCATGCGCTTCGAGAACCGCCTCCCCGGAGGTGACGTCAACCCCTACCTCGCCGTCGCCGGGCTGGTCGCGGCCGGGATCTACGGCATCGAGAACCGCCTCGAACTGCCCGAGGCCTGCGCGGGCAACGCCTACACGGCCGACTTCGCCCACGTCCCCACCACCCTGCGCGAAGCCGCCGAGCTCTGGGAGAACAGCGAGATCGCCAAATCCGCGTTCGGCCCCGAAGTGGTCGCCCACTACCGCAACATGGCCCGCGTCGAACTGGACGCCTACGACTCCGCGGTCACCGACTGGGAGCTGCGCCGCTCCTTCGAACGCCTCTGAGCACCGCCCGCCCCGGCCCCAGGCCCCCGGCCCACATCGCAACCGAACGTCTGAGAGGCACCACGTGTCCGATGCGCTGGACCCCTTCAATTTGACGGTGCTGAATCCGGCCACCGAGGAAATCGTCGCCATCGTCCCGGCCGCCACACGGGACGATGTCGATGCCGCCGTCGCCCGAGCCGCCGCGGCCCAGCGCGGCTGGGCCGCGGCGGCCCCCGCCGACCGGGCCCGGCTGCTGCGCCGGTTCGCCGCCGTGGTCGACGAGCACATCGAGGAACTGGCCCAGCTGGAGGTCCGCGAAGCCGGCCACACCATCGGCAACGCCCGCTGGGAAGCCGGCAATGTCCGCGACCTGCTCGACTTCGCCGCCGGGGGAGTGGAACGGCTCTCCGGCCGCCAGATCCCCGTCGCCGGAGGCATCGACGTCACCTTCCTCGAACCCCTCGGCGTCATCGGCGTCATCGCCCCGTGGAACTTCCCCCTGCCGATCGCCGCCTGGGGACTGGCCCCGGCGCTCGCCGCGGGCAACGCCGTCCTCCTCAAGCCCGCCGAGACCACCCCCCTCACCGCGCTGCGCCTCGCCGAACTCGCCCTCGAAGCCGGGATCCCCGAGCACCTCTTCCAGGTGCTCCCCGGCCGCGGAGCGGTCGCGGGCGACGCGCTCGTCGAACACCCCGGCGTGGCGAAGATCGTCTTCACCGGCTCCACCCGGATCGGCAAGCAGATCATGGCCAAGTGCGCCGAACGGGTGAAGCGGGTCACCCTCGAACTCGGCGGCAAGAGCCCCAACATCGTCTTCGCCGACGCCGACCTCGAAGCAGCCGCGGCCGCGGCCCCCATGGCCTACCTCGACAACACCGGCCAGGACTGCTGCGCCCGCACCCGGATCCTCGTCCAGCGGACCGCGTACGACCGCTTCCTGGAACTGCTCGCCCCGGAGATCGAAAAGGTGCGCGTCGGTGACCCGGCCGACGAGAAGACCCAGATGGGGCCGCTGATCTCCCGCGCGCAACTGGACCGCGTACGGTCGTACGTCACCGACGACCTCACCGCGATCCGCGGCACCGCCCCCGAGGGCCCCGGCTTCTGGTACCCCCCGACCCTCGTCACCGGCGTGGAACCCACCGCGCCCGTGGCGGCCGAGGAGGTATTCGGCCCGGTCGCCGTCGTCCTGCCCTTCGAGGACGAGGAGGACGCCGTACGCCTGGCCAACGCGACCGAGTACGGCCTCTCCGGCTCCCTGTGGACCCGCGACATCGGCCGCGCCCTGCGCGTCTCGCGCGCCGTCGCCGCGGGCAACCTCTCCGTCAACTCCCACAGCAGCGTGCGCTACTGGACCCCCTTCGGCGGCTACAAGCAGTCCGGCCTCGGCCGCGAGCTCGGCCCCGACGCCCTGACCGCATTCACCGAGACCAAGAACGTCTTCATCAGCACGGAGGCCTGAAGAACATGACCAGCCAGAGCACCGAAGAGATCGTCTGCCGCCGCCTGGTCGGCCGCACCGCCGTCATCACCGGAGCCGGCAGCGGAATCGGCCTCGCCGCCGCCCGGCGCCTGGCCTCCGAGGGCGCCAACGTCGTCTGCGGCGACATCGACGAGACCGCGGGCAAGGCCGCCGCCGAGGAGGTCGGCGGCACTTTCGTGAAGGTCGACGTCACCAGCCCCGAGGAGGTAGAGGCCCTCTTCAAGACCGCCTTCGACACCTACGGCTCCGTGGACGTCGCCTTCAACAACGCGGGCATCTCGCCCCCCGACGACGACTCCATCCTCACCACCGGCCTGGAGGCCTGGAAGCGCGTCCAGGACGTCAACCTCACCTCCGTCTACCTGTGCTGCAAGGCCGCCCTGCCCTACATGCAGCGCCAGGGCCGCGGCTCCATCATCAACACCGCCTCCTTCGTGGCGATCATGGGCGCCGCCACCTCCCAGATCTCCTACACCGCATCCAAGGGCGGCGTGCTCGCCATGTCCCGCGAGCTCGGCGTGCAGTTCGCCCGCGAGGGCATCCGGGTCAACGCCCTGTGCCCGGGGCCGGTCAACACCCCGCTGCTGCAGGAGCTCTTCGCGAAGGACCCGGAGCGGGCCGCCCGCCGCCTCGTCCACATCCCGCTGGGCCGGTTCGCCGAGCCCACCGAGATCGCGGCCGCCGTCGCCTTCCTCGCCAGCGACGACTCCTCCTTCATCAACGCCACCGACTTCCTGGTCGACGGCGGCATCTCCGGCGCGTACGTGACGCCCCTCTAAACCGGCTCCGCCGGCGGGCCTGCGAGCCGACCCCGCCGAGCGTTCACCCGTACTCCTCCCCCGACAGCCGGGCGTCGCACGACGCCCGGCTGTCGTGCTCCACCGTCCGCGATGATCTCCACCGGAACCAGGAGAGACCACCTCAGTGACCCGACCCACCACCGCCCGGCGGCTCCCGGCCGCAGCCGCGGCCGCCGCGCTGGCCGCCGCAGCGCTCGTCGCCACCGCGCCCGCCGCCCAGGCGGCCCGTCCGGGCGCCCCCTGCACCACCCCGGAGCTCGCGGCCGGCTGGTACGGGGACAACCAGGCCAGGCTCCAGCAGCTGATCGACCAGTACGGCGCCTGCAACCCGTACCGCCCCGACCGCACCCGGCCCGTCGCCGTCTTCGACTGGGACAACACCGTCGTCAAGAACGACGTCGGCGACGCCACCCTGTACTGGCTGCTGCGCAACGGGAAGATCCGCCAACCCGCCACCGGAGACTGGTCCACCACCAGCCGCCACCTCACCCCGGACGCCGCCCGCGCCCTCGCCGAAGCCTGCGGCGCCCTCGCCGCCCCCGGCGCCCCGCTGCCCACCGGCACCCCCGAGGGCGCCGGCTGCGCCGACGAACTCGCCGCGGTGTACGGCAGCTCCGCGACCCGCGCGGGCGCCGCCGCCTTCGCCGGATGGGACCACCGCACGACCGAACCCGCGTACGCCTGGCTGCCCCAGCTGATGCAGGGCTGGACCGCACGCGAGGTCCGCGCCTTCGCGGCCGCCGCCCGCGCGGAGAACCTCGCCGCGCCCGTCGGCACCCGGCAGCAGGTCGGCAGCGGCACCGCCACCGGCTGGGTCCGCTACTACGACCAGCAGCAGGACCTGATCAGGAGCCTCCAGCAGGCCGGCTTCGACGTCTGGATCAGCTCGGCCTCGCCCCAACCGGTCGTCGAGGTCTGGGCCAAGGGCGTCGGAATCGGGCCCGACCACGTCATCGGCATCCGCAACACCACCACCCGCGGCGGGAGGTTCACCTCCCACCTCCAGGGCTGCGGATCCGTCGAGGACGGCGCCGACACGATGATCACGTACATCGACGGCAAGCGCTGCTGGATCAACCAGGAGGTCTTCGGCGTCCGCGGCCCCGCCGCCGAAAAGGTCCAGCCCGCCGCCCGCCGCCAGGTGTTCGCCGCGGGCGACTCCGACACCGACGTCTCGTTCCTGCGGGACGCGACCGCCCTGCGGCTCGTCGTCAACCGCAACAAGGACGAACTCATGTGCCGCGCCTACGACAACAGTGACGGCAAGTGGATCGTGAACCCCATGTTCATCGAGCCGAAGAAGCAGAAGACCACGCCCTACCCGTGCGCGAGCACGGGCTACACCGACCACGACGGCACACCCGGCCCCGTCCGCCGGGGCGACACCAGCGTCATCCCCGACCAGACGGACACCGTCTTCTAGAGGAAGGTCCGGCCCTCGCCCCGGTACGTCGGCACGGAAGCGGCCACCCGGTCACCCGCCACGAGGTGCAGCACGTCGAACCGCTCGCACAGCTCACCGGCCTTGGCGTGCCGGAACCAGACCCGGTCGCCGATCAGCAGGTCGTCGGCCGGGCTGCCGAGCAGCGGCGTCTGCACCTCGCCCGCGCCCTCCTGCGGGTCGTAGCGCAGACCCGGCGGCAGATACGGCTCCGGCAGCCGGTCCGGGCCCGCCGCACCGGAGGCCGGGTAGCCCCCGCCGAGCACCGTGACCACCCCCACCCCCGGCCGCCGGACCACCGGCTGCGCGAAGAGCGCCGCCGGACGGCCGCGGAACGAGGTGTAGTTGTCGAACAGCCGCGGTACGTACAGCCCCGACCCGGCGGCGATCTCGGTGACCGCCTCCTCTGCGGCGGTCTGCTGGACGCTGCCGGTGCCGCCGCCGTTGACGAACTCCAGGTCCGGCACCACCGCCCGCACGGCCCGTACGGTCTCGGCGCGACGGGCCGCGAGCTCCTTGCGGGCCGCGCCCTGCATGAGCCGGATGGCCCGGGACCGCAGCGGCCGTCCGGCCAGCGCGTCCCCGACCCCGGCGACATGGCCCTCGTACCCCATGAGCCCCACCACCCGGAATCCCGGGCGGGCCGCGACCGCACGGGCGAGCTCCGCGAGCTGGGCCGGCTCCCGCAGCGGCGAACGCCGGGCGCCCACGCGGATCCTGCCGCCGAGCAGGTGCAGCGCGGTGTCCAACTCCAGGCAGACCCGGATCTCCTGGGACCCGCCGTCCCGGGCCCGGTCGATCAGCTCCAGCTGCGCGAGGTCGTCCACCATGACCGTGACGGCGGCGGCCAGCTTCGGATCACCCGCGAGTTCGGCGAAGCCGGCGCGGTAGGCGGAGGGATAGGCCAGCAGGACGTCCTCGAACCCGGACCTGGCCAGCCAGACCGACTCCGCGAGGGTGTACGACATGATCCCGGCGAATCCGGGCCTTGCCAGGACCCGTTCGAGGAGCGCCCGGCAGCGCACCGACTTGCTGGCGACCCGCACCGGCTTGCCCGCGGCGCGGCGGACGAGGTCGTCGGCGTTGGCGTCGAACGCGTCGAGGTCCACGATGGCCAGGGGGGCGTCGAGATGCGCGGTGGCCCGGTCGTACCGGGCCCGGTCCCCGTGAAGATTCATGCGGCGCAGCTTGCCACGGCGCATTACCCCTGGGTAGCCCCCGGCCCCCCGCGCCTCGAACGCCGGCGGGGCCCGTGGCTTTGCCGGGTCATGGGCGGCGCCGTCGCGGGGCCAGCCCCCCCGCACCCCCCGCGCCTCAAACGCCGGCGAGGCTGGATTTGGTGGGTCCGTGTCGCGTAGCGGGGCCGGTGACGGGGGCGGGGTGGGGTGTCGTCCGGAGCTCATGATTCATGGCGCCTGAGCGGGGTCATGGAGATGATCCGGATCCCGCGCCAACAAATCACGTTCTACGCCCCGGTCAACACCCCACCCCCACCCCCGGCTGGCCGTCGCAGCCCTCCCCCTGGGGCCGGGAGATCGCCAGGTGGGGCGGGGACACTGGGGTGGTGAGTCGAGGACGAGCGGTCACCGCCGGGTCAGGCCGTGATTCGGCCGCACCGCCCCACCAAGGGCCGGTCCCGTCGAGGGGCACCCCGCCGGCGCGGAGCCCGCCCGGGCAGGGCGGCTCGCCCAGCACCCACCGGCCCGTCAGGGCCAGTCCGCGGCTCACCGATGCCGAGCCCGCCCGAGGGATCGACGGCGGCCGGGGCGCGCGGCCGGTTCGGGTGGCCGGAAGGCGCGTAGAGTGGCCGGAGGCAGCCGTACGGAACGGGGGGCGGAGCCGCCGGATGACCACGTCGACACCGCATGCGGTCCTGGCCGGGTCCGGCCCGGAGCCCGCCCCCGAGCACCACCCACCTCGGCACCGCCGTCCCACCCCCGCCCCCCTCTGCGCCCTCCTCGGCCTCGTCCTCCTCTGCGGGGCCGCCCTCACCGCCTGGGCCGACCACCGCGCCGCCCACCGCCCCCCGACGGCCGAGGCCGTCTACCGCCGCGCCGGCTCCCTCTGGCGGGCCACCCCCGTCGACACCCTCTTCCCGCCCGTCCTCGCCGGCCCCGGCGCCGGCCCCGGCGGGGCCGACCGCAGCTGGACCCGCGTCGCCCTGGCCCCCGACGCCGAGTGCGGCCCGGCGCTGGCCCCGGCCTGGCAGGCGGCCCTGGTCCCCACCGGCTGCACCCGCGTCCTGCGCGCCACCTACACCGACGCCACCCGCAGCTCCCTCGTCACCGTCGGGATGGTGTTCACCCCCGCCGACGCCCCCGCCATGGCCGCCCTCGGCGGCCACTTCACCGCGCCCCCCGGCTACGGCTTCGCGGACGGCCGGCGCGCCGCCTGGACCGCCTCCGTGCTCCCCGAGGGCCCGATCGTCCTCTACACCGTCTCCGCCTTCACCGACGGCCGCCCCGTGGACGCCCCGCGCCCCGCCGAGGAAGCCATGCGCAAGGACGCCACCGGAGCCGTCGCCCAGGCGGGCCTCGGCCACGAGGCCAAGGCCGTCGCCGCGGCCATGGAGCGCACCCTCCAGACCCTCACGGCCCCCGCCACCCCGGAGCCCGCCCGGTGACCACGGCCCGCACCCGTACCCGTACCCGCACCGGCGCCCTCACCTCCCTCACCACCGTCACCGCCCTCGCAGCCCTCTTCGTCGGCACCGCCGCGCCCCCCGCCTGCGCCGACGCCATACGAGACCGCCAGTGGGGCCTGACGGCCCTGCGCGCGGAGGAGGCCTGGGGCACCACCCAGGGCGACGGGGTGACCGTCGCCGTCCTCGACACCGGTGTCGACTCCACCCACCCCGACCTCGCGGGACAGGTCCTCGAAGGCGCCGATCTGATCGGCATGGGCGCCGGCCGCGGCGACCGCTCCTGGGCCCGGCACGGCACCGCCATGGCCGGGATCATCGCCGGACACGGCCACGGCCCGAGCCGCGGCCAAGGCGTCCTCGGCATCGCACCCCAGGTCAAGATCCTCCCGGTCCGGGTGATCCTGGAGGAGGGCGACCCGGGCCGGGCCAAGGCCCGCGAAACCAAGGGCGGCGCCCTCGCCGAAGGCATCCGCTGGGCCGCCGACCACGGCGCGAACGTGATCAACCTCTCCCTCGGCGACGACAGCGACTCCGCCCACCACGAGGCCGCCGAGGACGAGGCGGTCCAGTACGCCCTCGCCAAGGGCGTGGTGGTCGTCGCCTCGGCCGGCAACGGCGGCCGCCAGGGCGACCACGCCTCCTACCCGGCCGCGTACCCCGGCGTCATCGCCGTCACCGCCGTGGACCGCGCCGGCCGGAAGGCGCCCTTCTCGACCCGCAGCTGGTACGCCACCGTCAGCGCCCCCGGCGTCGACGTGGTCATCGCCGACCCCGACCGCTCCTACTACGAGGGCTGGGGCACAAGCGCCGCTGCGGCCTTCGTCTCCGGCGCCGTGGCCCTCGTCAAGGCCGCCCACCCGGACCTGTCCCCGGCCCAGATCAAGAAGCTGCTGGAGGACACCGCCTCGGGCGCCCCGCCCGGCGGCCGGGACGACTCCCGCGGCCACGGCCTGGTGGACCCCGTCGCCGCCCTCCAGACGGCCGAGGAACTGCGCCCCGAGCCGCCCGTCCCCACCCCGGTCGGGGCGGGGTCGCCCTACTTCGGCCCCGGCCCTGAGCCGGCGGCCGCGCCCGGGCCCGGCCACCGCCTCGCCATCACCGCGGCCGCTGTGGCGGGCGCGGCCCTGCTGGTGCTGGCCGCCGTACTGGCACGGCGCCCGCGGGGCTTCCACCGGGGGCGGGATACAGTCGGGTAACTGTGGCGAACAAAAGCATTCCCGACCCCGGCTTCTCCGACGACGACGGCTCCGCCGATCCCCGGCTGAGCGCGGCCCTGGCCGCCTGGTCGCAGGACAGAGCGAAGGAGCCGGAGGTACTGGCCGCGCTCAAGGACGCCCGCCTGCTGGTCCCGGTCGTCGCCGTCCTCGGCGAGGTCGAGACGGACCCGGCCACCGGGCTGAAGCAGGAGAAGACCAGCGACATGGCCGTCCCGACCCTGCGGGCGGGGGACCGGCGGGCGCTGCCGGCCTTCACCTCGACCGCCTCGCTGGCCCTCTGGGATCCGGCCGCCCGGCCCGTGGCCGTCCCCCTGCACCAGGCGCTGGCCGCCGCCGCGCACGAGAAGGCCGACACCCTCGTCCTGGACCTGGCAGGCCCGGTCACCTACCAGCTCACCGGCTCCGCCCTGCTCGCGCTGGCCGAGGGCCGGACCGACGCCGACCCGCTCGCCGACCCCGCGGTGCGGGAGGCCGTACGGGCCGCCGTGTCCGCGGAGCCCGCCGTGCTCCGCGCCCACCTGGGCCCCGGCGGGGCGGATGCCGACGGCACCCTGGCGATCGTGTTGGCCGCGGACGCGCAGGCCCCCGAGGCGGCCCGCCGGGTCGCGCAGGCACTGGCCGGCGACGAGACGCTGCGGGCCCGGCTGGTGCGCGGGCTGGACCTGGCGCTGCTCCCGGCGGCGGCCCCGGCCCCGCCCGGCGAGCCGCTCTTCTCCCGCTGAGGCGGCGTACCCGCACAGGGGCCGGGCGCAGGGGCCGGACGGACGAGGGGCCGGTCACACGCAGAGGGGCCGGGGCACAAGCCCCGGCCCCTCTGCTCCGGCCTGGTTCTCGGGCCCGCTCCGCCCGCGGGCGGCGACGGCTCAGCCGAAGACGGGCCCCGTGAACTTCTCGCCCGGCCCCTGCCCGGGCTCGTCCGGGACGAGGGAGGCCTCGCGGAAGGCCAGCTGCAGCGACTTCAGGCCGTCGCGCAGCGGGGCCGCGTGGAAGGAGCTGATCTCGGTGGCGCTCGCCGTGACCAGGCCCGCGAGGGCGGTGATCAGCTTGCGGGCCTCGTCGAGGTCCTTGTGCTCGGAGTCCGGCTTGTCCAGGCCCAGGTTGACCGCCGCGGCGCTCAGCAGGTGCACGGCCACCGTGGTGATCACCTCGACGGCGGGCACGTCCGCGATGTCGCGGGTCATGGCGTCGTAGTCGGGGGCCTGGTCGGCCTCGGCGGCGGGGGTGGGGGTCGCGTCAGTCATGCCTCACACGATAAGCCGGTCGGCGCCGGTCGCCGACCGGGCACCGGATGAGCGGACCCGGCGCGGAATGCTATATTGGGCTGACGACCGGCCGGAGACGCATGTCACCGGCCCACAAGTGGAGGCTCCGCTCTCCCACCTGACCGTCCTCCGGGGCGGCGGGTCACCGGTCAGGCGGCATCCATCGTTCCGTACGGACGATGGAAAGCTGCCCGAGTCTGCGCCCCGCGGTTCACACGCGTCGGTGCTCCGGTTGTTTTGGAGCCCCCACCTGTGCCCGGCGGGGCCTTTTCGTGTTCCGCCGCGGTTGGTCTGACGACAAATGACGTCAGCGGCTGTCTGCCAGGCAGTCGTGTGGTGCTACCGAGGAGGATCCATCAGCACCGAGCCCCGCATCAACGATCGGATTCGTGTCCCTGAGGTGCGACTCGTCGGTCCCAGCGGCGAACAGGTGGGCATCGTCCCGCTTGCGAAGGCGCTTGAGCTCGCGCAGGAGTACGACCTGGACCTGGTCGAGGTCGCGGCGTCTGCACGCCCGCCGGTCTGCAAGCTCATGGACTACGGCAAGTTCAAGTACGAGTCGGCCATGAAGGCCCGTGAGGCGCGCAAGAACCAGGCGCACACGGTCATCAAGGAAATGAAGCTCCGGCCGAAGATCGACCCGCACGACTATGACACCAAGAAGGGTCACGTCGTTCGGTTCCTCAAGCAGGGCGACAAGGTCAAGATCACGATCATGTTCCGTGGTCGCGAGCAGTCCCGGCCGGAACTCGGCTACCGACTGCTGCAGCGTCTGGCTTCGGACGTCGAGGACCTCGGGTTCATCGAGTCGAACCCGAAGCAGGACGGCCGAAACATGATCATGGTCCTCGGTCCGCACAAGAAGAAGACCGAGGCGATGGCCGAAGCCCGCGAGGCGCAGGCCGCCCGCAAGGCCGAGCGCCAGGGTGTCGCCGCCGACGAGGCTCCCGCGCAGGAAGCCGCCGTCGAGGAGGGCACCGAGGTCGCCTCCGCCGAGGACACCGAGGCCGCCTCTCCCGAGGCACCCGCCGAGGCCTGATCCGAGGCCTGATCCGGGCCAGCCTGTCCCGGATCACCGACACAACATGACGCTCCCGCAAGCCGGTCCGACCGGACCGGTGGGAGCGCCACCGACGAGGAGATAACGGCGCTATGCCGAAGAACAAGACGCACAGCGGTACCAAGAAGCGCTTCAAGATCACCGGCTCCGGCAAGGTGCTCCGCGAGCGTGCCGGTAAGCGCCACCTGCTCGAGCACAAGTCGTCCAAGCTGACGCGTCGCCTCACCGGCAACGCCGAGATGGCCCCGGGCGACGCCGCGAAGATCAAGAAGCTTCTCGGCATCTGACGTCTCCGCTCCCTGCCGGGAGCGGGACGCCAAGACCGGGACCCCATCGAATTTCGGGCCGCGTGAACACACCCGCGGCCCCGCTACAAGGAGTTAAAAAGTGGCACGCGTCAAGCGGGCAGTAAACGCCCACAAGAAGCGCCGGGCGATCCTCGAAGCGGCCTCCGGCTACCGCGGTCAGCGTTCGCGCCTGTACCGCAAGGCCAAGGAGCAGGTCACCCACTCGCTGGTCTACAACTTCAACGACCGCAAGAAGCGCAAGGGCGACTTCCGTCAGCTGTGGATCCAGCGCATCAACGCTGCTGCCCGCCAGAACGGCATGACGTACAACCGCCTCATCCAGGGTCTGAAGGCCGCCAACATCGAGGTGGACCGCAAGATCCTCGCGGAGCTGGCCGTCAACGACGCCAACGCGTTCGCCGCGCTCGTCGAGGTCGCGCAGAAGGCGCTTCCGGCCGACGTGAACGCCCCGAAGGCCCCCGCCGCCGCCTAAGCGTCACGCTTCGCGCAGCAAGCCTCCACTGGCTTCAGCCCGGACCCGCAGGCCCTGTGCCTGCGGGTCCGGTGCGTTGACGACCAGGTCGACGGCCGGGCCGCCGACCCGTCGAGGGTCGCCGACGCCCCACCCGTCTCCACCCGTCCCACCCCTGTCTCCACCCGCAGTACGTACGGAAGCGAGCCGACCGCCATGGGTACCCCCGCCCCCGCCGAGCTGATCTCACCCCGGTCCCCGAGGGTGGCCGCCGCCAGGCGGCTCGCGCGGCGCAACTTCCGCACCAAGGAGCGCCGGTTCATCGCCGAGGGCCCCCAGGCCGTCCGCGAGGCCGTCGAGCACCGCGGAGCCGCGGGCGCGACCCTGATCGAGCTGTTCGCCACGGTCGAGGCCGCCGAGCGCCACACCGGGATCATCGATGCCGCGCTGGCCGCCGGAGCCCGCGTGCACTACGCCTCCGACGAGGTGCTCGCCGAGGTCTCCCAGACCGTCACCCCGCAGGGGCTGGTCGGCGTCTGCCACTTCCTCGACTCGCCCTTCGAGGAGATCCTGAAGGCGCGGCCCAAGCTCGTCGCCGTCCTCGCTCACGTCCGCGACCCGGGGAACGCCGGCACCGTGCTGCGCTGCGCGGACGCCGCGGGCGCCGACGCGGTCGTCCTGACCGACGCCTCCGTGGACCTGTACAACCCCAAGTCCGTCCGCGCCTCGGTGGGCTCCCTCTTCCACCTGCCCGTCGCCGTGGGCGTGCCCGTGGAGCAGGCCGTCGCGGGCCTGCGGGCCGCCGGCGTGCGGATCCTCGCCGCGGACGGGGCCGGCACGGACGACCTCGACGCCGAGCTGGACGCGGGCACCATGGGCGGCCCCTCGGCCTGGGTGTTCGGCAACGAGGCCTGGGGCCTGCCCGAGGAGACGCGGGCGCTCGCCGACGCCGTCGTACGGGTCCCGATCCACGGCAAGGCGGAGAGCCTGAACCTCGCCACGGCCGCCGCGGTGTGCCTGTATGCGTCCGCGCGTGCACAGCGGGCGTCCGGAGGGTGCCGCTCCGTGACCCCCAGCTAGTAATGTGGCGGCGCGGGGGCCCACTGCGCTACTCGGAGATGTGGGGTACTGGGACATGACCGTCGGGACGAACAGCTCGCCAGGGGCCGCGAAGGCGGCCGGGACACCCACCCTGGCGGCCGTGCCCCCGCAGACCGCGGGCCGCGCCGGCCAGGGCACCGGGCCCGCGGACTTCACCGGCCTCGGGATCGACCCCGACGACCTGCCCGACGGGCTCGTCGTCGCCGACCACACCGGCCGGGTGATCTGCTTCAACTCCGCCGCCGCCCGGATCACCGCCCTGGCCCCGGCCGAGGCGCTCGGCGCCCGGATCGAGCGGGCGCTGCCCCTGGAGGACCTCGACGGCCGTCGCTGGTGGACGCTGACCGACCCGTACGGAGGCCTGGCCACCCGTCGCGGACAGCCCGAGCGGAACCTGCTCCTGCCCGGCGGCCGCGAGGTGCTGGTCTCCGCCCGGTACGTGCGCACCCACCCCACCGGCCCGCTGCGCCGCCTCGTGGTCACCCTGCGGGGCACCGAGGCCCGGCGGCGCACCGAGCGCAGCCACGCGGAGCTGATCGCCACCGTCGCGCACGAGCTGCGCTCGCCGCTCACCTCGGTCAAGGGGTTCACGGCTACCCTGCTGGCCAAGTGGGAGCGGTTCACCGACGACCAGAAGCGCCTGATGCTGGAGACCGTCGACGCGGACGCGAACCGGGTCACCCGGCTGATCGCCGAACTCCTCGACATCTCCCGGATCGACTCCGGGCGCCTCGAAGTGCGCCGCCAGCCCGTGGACATCGCCACCGCCGTGGGCCGCCACGTCCAGGCGCTCACCGCGAACGGCCAGGCCCCCGACCGGTTCCTCGTACGGGTGAGCCGCTCGCTCCCCGATCTGTGGGCCGATCCGGACAAGATCGACCAGATCCTCGGCAACCTCCTCGAAAATGCGGTGCGGCACGGCGAGGGAACGGTCACCATCGACGTATCGCCGACCAGCCTGACGAACGCAGCGGGCAAGACCGAGAAGGGAACCGCCGTCACCGTGACCGATGAGGGCCCCGGGATCCCCGAGGAGTCGATGGGCCGCGTCTTCACCCGCTTCTGGCGGGGCAGCAAGCGCGGCGGCACCGGCCTGGGCCTGTACATCGTCAAGGGCATCGTGGAGGCCCACGGCGGCACCATCACGGTCGGCCGCGGCCCCGGCGGCGGCGCCGAGTTCCGATTTATCCTGCCCGTCGGCGCGCCGGCGTACCTCACGCAGTAACCCTGCGGAGCGTCTCGCCAGGCGGCCCACGGGCTCCTTCACCCCCGGCGACCTTTAGACTCGTCCTTTGGCACCTTTGTGTCCTTGTGCCGATCGAGTCGTACGGGGACCCACCAGCCAGCCATCGGAAGTACGGGAAGAGATGTCGGCACCGAACAAGTCGTACGACCCTGTCGAGGTCGAGGCACTGAAACCGGAAGAGATCGAGCGCATGCGGGACGAGGCGCTCGCCGCCTTCGCGTCCGCCGGCGACCTCGACGCGCTGCGCGAGGCGAAGAGCGCGCACATGGGCGACCGGTCGCCCCTGGCGCTCGCCAACCGCGAGATCGGCGCCCTGCCGCCGCACGCCAAGGCCGAGGCCGGCAAGCGCGTGGGCCAGGCCCGTGGCGCGGTGAACAAGGCCTTCGGGGCCCGCACCGTCGAGCTTGAGCGTGAGCGCGACGAGCGGGTGCTGGTCGAGGAGGCGGTGGACGTCACGCTGCCCTACGACCGCGTCCCGGCCGGCGCCCGGCACCCGCTGACCACGCTGATGGACCGCATCGCGGACATCTTCACGGGCATGGGCTACGAGGTCGCCGAGGGCCCCGAGGTGGAGGCGGAGTGGTTCAACTTCGACGCCCTCAACTTCACGCCCGACCACCCGGCGCGCCAGATGCAGGACACCTTCTTCGTCCAGGGGCCGGCCGGCACCGAGGGCGACGAGTCCGGCGTCGTGCTGCGCACCCACACCTCCCCGGTGCAGGCGCGCTCGCTGCTGGAGCGCAAGCCGCCCGTCTACATCGTCTGCCCGGGCCGCGTGTACCGCACCGACGAGCTCGACGCGACGCACACGCCGGTGTTCCACCAGGTCGAGCTGCTCGCCGTGGACGAGGGCCTGACCATGGCGGACCTGCGCGGCACCATCGACCACATGGTCAAGGAGCTGTTCGGCGAGGAGACCACCACCCGCCTGCGCCCGCACTTCTTCCCCTTCACCGAGCCGTCCGCCGAGATGGACATGCAGTGCTACGTGTGCCGCGGCGCGTCGGTGGGCAACCCCGACCGCCCCTGCCGTACCTGCTCCAGCGAGGGCTGGATCGAGCTGGGCGGCTGCGGCATGGTCAACCCCAAGGTGCTCGTCGCCTGCGGCGTCGACCCCGAGAAGTACAGCGGGTTCGCCTTCGGTTTCGGCATCGAGCGGATGCTGATGTTCCGTCACAACGTTGAAGACATGCGAGACATGGTCGAGGGAGACGTTCGTTTCACCCGGCCGTTCGGGAGTGAGATCTGATGCGCGTCCCGCTTTCCTGGCTGCGGGAGTACGTCGACCTCCCCGCGGGTGAATCCGGTCGCGACGTCGCGGCCAAACTCGTCGACGCGGGCCTTGAGGTCGAGACCGTCGAGCAGCTCGGCTCAGGGCTCAAGGGCCCGCTCGTCGTCGGTCAGGTGCTGACCATCGAGGAGCTGGAGGGCTTCCGCAAGCCGATCCGCTTCTGCACGGTCGACGTCGGCCGGGCCAACGGCACCGGCGAGCCGCAGGAGATCGTCTGCGGCGCCCGGAACTTCTCCGTGGGCGACAAGGTCGTCGTGGTCCTGCCCGGCGCGGTGCTGCCCGGCGACTTCGCGATCGCCTCGCGCAAGACGTACGGCAAGACCTCGCACGGCATGATCTGCTCCGGCGAGGAGCTCGGCATGGGCGACGACGGCACGCACGGCATCATCGTGCTGCCGCCGGAGCACGAGGTCGGCACCGACGCGATCGAGCTGCTCCAGCTCGTCGACGAGGTCCTCGACATCGACATCACCCCGGACCGCGGCTACTGCATGTCCATGCGCGGCGTGGCCCGCGAGGTGGCGACCGCGTACGGCCTGCCGCTGCGCGACCCGGCCCTGCTGGACGTGCCCGCCCCGAACTCGTACGGCTACCTCGTCAAGATCGACGACCCGGCGGGCTGCGACCGATTCACCGCCCGCACCGTCACCGGTCTCGACCCCGAGGCGCGTTCACCGATCTGGCTCACCCGCCGCCTGCAGAAGGCCGGCATGCGCCCGATCTCGCTCGCCGTGGACATCACCAACTACGTGATGCTGGAGCTCGGCCAGCCGCTGCACGCGTACGACCGCTCGCGCCTCGACGGCGCCATCGGCGTCCGCCGGGCCGAGCAGGGCGAGAAGTTCACCACCCTCGACGGGGTCAAGCGCACCCTCGACGCCGAGGACCTGGTGATCACCGACAACAGTGGGCCGATCGGCCTGGCCGGTGTCATGGGCGGCGCCAACACCGAGATCGCCGACTCCGTGACCGACCCCGAGACCGGCCAGGTCACGGGCACCACGGACGTGGTCATCGAGGCCGCGCACTTCGACTCCGTGTCGATCTCGCGCACCGCCCGCCGCCTCAAGCTGTCCTCCGAGGCGTCCAAGCGCTTCGAGCGCGGCGTTGACCCGCAGGCCGCCGCCGCGGCCGCGCAGCGGACCGTCGACCTGCTGGTGCTGCTCGCGGGCGGCACCGCCGAGGCCGGCGTCACCGAGCTCACCGCGCCGGGCGCCCCGCGCACCATCGCGATGAGCGCGGACCACCCGGACCGGGTCGCGGGCATGGACTACGGCCGCGAGACCGTCGTCCGCCGCCTCCAGGAGGTCGGCTGCGACGTCTACGGTCAGGACGAGCTCGTCGTCACCGTCCCGTCGTGGCGGCCCGACCTCGCCGAGCCGAACGACCTGGCCGAGGAGGTCATCCGGCTGGAGGGCTACGGCAACCTGCCGTCGACCCTCCCGCAGGTCCCCTCGGGCCGCGGCCTGACCGCCCGGCAGCAGCTGCACCGCCGGGTCGGCCGCGCGCTGGCCGGCGCGGGCTACGTCGAGGCGCTCAGCTACCCGTTCATCGGTGAGGCCGTCTTCGACCAGCTCCAGCTGCCCGCGCACGACGCGGCGCGCCAGGTCGTCAAGCTGGTCAACCCGATCTCCGACGAGGAGCCGGCGCTGCGCACCACGCTGCTGCCGGGCCTGCTGGGCGCGCTGCGCCGCAACGAGAGCCGCGGCAGCCACGACCTGGCCCTCTTCGAGACCGGTTCGGTCTTCCGGGCCGGCGAGCAGCCGGGCGTCGCCGTACGGCTGCCGGTCGACCGGCGTCCCACGGACGAGGAGATCGCCACGCTGAACGCCGCCCTGCCGGCGCAGCCGCGGTACGCCGCGGTCGCCCTGGCCGGTGCGCGGGAGCAGGCCGGCTGGTGGGGCAAGGGCCGCCCGGCCGACTGGGCGGACGCCGTCCAGGCCGCGCGGGCGCTGGCCGTCGAGGCCGGTGCCGAACTGGTGGTCCGCCAGGGCCAGTACGGTCCCTGGCACCCGGGCCGCTGTGCCGAGCTGGTCGTCGTCCTCGACGGGGTGGAGCAGGTCATCGGCCACGCGGGTGAGCTGCACCCGCGGGTGGTCAAGGCGATGGGCCTGCCGGCCCGCACCAGCGCCATGGAGCTCGACCTCGACCGCCTCGCGGCGGCCGGCGGCCGGCCCGTGGAGGCGCCCCGGATCTCCACCTTCCCGGTGGCGACCCAGGACGTCGCGCTGATCGTCGACGCGTCGGTGCCGGCCGCCTCGGTGGAGGCCGCCCTCCGCAAGGGCGCGGGCGAACTCCTCGAATCCCTGCGGCTGTTCGACGTGTTCACCGGCGAGCAGGTCGGCGAGGGCAAGAAGTCCCTGGCGTACGCGCTGCGCTTCCGCGCGTCCGACCGCACGCTGACGGCCGAGGAGTCCACGGCGGCCCGCGACGCGGCCGTGGCGCTGGCCGCTGAGCGCACGGGGGCGGTGCTGCGGGGCGCGTAGCCGCTGCCGCCGACTCGCCGAGGGGCGCCCCCGAACGCCGGGGTGCGCCCCTCACCCGTCTCCGGGCACGGCCCGACGCCCCGGGCGCCGGCGGGACTGTACTGCGCCCCCGTGTCTGCGGGCGCGGCCCGGCTGCGCAAACGTGCCCCGGTTCCGCCGGGTGTCCTGGGGCTCCGCCCCGGACCCGGGCAGCGCCCGGGGAACGGTGGAAGGGCGGGTAGGGGACAGCTCCGCGCCCCGGCCGCCCCGGCCGCCCCGGCCGCACCGGGCAGCGGGGGCAGGGGTCGGCCCGCCGCCGTGCAGGCAGGGCACGGGGCGTGCGCCGGGACGGCGGGGCGGCTTCGCACCGGGGACGGGCTCGGGCGGTGCGCCCCGGCGGGGTCGCTTCGGCGGCCCGCGGGGGCTTCGGGTGGGGCGGGCGGCGCACCGGGTCCCGGTGGGAGGACCCGGTGCGCGATCGGCCCGGTTCCGGCGGAGCCCGGCGACCAACCGGGCGTCGACGGAACCGCGGCGCGCCGCCCGCCTGCCATGGAGTGTCGGGCAGACAGCAGAACGGGCGGCGCCTTGCCGGGTCGTCGCACTGTACGAGGGGGAGCCGACGACCCGAGCGGCCTCTTGGCGAGGCCCTTAAGTGAAGCGCCCCGAGCCACCCTCGCGGCAGGGTGCGCATCGCATTTATGCGCGTACTCGGTTCGCACCCCGTGTGAACCGCGCACCCACTAGCCTGGACTGCGACGAGCCCTTGGAGGGGCCCATGCAGCCCAATGCCCTGCTCGACGCCCTCCTCGCCGAGGCGGGCATGTCCCACGCCGGACTCGCCGCACACGTGAACCAGGCGGGCCGGTCCCGCGGACTCGCCCTGCGCTACGAACACACCGCGGTCACCCGGTGGTTGAAGGGGCAGCGGCCCCGCGGCCAAGTGCCCGACCTGATCTGCGAGGTGCTCGGCGGCCGCCTCGGGCGCCCGGTGTCGCTGGACGACGTCGGATTCGGCGTGCCCGGCCAGCCCGCGGGCCCGCACGCCTCCCCGCTCAGCGGTTTCGTCGACCGTGCCGCCGCCCTCTGGCGGTCCGACGACCAGGGCCGCTACCAGCTGCTCAGCACCGAGGCCGTCACCGGCACGCCCGCGGTGATACCCGTATGGGAGTGGGAGAATCCGCCCGAGGACGCCGATGTCTCGCGCGACGGGCCGAACCGGATCGGGCCCGAGCACATCGAGATCCTGCGGGCCGCCCGCGCCCACTACGAGGTCATGTACCGCCGGGCCGGCGGCGTGGCCACCCGGGCCCGGATCGTCCGCTTCCTCGGCAGCGAGACCGCGCCGATGCTGCGCGGGAGTTACTCCGACAGCCTCGGCCGCAAGCTGCACCGGGCCACCGGTTCCCTCGTGGCGGTGGCCGGGATCTGCGCGTACGACTCCGACGCCCACGGGCTCGCCCAGCGCTACTTCCACCAGGCCCTGAGGCTGGCGAAGGCGAGCGGCGACCGCGGGCTCGGCGCGTACGTGATCGCGCTGATCGTCAACCAGTGCCTGCACCTGCGGGAGTACCGGCAGGCGGTCGCCTTCGCGGAGGCCGCGCTGCGCGCCGCGGGCCGGCACACCACCCCGGCCCTGGCCGCCGACCTGTACGCCATGCAGGCCAAGGCCTATGCCCAACTCGGCGACCCCACCGCGGCCTTGGCCTGCATCCGGCACGCCGAGGCGGCGGCCGAGCGGATCCGGCCCGGGACGGAGCCCGACGAGACGGGGTACGTGCAGCCCGGGCTGGTCAACGTACAGGTGGCCGAGGCGCTGCTCAGCCTCGGCGACCTCGACGCCGCCCACGAGCAGGCGACCGCGGCCGTCGGCACGCCCGCGCACGACCGGGGCCGGGTCCACCGGCTGGCGATGCTGTGCGAGATCCAGTTGCGCCAGGGCGAGGCGGACCGGGCGGTGGCGGCGGCCGCCGAAATGGCCGAGCGGGCCACGGGGATGGAGTCGCTGCGGCTGCGCGACCGGCTGCGGGCGGTCCGCGAACAGCTGCTGACCAGCGGGTGTTCGGGTGCCCAGGAGACCGCACAGCTCATCGACGGGGCGCTGCGCGTTCCACTGTGACCGGTGGAGCTGCTGCCATGTTGCCACCAACAGATGCGGAAGGTGGCAGAACCGTGCAGTGGACGAACCTGAGTGAGCAGACCGTGTACAGGAACCGGTGGTTCGACGTGAACCTCGCGGATGTGGAACTTCCCGACGGCCGGCATCTGGACCACTTCGTGATCCGGCTGCGACCGGTGGCCGTCGCCACCGCCGTGAACGAGGCCAACGAGGTGCTGCTGCTGTGGCGCCACCGCTTCATCACGGACAGCTGGGGCTGGGAACTTCCCGCGGGCGTGGTCGAGGACGGGGAGGACATCGAGAGCGCCGCGGCCCGGGAGATGGAGGAGGAGTCGGGCTGGCGGCCCGGCCCGCTGCACCATCTGATGACCGTGGAGCCCGCCAACGGGCTGACCGATGCCCGCCACCACCTCTACTGGGCGGACGGCGCGACGTACACCGGTCATCCGGAGGACGACTTCGAGTCCTCGCGGCGCGAGTGGGTGCCGCTCAAACTCGTGCCGGACATGATCGCGCGCGGGGAGGTCCCGGCCGCCAACATGGCGGCCGGGCTCCTCCTCCTGCACCACCTGCGGCTCGGCTGACCGCGGCCGGGCACGTCAGCCGTGGTGGGTTCATCCGTACGGGTAGAAACCCGAGCCGGTCTTGCGGCCGAGACGGCCCGCGTCGACCATCCGCTGGAGCAGCGGGGGAGCGGCGTACAGCGGCTCCTTGTACTCGGCGTACATCGAATCGGCGATCGAGACGATGGTGTCCAGGCCGATCAGGTCGGACAGCTTGAGCGGGCCCATCGGGTGGGCGCAGCCCAGCTCCATGCCGTTGTCGATGTCCTCGCGGCTCGCGATGCCGGACTCGAACATCCGGATCGCGGACAGCAGGTACGGGACGAGGAGCGCGTTGACGACGAAGCCGGACCGGTCCTGAGCGCGGACGGCGTGCTTGTCCAGCACGTCGCGGACCAGGGCCTCGGCCCGCTTGACCGTCTCCTCGCCCGTGGTCAGCGCGGGGATCAGCTCGACGAGCTTCTGCACCGGGGCCGGGTTGAAGAAGTGGATGCCGATGACCTGGTCCGGGCGCGAGGTCGCGACGGCCAGCTTGACCAGCGGGATCGAGGAGGTGTTCGAGGCGAGGATCGCGTCCGGGCGGGTGACCACCTGGTCGAGGACCTGGAAGATCTCCGTTTTGACCTGCTCGTTCTCGACGACCGCCTCGATGACCAGGTCGCGGTCGGCGAACTCGCCCAGATCGGTGGTGAACGTGAGGCGGGCCAGGGTGGCGTCCCGCTCCTCCTCCGTGATCTTGCCGCGTTCGGCGGCCTTCGTCAGGGAGTTGTGCAGCCGGGTGCGTCCGATCTCCAGGGCCTCGCCTGTGGTCTCGGCGACCTTCACCTCAAGGCCGCTGCGGGCGCACACCTCGGCGATGCCCGCACCCATCTGGCCACAGCCCACTACGCCGACTCGTGTGATGTCGGAAGGGAGGTCAGTCACTTCGTGCCTTTCGCTGCTCATTCGTCGGCGGGTCCCCCGTGGTTGCAGTGGTAACTGCGTTCCGGCGCCCGCCACGCCCCCCGACGTTACCCCCGACCTTGGCCGCGGTGGGGTGCCGGGGCGGGCATGCTGACTCCACGCGAAGCAATGTCACGGAACGGAACGGAGTCGTCACATGACGCACATCGGACGGCGGATGCTGCTGGCCGGGGCCGCCGGCGCGCTGGCCATCACGGCCGCGCGCCCGGCGGGGGCCGCGCAGCGGGCGGACGGGTCCGGACGGGGGCCGGCTCCGGCTGAGAAGGGCGGGGCCGCGAAGGCCGGTGCCGCCGGGGCGGCCGCAGCCGAGTTCCGGGGCATGTGGATCGCCTCGGTGGAGAACGTCGACTGGCCCTCCGGGCCCGGGCTGAGCGCGGGGGCGCAGCAGAGCGAGCTGCTCGACCTCCTCGACACCGCCGTCGAGCGCCGGCTCAACGCGGTGGTCCTCCAGGTGCGGCCCGCCGCGGACGCGATGTGGCCGGCCGCCCGTGAGCCCTGGTCACAGTGGCTGACCGGGGAGCAGGGCGTGGATCCCGGCTGGGACCCGCTGGGCACCGCGGTCCGGGAGGCCCGTGCGCGCGGGCTGGAGCTGCACGCCTGGTTCAACCCGTACCGGGTGGCGAACCACGCCGATCCCGACCGGCTGAGCGCCTGCCATCCGGCCCGCCGCAACCCCGACTGGACGGTGGCGTACGGCGGGAAGCTCTACTACAACCCCGGGCTGCCCGAGGTGCGCGCCTTCGTGCAGGAGGCCATGCTCGACGCCGTCTCCCGCTACGCGGTGGACGGGGTGCACTGGGACGACTACTTCTACCCGTACCCCGTGGAGGGCGAGGACTTCGACGACGACGACGCCTACGCGCAGCACGGAGGCGGCTTCGACTCCCGGGAGGACTGGCGCCGCAACAACATCGACACCCTGGTGCGGGAGATGTCCGCCCGGCTGCGGGCGCTGCGCCCCGGGGTGCGGTTCGGCATCAGCCCCTTCGCCGTCTGGCGCAACCGCGACCGCGATCCCCTCGGCTCGGCCACGCAGGCGGGGGTGGCGACGTACGACGACCTCTACGCGGACACCCGCAAGTGGGTCAAGGAGGGCTGGATCGACTACATCGTGCCGCAGGCGTACTGGCACATCGGCCACCCGACCGCCGATTACGCGAAGATCGTCCCCTGGTGGGCGCAGACCGTCGCGGGCACGGGCGTGGCGCTGTACGTGGGGGAGGCGCTCTACCGGTGCGAGGCCGAGAGCTCCACGGAAGCCTGGCGCGATCCGGCGGAGCTGTCACGACACGTGCGGTTCGCACGCGGATACGCCGAGGTCCGCGGTCACGTCTACTTCTCGGCGAAGCAGGTGGTCGCGGACCCCAATGGAGCGATGGCCAAGGTCGTTGCCGACCATTACCCGACGCCGGTGCCGCCGCGCTGAGCGGCCCCCGGTCGTGTGTCCTGTGGCGTGGCGCGGAGTGTGTCGTGTGGGCGGGGGCTGCAGTCGGTGTGCAGTCAGTGTGCGGGCTCGGACGGGTGCTTGACGACGCAGTCGGGGCCCGGGGACATGACGGCCTCGTGGCCGTCCGAGAAACGGACACGGTAGGGAGGGGTGCCGTTTTCGCCGAGTACCTGGGTGATCTCGCCGACCTTGTCGTGCTGCCCGACGACCCTGCCGTGCTGCACGAGCTGGTCTCCCTCGGTCGCGCGCATTGCTGACCTCCTCGGAGGCGGTCTGGTTCCGGTGACAGCAGTTTACGGCGATTCGGGCGGATTAAGCCCGCTGGGTGACGGCGATGCAGACGAGCACGGCGCAGGCGGCGGCGGGGGCTGCCGGCGAGAGGTGTTCCCCGAGCAGGGCCACCGACCAGACCAGGGTCAGCAGGGGCTGCGCGAGCTGCAGCTGGCTGGCCCTGGGGGCGCCGATCTCCGCCATGCCCCGGTACCAGACGTAGAGGCCGAGGAAGGTCGAGCCGGCTGCCGCCCAGAGCAGGCCCGCCAGCCCGTGGCCGGTGAGGTGCACCGGCTCGTACGCCAGTCCCAGCGCGGAGCCGGCCAGGCTGAGCGGCAGGCACAGCACCAGGGCCCAGCCGATCACCTGCCAGCCGGGCAGGATGCGGGCCAGGCGTCCGCCCTCGGTGTAGCCGGCCGCGCAGACGAGCAGGGCCGCGAAGAGGTAGCCGTCGCCCGCGGACAGGGCGCCGCCGCTCTGCGTCAGGGTGAAGCCGAGGACGGCGGCGGCCCCAGCGAGGGCGGCGGCCCAGAAGCGGCGCGAGGGGCGGGCCCCGGTACGCAGCGCGGAGAGCGTGGCGGTCGTGAGCGGAAGCAGGCCGACCACGACGGCGGCGTGCGAGGTCGTGGCGGTGGTGAGTGCGAGGGTGGTGAGCAGCGGGAAGCCCACCACGACCCCGCCGGCGACGACGGCCAGGCCCGCCCAGTGCTCGCGGCCGGGCAGCGGAACCCGCCCGGCGAGCAGGAACCCGCCCGCGATGACGGCCGCGAGCACGCTGCGCACGGCGACGAAGGACCACGGGCCGAAGCTCTCCAGACCCCAGGCGGTGGAGGGGAAGGTCAGGGAGAAGGCGATCACGCCGAGCGAGGCGAGCGCGGTACCGCTTCCGAGCCGGGCACCGCGGAGCCGGGCAGTTCCCAGTCGGGCACCGCGGAGCCGGGCGCCGCGGGCCTCGACCGCTATCGAGGTGGAGCGGGTAGCGCTATTCTGTGCTGTCATGCATGAGAGTAGCAGTGTGGCGGAACTGGCAGGGAAGCTACGGTCGGAGCTCGACCGCTACTCGGTGGGTGGAAAGCTCCCGTCGAGCCGGGCCCTCGTCGAGCGCTACCGGGTCAGCCCCGTCACCGTCTCCCGGGCCCTCGCGCGGCTCGCCGCCGAGGGGCTCGTCGTCACCCGGCCCGGCGCCGGGGTGTTCAGGGCGGCGCCGCGCACGGCCGAGCACGCACCCGGCGACACCTCCTGGCAGGAGGTCGCCCTCAGCGCCGAAGGCGGGGGCGAGGTGATACCGCGCGCCGTGGACGCCTCCGGGGTGCTGAACTCCCTGGCCGCACCGCCGCCCGGGGTGATCGAGCTCAACGGCGGCTACCTGCATCCCTCGCTCCAGCCCGAGCGGGCCATGGCCGCCGCGCTCGCCCGAGCCGGCCGGCGCCCCGGGGCGTGGGGCCGGCCGCCCCTGGAGGGGCTGCCCGAGCTGCGCGCCTGGTTCGCCCGCGAGATCGGCGGCCCGGTGGGCACCCTCACCGCCGCCGACGTCTTGGTCACCGCCGGCGGGCAGAGCGCGCTGGCCACCGCCCTGCGGGCGCTGGCCCCGCCGGGCGCGCCCGTGCTCGTCGAATCCCCGACCTACCCCGGCCTGTTGGCCATCGCCCGCGCCTCCGGATGCCGGCCGGTGCCCGTACCCATGGACGCCGAGGGGGTCCGGCCGGAGCTGCTGGCCGCCGCGTTCGAGGCCACGGGGGCGCGGGTCTTCGTATGCCAGCCGCTCTTCCAGAACCCGACCGGGGCGGTGCTGGCCCCGGCGCGGCGCTCCGAGATCCTGCGGATCGCGCGGGCCGCCGGCGCCTTCGTCGTCGAGGACGACTACGCCCGCTCCCTGGCCCACGAGGACTCAGGGCCGCTGCCGGCCACCCTCGCCGTCGAGGACGCCGACGGGGTCGTCGTCCACGTCCGCTCCCTCACCAAGGCCACCTCGGCCAGCCTGCGCGTGGGCGCGCTCGCCGCGCGCGGGCCGGTGCTGGAGCGGCTGCGCGCCATCCAGGTCGTGGACAGCTTCTTCGTCCCCCGGCCCCTGCAGGAAGCCGCCCTGGAGCTGGTCGGGGCGCCCGCCTGGCCCCGCCACCTGCGGGCCGTTGCCACCGCGCTGCGCCACCGGCGGGACGTGCTCGCGGGCTCACTGCGGCGGGGGCTGCCCGAGCTGGAACTGCCGCATCTGCCCTCGGGCGGCTACCAGTTGTGGGTACGCGTGGCCGCGGGGGGCGACGACGCGGCCTTCGCGGCGGCGGCCCTGCGCGCCGGCGTCGCGGTCGCGCCGGGCCGCCCGTACTTCTGCGCGGAGCCGCCGGGCGCCTACGCCCGGCTCAGCTTCGCCGGGGTCTCGGGCACGGCGGAGCTGCACGAGGCGGTCCAGCGGCTGCGTGACGGGCTCGCCGACGCCACCGGTGTGCGCGGCAGCGCCCGCGGGGACGCCTCGGGCCGTACCTTCGGCCATGCCCCTGGCAATGCCCTCGGTCCAGACGCTTGACCGCATGCGGCCCGCGGCTCACCATCGCCGCATGAATGTTCGGGTTTCGCTGGTGGCCGCAGCCCGTGGCTGCTCGCTGCTCGCCGAGCGCTTCGACGACGACCGCCCACTCGACGTGGCCGGCTGGCGCGCGGTCGAGTCCGCCGCCCACGGCCTCGTCCCCCTCGGCGCCGCCGAGCTGCGCTACTGCTCGCCGACCCCGCGCAGCCGGGCCACGGGCCGGGCCCTCGGCTACGCCCCGCTCGCGCAGCCCGCGCTGCGCGAGTGCGACATGGGCCGCTGGCGGGGGCTGACGCTCGCCGAGGTGGCGGAGCGTGAGCCCGGGGCGGTGGACCTCTGGCTCAGCGACCCCCTGGCCGCCCCGCATGGCGGGGAGTCCCTGCTCGCCTTCATCTCCCGCATCGGCGGCTGGCTGGACAGCCGGCCCGCGGACGACGGCGGGGCCATCGTGGCGGTGGCCGAGCCGTCGGTGCTGCGGGCCGCTCTGGTGTACGCGTTGAGGGCGGCCCCGCTGACGTACTGGAGCGTGGACGTCCGACCGCTGTCCACGGTCACCCTGACCGGCTGGTCGGGCCGCTGGCACCTGTCGCTTCCGGCGCCCGCGTAGGTGCGCCGGCCGGCCCGTCAATTCGGTGGAGGCGGTACCGGTCCCCGGCCTAGCCTGCGGGCATGACCGACCCACGGATCACCACGCTCGCCGAGCGCCCCGAACTGGCCGACCGGCTCTGGGACATGCAGGATTCCTGGCCGGAGTTCTCCCGCCACGACCCGGTCGGCTGGCTCCTGTATCCGCGGATGGTGACGGAGCTGGCGCCGTACGTCCTGGTCGCGACGGACGGCGACGAGGTGATCGGCCGCGGGTTCAGCGTGCCCTTCGCGCAGCACACCAAGGGCCGCGACGGGGTGCTGCCCCCGCGGGGCTGGGACCAGGTCCTCCTGTGGGCCTTCTCCGACCTGCGGCGCGGGATCGCCCCCGACACCGTCAGCGCCATCGAGATCAGCATCGCCGCCGGCCGGCAGGGCGAGGGCCTGTCCGGGCGGATGCTGTCCGTGATGCGGGAGAACGCCCGCGCCCGCGGCTTCACCGAGGTGGTCGCCCCGGTCCGCCCGAGCGGCAAGCCGGCCGAGCCGGACACCCCGATCCGCGAGTACGCGTACCGCACCCGCGCGGACGGCCTGCCGTACGACCCGTGGCTGCGCGTCCACGTCCGCGCGGGCGGGGTCATCGACTCGATCGCGCCCTTCTCGATGACGATCACCGGCACCCTCCCGGAGTGGCGCGGGTGGACGGGCCTCCCCTTCGACACCCCGGGCCCGGTCCACGCCCCGGGCGCCCTGACCCCGGTCCGCTGCGAACCGGAGCAGGGCTACGCGGTCTACGTGGAACCGAACGTCTGGGTCCGCCACCGGCTGTGACGGGCGGTCGGGCGGTCGGGCGATCGGGCGGGGTGGCGGCCCGCCACGGGACCTACGAGCCCTTGTAGGAACCGATCGGAGTCGCCGTCCCGCAGGACGAGGAGGTCAGCTTCTTCACCGACGAGATCTTGTCGTGGAGGCCGAACCAGTCACCCAGCTTCGAGACGGAGTACCCCGGCCGTACGCAGTACTTGGCTCCTCCGTAGTACGCGTCGACGTACACGTACCAGGAGACGCTGCTGCGGTTCCACAGCGAGTCGAACCGGTCGTTGTCCCCGCCGAGGGCCGGCGCGGAGGCCGTGTAGGCGGTGAAGATGCTGGCGTAGTTGTCGTCGGACCACGCGCACAGGCGGTTGTCGCCGCACTGGGCGGGACTCGCCTGTGCGGGAGCCTGGGCCGTGGCGAAGGCGATCGCCGCGGCGCCCAGGAGCACCGCCGTACGCTCCAGGGCGCGGCGCGGGCGGAACTTCGTACTCGGTGACCTCGTCGCAGCAGTCATGCCGTACTCCTCTTCTTCTTGCCTCGTGCACGGCCGTCTTCCGCGGCCCTGCCATCAGGAATGCTGGCGTCGGCCGGGCGCCCGCGGCCATGGCCTTAAGCCGTGGCTTAAGAGGTGGCTCAAGAGGTGGTGCCGCCCAGCAGTTCGCGGCCCAGGGTGGTCGTGACGTGCAGCACGGATCCTCCGCGGCGGCTGGTGGTGATGAGGTCCGCGCCGCGCAGCGCCTTGGCGTGCTGGCTGGCCGCCGCCGGGGTGACGCCGAGCCGGCGGGCGAGTTCGGTGGTGCCGACGCCTTCCGCGACGATGCGCAGTGCGGCGGCCCGCGTGCGCCCCAGGAGAGTGCCCAGGGGATCGTCGTCGGGAAGGCCGGGGCCGGGCCACAGTGCGGAGCCCGTCTCGGGGCCGGTCACGGCCGGTACGGTCAGCCGGGGCATGGATTCGTCGTCGTACGGGTCGTACAGCAGGCTGAGCTGGCGCCAGGAGAACACGGTCGGCGCCAGGACGAGCCCTCGCCCGCCCAGGTGGACCTCGACCGGACGGGGATACTGCACCTCCAGCACGGGCGCTCGCCAGTGCACCAGCGGCGGACACAGCGAGGCGAGCAGGCCCTCGACGCCTCCGTCGAGGAAGGTCCGGGCGTACTGGGCGCGCACCGCGTCGAGGCGCGACCGGCAGGCGGACCAGTACGGCGCGACGGTCGCCCGGTGGCAGGCCGCCAGGGCCGCCGCCAGCTGCCGCCGCGCCCCGCCGTCCCCCTCGGCGAGGCTCCGCGCCCAGGCCGCGTGGACGGGGTCGAAGGCGACGGCCTCCACCTCGCGGCGGACACGGGCCCGCGGCGCCCGCAGCAGCGCGTCGACGGCGTGGTCGATGTCGGGCGAGTCGCCGGCCAGCGCCAGCAGGTCGAGCCCGGGCCCACGGGCGGGGAGCAGTGCGGTGAGCGGCCCCGCGTCCTGGGCCAGGCGCCCGGTCACCTCCCCGCGCCACCGGTGGAACGGCACGGCGCCGGAGCGCCTGCCCAGCATCTCCAGGCTGTAGTACGTCTCCGCCGCGGCCCCGATCGTGCCGGCCACCCGGGTGCGGGCGAGATCCTCCGCGGTGAAGTGGATGCGCAACACCACTGACCCCCGTCACGGTGCGGCGGCGCGGGCGGACTCGGCGCCGCGCGGCAGCCGCTCTCACGGGCACAGCTCCATGCTCGGATGCCGCCGCCGGGCCTTCAACGCCGTTTCCGGCCCTTCTGCGGCCGCCTGCACACGGCTCACGCCCTGGATTCACCTGAGTGGACCAATCGAGCGGTCGCCGGTGGGCGGCTCTACGCCGAACGGGTGACGATGAGCGCACCGTCCGGCGCGCGAAGGCCCGCGGTCGGTGAGCGGAGATCTCTCGACGCCGAGTCGCCCCGCGCCGCCGCCGGTCCGGACACCTGCCGGACCGGGCGGACTGCATAGCCTTTGCATAAAAGTGCGGCGGTACGTATAGTCATGCCATCGAGGAGGAGGGTCCGATGGTGGTTCGTGTAGCGGTGGCCGGGGCGAGCGGGTATGCGGGCGGCGAGGTGCTGCGCCTGCTGCTCTCGCACCCCGAGGTGGAGATCGGCGCGCTGACGGCGAACTCGAACGCCGGACAGCTGCTGGGCTCGCTGCAGCCGCATCTGGTCCCGCTCGCGGGCCGGACCCTGGAGGAGACCACGCCCGAGGTGCTCGCGGGGCACGACGTCGTGTTCCTGGCGCTGCCGCACGGGCAGTCCGCCGCCGTCGCCGCCCGGCTCGGCGACGAGGTGCTCGTCGTCGACATGGGCGCCGACCACCGGCTGAAGGACTCCGCCGACTGGGACCGCTTCTACGGCGCCCCGCACGCCGGCACCTGGCCCTACGGACTCCCCGAGCTGCCCGGCGCCCGCGCGGCGCTGGAGGGGACCAAGCGCATCGCCGTCCCCGGCTGCTTCCCCACCGCCGTCTCGCTCGCGCTGTACCCGGCCTATGCCGCGCAGTTCGCCGAGCCGGAGGCCGTGATCGTCGCCGCCACCGGCACCTCCGGCGCCGGCAAGGCCCTCAAGCCGCACCTGCTCGGCTCCGAGGTCATGGGATCGGTGAGCCCCTACGGCGTGGGCGGCGGCCACCGGCACACCCCCGAGATGGTGCAGAACCTCTCCCCGCTCGCCGGACAGCGGGTCAGCGTCTCCTTCACGCCGACCCTCGTGCCCATGTCCCGCGGCATCCTCGCCACCTGCTCCGCCAAGGCCCTGCCCGGCACCACCGCCGAGGCGGTCCGGGCGGCGTACGAGAAGGCGTACGCGGACGAGCCCTTCGTCCACCTCCTCCCGGAGGGCCAGTGGCCGGCCACCGCCTCCGTCCAGGGTTCCAACGCCGTTCAGATCCAGGTCGCGTACGACGAGTCCGCGCAGCGGATCATCGCGATCAGCGCCATCGACAACCTCACCAAGGGCACCGCCGGCGGCGCGGTGCAGAGCATGAACCTCGCCCTGGGGCTCCCGGAGAGCCTGGGTCTTTCCACGATCGGAGTCGCACCGTGAGCGTCACGGCAGCACAGGGATTCACGGCCGCGGGCATCGCGGCCGGGATCAAGGAGAACGGCAACCCGGACCTGGCCCTGGTGGTCAACAACGGGCCGCGGCTGGCAGCCGCGGGCGTCTTCACCTCCAACCGCGTCAAGGCCGCGCCCGTGCTCTGGTCCGAGCAGGTCCTGCGGGGCGGCACCGTCAGCGCGGTCGTCCTGAACTCCGGCGGCGCCAACGCCTGCACCGGGCCCAAGGGCTTCCAGGACACCCACGCCACCGCCGAGAAGGTGGCAGAGGTCTTGGGCGGCGAGCACAACGCGGGCGAGGTCGCCGTCGCCTCCACCGGCCTGATCGGCGTCCTGCTCCCCATGGACAAGCTGCTGCCGGGCATCGGGACCGCGGCCGCCGCGCTCACCGCCGACGGCGGCGAGGCCGCCGCCATCGCGATCAAGACCACCGACACCGTGCACAAGACGGCCGCCGTGACGCGGGACGGCTGGACCGTCGGCGGCATGGCCAAGGGCGCGGGCATGCTCGCGCCGGGCCTGGCCACCATGCTCGTCGTGCTCACCACCGACGCCGACCTGGACCACGCCACCCTCGACCGGGCGCTGCGCGCCGCGACCCGCACCACCTTCGACCGCGTCGACTCCGACGGCTGCATGTCCACCAACGACACGGTGCTGCTGCTCGCCTCCGGCGCCTCCGGCCAGGCGCCGGAGTACGAGGTCTTCGCCGAGGCCGTGCGGACCGTCTGCGACGACCTGGCCCGCCAGCTGATCGGCGACGCCGAGGGCGCCAGCAAGGACATCCGGATCGAGGTCATCGGCGCGGCCAGCGAGGAGGACGCCGTCGAGGTCGGCCGCTCCATCGCCCGCAACAACCTGCTCAAGTGCGCCATCCACGGCGAGGACCCGAACTGGGGCCGGGTGCTCTCCGCCATCGGAACCACCAAGGCCGCCTTCGACCCGGACCGCCTCAACGTCGCCATCAACGGGGTCTGGGTCTGCAAGAACGGCAGCGTCGGCGAGGACCGCGACCTGGTCTCGATGAAGGACCGCGAGGTCCGCATCACCGCCGACCTGGCCACCGGCGGCGAGTCCGCCGTCATCTGGGCCAACGACCTCACCGCCGAGTACGTCCACGAGAACAGCGCCTACTCCTCATGAGCAACGACAAGGCCGGCCAGCCCGGCGCCGGAACCACGCGCAAGCACACCGCCCTGCCCAAGGCGCAGATCCTCATCGAGGCCCTGCCCTGGCTCACCCGGCACAACGGCAAGATCGTCGTCATCAAGTTCGGCGGCAACGCCATGGTCGACGAGGACCTCAAGGCGGCCTTCGCCCAAGACGTGGTCTTCCTGCGCCAGGCCGGCCTGCGGCCCGTCGTGGTGCACGGCGGCGGCCCCCAGATCAACGCCCAGCTCGACAAGCAGGGCCTGGTCAGCGAGTTCAAGGCGGGCCTGCGCGTCACCACCCCGGAGGCCATGGACGTCGTACGGATGGTCCTGGCAGGCCAGGTCCAGCGCGAGCTGGTCGGGCTGCTGAACCAGCACGGGCCCCTTGCCGTCGGCCTGACCGGCGAGGACGCCCACACCATCACCGCCACCCGGCACACCCCGGAGATCGACGGCGAGCCCGTCGACATCGGGCGGGTCGGCGAGATCACCGCCATCGACACCGGCGCGATCGAGGCGCTGCTCGCCGACGGCCGGATCCCGGTCATCTCCTCCATCGCCCGCAGCGCCGACGACCACCACGTCTACAACGTCAACGCCGACACGGCGGCCGCGGCCCTCGCCGCCGCCCTGGGCGCCGAGACGCTGATGGTCCTCACCGACGTGGAGGGCCTGTACGCGGACTGGCCGCTCAGCGACGAGGTCATCAGCCGCCTCACGGTCAGCGAGCTGGAGAAGCTGCTGCCCGAGCTGTCCAGCGGGATGGTGCCCAAGATGGAGGGCTGCCTGCACGCCGTCCGCGGCGGGGTGAGCACGGCCCGCGTGATCGACGGGCGGGTTCCGCACTCGATCCTGCTGGAGATCTTCACCGACGAGGGAATCGGCACGATGGTCGTGCCCGACGCACAGGGAGGGGACGGCGAGTGACCGGCAACCAGGAGTACGCAGCCCGCTGGCAGGGCGCGCTGACCGACAACTACGGCACGCCCGCGCTGGCACTCGTACGCGGCGAAGGCGCCCAGGTCTGGGACGCCGACGGCAAGCAGTACACCGACTTCGTCGGCGGGATCGCCGTCAACGCCCTCGGCCACGCCCACCCCGCGATCGTCGCGGCGGTGACCGGGCAGATCACCACCCTCGGCCACGTCTCCAACCTCTACGCCTCCGAGCCGGTCATCGCACTGGGCGAACGGCTGCTCCAGCTCTTCGGGCGTCCCGGCCGGATTTTCTTCTGCAACTCCGGCACGGAGGCCGTCGAGGCCGCCTTCAAGATCGGCCGGCTGACCGGGCGGACCCACATGGTCGCCACCGACGGCGGCTTCCACGGGCGGACCATGGGCGCCCTCGCCCTCACCGGCCAGCCCAAGAAGCAGGACCCGTTCCGGCCGCTGCCCGGCGATGTCACGCACGTCCCGTACGGTGACGTCGAGGCGCTGCGGGCCGCCGTCACCGAGGAGACCGCGCTCGTCGTCATCGAGCCGATCCAGGGCGAGAACGGCGTCGTCGTACCGCCCGCCGGATACCTGACGGCCGCCCGCGAGATCACCCGGGCCACCGGCACCCTGCTCGTCCTCGACGAGGTGCAGACCGGCATCGGCCGGTGCGGCCACTGGTTCGAGCACCAGGCCCACGAGAGCGTCGAGCCCGATCTCGTCACCCTTGCAAAGGGTCTGGGCGGCGGTCTGCCGATCGGCGCCGTGGCCGCCTTCGGACCGGCCGCACAGCTCTTGCAGCCCGGCCAGCACGGCACCACCTTCGGCGGCAACCCGATCGCCTGCGCCGCCGGCCTCGCGGTGATCGACACCATCGCCGCGGAGGGACTGCTCGACCAGGTCAAGGCCCGCGGGGAGCGGCTGCGCTCGGGAATCGAGGGCGCCGGCCACCCGCTCGTCTCCCATGTCCGTGGAGAGGGCCTCCTCCTGGGTATCGTGCTGACCAAGCCGCTCGCACCGCAGGTGCAGCAGGCGGCCCAGGATGCCGGATTCCTGGTCAACGCGCCCGCCCCCGACGTCGTACGGCTCATGCCCCCGTACGTCCTGACCGAGGCCGAGGCGGACGCGTTCGTCCAGGCGCTGCCGGGCATCCTCGACGCAGCCAACGGGGACGGACGAACCGGGGAATGAGACGACGATGAGCCAGGCGCAGGACAACGAGCAGTGGGGGTCCCCCCTGACGGAGTCCGGGGGAGGGCCTTCCGTCCCCCAGACCCGTACCGCCCGCCACCGCCGGATCGTGGACATCCTCAACCGGCAGCCGGTGCGCTCCCAGAGCCAGCTGGCCAAGCTGCTCGCCGACGACGGACTGAGCGTCACCCAGGCGACGCTCTCCCGCGACCTCGACGAGCTGGGCGCGGTGAAGATTCGCAACACCGGCGGTGAGCTCATCTACGCGGTGCCCAGCGAGGGCGGTTTCCGCACCCCGCAGGCCCCGCTGGGCGAGTCGGCGAAGGAGGAGCGGATGCGGCGCCTCTCCGGGGAACTGCTGATCTCGGCGGAGGCCTCCGCGAACCTCGTGGTCCTGCGCACCCCGCCGGGCGCCGCGCAGTTCCTCGCCTCGGCGATCGACCAGGCGGAGCTCCACGCCATCCTCGGCACGATCGCGGGCGACGACACCCTGATGCTGATCAGCCGCGACCCGGCGGGCGGCCAGGCCCTCGCGGACCACCTCCTGCGCCTGGCCCAGAAGGAAGGCTGACTCAGTACCGGGTGACGGCCAGCGGCCCCGCATCGGTGCCGATCGCGATGTGGGGGTGGCGGCGGGGGTTGGCCCAGCGGAGGATCTCGCGCATCGCCCGCTCCGGGACCGAGACGCAACCGGCCGTGGCGCCCTTGCCGTTGACGTGCAGGAAGATGCCCGCGCCGCGGCCGTGCACCGGGCGGTCGTAGTTGAAGCCGATGACCAGCGCGTGCGCGTACTGCTTCTCGTACGCGACCAGGTGCTCCGCCTCGCCCGGCGCGCAGTCCGCAGGCAGGGGCTCCACCCAGCGGTTGTAGCTGCCCGAGGCGTTGTCCTGGCACCACCAGGACTGCTGCGTCGCCCGCCGGTAGGGGTACTCGGTCCCCGCCGGGGCGCGGGTGATGCCGAAGGCGTACGGGAGCTCGTACAGGCCGGTCGGCGTGGTGTTCGTGCCCTGGACCCGGGTCCGGCCCTCCGTCAGGCCGTTCGCGCCGAAGCGGGCTTCCGCGCTGCCCTCCTCGTACCAGCGGCCCGCCCGCAGGTCCCACCACGTCACCCGCCCCGTGGTCGATCCGGGGGCGGGTGCGACGGCCGTGATGAGCTGGCTGCCGCCGCCCGTGTCGGCGAGACGGGCGGGCAGCGACGGGGAGCCGTGGGGGAGCAGGCTGGTGACGATCAGTGAGCCGGTGACGAGAGCGGTACGCAGCACATGTCAGACGGTACGCGGAGGAAGGGGCAGAGGAAGTGCAGGCAGGCCGTCGAGGCTCGTCTCGATGAATTCCTTCTTCTCGCAGTACTGCGCGAACTCCTCGTCGGTCTTGCGGCCGAAGTACTCGGCGTGGAGGGTGCGCTCGCCCTGGTACTCCATCAAGGGGACGGCGTACCCGCAGACGTCGGAGATGCGGCGGGCGTGCACGACGATGATCGCCCGCGCCGAGGGCCCGTCGGCGGCCCCGAACAGGCCGATCAGCTCGCCCCAGCGCGGGTCGTCGCGGAAGACCGCCTCACCCTCGCCGTGGATGCGCACGATGTTCGGCGGTCCGCTGAAGGCGCACCACATGAGGGTGATCCGGCCGTTCTCCCGGACGTGGGCGATGGTCTCGGCGCCGCTGCCGCCGAAGTCGAGGTAGGCGAGGGTCTGCTCGTCGATGACGACGAGGGTGCCCGAGCGGCCTTTGGGGGACAGGTTGACGTGGCCGTCACCGGCGAGCGGGGCGGTCGCGGTGAAGAAGACCGGCTGCGCCTCGATGAACGTGCGCAGGCGGCCGTCTATGCGGTCGTGGAGTTTTCCCATGGACCGATTATCCGTCGGGGACGGCCGGATGGATCGGGCGGTGTCAGCCCGTGAGCCCCAGACGACCGCGGCGCAGCCGGTGTTCGTAGTCGGTGAAGAGGTACGCGGACTGCCCGAGCAGCAGGTCCAGTTCTGCCGCGGTGCTCTGCCCCTCGAAGAGGGTGAGCTGCCAATCCCAGCCGCGGACGGTGGCTTCAGCGAGCTGCCGCAGGGCCGGGTCCGCGTCCCCGAGCAGGGCCACCGAGGCACGCAGCCCGCCGATCCCGCCCTGCGCGCGCAGCAGGTGGAACGCGGCGCGGCGCACGTGCACGGGCCGCTCCACCGCGATCCGCGCGGCCAGCCGGGCCGTGTCCAACCGCCCGGCCACCGGCCGCAGGCTCCGGGAGGCCTCCCGGGCCACCGACGGTGACGGGTCGTCCAGCAGCCCGAGCAGCAGCGCGTCCTCCAGCGTGGCGTCAAGGCGCCGGATCCCGGCGAGCGCCGCGGCGCGGACCGCGTCGCAGGGATGGTCCAGCAGGGCGCGCAGCGCGGGCATATCCGCGCGGCCGCCGCATTCGGAGAGTCCGGCCACCGCGTACGGGCCCACCCGCGCCGGGTCCGAGACCAGCTCGCGGTAGTCGGCGTACGGATGACCGCCGTCCTGCCGCAGCAGCCACCGCGCACAGGCCCGCACCAGCCCGGAGCGGTCGGCCAGGTGGTCCACGGCCTCTGCAGCCCGGCCGGCCCCCCGCAGGGCCGTCACCCCGCCGGCCCGGACCATCGGCAGGTGCGCCCCGAGCAGGGCGTCGACCGCGGTCCCGTCCGGCCCGTCGGCGGCCATGGCCCGCAGCGCGCCGTCGGTCCACAGCCGGGCCGCCGCCGGGTCCCGCTCACCGGCAGCCCGCCGGGCGAGCTCCCGTACGCCGAAGAGCCCCCTATCGAGGGTGAGCCGGGCGGCGAACCGCCGGGTCGGCAGGTCCGCGCTGTCGCGCAGCACGGCGAGTGCGGACGGGTCGCGGCGCAGCCCGGCCTCGATGCGCTCCAGCGCCCATCCGCCGTGCTCCCGGCGGCCCAGCCGCAGCACAAGGCCCGTCAGGGTGGTCAGGACGGGCCCGGGGGCGTCGGCCAGTGCCCCGGCCATCACCTCCCGCGCCCGCTCGCGTACCGGCGGGGCCCAGTCGGTGCACCGGATCGCCACGAGGGCCAGCGGCGGCCGCGGAGCGGTCAGCGCGGCGGCCCGGATCCGCCCGTCGGGGTGGCACAGGCGCACCTCCAACCGATTGCTGCGGGGGGCCGTGTACGAGCGCCGGTGGATCCGCCGCACCTCGTGGTCGAACTCGATCCACGCCTCCGGCAGGTCCGACGCGAAGAGCGCGTCCCCGTCGGACACGGCCGCCGCGCAGCCGTCGGTCGCCTCTGCCGCCTCGGTCGCATCCTTCGCATCCGTCGCGCCGACGAGCCGCCCGGCGTACGCGCGCCCCGTCTCCCGCTGTCGCCGCGGTTCGCTGCCCACGATGGCCTCCCCCTCCGTTGCCGGTCCCCGATCGTAGGCAGCTGCATGGTCGCGCCGCTCGCGGATTCCGCAGGTCGGAGGAGGTGGCCGAGGCTCGATTGACGAAACATACGGAGTAGTGCATAGTTATGCCTGTCGTTGAATGCACTGTAAGGAGAAACCCGTGACCGAGCGCGTCGTACTCGCCTACTCGGGCGGCCTGGACACCTCCGTCGCCATCGGCTGGATCGCCGAGGAGACGGGCGCCGAGGTCATCGCCGTTGCCGTGGACGTCGGCCAGGGCGGCGAGGACCTGGACGTCATCCGCAAGCGCGCGCTCGACTGCGGTGCCGTCGAGGCCGAGGTCGCGGACGCCAAGGACGAGTTCGCCAACGAGTACTGCCTCCCGGCGATCAAGGCGAACGCCCTCTACATGGACCGCTACCCGCTGGTCTCGGCGCTCTCCCGGCCGACCATCGTCAAGCACCTGGTCGCCGCCGCCAAGAAGCACGGCGCCACGACCGTCGCCCACGGCTGCACCGGCAAGGGCAACGACCAGGTCCGCTTCGAGGCCGGCATCGTCGCCCTGGCCCCGGACCTCAAGTGCATCGCCCCGGTCCGCGACTACGCCATGACCCGCGACAAGGCCATCGCCTTCTGCGAGGAGAAGAACCTCCCGATCGCGACCACCAAGAAGTCCCCGTACTCCATCGACCAGAACGTCTTCGGCCGGGCCGTCGAGACGGGCTTCCTGGAGGACATCTGGAACGCGCCGATCGAGGACATCTACGAGTACACCTCGAACCCGGCCGTCCCGCGGGAGGCCGACGAGGTCGTCATCTCCTTCAAGGCGGGCGTCCCGGTGGCCATCGACGGCAAGCCCGTCTCCGTGCTCCAGGCGATCCAGCAGCTCAACGAGCGGGCCGGAGCCCAGGGCATCGGCCGGATCGACATGGTCGAGGACCGCCTCGTCGGCATCAAGTCCCGTGAGGTCTACGAGGCCCCGGGCGCGATCGCGCTGATCACCGCCCACCAGGAGCTGGAGAACGTCACCGTCGAGCGCGAGCTGGCCCGCTACAAGCGGCAGGTCGAGCAGCGCTGGGGCGAGATGGTCTACGACGGCCTGTGGTTCTCCCCGCTCAAGCGCGCCCTGGACGGCTTCATCAACGAGGCCAACCAGCACGTCACCGGCGACATCCGGATGACCCTGCACGGCGGCCGCGCCGTCGTCACCGGCCGCAAGTCCGACGAGTCGCTGTACGACTTCAACCTGGCGACCTACGACTCGGGCGACACCTTCGACCAGTCCAAGGCCCAGGGCTTCATCGAGATCTTCGGTCTGTCCGCGAAGATCGCCGCGCGCCGCGACCTCGCCTGAGTCGTCACGCAGTACGCAGACGGCCTCCCCGTTACCTCCGCGCGGGGAGGCCGTCGTACACCCCCACTCTTGAGGAGCAGTAGCTGTGAGCAGCAACAACGGTGACGTCCGGCTCTGGGGCGGCCGGTTCGCCGACGGCCCGGCCGAGGCCCTCGCGAAGCTTTCCGCGTCGGTCCACTTCGACTGGCGCCTCGCGCCGTACGACATCGCCGGCTCCCGCGCCCACGCGCGCGTGCTCGCCAAGGCGGGCCTGCTCACGGACGACGAACTCGACCGTATGATCGCGGGCCTGGACCGGCTCGAAGCCGATGTGGCCGACGGCTCCTTCACCGGCACCATCGCCGACGAGGACGTCCACACCGCCCTGGAGCGAGGCCTGCTGGAGCGGCTCGGCGCCGACCTCGGCGGCAAACTGCGGGCCGGCCGGTCCCGCAACGACCAGGTGGCCACCCTCTTCCGGATGTACCTGCGCGATCACGCCCGGATCATCGGCGGCCTGGTCGCCGACCTGCAGGACGCACTGGTCGGCCTCGCGGAGACGCACGCCGACGTGGCCATGCCGGGGCGCACCCACCTCCAGCACGCGCAGCCGGTGCTCTTCGCGCACCACGTGCTCGCCCACGTGCAGTCCCTGTCGCGGGACGCGGAGCGGCTGCGCCAGTGGGACACCCGGACGGCGGTGTCCCCGTACGGTTCGGGCGCGCTGGCCGGATCCTCGCTGGGGCTGGACCCGGAGGCGGTCGCGGCGGAGCTGGGCTTCGAGCGGGGCTCGGTCGGCAACTCGATCGACGGCACGGCCTCGCGCGACTTCGTCGCCGAGTTCGCGTTCATCACCGCGATGATCGGGATCAATCTGTCCAGGATCGCGGAGGAGATCATCATCTGGAACACGAAGGAGTTCTCCTTCGTGACCCTGCACGACGCCTTCTCCACCGGCTCGTCGATCATGCCGCAGAAGAAGAACCCGGACATCGCGGAGCTGGCGCGCGGCAAGTCGGGCCGCCTGATCGGCAACCTGACCGGCCTCCTCGCCACCCTCAAGGCCCTGCCGCTCGCCTACAACCGGGACCTCCAGGAGGACAAGGAGCCCGTCTTCGACTCCTGCGACACCCTCGAAGTCCTGCTGCCCGCCTTCACCGGCATGATGGCCACGCTGACGGTCAACCGGGAGCGGATGGAAGAGCTGGCCCCGGCCGGGTTCTCCCTCGCCACGGACATCGCCGAGTGGCTGGTCAAGCAGGGTGTGCCGTTCCGGGTGGCGCACGAGGTGGCCGGCGAGTGCGTCAAGGAGTGCGAGGCGCTCGGCATCGAGCTGGACGAGCTCACCGACGAGCAGTTCGCCAAGATCTCGGAGCACCTGACGCCCGAGGTGCGCACGGTCCTCAACGTCCCCGGCGCGCTGGCCTCCCGCAACGGCCGCGGCGGCACAGCCCCGTCGGCGGTCGCGACCCAGCTCACCGAACTGAAGGCGGACCTGGTGATCCAGCACGCCTGGGCCGCGCACAAGCAGTAGCCCGTACGGCGGCCCCCGCATCCCCCGACCCCCGTACCCCACATACCCCGGCGGCCTTGCGGCCCGCACGCCCGTAGCCCCCAGGGCTCCCCGGGCCCTGTACGTCCGCACGCCGCGGGATGCCCGGAGGGGCGGCCGGAGCCCTGTGCTCCGGCCGCCCCTCCGTCGTGTCCGCGCCCGGGCCCACACCCGCCCCCGCTTACGCGCGTTCAGCGCACCGGGTGCTCCGGCTCGTAGTTGGTCAGGACGCAGCCCTCCACCTGGGCCTTCTCCAGCCGGTACCCGGTGGGGGCCGAGAAGCCGGGCACGCAGTTCAGGTACAGGAACTGGAGCTGGTACAGGACGAACCGGGCCGAGGCGTTGTTGGTCTCCACGGCGACGTTCTCGCCGACGAGCAGCTTGCTGGCGGTCGCCCTCAGCCTGCCGTCGTCCTTCAGGTCGGCCTGCTGGGCGGCCTTCGCCTTCGTCTGGAGCTTCTTCATGTCGCCGACGGTGTCGAGCCAGCTCAGGTCGTGGGCGCGCCGCTCACCCGCCGGCTGGCCGCACAGCGCGCGACCGGTCACGCCCCAGTCCAGTGCGTTGCCCTTGACCACCGGCTGGTAGTCGATGGACTCGATCGCCACCGCCTCGGGGTCGGTGGAGAAGTGCTCCTTGCAGGCCAGGGGGCTGTTGTTCACGAGCGTGCGGAGCTCGGCGATGCTGCCCGCGCGCGCGAGTCCGAGACTGCCGGTGGCCGGCTGGCCGGGCTTGCCGTCCGGTCCCTTCTGCTGGGTCTCGAAGTTCGGGCTGCCGGAGCCGTCCTCGGCGGGGACGAAATCGCTGAGGTTGCAGTACTCGACCAGCGCCTTCTCCCGCTTGTAGCCCTTGGGCACGGGGGCGGTCGGGTTGCAGGTCAGGACGCGCATCTCGGAGCGCACCAGGGCCATGGAGGTCTTCGGCAGGGTGGGGAAGGCGACGAAGCCCTTGCCGATGAGGACGTTGCTGGAGAGCCCGTACGCCCCGTCGCCACCGGCGATCTTGTCCATGACGTACTGCTTGTAGCCCGCCTGGAACTCCTTCATGTCCTTGGGGACGGCGATGACGATGTCGCTCTTGTCGGCCGTGGTGCTGCAGACGCCCATCTCCGTCACCGACCACTGCCCGACCTTCGGGAAGTCGCCGCTCGGGATCCTCGGGTCGTCGGCCTTGGAGCTGAGGTTCTCGCACCCGGCCCATTCGCGCATGTACTGCTGCGCCTTGACGAGCGGGCCATCGGAGGCTGCGCCCCCGTCCGCTCCGGCGGAGGCCGAGGAGGCGGAGGAGGCGGGTGTGCCCGGAGGTGCTGCTTGGCCGCCACCTCCCTTGCACGCGGGCAGCACGGCGAGGCAGGTGAGGGCGGCGGTAGTGGCGAGGATCCGCTGGATGCGCATGGGTCGCTTTCGTCGGACGGAGGTCGCAAGGGTGGCATGTGCATGCTATGGCGGCCGCACGAGCATGATCAAAACCGCCGCCCCTCACCGCACCCCTGCGAGCCCCTCACGCCGCCCAGTCCGCCAGCGTGTCGAAGTCGCCGCGCATGAGCCCCACTTGCTCGTCGATGCGCAGCAACAACGTCCGCAGCGGGTGGCGTTGGTCCACGTACTCACGGTCCATCGCCGTGACATCGTCGTCAATCCACGCGAACTCCCGCCCGGCCGCGTACTCCAGGATGTACTGCGTCTTCCAGAAGGTGCCGCGCGGGGCGCGCCCGTGCATCTGCGGCCAGTCGATGTACGGCAGCCGCGGCAGGCCCAGGTGCGGGGCGATCCAGTCGTTCGCCTCGCCCTTCCAGGTCGTCGCCCACACCAGTTCGTACGTGTCCGCCAGCGCGAGCAGCTCCGCGCCGTGGGCGGGGTTCAGCCACACGCGCAGCGGCTTGCGGCTCTCGGCCTCGGTCCACCCGGTGGGGCGCATGCGGTGGGTGGTGTAGCCCTCGGGGCGGCGCTGGGCCTGGGCCGCGTAGGGGTTCAGCGGGCCGTCCACGTCGATCAGGAGCAGCGGCTTCGGCGTCATGTACACAGCATTCCTCTCGGGGTGCCTTGGGGCACCCGAAATAAAATGAGACGTCTACGTCTCATTTGGTGTATGGTCGTCTCATGGCCATGGATCGTGATCAGGTGCTCCGCGCCGCCGCCGCACTGCTCTCCCGCAAGTCGACCGCCACCATGGACGAGGTCGCCCGGGCCGCCGGCATCGGCCGCGCGACCCTCCACCGGCACTTCGCCGGACGCGACGCCCTCGTACGGGCCCTGGAAGACCTCGGCATCCGCGAGTTCGAGGTGGCCTTCGACAACGCCCGCCTGCACGAGGGCACCGCAGTCGAGGCCTTGAGACGGCTCGTCGCCGAAGCCGAGCCCAACGCCCAGCTGCTCGCCTTCCTCGTCACCGAGAACCAGCTCTTCGAGGGCGACCAGATCAACGAGGGCTGGGCCCGGCTCGACGCCCGCGTCGGCGCCCTCTTCCGGCGCGGCCAGGAGGAGGGCGACATCCGGATCGACCTGAGCCCCGCCTGGCTCACCGAGGCCCTCTACGGCCTCATCGGCACCTGCGCCTGGGCCGTGATGGACGGCCGGGTCGCCGCGAAGGACTTCCAGTACATGATCATCGAGCTGTTGCTCGGTGGCGCACGACGGAGCGTGGAGAAATGAGCCGTACCGAACAGCTGAGCCGCCGGAAGGAGGAGCAGGAGAGGAGCCGCGGGCGCTGGCTGGCCCTCTCGGTGCTCGTCCTCGCCGTCCTGCTGGTCGCGGTGGACGCCACCGTACTCGGTCTCGCCACGCCCTCCCTCAGCGAGGACCTGCGCCCCTCGGGCGCCCAACTGCTGTGGATCGGCGACATCTACTCCTTCGTCATCGCCGGTCTGCTCGTCTCCATGGGCTCCCTCGGCGACCGCATCGGCCGCAAGAAACTGCTGCTCGCCGGCGCCACCGCCTTCGGCGCCGTCTCCGTCCTCAACGCCTGCGCCACCAGCCCCGAGATGATGATCGCGGCCCGCGCCCTGCTCGGCGTGGCCGGCGCGACCCTGATGCCGTCCACCCTCGCGCTGATCCGGAACATATTCCACGACCCCCGGGAGCGCAGCCTCGCCATCGGCATCTGGGGCGCCACCGCCTCCGCGGGCGCGGCCGTCGGCCCGGTCGTGGGGGGAGCCCTGCTCCAGCACTTCTACTGGGGCTCGGTCTTCCTCATCAACCTCCCCGTGATGCTCGTGCTGGTCCTCGTCGGCATCAAGCTGCTCCCCGAGTCCAAGAACCCCGTCTCCGGTCCCTGGGACCTGCCCAGCGTCGGACTGTCCCTCGTCGGTGTCATCGGTGTCGTCTATGCCGTCAAGGAAGCCGCCATCCACGGCGTGACCTGGCAGATCGGCGCCGCCGCCGGCCTGGGCGCCGCCGCGCTCGTCCTCTTCGTGCGGCGGCAGTTCCGACTGGCCTCGCCGCTGCTCGACATGCGGCTCTTCCGGCACCGCGGCTTCTCCGGAGCCGTCCTCGCCGATCTCCTCACCGTCTTCGGCCTGTCGGGCCTGGTCTTCTTCCTCTCCCAGTTCCTCCAGCTCGTCCAGGGCCGCCAGCCGCTGGAGGCCGGGCTCGCCGAACTGCCCGCCGCCGTCGGCGCGGTGGCCACGGGCCTGGTGGCGGGCCGGTACGCCCGTAGGTTCTCGGTCCGGTCCATCGTCGCCGGCGGCCTCGGCGCGAGCGGGCTCGCCCTGGGCGTCCTCACCCTGATCCACCAGGACAGCGGCTACCCGCTACTCGGCGCGGCCCTGCTCGTCGTCGGCCTCGGCGCCGGATTCTCCTTCACGGTCACCGCCGACGTCATCCTCTCCAGCGTGCCCAAGGAGCAGGCCGGTTCGGCCTCCGCCGTCTCCGAGACGGCGTACGAGCTCGGCGCCGCCCTCGGCATCGCCCTGCTCGGCTCCATCGTCACCGGCGTGTACCAGGGCTTCACCGCCCCGGCGTCCGTTCCCGCGCCGATCGCCGCCGCCGCGCACGAGTCGCTCGGCGGCGCCGTCGAAGCGGCGGCTTCGGTGGACCCGGGGACCGCGCAGGCCATGGTGCACGCAGCCCAGGGGGCCTTCGTGGACGGCCTCCGCCTCGCCTCCGGCGTGGGAGCGGCCATCCTCCTGGCCACCGCCGTCGCGGCCTGGTACCTGCTCAAGGGGCAGGCGCTCCAGGACGGCGTCGAGCACTGACGGTCAAAGTTCCTTGCTGCTAGCCGAGTTGACAGTCCGTCGAACCGCGGGACACCATCCGGGCGATGGAGATCAACGATCTGACCCCGGCCGAGCGCCGCGTCTGGGAGGCGTACCCGCACGGTGAGGGCGTCGACTTCCGTGAGGGGCCCGGTGAGGATGCGGCGGACGGAGCCTCCTGGGGTTCCGAGCGCACCATCCGCGCCCACGTGATCCGGGCGCTGCTGGTCAACAGCCCGACGGTGCCCGGCCAGGTCGCAGGTCTCAAGGTCAAGGGAGCGCGGATCAGCGGAAAGCTCGACCTGAAGTACGCCGAGATCGACGCCCCGATGCGGATGCGCGGCTGTTGGTTCGAGCACAAACCGAGCCTGTACGGAGCCCGGTTGCGCGCCCTCGTCCTCACCGAATCGGTCCTGCCCGGCCTCACCGCCGCCACCCTGCGCGTCGAGGTCGTGCTCCGGATGACGTGCTGCCGGTTCACCGGGCCCGTCCGCCTGGCGGGGGCGCGGATATCCGGCGGCCTCTTCCTCCAGCACGCGGTCCTGAGCACCACCGGCCGGCACGCCGAGGCGGGCGAGGCGCCGCTCCAGCTGAACCACGCCGCCATCGGCACCGACATCATCGCCATGGGCCTCACGGTCCACGGCCAAACCCGCATCAACGGCGCGGTCGTCGGCGGGCAGGTCAACCTCGACGACGCCCGCCTCCTCGCCCCCGGCGGCACCGCCCTGCACGCCGAGAACCTGACGGTCGGAACGGACCTGCGGGCGATGCGCCTGGACGCCCGGGGCAGGGTCAACCTCACCGGCTCCCGCATTCCGGGCCAGCTGAACCTCGCGCACGCGCGCCTGGCCAACCCGGCCGGCACCGCCCTGCGCGCCTCCAGCTGCGCCATAGGCGAGGTGTGGCTGCGTGCCTGCGACACCGTGCAAGGCGATGTGAACCTGCGCCGCTCCACCTTCGACCTGCTGCACATCGACCCAGGGACGTGGCCCGCTCGGATCCGTGTGGACGGCCTGACCTACCGCACCCTCGCCCCGCACCTCCCCGCCGAGCAGCGGCTGCCCGCACTGGAGCGGGAGGAGTCGGGATACCTCCCGTACGCCTACGAACAGCTCGCCACCGCGTACCGCACGGCCGGCGACGAGGCGGCCGCCCGGACGGTACAGCTCGCGAAGCTGCGGCGGCACCGGCGCACCCGGCCGCGGCACGCCAGGCTCTGGGGGCTGCTCCAGGACGCCACCGTGGGCTACGGGTTCCGGCCCCTGCGCGCGGCCGGCTGGCTGGCGGCGCTGCTGGTGACGGGCACGATCGCGTACGGGCTCCAGCCGCCGCGGCCGCTCAAGCAGGGGGAGGCGCCCGACTTCAACCCGGCCTTCTACACGATCGACCTGATGCTGCCGATCATCGGCTTCGGGCAGGAGCAGGCCTTCGCGCCGAGCGGCTGGTACCAGTGGCTGTCGTACCTGCTGATCGTGACCGGCTGGGTCCTCGCCACGACGACCGCGGCGGGCGTCAGCCGGTCACTGCAACGGCAGTAGCGCGGGCGGGTGCGCCCTACGCGGCCTTCGCCTTGGTGGCGTACATGTCCACGTACTCCTGGCCCGACAGCCGCATGACCTCGGCCATCACGGAGTCGGTCACGGCGCGCAGCACGTAGCGGTCGCGGTCCATGCCCTCGTAGCGGGAGAACTCCATCGCCTCGCCGAAGCGGATGGTGACCCGGCCGGGGCGGGGCATGCCCTTGCCGCCGGGCTGGAGCTTGTCGGTGCCGATCACCGCGAACGGGACCACGGGAGCGCCGGTCATCAGCGTCAGGCGGGCGATGCCGGTCCGGCCGCGGTAGAGCCGGCCGTCGGGGGAGCGGGTGCCCTCGGGGTAGATCCCGAAGATCTTGCCCTCTTCCAGGATCCGGCGGCCGGTCATCAGGGCGGCGACGCCGCCGTTGGCCCCGTCCCGGTCGACCGGGATCATTCCGGAGCCGGTGAAGAACCAGGCCATGGCGCGACCCTTGATCCCCTTGCCCGTCACGTACTCGTCCTTGCCGATGAAGTGGACCGTGCGGTCGCACACCAGCGGCAGGATCATCGAGTCGATGAAGGTGAGGTGGTTGCCCGCCAGAATCACCGGCCCGGTCCCCGGGATGTTCTCGATGCCCTCCACACGGGTGCGGAACATCATGCGCATGACCGGTCCGACAGTGGCCTTGATGAGCGCGGTACGGAACAACGTGAGCCCTCCGGCATCGAAAACGGCTTCGCGCGACACGGCGGTCGCGCAGGTGAGGACGATACTCGCGGGTCCGGGCTGATCGCACATCGGGTTCACACATCGGATACCCGGTGTTGACGCGTGTTTGCGCCATGTTCCACCCGTACGCACCCCTCGGCCACCGGCCGCTGCCTACGATCGCGACGCCGATTGCGCCGATTCGAGACAACAGAGGAGTGACACTCATGACACAGGGTGGGGCAGCGCGGCGTACGGTCCTGGGGGCGGCCGTCCTGGCGGCGGGCGGAGCCGTGGCCGGACTCCCGGCGGGATCCGCGGCAGCGGTGCAGCAGGCCGGGGCGGCGCAGGCGGCGGGGGAGGCGCAGGCGGCGGGGGAGGGCCGCGGTGGCTACCGGGACCTCCCCGTCCCGCTGGTCATCGGCCACCGGGGGGCCTGCGGCTACCGCCCCGAGCACACCCTCGGATCGTACGAACTCGCCCTCGACCTCGGCGCCGACGTCGTCGAACAGGACCTGGTGCCCACCCGCGACGGCCATCTGGTGTGCCGGCACGAGAACGAGATCGGCGGCACCACCGATGTGGCCGACCACCCGGAGTTCGCCTCCCGGCGCACCACCAAGTCGGTCGACGGGGTCCCGGTCACCGGCTGGTTCACCGAGGACTTCACGCTCGCCGAACTGAAGACCCTGCGGGCGAAGGAACGTATCCCCGCCGTTCGCCAGCGCAACACCCTCTACGACGGCCGGTGGGACGTGCCCACCTTCGAGGAGGTCCTCCGCTGGGCCGACCGGGAGGGCAGGCGGCGCGGCCGACGCGTCTGGCTGCACGTCGAGACCAAGCACCCCACCTACTTCCGCTCCCTCGGCCTCGGCCTGGAAGAGCCACTCGCCGCGCTGCTGCGCCGCTACGGCCGCGACGGACGCAACGCCCCCCTCTTCCTCCAGTCCTTCGAGCCCTCCAGCATCCGGCGCCTGTCCCGGCTGGTCTCCGCTCCCCGTGTGGTGCTGCTCTCCGCAGCAGGCACCCGCCCCTGGGACTTCGAGGTGGCCAAGGACCCCCGTACGGTCGCGGACCTGGTCAAGCCCGAGGGGCTGCGGTGGATCGCCGGGTTCGCGCAGGGCATCGGCCCGACCATGGACCTGATCCTGCCCCGGGACGCGGAAGGCCGGCTCGGGGTTCCGACGACCCTGGTCAAGGACGCCCACGCCGAGGGGCTGGTGCTGCACCCCTACACCGCGCGCAACGAGAACACCTTCCTGCCCGCGGAGTACCGCAAGGGCACCGACCCGGCGGCCTACGGGGACGCATTCGGCGCCTTCCGGGCCTACTTCGCCCAGGGCATCGACGGCATCTTCACCGACAACGCCGACACGGGACTGCTCGCCGCCGAGGCCTTCCGCCCCGGCCGGGGCCGCTGAGGCGCGTGCCCGGCCCCGCCGGAGCCGCTGCCGACCGGGCGTCAACACACAAGCGGAATGGCGCGTACGGGTGGGCTGCGCCCGGTGGGGAAACCGCCGGGCGGGGGCCGCGCGTCCCGCCCGGCATGGACCTGCTGAAGCAACTGGGCCCCCTGCTCTCCGCGGAGGCGGCCGCGGAGGCCCCGGCCGCCGGAGTGGACGCCGCCGACCTGGAACAAGCCGTCTGGGTGAGGCTGCTGGAACGCGGCCCCGCCCCCGCCGAGCCCGCCCGCTGGCTGCGCCGGGCGGTACGCGCCGAGGCCCGGCTCGCCCGCCGCCGGGCCCGCCGGGAGATCCCCTACGGCTGCCGGCCCGGGAACGCCGACGCCGCGGAGCCGGAAGCGGCGCTGCTGCACGGGGAGGAGAACCGGGCCCTCCGATCGGCGGTCGCCCGATTGCCCGGACGGTGTCCGGAGCTGATGAGGGCACTTCTTTCGCCCAGAGACCTCACTTACCGTGAAATCGCAGGAGAGTTGGGTATCTCACAAGGAAGTTTGGGACCCGTCCGTTCCCGTTGCCTGGGATGTCTGCGCAGAATGCTGGCTGCAGAGGTTGCGGCTCCTGGCCTACGGGGAAGGGAGCGGTAGACCGACGGGCTACCAGGTGAGCGGGAGGCATGCGCACATGGGCATGAGCGTGACCATTTCGGCGGCAGCTGCCGAGGACACCGAGCAGATCCTCAAACTGCAGTACCTGGCGTTCCAGCGCGAGGCCGAGCTGTACGGCAACTACCGCATCCAGCCGCTCACCCAGACCCTGGACTCCCTCAAGGCGGAGCTGGCGACCGACACGGTGCTGGTCGCCCGGCTCGGCGACGAAGTCGTCGGCACCGTACGCGGCAACGTCGACGAGGACGGCACGGGCAGGATCGCCAAGCTCTGCGTGCACCCGCGCCTGCAGGGCCACGGGCTCGGCGCCCGGCTGCTGAGCGCCGTCGAGGAGGCCCTCGCCGGCCACGGCGGCCCCACCCGGTTCCGTCTCCACACCGGTCACAAGAGCGAGTCGAACCTGCGCCTCTACCGCAAGGCGGGCTACGTGCAGGTCGGCGGTCGCACCGCCTCGGACGGCGTGCGGCTGGTGATCCTGGAGAAGGACGCCCCGCAGGCCACCGACTTCGCGGTCAGCGCCTGACGCGCAGCCAGAGCATCCCGGTGATCGGCAGGATCACCGGGATGAACAGGTAGCCCATCCCGAAGCCGGACCACACGGTCGAATCGGGGAACGCCTCGGGACGCACCAGCGTCCAGGTGCCGACGACCAGGACGCCGGTCAGCTCGGCGGCGCAGCAGATCCGCGCCGCCTTGCGGGCCGTCTCCCCGCCGCGCACCAGCGAGTAGGTGATGAAGGCGTACACCAGCGCGGCCAGGCCGGAGAGCGCGTACGGGAGCGGAGCCTGGTCGAACTCCGTGGAGATCTGGTAGGCGGAGCGCGAGACGGCGCCGACCGCGATCACCCCGTAGAGCCAGACCAGCAGCAGTCCGGGTCCGGAGACCAGCCGAGCGCGCCGGGCGGGTGCCTCGTGCGCCCCGGGCTGCGCTGCGGGCTGCGCCTCGGACGCCGCGGTGTCGGGAGTGTCAGGCACCGGGGGTCCCCCAGATGTCGTAGAGCCGTACTTCGAGCACGGCGAGGACGACCGCGCCCGCGGCCACCGTCACCGAACCCCACTTGGTGCGCTCCGTCAGCGAGAGCAACCCGGCCGCCGGCACCGCCGCGAAGGCGCCCACCAGATAGGCCACGAAGATCACCGAGCCCTCGTCGGGCTTCTCGCCCTGCGCCAGCTTCACCAGCCCCACCACCAGTTGGACCAGGACCAGCAGGGTCACCACGCCCATGCCGATGAAGTGCCAGTCCTTGGTCGGCTGGTCGCGCAGGGCGGCGAAACCGCACCAGGCGGCAAGGGCGAGTGCGGCCACACCGAGGGCGGCCGTCAGGGCGTCGAGCATGCAGCGAGGGTATTACGGGGGCGAAAGCCCCTGTGCGCCCACCCCGGGGCCGCCGTGGTCTTGACCACAGCGCAGCCCCCGCACCGTGCGGGGCGCGGCCGGGGCCGGGCCGCAAGCCGGGCCGGCTCACCGCAGGTCAGCTCCCCGGGGGAGCGCCCAGCAGGGCCTTCGGGGCCCTTCGGCGGTGTCCGGTATGCGGCCGGAATGCGTCCGCTATCCGGACAGCTTTGATCGGTGACGGGATATGTCTGCTTTACTGGGGCCCATGACCACGACGAGCAGCCGCACCCTTGCGACCGAGGCGACGATGACGCCCGGTGCTCGTTGTATGTGTCGAATGTGCGCCTTCTGAGGGCCCCCTCCCCGAGCCTCGCGCCCCGAAGCGAGGCAGGCCGAGCCCGTCCGCCCCGCCACTGCCGAGCAGTACGGACCGGAACGCTCCTGCCCCCGCGCACGCGTCGGAACCACCGCCATGCCCCGGTTCGACCCGTATCGCGTCCCCAGATGTTTGCCCCGTGCCCGGCACCCGCTGCGCCGCGCACTCGACAGCGACGGAAATCCTGTGATCACCACATCGGGCCTCACGAAGGTCTACCAGTCCCGTGGCCGTGAGGTCACCGCCCTGGACGGCGTCGATCTGCACGTCCGCGAGGGCGAGGTCTACGGAGTCATCGGCCAGAGCGGGGCCGGCAAGTCCTCCCTCATCCGCTGCGTGAACCTGCTGGAACGCCCCACCACCGGAACCGTGACCGTCGACGGGGTCGACCTCACGGCCCTGGCCGGCCGCGGCCGGCGCGCCGGAAGGGAACTGCGCGAGGCCCGCAGCCGGATCGGCATGGTCTTCCAGCACTTCAACCTGCTGTCCTCGCGCACCGTTCAGGGCAACATCGAGCTGCCCCTGGAGATCCTCGGCGTCTCCGGTCGCGAGCGCTCCCGCAAGGCCCTCGAACTCCTCGACCTCGTCGGCCTCGCCGACAAGGCCAGGGCCTACCCCGGCCAGCTCTCCGGCGGCCAGAAGCAGCGCGTCGGCATCGCCCGCGCCCTCGCCGGCGACCCCAAGGTGCTGCTCTCCGACGAGGCCACCAGCGCCCTCGACCCCGAGACCACCCGCTCGATCCTCCAGCTGCTGCGCGACCTCAACCGGCAGCTCGGCCTGACCGTCCTGCTCATCACGCACGAGATGGACGTCGTCAAGACGATCTGCGACTCGGCCGCCCTGATGAAGCGGGGCCGGATCGTCGAGTCCGGCACCGTCGCCGAACTCCTCGCCACCCCGGGCTCCGAGCTCGCCGGTGAACTCTTCCCCGTCAGCGGCGCCGCCACCGGCCCCGACCGCACGGTCGTCGACGTCACCTTCCACGGCGAAGCCGCCACCCAGCCGGTGATCTCGCAGCTGTCGCGGACGTACAACATCGACATCTCGATCCTCGGCGCCGCGATGGACACCGTCGCGGGCCGCCAGATCGGCCGCATGCGCATCGAACTCCCCGGCCGCTACGAGGACAACGTCGTCCCCGTGGGCTTCCTGCGCGAGCAGGGCCTCCAGGTCGACATCGTCGACGAGGACACCGACATCGACTCCGAGATCGCCGCACTCGTCAAGGAAGGTGTCAAGTGACCTGGTCCGAGATGCAGCCCCTGCTCACCCAGGGCACGTACGACACCCTCTACATGGTGCTGTGGTCCACCCTGGTGACCGTCCTCGGCGGACTGCCCCTCGGCATCCTGCTGGTCCTCACCGACAAGGGCGGCCTCCTGCAGAACCAGCCGGTCAACAAGGTGCTCGGCGTCATCGTGAACATAGGCCGCTCGCTGCCGTTCATCATCCTGCTGATCTTCCTGATCCCGGTCACCACCGCCGTCGTCGGCACCTTCATCGGCCCCACCGCCATGATCGTCCCGCTGGCCATCGGAGCCATCCCCTTCTTCGCCCGGCTCGTCGAGACGGCCGTCCGCGAGGTGGACCACGGCCTGGTCGAAGCCGTCGAGTCCATGGGCGGCGGCATCCCCACCCTGGTCGGCAAGGTGCTCCTGCCGCAGGCCCTGCCCTCCCTCGTCGCCGCCGTCACCACCACCGTGATCACCCTGGTCGGATACTCCGCCATGGCCGGCGCGGTCGGCGGCGAAGGCCTCGGCTCCAAGGCCATCACCTACGGCTTCCAGCGCTTCGAGACCGGCTTCATGGTCGCCACCGTCGTCGTCCTCATCGCCGTCGTCACGGTGATCCAGCTGATCGGCGACGGCGCGGTCCGCCTCCTGGCCCGGCGCGGCCGGGCGGCCTGAGCCCCCGGGCTCCCCAGACCCTCTCCACCCGGAAAGAAGGCCCGCACTTGTCGTGCTTGGGCCACCACCCGCAAGACCGGCGTGAGACCCACGCACTTGCACCGCAATGAAAGGCACTCTTCGTGCGCAAGAACCTCAAGCTCACCGCCCTCGCCGCCGCCACCGCCGCGCTCTCCCTCGGCCTCACCGCCTGCGGCAGCTCCTCGGACCCGGCCGCCAAGGCCGACGGCGGCACGGCCGACGCGAGCAAGCCGCTCCTGATCGCGGCCTCCCCGAGCCCCCACGCCGACGTCCTGAACTTCGTCAAGGACAAGCTCGCGGCCAAGGAAGGCCTCAAGCTGGAGGTCAAGGAGTTCACGGACTACGTCCTGCCCAACACGGCCACCGAGCAGGGCCAGGTCGACGGCAACTACTTCCAGCACAAGCCATACCTCGACGACTTCAACAAGAAGAACGGCACCCACATCGTGCCCGTCGTGAACGTGCACCTGGAGCCCCTCGGCCTGTACTCCAAGAAGGTCAAGGCCCTCACCGACCTCAAGCCCGGCCAGACCGTCGCCGTCCCCAACGACACCACCAATGAGGGCCGCGCCCTCCAGCTGCTCGCCGCGAACAACGTGATCACCCTCAAGGAAGGCGTCGGCACCAGCGCCAAGCTGTCCGACATCACCGACAAGAAGGGCCTGGAGTTCAAGGAGCTGGAGGCCGCCACCGTCCCGCGCGCCCTCAACGACGTGGACGCGGCCGTCATCAACGGCAACTACGCCATCGAAGCGCACCTCGCGCCCGCCAAGGACGCGCTGGTCCTGGAGAAGGCCGAGAACAACCCCTACGCCAACTTCCTCGCGGTCAAGGCCGGCAACGAGAAGGACCCGCGGATCGAGAAGCTCGCCAAGCTGCTGAACTCCGACGAGGTCAAGAAGTTCATCGAGGAGAAGTACCAGGGCTCGGTCACCCCCGCCTTCGGCGCCCCCCAGGCCTGATCGCCGCCCCCGTCCGGCCCCGCACGCCCACGCCGGCGTGCGGGGCCGCACGCTGCCCGCTTCCGGGCAACCCGGCCCTGCACATCCCCCGGCGCATGCTGCATGCTGTGCCTACGACCCGCACAAACGGTCCAGCAACAGCATGGAGCTGCGCATGACTACCACCTTCCCGGACGTCACCATCAGCACGGACCGGCTGGTGCTGCGCCCCTTCGACGGGGAGGACGTCACCGCGCTCACCGAGATGATGAACGACGAGCACGTCGTCGCCTGGACCTCGGCGCCCCACCCCTACACCGTCGCCGACGCCCGGGCCTGGGCCACCCGGCAGTCCCACGCCGAGCGTACCGAGGGCCGCGGCATCGTCTTCGCCGTCGCCGAGTTCCTCACCCAGCGCCTCGTCGGCATCGTCCACCTCCAGAACACCAACTGGCGCACCCGCACCACCGAGGTCGGCTACGTCACCGCCCCCTGGGCCCGCGGCGAGGGCTACGCCAGCGAGTCCGTCCTCGCCGTCGCCCAGTGGCTGTTCCGGGACCAGGGCTTCGAACGCCTCGAACTGCGCACCGCGGCCGACAACACCGCCTCCCAGCAGGTGGCCCAGAAGATCGGTTGCATCAGCGAAGGCGTCCTGCGCAACGCATGGATAGTGCGCACGCAGACCGCCGACGGCTCCTGGAGCGACACCCGCACCGACCTCATCGTCTGGAGCCTGGTCCCCGAGGACCTGGAGGACGCCGACGGCTACCGGGACCACGAGGGCTACGAAGGCCGCGAGGGCTACGGATACGAGCTCGGACGGCCCACCGGCGCGAACGGGTACGCCGTCGGCGCCGACTGGAACTGACCCGATGACCAGGTAGTCTCACCGTGCCCGCATCCCCGCGCCCGCCCCCACCCCAGGAGACTGACGACGATGGCCGACCGGGTCACGGTGATCGGCTGGGACGGCTCCGCCCTGACCGCGGCCGCCCGGTCCGCGCTCTCCGCAGCCACCCTCGTGGCCGGCGCCGCCCACCACCTCGCACTGCCCGAGGTCCCGCCCGCCGCCGAACGCATCCGCCTCGGCAGCCTCGGCTTGGCCGCCCGCCGCATCGCCGGCCACCGCGGCACCGCCGTCGTCTTCGCCGACGGCGACCCCGGCTTCTTCGGTGTCGTACGCACCCTGCGCGCTCCGGAGCACGGCCTCGAAGTCGAGGTCGTCCCCGCCGTGTCCTCCGTCGCCGCCGCCTTCGCCCGCGCCGGCATGCCCTGGGACGACGCCCAGGTCGTCGTGGCCCACCCGCGCACCCTGCGCCGCGCCGTCAACGTCTGCCGCGCCCACGGCAAGGTCGCCGTCCTCACCTCGCCCGGCGCCGGGCCCGCCGAACTCGCCCTGCTGCTCGGGCCGGTCCACCGCACCTTCGTCATCTGCGAGGAACTGGGCACCGACAAGGAGCAGGTCTCCGTCCTCACCTCCGACAAGGTCCCCGACCACAGCTGGCGCGACCCCAACGTGGTCATCGTCATCGGCGGGGCCGGCCAGGCCGCCGCCTCCGCCGAACCGCCCTGGCTGCTCGGCCAGAACCCGGCCCAGGCCCTCACCCGCGGCTGGGCCCGGCCCCGGGCCGACACCGGCGAGGGGGAGTCGGCGCAGCTGCGCGCCGCCCAGCTCGCCCGTCTCGGCCCCCGCACCGGGGACCTCGTCTGGGACATCGGCGCGGGCTCCGGAGCCTTCGCCGCCGAGGCCGCCGCCTTCGGCGCCGCCGTCATCGCCGTCGACGCCGACCCGCGCGCCTGCGAACGCGTAACTGCCGCCGCCCGGGAGCGCGGCGTACAGGTCCGGGTCGTCCCCGGCCGTGCGCCCCACGTACTGGAAGACCTGCCCGAACCCGACGTCGTCCGCGTCGGCGGCGGGGGAGCCCAGGTCGTCGCGGCCGTCGCCGACCGCCGCCCCGAACGGATCGTCAGCCACGCCTCCACCCGCGACGAGGCGGAGGCGATCGGCCGCGCGCTGACCGAAGGCGGCTACACCGTCGAGTGCGCGTTGCTCCAGTCCGTCGGCCTGGACACCCGTACGTGGAACGAACAGGAGCGTTCCGTCGTCTTCCTGCTGGCCGCCGAACGCCCCGTGAACCGCTAGGCGGGAGGGCGGGGTAGGCTGGCCGATCGTCGTACTGCCCTGGTCGTACTGTCCTGGTTTGGTCGGGCGTGACGGTGTCAAAAGGCGCTCGACGTGGCGCAGTCCACAGCAGACCATGTCAGTTATGGCCGCCGTGGTCGCTAACGGGCGCGACAATGCTTACTGGTTGTCGCACGGTGTGTGCGAAGACGGACACGTCGCACGGCAGCCCCGCACGCAACGCCGCCCGACGGCCTCGTGGGCGGCAGGGCGATCGAAGAGGGCAACACCGATGGGCGAGGGGTACGCATGACTGACACCGGCCAGGTACCGGGCGAGGGTCTCCCGGACAATGCGGGCATGGTGGATCAGCAGGGCATTCCCGCTCCGGCCCAGCACCCCGCCGCCGCACCCGCGCCCGTCCCGGGGGGTTACGCCTTTCAGGACCTCGTGGACAACCCGGCCGAGCCGGAGGACGAGGAACTGCTGCTGATGCCGAGCGGCCAGGGCGCATGGAGCGACCCCCAGGTCGTCCCGCCGGCCCCGGCCTTCCCCATCGAAACCTCTTACGACGCCCCGTACGCGGAGTACCCCGAGGCGCCGGCCGCACCCGCCTACGCGGAGCCCGCCTACCCCGAGCCCTCGCCGGCCGCGCCGTCCTTCCCCGAGCCCTCCTTCGCCGACCCGTCCTTCGCCGACTCCTCGTACAGCGCGGGCGCGCACGAGGCCGGCGGCCGTGACTCCGGCGCGCTCGACCTCGGCGGCCTCGTGGTCCCGCCCCCGGCGGCCCCCGCCGCCCCCGCGGCCCCCGCTGCCCCGGCCCGCCGCCCGCTGCACATGGGGCCGCCCGTACCCGAGGCCACCGGCGGGGTCGTACGCTCCCTCGCCGACCGGGGTCCGGCCACCGCTCCGGTCGCGCCGCAGCCCGTCGCCGCTGCCGTGAGCACCCCGGTGGCGCCGATCCCGGTCCCGCAGTCGGGGCCGCCGACCACCGGACCCGAGTACCTGGACGTGCCGCGCCCGCAGGCCGCCGCCCCGGTTCCGCAGCCGGCCGAGATCCCGCTGCAGGCGGGGGCCCCGTGGGGGACCGAGCCCGTGGCGGTGGCGGAGGCCGCGCCGCAGCCGGAGCAGCAGCCCGCGCCGCAGCCGCAGCCCGAACCGCAGCCCGAACTCCAGCCGCAGGCGGAGCCGGTCGCGGTGGCCGAGCCCGCGTCGCAGCCGGAGCCCGTGGCAGCCGCGCAGCCCGAGCCCGGGGAGGCCGCAGAGCCCGCGCCGATGCCGGAGCCGGAGCCCGCGTCGCCGGAGCCGGAGCCCGCTGCGGTGGTGGCGGCCGCCGAGCCCGCCGCCCCCGCGCCCGAGCCCGTCGTCGAGGCCGCACCCGTGGCCGCCCCGGAGCAGGCGGAGCAGGCGCCGGCCGAGCCCCAGCCCGAGCCGGCGCCCCAGCCCGCCGAACCGGTGGCCCAGGCCCCCGAGCCCGTGGCCGAGGAGCCGGTGGCGGCGCAGGACGCCCCGGAGGCCGTGGCCGTCGTGGCGGACGCCGCTCCGGCCCAGCCCGAGGCACCCGCCCCCGCGGCCGCCGTGGAGCCGGAGCCGGCTCCGGTGGCGGTAACCGAGCCCGCCGCCGAGCCGGTCCCCGAGCCCGCCGCCGAGCCAGCCCCCGAGCCCGCCCCCGCAGAGTCGGCCGTCGAGCCGGTCGCCGAAGCCGTCGAGCCCTCCGCCGGCGAGCCGGCCCCCGCGTACGACGACGCCGAGCGCGAGGCCGTCCTGCGCGTCATCCGTGAACGCCGCGACATCCGCAACGGCTTCCGCACCGACCCCATCCCGCACGAGGTGCTGCTCCGCGTCCTGGAGGCCGCGCACCACGCGCCCAGCGTGGGCCACTCCCAGCCCTGGGACTTCGTCGTCATCCGTTCCGCCGAGACCCGCCGGACGATGCACGAGCTCGCCCAGCGCCAGCGCGAGGCCTACGCGAAGTCGCTGCCCAAGGGCCGGGCGAAGCAGTTCAAGGAACTCAAGATCGAGGCCATCCTCGACACCCCGGTGAACATCGTCGTCACCGCCGACCCGACCCGCGGCGGCCGCCACACCCTCGGCCGGCACACCCAGCCGCAGATGGCCCCGTACTCCTCGGCGCTCGCCGTCGAGAACCTGTGGCTCGCCGCGCGGGCCGAAGGCCTCGGCGTCGGCTGGGTCAGCTTCTTCGACGAGCGCGAGATGGTCCGCGAGCTGGGCCTGCCCGAGCACCTGGAGGTCGTCGCCTACCTCTGCGTCGGCTACGTCGACGAGTTCCCGGAGGAGCCCGAGCTCGCGCAGGCCGGCTGGTCGCAGCGCCGGCCGCTGGCCTGGGTCGTCCACGAGGAGACGTACGGACGCCGCGCACTGCCCGGCGAGGAGCCGCACGACCTGCTCTCCGAGACCGTCGCCGGCATCCGCCCGCTCGACGCGAAGGCGCTCGGCGAGGCCTGGGAACGCCAGAAGCGCATGACCAAGCCCGCCGGGGCCCTGGGCATGCTCGAAATCATCTCCGCGCAGCTCAGCGGCCTCTCCCGGGTCTGCCCGCCGCCGATCCCGGAGCCCGCTGCGGTCGCGATCTTCGCGGGTGACCACGGGGTCCACGCCCAGGGGGTCACCCCCTGGCCCCAGGAGGTCACCACCCAGATGGTGGCCAACTTCCTGGGCGGCGGGGCGGTCTGCAACGCCTTCGCGAACCAGGTGGGCGCCGAGGTCTGCGTGATCGACGTGGGCGTCGCCGGGGACCTCCCGGCCACGCCGGGCCTGCTCCCGCGCAAGGTCCGCCCGGGCACGGCGGACCTGTCCACCGGCCCGGCGATGACCCGCGAGGAGGCCGTCTCGGCCATCGAGGTGGGCATCGAGACGGCCCGCGACCTGGTGGCGGCGGGCAACAAGGCGCTGCTCACGGGTGAGATGGGCATCGCGAACACCACGGTGTCCGCGGCGCTGATCTCGGTGTTCACCGGCGTCGACCCGTCGGAGGTCACCGGGCGGGGCACCGGCATCAACGACGAGACGCACGCCCGCAAGGTCGAGGTCGTCCGCCGTGCGCTGGAACTCCACCAGCCGGACCCCGCGGACCCGATCGGAGTCCTCTCGGCCATCGGCGGCCTGGAGCACGCGGCGATCGTCGGCCTCCTCCTGGGCGCGGCCTCCCTGCGCACCCCGGTGATCCTGGACGGCGTGAGCGCCGGCGCGGCCGCCCTGGTGGCCCGGGCGATCGCCCCGGAGGCCCTGTCGGCGTGCATCGCGGGCCACCGCAGCGCCGAGCCCGGGCACGTCGCCGCCCTGAACAAGCTCGGCCTGCGCCCGCTGGTCGACCTGGACCTCCGCCTCGGTGAGGGCACGGGCGCACTGCTGGCCCTTCCGCTGGTGCAGAGCGCGGCCCGCGCGATGCACGAGGTCGCCACGTTCGACTCCGCGGGCGTCACCGAGAAGTAACCCCCACCCCACCGCTGCACGGAGCCCTGCCCCACCCCGTCACACCAGGGCTGATCACAGCCCGCGGGGCGTTTGAGCGCACCGGGCGCGGAGCGCCCGGAACGGGGTGCCGGGCGCGGCCCGTGCCCCTGCCGGGGGCCCGGGGGCGGGGCCCCCGGTTTCGGGAAGGGGCGGGGTGGGGAGACGAGCCCCGCGCAGCGGCGGAACGGCCGGGTCGTATCGTGGACCCGCACACCCGAAACCGCACGTCACACCGGACCAGCCGCTCCAGCGCAGCAGCGGCCACGCAGAACACCGCCGTATCAGGAGCCGCACCGCCATGGCCGAACACCCCGCGTACCCCGTCGGTCTGCGCCTCGCCGGCCGCCGCGTCGTCGTCATCGGCGGCGGCCAGGTCGCCCAGCGCCGCCTGCCCGCCCTCGTCGCCGCCGGCGCGGACGTCGTCCTGATCTCCCCCTCCGCCACCCCGTCGGTGGACGCCATGGCCGAGACGGGCGAGATCCGCTGGGAGCGCCGCCGCTACCAGGACGGGGACCTCGACGGCGCCTGGTACGCCCTCATCGCCACCCGGGACCGCGAGGCCAACGACCGCGCCTCCGCCGAGGCCGAGGGCCGGCGCGTGTGGTGCGTGCGCGCCGACGACGCCGACGCGGCCACCGCCTGGACCCCGGCCACCGGCCGCGTCGAGGGAGTCACCGTCGCCGTCCTGAGCGGCAACGACCCCCGCCGCTCCGCCGCCGTCCGCGACGCCGTCGTCGAGGGACTGCGCGACGGCTCCCTCACAGCCGGCCGCTCCCACACCCCCGGCGTCGCCCTCGTCGGCGGCGGCCCGGGCGACCCGGACCTGATCACCGTCCGCGGCCGCCGCCTCCTCGCCGAGGCCGACGTGGTCATCGCCGACCGGCTCGGTCCCCGCGACCTGCTCGACGAACTGCCGCCGCACGTCGAGGTCATCGACGCGGCGAAGATCCCGTACGGCCGCTACATGGCCCAGGAGGCCATCAACAACGCCCTGATCGAGCACGCCAAGGCGGGCAAGGCAGTGGTCCGGCTCAAGGGCGGCGACCCGTACGTCTTCGGGCGGGGCATGGAGGAGCTCCAGGCGCTCGCCGAGGCGGGGATCTCCTGCACCGTCGTCCCCGGCATCTCCAGCTCCATCTCCGTGCCCGGCGCCGTCGGCATCCCGGTCACCCACCGCGGCGTCGCCCACGAGTTCACCGTGGTCAGCGGCCACGTCGGCCCCGACGACCCGCGCTCGCTGGTGGACTGGGCCTCCCTCGCCAAGCTCACCGGCACCCTGGTGATCCTGATGGGCGTCGACAAGATCGGCCTGATCGCCGAGGCGCTGGTCCGGCACGGCCGCGCCGCCGACACCCCCGTGGCGGTCGTCCAGGAGGGCACCACCGCCACCCAGCGCCGGGTGGACGCCACCCTCGCCACCGTCGGCGAGACCGTCCGCGCACAGGAGGTCCGCCCGCCGGCCGTCATCGTCATCGGCGAGGTCGTCCGCGTCGGAACCCCGCATGCCGCAGCCCCGACCGCCGCGGCCCCGAACGCCGGAACCCCGAACGTCTGAACCGCCGCCGCCCCGCAGGGCCGTTGGCACCACACCCAGGACAAGGCAGTATCACCCCGTGGCAGATCTCATCACCGTCGAAGACCCCGACGACCCGCGGCTGCACGACTACACGGGCCTGACCGACGTCGAGCTCCGGCGGCGCCGCGAGCCCGCGGAAGGCCTGTTCATCGCCGAGGGCGAGAAGGTCATCAGACGCGCCAAGGACGCCGGGTACGAGATGCGCTCGATGCTGCTCTCCGCCAAATGGGTCGACGTCATGCGCGATGTCATCGACGAACTGCCCGCCCCCGTCTACGCCGTCACCCCGGAGCTCGCCGAACGCGTCACCGGCTACCACGTGCATCGCGGCGCCCTCGCCTCGATGCAGCGCAAGCCGCTGCCCGCCCCCGCCGAGCTCCTCGCGGACGAGGGCGCGGGCCGGCGCATCGCCGTGTTCGAGGGCTTCGTCGACCACGCCAACCTCGGCGCCGCGTTCCGCAGCGCCGCCGCCCTCGGCATCAGCGCGATACTGCTGTCCCCGGACTGCGCCGACCCGCTCTACCGGCGGGCCATCAAGGTCTCGATGGGGTCCGTCTTCTCGGTCCCGTACGCACGACTGGACGCCTGGCCCGCCGACCTGGAGAAGGTCCGCGAGGCGGGCTACCGGATCCTGGCCATGACGCCGAGTCCGAAGGCCACCCCGCTGGACCAGGTCCCGCCGGAGCGCTTCGAGCGGTCGGCGATCATGCTGGGCTCCGAGGGACACGGTCTGTCGACGTACGCCCTGCGCGCAGCCGACGAGTGGGTCCGGATCCCGATGGCGGAGGGCATCGACTCCCTGAACGTGGCAGCCGCCTCGGCGGTCGCCTTCTACGCCACCCGCCCGCCGCAGCAGCCCTGACGGGTCAGAACTTCTGGGCGGCGGCGATGCCCAGGGCCACGATCAGCGTCACCACGACGAACACGATCAGCCGCTGCCGCATCAGCTTCGGGTCAGGCCGCGACGGGCGCCGTCCCGTCCCCGTGGTCCGGGGCGCCGGGCGGCCCCCCGTACGCCCCGCGGTCGGGCGGGAGGACGGTCCCTGGCCCCCGGCGGGGTTCCGGGAGGACGAGGGCCGCGAGTGGGGTCCGCTGTGCGGGCCCTTGGGCTGTCCCTGGGGCGCGGGAGTGCCGCCGGTACGCCGCTCCGTGCGCTGGTCGGCGTACTGCTCGGGGAGCCGCCCGGTGGGCCGTTCGGCCCGTACGCGCGGGGCCGGCGGGCGGCCGTCGGACAGGCCCTGGGCCTCCCGGGCCGCGATCTCCTTGAGCCGCATCGACAGCTGGAGCGTGCTGGGCCGGTCCTCGGGATCCTTGGCCAGGCAAGCCCGTACGAGGGGTGCGAGCGCGTCCGGGACCCCGTGCAGGTGCGGCTCCTCGTGCACCACGCGGTACAGCATGACCTCGGAACTGCCGTGCCCGAAGGGGGAGTCGGCGGTCGCGGCGTAGGCCAGGGTGGCGCCGAGGGCGAAGACGTCGGTGGCCGGGGTGACGGCGGCCCCGCGGACCTGCTCGGGGGCGAGGAAGCCGGGGGAGCCGACGGCGGTGCCCACATGGGTGAGGGTGCTCGCGCCGGTGGCCCACGCGATCCCGAAGTCGATGATCCGGGGCCCCTTGGGGGACAGGAGGATGTTCGAGGGCTTCAGGTCGCGGTGGACGACCCCCGCCTCGTGCACGGCGACCAGTCCCTCGGACAGCGCGGCGCCGATCGCGGCGATCTGCGCGGCCGTCAGGGGGCCTTCCTCGGCCACCTTGTCGTGCAGGGAGGGCCCGGGCACGTACTGGGTGGCGAACCACGGCCGTTCCGCCTCCAGGTCCGCGGCCACCAGGCGAGCGGTGCACCCGCCGCGGATCCGCCGGGCAGCGGACACCTCGCGCGCGAAGCGGGAGCGGAACTCCTGGTCCTCGGCCAGATCCGGGCGGATCACCTTGAGCGCGACGCGCTGGCCGCGCCGGTCCGAGCCCAGGTAGACCACGCCCATGCCCCCGGCGCCGAGCCGCCGGTGCAGTCTGAACGAGCCGACGACACGCGGGTCCTCGCGCCGGAGCCGCATCATCGCCATGTCCACCCCGCTGACCGGTCGTCCTGTTGACGTGGCACAGCTTACGGACCATCCGCCACGAGCGCTCAGAGGCCGCGCCCTCGCCGGAGGAATCGATCGTCTGTGCGTCATCGCCCACTTGAGGGTTCCTCAGCCCTCCCGCCCGGTCGCCGGGCACCGCGTGCCGACTGCCCCAAAGAGCCTTGCCCCCAAGGGGATTGGGGCGGCAGCCGGGGTCGGGGGCGGCCGACGGGCGCACGCGGGGCGCGGCCGGACGGGGTGATCTTGTTGTGTACCCCGTAGGCGGAGACGCATGCGCGGGGAGTGACGCAAGTGAGCGAAGTCACCACCCTCCGGTCACCCCCTCGGGGATGACCCCTACAACGGGGGGCCGATCTCCACCCAGGGGAGTACACGGGGAGGGAGCCGTCATCCTCCTGGAGGCCTGTCAAGGGGTACGAAGGCAGGACGCCGGGGGGTGCCCGCCCGCCTAGTGTTGAGGACAAGCGGTGGGTGGCGCACTCGTCCCCCGAGGTCACAAGCCCACCGCTGCCGACACAGGGAGAGGACCATGGCGGACATCGCACGGCAGGGGCGCAAGGCATTCGCGTTCAACGGCCACGAGTCCGGTACGCGCCACCCGCTGGTGGCCGCGGCCATGGTGCTCCCCCTGGCCGCCCTCCTGCTCTTCCTCTTCGGAGGCTTCGACCAGGTGGCGGCACAAGCGTCGTCCGTCGGTGTGATGCTCGGGCGCTGAGCGGCGCCCGAGCCCGGGAGAGCGGCCCGGGCAGACATCGCCTGTCGCACCCCGTGGGGACGGGGGCGCGGCGACGGACGGCAGGTGAAGGGTGCTGCCCGTGCGACTGGGGAGTCGCACGGGCAGCACCCTTTTTGATGCCGCGCAGGCGTACGGTCGTGCGGCCCCCGCAGGGCGTACGATCACGCCGGGCCCGCTGCCGGGCCCGGCGCCACCGCCCGACCCCGGGGATCCCATGCCGACGTCCTTGCCCGCGGCCCTCGCAGCCCTCGCGGCCGCCACCCTGCCCGCCGCGCCCGTGCCGCGGCCGTACGAGCTGCTCGCGGACCGCGAGGACGGGACCGTCGTGCGGTGCGGCGCCGCCGTGGCCAAGGCGCACGCCGGGGACAGTGACCGGGAGGGCCTCGCGGTCCGGATGCGGATCGCCGCGGACGAGGCGCTGGCCGGCGTGCTGCTGCCCCCGCTCAGCACCGAGGTCCGCCGCCTCCACGGCCGCCCGGTGACGCTCTGGCCGTACGGCGCCCCCGTGGACCCGGAGCGGCCGGGGGACGCCCCCTGGGAGGCCGCCGGACGGCTGCTGGCCGCCCTGCATCACGTACCGGTCCACCGCCTGCCGGGTCCCGTGCCCCCGATGCGCGGCCCCGCCAAGGTCGCCCGCGCCCTGCGCCGCCTGGCGCAGGCTCCGCCGCACCCGCAGACGCCGGGCCCCGCCGAGCACGTGCGCGCCGCGGCCCGCACCCTGCCCGCGTGGGCCCGGGGCGAGGAGCCCGCCCCGCCGGGCGGGAGGCTGTGCCACGGGGACCTGCACTTGGGGCAGTTGGTGCGCGGCCCGGTCAAGGAAGCCCCGGGCAGGCGGGCCCCGGGCAAGGGGGGCCCGGGCGCGGCAGGGGAGTGGCGGCTCATCGACGTCGACGACCTCGGGGTCGGCGCCCCCGCCTGGGACCTGGCCCGCCCCGCGGCCTGGTACGCCGCAGGGCTGCTCGATTCCGGCACCTGGGTCCGCTTCCTCGACGCCTACCGGGCCGCCGGAGGGCCGGCTGCCGGGCCGCCCGGCTCGGACCCGTGGCCGGAACTCGATGTCCCCGCCCGGGCCCTCACCGTACAGACCGCGGCGCTGGCGCTGGCCAAAGCGGCAGAAAAGCACCGCCGACTCGATGACGTGGAACGGCTGATGGTGGAGTCCTGTACCCGAATAGCCACCCTCCCGCCCGACTTGGAGCCGGGGGCTCCGTCGTAGGGTGAGCTTCACGCCACCGGGCATGCATCCGGTGTCGACGCAGACGGCGAGGAGTTGATCCGGTCATGCAGTGTCCGAAGTGTCACGCGATGATGCACACCTACAACCGCAACGGCGTTCAGATTGAGCAGTGCAGCGGCTGTCGCGGCATCTTCCTCGACTACGGCGAGCTGGAGGCGCTGACCCGCCTGGAGTCGCAGTACACGGCGGCCCAGTACGGCCAGGTCCCCCCGCCCGCCGCGCCGCCGGCCCCCTATCCGGCGCCGCACGCCGCCCCGGCGCCCGCCTGGGGTGCCCCGCACCACGGCGGCCACGGCCACCACGGCCACCACCGCGGCGGCTTCGGCCGGATGCTGTTCTCCTCCTGACCCGCAGGGCACGCGAAAGCCCCGGCCGTCGAGACGGCCGGGGCTTTCCGGTGGTGCGCGATACTGGGATTGAACCAGTGACCTCTTCCGTGTCAGGGAAGCGCTCTCCCGCTGAGCTAATCGCGCGGGTACGGCTGTGAAGCCGCAGGTGGAACAGGTACTGCAGGATACTGCGTGCGCGATACTGGGATTGAACCAGTGACCTCTTCCGTGTCAGGGAAGCGCTCTCCCGCTGAGCTAATCGCGCGGGGGTCCTTGCGGACCAGTGGACGATACTGGGATTGAACCAGTGACCTCTTCCGTGTCAGGGAAGCGCTCTCCCGCTGAGCTAATCGTCCTTGGAGGTGGAGACGGGATTTGAACCCGTGTAGACGGCTTTGCAGGCCGTTGCCTCGCCTCTCGGCCACTCCACCATGGAGCTGCAGGGGTTCTCGGGAAGATCCCCCACTTCGAGCGGACGACGAGACTCGAACTCGCGACATCCACCTTGGCAAGGTGGTGCTCTACCAACTGAGCTACGTCCGCAGGTCACCGGGCTCACTCCGGGGTTTCGGCCCCTTCGCTCCCTGGCGACGTGTTGAACTCTAGCGGATTACCGGGCCAGCTCAAAAACGCGTTTCCGCAGCGTGCTGCCGCTCGATCACGGCCGGTCACCCGACCGTCACCGCACCGGCGCCGCCGCCCCGCCGGTCATAGACTCGCAGCCGTGCACGACCTGCTTCCCCTGGCCCGCTTCGGCGGCCTCCTCGCGACGGACCTCCGCGACGTCACCAGCGACCCTTCCGCCCTCGACTCCGCCGGCTTCTGGGCGGTGGCAGCCGACTTCGAGGGGCGGCTGGTCTGTGCGCGCTTCGGGGACATACGCCCCGACCCGGTGCCCGCGCCCGTCCCCGGGGCCTGGCGGGGTCCCGCCGTCGACCGGTGGTCCTCCTCGCTCGACCGCGCGGCCTACACGGCCGGCGTACGGCGCATCCGCGAGCACATCGCCGCCGGCGAGGTCTACCAGGCCAACCTCTGCCGGGTGATGTCCGCGCCGCTGCCCGACCCGGCCCGCGCCGACGTCGACGCCCTCACCGCCCTGCTCGCCCGCGGCAACCCGGCCCCCTACGCAGGAACGATTCGCCTGCCGGCCCACGGCGTCGAGATCGCCACCGCCTCCCCCGAGCTCTACCTGCGCCGGGCGGGCCGCCACGTCGAGTCCGGCCCCATCAAGGGCACCGGCCGTACCGCCGCCGACCTCCAGCCCAAGGACCACGCCGAGAACGTGATGATCGTGGACCTGGTCCGCAACGACCTCGGGCGGGTCTGCGCCACCGGCTCCGTCACCGTCCCCGAGCTGTGCGCCGTGGAGGAGCACCCGGGCCTGGTCCACCTCGTCTCCACCGTCGGCGGAGAGCTCGCCGACGGCGCCGGCTGGCCCGAGCTGCTCGCCGCCACCTTCCCGCCCGGCTCCGTCACCGGCGCCCCCAAGTCCTCCGCGCTGCGGATCATCGAAGCCCTGGAGACCGCCCCCCGCGGCCCCTACTGCGGCGGCATCGGCTGGGTCGACGCCGACCGCGGCACCGGCGAGCTCGCCGTCGGCATCCGCACCTTCTGGATCGACCGCCAGGCCCCCGGCGGCCCCCGGCTGCTCTTCGGCACCGGCGCGGGCATCACCTGGGGCTCCGACCCCGAGCGCGAATGGGCGGAGACCGAACTGAAGGCCGCCCGCCTGCTCCAGGTAGCGTCAGGAGCCCATGCGGTGACAGGTACCCCTGGGTGAGCGGAGGGATCGTACGGTGAGGATCTGGCTCGACGGCGCGCTGCGGGACGCCGACAGCGCACAGGTGTCCGTGTTCGACCACGGGCTGACCGTGGGCGACGGAGTGTTCGAGACGCTGAAGGCGGAGCGGGGCAAGGCCTTCGCGCTCACCCGCCACCTGGAGCGGTTGACCCGCTCGGCCCGCGGGCTCGGGCTGCCCGACCCGGACCACGACGAGGTGCGCCGCGCCTGCGCGGCCGTCCTGGAGGCCAATCCGGTGCCGCTCGGCCGACTGCGCATCACCTACACCGGCGGTGTCTCCCCGCTCGGCTCCGACCGCGGCGAGGCCGCCCCGACGCTGGTCGTCGCCGTCGGCGAGACCACCCGCCGGCCGGACACCACCGCCACGATCACCGTCCCCTGGGTGCGCAACGAGCGGTCCGCCGTGACCGGCCTGAAGACCACCTCGTACGCCGAGAACGTGGTCGCGCTGGCCGCCGCCCACCGGGCCGGGGCCTCGGAGGCCTTGTTCGCGAACACCGTCGGGCAGCTCTGCGAGGGCACCGGCTCCAACGTCTTCGTCGTCCTGGACGGCGAACTGCACACCCCGCCCCTCGCGTCCGGCTGCCTCGCCGGCATCACCCGCGCCCTCGTGGTGGAGTGGGCCGGGGCCAAGGAGACGGACCTGCCCTTCGAGGCCCTCCAGCAGGCCGAGGAGGTCTTCCTGACCTCCACCCTGCGCGATGTCCAGGCCGTCCACCGCGTCGACGGGCACACGCCGTCCGCGGCGGCCCCCGGTCCGGTCACCGCCGAGGCGATGCGGATCTTCGACGCCCGCTCCGGGGAGGACCTCGACCCGTAACCTCCTGCCCGCCCTTAAACGACTGTCGTACGGGCCGCGGGGAGGGGTAGAACTCGACTGATGACCACCACCCTGCGGCCGAGCGGGCCGCTTCAGCAGAGCACCGGCGGCGCGCGCTCGCGCCCGTACGAGATCCGGGTCAACAGCAGGCGCGTCGGCGCCCTGGTGGCGGCCTGTGACACGCCTTTCGGGCCGACGGTCGGCGAGATCCGGGACCTGGCCGTCGACGAGCCCGACCGCCGCCGGGGCCGGGCGACGGTGGGGGCCCTCGCCGCCGAGGAGGTGCTGCGGGGCTGGGGGTGCCGCGCGGTCCGGGTGTCCGTCCCGGCCGGATCGGCGGGCGGGCTGCGCATGGCCGAGGCGCTCGGGTACGCGGAGCAGGGCCGCAACATGGTCAAGGAGCTCCCGGCGCAGCCGCCGGCTCTGGGCGGCGGCGTCACCGGCCGTCCCATGACGCAGGCCGAGTACACCGCCTGGTTCGCCGAGGCGCTGCGGGGCTACGCCGCCGACTGGACCAGCCGCGGGATGTCCGCCGAGGCCGCCCGCGCCAAGGCCGCGGCCGACCACGAACGCCAACTGCCCCAGGGCCTGGCCACCCCCGGTGTGACCCTCGCCGTGCTGGAGGCGGCGGGCGCGCCCGTCGGCCACCTGTGGCTGGCGCCGAACGAGCAGGGCGCGTACGTCTACGACGTGGCCGTGGCGCCGGAGCACCGGGGCAGGGGCCACGGCCGCGCCCTGATGCTGTTCGCCGAGCGCACCGCCGTCGCCGCGGGCCACCGCCTCCTCGGCCTCCACGTGTTCAGCGGCAACACGCCGGCCCTGCGGCTCTACGAGTCCCTCGGCTACCGGCCGACCGTCTTCCACTTCTCCAAGGACCTGCTCTAGCGGGCCCGGCTCCGGCGGGCGGTCCCGGCGGTCGGCTGCCCGCCGGCGGTCAGCTGCCTCCGGCGAGCAGCCGGTCGGCGATCTCCTCGATCCGGGCGCGCAGGCCGTCCTGGCTCTTGCCGCCGTCGAGGCGCTGGTCGCCGATCACGTACGTCGGGGTGCCGGTCACGCCGATGGCCTTGCCCTCGGCCTGGTCGGCGTCGACGATCAGGATGTGCCGCCCGTCGATCAGGGCGGTGTCGAACTCCTCCACGTCCAGGCCGAGTTCGCGCGCCACGTCCAGCAGCACGGCCTCGCCGCGCTCGGCCAGCTCCGCGGTGCGGGCCAGTACGGCCTCCGTGTACGGCCAGCCCTGCCCCTGCTCGGCGGCCTCCTCGGCGGCCTGCGCCGCCGCGAAGGCGTGCTTGTGCTTCTCCAGCGGGAAGTGGCGCAGCCGGATGTCCAGCCGGTCACCGTAGCGGGCCCGGAGGGCGCGTACGTCGTCCAGGGCGCGGTGGCAGTCCGGGCACTGGAGCTCGCACCAGACGTCGAGGATCACGGAATCGGTCATACGGACAGTCTCCCAGCCCCCCGGCCCGGCGACCGCCGCGGGCTCTGCCCCCGGGGCGACCCGGAGATGTCCCGGAGATCGGCCCGGCGCATGGCCTGTACGACGGTGCCCGGTGCACGATGGAGGGGACGGACCGCCCGGACCTGGAGGACAGCATGCTGGCCGAGACCATATGTTCCGCGGTGTCCGCGGCCGGCCTGGGCGTCGCCGCGGTGACCGCCTACCGCAGGCGCTTCCTGGCGGCCACCCGGATCACGGCGTACGCGCTGGTGCCGGTGGCGCTCGTGCTGACGGGTGTCGTCGCGTGGCTGTCCGACGTCGTCTTCAAGCCGACCGTCTGGATCGGCTTCGGGCTGCTCGGGTTGGCCTGGCTGCTCTTCGCCACCACCCGCGCCGTCGAGCGCCGCGGCCTCGCCAAGGGCGAGAGGGCCGCCGACCCGGCCAAGGGCCGCCCCGCGCACCAGGCCGTCGCCCCCGGCGCCTCCACGCCGTCACCGGCCGGCCGCACCCCGGCGGCTTCGCAGCCCCCCGCGGACGACTTCTCCGACATCGAGGCGATCCTGAAGAAGCACGGGATCTGAAGCACGGGATCCCGAGCGCGGGATCGCCGGCGCGGGACCCGAAGCACGGAACGCGAGGACGGCGGGCGGATCCGCCGAGGGTCCACGAGAAGGGGTGAACCCCCGCGTGGACAAGGGCGTGTTGGGGTACGTCCGCAGGCGCCCTGCGCCATCATCGGCCCGACATGCTCGACACATCGCAGGGTGAACCGCCGGTTCCGACGCCGGCACCGGTCCCCGCCCCGGTCGCCGAGGAGCCGCGAGGCTGCCTCTTCGCGCTCTCCCAGCCACCCCTGATGATCTTCCTCGGGGTGATCGGCACCCTACTGCTGCTGGCTGCCGTTCATGACCTGTTCCTGCTCTGACAGGGCCGCCTCCGGTCCCGCGTCGGCCTCCTTGCGACGCGCCCGGTACGCGGCCACGTGCAGCCGGTTCCCGCAGGTCCGGCTGTCGCAGTAGCGCCGCGAGCGGTTGCGCGAGAGGTCCACGAAGGCCCGCCGGCAGTCGGGGGCCTCGCAGCGGCGCAGCCGCTCCTGCTCCCCGGAGACCACGATGAACGCGAGCGCCATGCCGCCGTCGGCCGCCAGGTGGTCCCCGAGGGAGGCGCCCGGCGCGAAGTAGTGGACGTGCCAGTCGTAGCCGTCGTGGTCGGTCAGCTGCGGGGTGGTGCCGGCCGTGGCGACCAGCTCGTTGATCAGCTGGGATGCGGCGCGCGCGGTGGGCGCAGCGAAGACCTGGGCGAACTTGCCGCGTACCGTCCGCACCCCGGCGAGGTCGCGGGCGCCGAGCTCGCCGACGTCGCTGATCTCGTACTCGCGGACGAAGGCGCGCAGCGAGCCGATGTCCGCCAGCCCGTCGGGCTGGTCCGCCTCGGCCGCGGTGTTCACCAGCGCGACGACGACGTCGAGCGCGCGACGGGTGTCGTGGGGAATCTGCACGGGGGTCGCTCCCTGGGGCCGGGCCTGCGGCGACGGTTCCATGCCGCCGGTGGGGGCCGACTCTAGCTCCCCCGGCCGCCGCCGGGACGTGGCCCACCCCGAAAACCGCACCGGCGCCGTCCTCGCAGGTGGCTCCCGCGAGAACAGCGCCGCTGCTTGCCGTATGTGGTGGTCCGGCCCGCACCGTCGCCCCGAGTCGGACGGTGTCGGGCTGGGGTGGGCCTGGCTCAGCTTTCGGCCAGGATGTGGGAGAGCTCCTTGTCGAGGTCGAAATGCCGGTGCTCGGTCCCGGGGGGAACCGCGGCGTCCGTCCGCTTGAGGAACGATTCGAGTGCTCGTGCGGGTGCTTCGAGCAGCGCTTCTCCCTCCGGTGAGCTCAGGGCGATGCAGACGACGCCCTGACCGTGGCTGCGGGACGGCCAGACGCGGACGTCTCCGGTTCCGGTGGGCCGGTGCAGGCCCTCGGCGAGGAGATCACGGGCGAATACCCATTCGACCGTCTCCTCGGCGCCGGTGTGGAAGGTGGCGTGCACGGCGTAGGGGTCGGCCGTGTCATACCGCAGGCCCGCGGGAACAGGCAGTGAAGACTCGCTCGACACAACGAGGCGCAGGTGCAGCTCGCAGCTGACCGTGGTGTTCATAAGCGCCAGGGCCTTTCGCTCAGTGTGCGCTCGGGGATTCGCACGTCGGCGAAATCGACATGCCACCTACGGTGCCGTTGTAAACCCCTCTGACCGTTTTGCGGACCTCTGGGTCCCTCGGACGGCGGATCCGAACGACCTTTCACGTGTGCTTCAGGCTCCGGTAGATTCGGGCTCATGAATACGGGGAGTGACCACGGGGCCCACGAGCCCGCAGGCGACCAGAGCACCGAGCACGCCGAGGAACACGAGCTGCACGTGTCGAAGGCGCCCGACTTCATCAAGAGACGACGCACCCTGCACCTGAGCTGGCAGGTCGGCGTGTTCGTCGTGGGACTCGCCGTCATCGGCGCCGGTGTGGCCATGCTCGTGCTGCCGGGCCCCGGCTGGGTGGCGATCTTCGCGGGCCTGGCGATCTGGGCCACCGAGTTCGCCTGGGCGCACCTCGTGCTGCGCTGGACCAAGCGCAAGGTCACCGAGGCCGCCAAGAAGGCCCTCGACCCGAAGGTCCGCCGCCGCAACATCATCCTGACCACCGTCGGCCTCGTGATCGCGGGCGCGCTGATCGGCTTCTACGTGTGGAAGTACGGCCTCACGATGCCCTGGAACCTCAAGGACCAGTGATGCCCCGCCGAGGGTGGTCCTGGAGCACCGCTGACATGGGGTAATGTTTGCGGTGCGTCCGGGCGATTAGCTCAGTGGGAGAGCACTTCGTTCACACCGAAGGGGTCACTGGTTCGAACCCAGTATCGCCCACCCGGACCAAGGGCCCGGAGACTTCTCGAAGTCTCCGGGCCCTTGGCGTTCCCGTCCCCGCAGGGGCCTCAGCGCAGGCGTCCGAGGGCCGCCCGCAGCCGCCGCGCATCGCGCAGCCGCTTCTCGTACGTGGCCCCCACCAGCAGGAGCAGCAGCCCGGCCAGCGCCGGCGGCAGCCAGCGCGGCAGCGCGCCGACCACCTGGACCACGTACGGGGCCAGCTCGTGCACCGCCACCGCGGCCAGGGCGGCGCCTCCGAGCACCAGCGGGGCCTGGAGCCGCCGGTGCGCGCCCGCCAGTGTCACGCCCAGCGCCGCACCGCCGAGCAGCAGCGGCCTCAGCCAGTGCGGATCGCCCCAGAGCGCGGCCAGGCTCGGCAGCAGCGTCGCGGCCAGTCCGGGCCCGTACGCGGTCCACGAAGAGGCCTGCGGGTCCCGCCGGCGGCGCAGGTAGCCCACGGCGAGCGCCGGCAAGGTCGCCGACAGGGCGTACGCCTCCGGTACGGCGACACCGGACGCCGCCAGCCGGATCCAGGCGGCCGCCACCCCCAGCACCCCGGCCGCCCAGCCCAGCGAACGGCGCTCCGGCCGCACCGCCGCGCCGGCGCAGACCACCCCGGCCAGCGCGCACACCAGCGCCGACAGCGGCCGGGCCGGCCCCGCCGAGCCCGCCAGGAGCAGCGCCCCCAGACCGACCGCCCCCGCCGCGACCTCGGCCGGAACCCGCACGGCCCCCAGCCGCGGACCGAGGGCCGCGACTGCCGCCGGGACGACCAGCAGGGGCAGCCCCCACCAGGCCGGCGCAAGCCCCCAGAGTGCGCTCAGCGCCGCCGCCGTCGCCCCCGCGTACCCGACGGCCAGTCCCGCCCCGCAGGCCCGCACACGGCCCGCAGCGGCCCCGTACGCCGCCGCTGCCGCGCTGCCCGCACTCAGCAGGCCGAGCACCGCCACGGTGGCCGTACGCCCGTCCAGCGCGGCCACCGACACGTCCACGGTTCCGACCAGGGCGCACACCCCCGCCGCGACCCCGGGCCCGCCCGCCACCCGCAGCGCGCCCACACCGGCGGCCGCCGTCACCGCCAGCTGCGCCGCGAGCACCACCGCCACCGGCAGCCCGAGGAACATCGGCGCGGTGAACAGCCCGGCCCAGCCGCACACCACCGCGACCACCGCCGGCTCCCGGTACGGCAGCGCCCGCGCCGCCGCCCAGCCGCACACCACCGCGACCACCGCCGGCTCCCGGTACGGCAGCGCCCGCGCCGCCGCCCAGCCGGCCGCCGCCGCGACCAGCAGGGCCACCGCCGCGGCCGGGCCCGGCCCCCACGGCTGGGGCACCGGGGTGGTCGCCGCCCACACCTCGCGCAGCACCTCCGCCCGGGAGGCCAGGCGCAGCGCCGCCGCGGACAGCGCCCAGAGCACGGCCAGGGCCGCCACCCCCGCCCCCGCCCGGGTGAGGCCCCGCCGGACCGCCGCCGGCAGCCCGCTCGCCGCTCCCACCGCCGGCAGCGGCAGCGCGAGCAGCAGGAGGACCACCACCGCCCAGTCCGGAGCCAGCTCCGGCCGCAGCGTCCCGCCGGCCGCCGCCACCGCCGCCAGGCCGCCCGCCAGTGCGGCGCCCGACGCCGAGGGCTCCCGCCAGGCCACCGCGACCCCCAGCACGGCGCAGCCCCCCAGCAGCGCCGCCGGACCCGCCGCCGCTCCCGCCGAGAGCGCCCCGGGCACGCCCGAAAGGCCGGTCAGCAGCGCCCCCGCCCCGAGCGCCGCGGCCAGCACCCAGGCAAGCCGGACCAGCCCGGCCAGCCGGGACCCGGCGGCCGCGAGCGCGAGGGCCGCGTCCAGCGCCGCCGTCACCAGCAGCGCCCAGCCGAGCCCCACCCCGCCCGCGCCGGAGGCCGCCGCGGCCAGCGGCAGCGGGAGCTGCGCGGCCAGGACCGCCGCCGGCCAGGGCAGGGCCAGCTTCGCCGCCGCCCGGCCGTAGCCTGCCCACACCGCAGCCAGCACCGCGGCCGCACCTGCGGCGTAGGCCGTGCCGTCCGCGTCCGGCACGCCGACCGCGTACACCGCGTACGCGTCCAGCACCGTCAGCAGCAGCCCCACGGCCGCCACCGACTCCGCCGTGGACCGCAGCCCGCGGCGTAGCAGCAGCACGGGCGCACCGAGCGCCCCCGCGGTCACCAGCGCGAGGACGGCCGAGCGCCCGGCGATGCCCAGCGAGCCCCAGCTGAGCAGCGTGAACGCCAGCGCCGCCACCGCCAGCAGCACCGCGCCCAGGGTCAGCAGCACGTTCTGCGCGCCCGGGGCCGAGGCCTCCTTCGGACGCGTGGGCGCAGGTGCGGGCGCGGGCCATCCGGCCGGCACCGGCAGCCGCAGCAGCCACTCCCGGCGCGCGAGCAAGTACGAGCGGCGGTGGTCGAGTTGGGCCAGCTCCCGGTCGATGAGCGCCAACTCCTCGGCGGGCGGCAGCGGCATGTCGGGCGGCCGGGGCATGTCGGGTGGTGGAGGTGCCATGCCCGGAGTGTGGCCCCGCTCACGCCCGCGGGGCCATGGGGGTCCGTACTCAGATCCGCCCTGAGTACCCGCGGAAGCGGGGGAGTAGCGCATACCGGGGGCTGCGGCGGGCCAGACTGGAGGCATGCACCGCTGGAGCCGCTACCGCTTCCGCAGCGTGTGGGACCTCGACGCCCCGCCCGCACGCGTCTACTCCGTACTGGAGCAGGCCGGCCAGTACCCGCGCTGGTGGCCCCAGGTCCGCCGGGCCGAGGCGATCGACGGGCGCAGCAGCGCCCTGTGCATCCGCTCCGTGTTCCCGTACGAGATCCGGATGACCGCCACCCGACTGCTGAGCGATCCCGCGCGGGGCGTCCTGGAGGCGGCCCTGCACGGCGACATCGAGGGCTGGGCCCGGTGGACCGTACGCCCGCGCCGGGGCCCCGGCGGCGAGGGCACGCGGGCGCTGTACGAGCAGGAGGTCGAAGTGCGCCGGCCGCTGTTGCGGACGCTGGCGCTGCCCGCACGGCCCGTCTTCCGGCTCAACCACGCCCTGATGATGCGGGCCGGGCGCAACGCCCTCGCGGCGCATCTGGCGGCCCCGCCGGAAGCGGTTTGAACCAGACCCGGTGCCTCTTGTATTGTTCAGTCCGTTCCCGGGCGATTAGCTCAGCGGGAGAGCACTTCGTTCACACCGAAGGGGTCACTGGTTCGATCCCAGTATCGCCCACCGGGACAGGCCGGTCCGTCATCGACGGACCGGCCTTCCGCATTCCCGGGACCGTTCCCCGAGAGCGTTCCCCGGGACCGTCCTCACGCCGCCGCCGACACCTCCGGCCGCAGCGGCCAGTGCGGATCCACCGCCTCCGGCGTGCCCTGGCGGGCGAACCACGCCTGCAGGCCGCGCGCCTGCGCCGCATGCCACACCGCCTGCAGGGTGTGCAGTTCGGCCGGGGTCAGCCGCTCCAGGCGGCCCGCGAACCGGCGCCCCACCGCCCGGACGACCTCCAGGGAGGCCAGCGCGTCCACGGCCGCGTCATGCGCGCCCTCCAGCTCTATCCCGTAGTGCGCGCACAGGTCCGTCAGCGTGCGGCGGCCCTTGCGGTACCGGTCCAGGTGCTTGTCGAGCACCCGCGGATCCAGCACCGTCAAAGGCCGGTTGTCCAGGTACCGGGCCAGGGTCGAGGCCCGGTGGCGCCGCAACTCCCGGTCCAGCAGCGTCAGATCGAAAGGCGCGTTCATCACCACCACCGGCCGCCCCGCCACCTGCTGTTCCCCGAGTGCACGGGCTATCTCCTCCATGACCGGCGCGGGCCACCGCCCGTTGCGCTGCAGGTGGTCGTCGGTCAGACCGTGCACCTCCGTGGCCTCCGGGGGCACGGGGACACCCGGATTGACCAGCCAGCGGGTGGAGCGGACCCGGCCGCCCGCACACTCCTGCACGACGAGAGCGGCGGACACGATCCGGTCCTGCTCCACGTCCACCCCGGTCGTCTCCGTGTCGAATGCGGCCAGCGGTCCCTCGTACCAGCGCGTCATGGCGAACTCCTCGTCCCCGATCGGCAGATGGGCGCGCACCGATCACGCCGCCCTTGCCCGAGTCGGTGATACCCGGCCTGTTTGCGCCGTACGCCGTTTGCGGCCCCTCCGGTACGGAGACAACTTCCCCGGGGGGCCGTGCACATGAGCGGTCGTCAACCCCGCCCCCTCCCATCCCCCCTCACACGGCAAGCCCGGAAGGCAAGGGGAGCCGGCCATGGCGCTCGCGCAGCCCGAACCGGGCGGGGTGCTGCAGGGGCGGATCGATCCGCGGAGCGATCCGCGGAGCGGACTGCTGCGCGGCACACTCGCCACCACCGCCTGCATGGAGACCCTCCAGGTGGGCTACCTCCACGCCGTCGCGGCCGCGGCCGGCTGCTCGCTCTCCCAGCCCTTCCCGGACAACGGGATCGACTGGCAGGTCAGCCACGGCGCGCCCGAACACGTCGTCGACGACGAGGTCACCATCAAGGTGCAGTTGAAGGCGACCTACCAGATCGCACCGCGACCGCCGGGGCCCACCTTCGCCTTCACCCTCGACAACGAGCACCTGGTGAAGCTGGCCCGCACCCCGGTCGCCGTCCACAAGATCCTCGTCGTGATGCTCGTCCCGCGCGAGCGCGACCAGTGGCTGTCCGCCGGGCACGACCGGCTCGACCTGCGGCACTGCTGCTACTGGACCAACCTCGCCGGACACCCCGTGACCGGCCGGCGCCGGACCACCGTACGGATCCCCACCACGCGGATCTTCGACGACCGTGCGCTGTGCGAGATCATGACCCGGGTCGGGTCGGGAGGGACACCCTGATGCACTGGCACGCACCGCACCTCGAACCGCTGTCGTCCCCTTCGGAGTACGCCGACTTCGCGGAGCCGGGGACGCCCGACCCCCTGCACGTCGACCCGGCCGTACTGGGCGCGCTGCTGCACCGGCACGGCTGGCAGCGCCGGGGCGGGGCGGCCGGCCGGTACGGGCGCTGGACACCGCCCGGCCGCCCGGGCACGAGCCTCCTCGTCCCCGAGAGCCGGGCCTTCCCCGACTGCACCGACCTGCTGGAGGAGGCCCTCACCGCGCTGTCGCACAGCGGGCTGCCGTCGGCGCGGGAGGTGCTCTACGGGCTGAGCGTGCCCAGCGACGAGATCCGCTGGGAGCGGCAGATCGCGCAGGGCCCCGAAGGGCTGTACGGGCCCCGGGGCGAGGCCGCCTGGACGGTGCAGGAGCAGCTGCGCTCGGCCGCCCGGCAGCTCCTGCTGGCCGGAGCCCTGGCCGACCGGGCACGGGCCGGCTACTACGGGGCACGGCACCGCGCCCAGGCCGAGCGGAGCCTGGACGGGGTCCTGGTGGGCCCGGCCCCCGGCGGCCGCCGACTCACCGCGTACGTCCCGGTGGACGGGGGGCGGGGGACCGTGACGCGGCTGCACCACGCCCTGCACGCGGCCCGTGAAGCCGTGGACTACCGGCGCGCCACCGGCGGCATGGAGGCCTTCGACGCCGCCGTGGAGGCGGGCGTCAGCCGGGAGCTCGCCGACGCGCTGATCTCGCTGGTGCGCGGCTCGGAGGGAGCCCGGATCGCGCTCGCCTGGGCGCCCGCCGCCGGGGTTCCGGCGGGGTGCGCGGCCCGGCCGGAGCCGGTGGAGTTCTCCCCCGGGGACCTGCCGGTGCTCCGGGAGGCGGCGGCCCGCTACACCCGCGAAGAGCCGGCGGTACCGGTGCGGGTGGCCGGGGCGGTGGTCCGCATGCGCAGGTCCGCGCCGGGGGGCGGCGGGACCATACGGCTGCGGGTGCTGGCGGGCGCGGAGGTCCCGTACGTACGGGCGGTGCTCGACGAGGAGGCGTACCGGGTGGCGGGCCACGCCCATCTGGTGGGCCTGCCGATCCGGATCAGCGGCCGCCTGCAGCGCCGCGGCGGCTTCCGGCGGCTGGCGGAAGCCGCCGATGTCACGCCCGTCCCCCTCGACGAGGTGGAACGCGACCGCCTCATGAAGTCCCTGGACGAGTCCCTCGACCCCACGGACGTCCTGCCGTCGGACGACTAGGGCCCCCGCTCGTCCTCAGTCCTCCGCGGCGCGTGTGAACGAGGCCATCACCAGGCCGGGGGCGGGGGAGAAGTCCTCGCCGCGGGTGAAGCCGAGGCGTTCGTACAAGGTGACCGCCGGGGTGTTCGCCGCGCCGGTCGTGACGGTGATCCGGCGGCCGGGCAGGGCCTCGGTCAGCAGGTGGCGCAGCAGGAGCGAGGCGACGCCCCGGCGGAACCAGGCCGGGTCCACGCACAGCCGGTCCAGGCACACGCTGCCGTCCGGCTCGTCCTCCCAGGCGAGGAAGCCGGCGAGCTCCCCGCCCGCCGCGACGGCCCCCCGCCAGTGCAGCGGCCGCCCCCGCAGCTCCGCGAGGCTCTCGCGCAGGGCCGGGATGCCGTCGAAGCCGATCAGCTGCGCCTCCACCGCGTACGCGGCCCGGCCGATCCGGTGCACCGCGGCGGCGGTCGCGTCGTCGGCCAGGTCCAGCGGGCGGACGGGCAGGCTCGGCATACGGGGAGGTCCCTTCGGGCAGCGGGCGAAGATCCCACCGTACCGGCGGGCGATAACCGTTTAGCGGCGCAGCCACTCGGCTCGGTACGATTCAGGCGCGCAGCGTTCGCTCGCGCATTCCTCCCTCGGCTCACGCCGGGAGGTGCCCCCAGAGTCAGGAGAGACCGGTGTCAGACGTCCGTGTGATCATCCAACGCGATTCCGAGCGGGACGAGCGCGTGGTGGCCACGGGCACTACGGCGGCCGAGCTCTTCGCCGGCGAGCGCACTGTCGTCGCCGCGCGGGTGGCGGGCGAGCTCAAGGACCTTGCCTACGCCGTGCAGGACGGCGAGACCGTCGAGCCGGTGGAGATCTCCTCCGAGGACGGCCTGAACATCCTGCGCCACTCGACCGCGCACGTCATGGCGCAGGCCGTGCAGGAGCTGTTCCCCGAGGCCAAGCTGGGCATCGGCCCGCCGGTCCGGGACGGCTTCTACTACGACTTCGACGTCGCCAAGCCCTTCACCCCCGATGACCTCAAGGCCATCGAGAAGAAGATGCAGGAGATCCAGAAGCGCGGCCAGCGCTTCTCGCGCCGCGTCGTCACCGACGAGGCCGCCCGCGAGGAGCTCGCGGACGAGCCGTACAAGCTGGAGCTCATCGGCATCAAGGGCTCCGCCTCCACCGACGACGGGGCGAACGTCGAGGTGGGCGGCGGCGAGCTGACCATCTACGACAACCTCGACGCGAAGACCGGCGAGCTGTGCTGGAAGGACCTCTGCCGCGGTCCCCACCTGCCCACCACCCGCACCATCCCGGCCTTCAAGCTGATGCGCAACGCCGCCGCCTACTGGCGCGGCAGCGAGAAGAACCCGATGCTCCAGCGCATCTACGGCACCGCGTGGCCCTCGAAGGAGGAGCTGAAGGCGCACCTCGACTTCCTCGCCGAGGCCGAGAAGCGCGACCACCGCAAGCTCGGCAACGAGCTGGACCTCTTCTCCGTCCCGGACGAGATCGGCTCCGGCCTCGCCGTCTTCCACCCGCGCGGCGGCATCATCCGCCGGACCATGGAGGACTACTCGCGCCGCCGGCACGAGGAGGAGGGCTACGAGTTCGTCTACTCCCCGCACGCCACCAAGGGCACCCTCTTCGAGAAGAGCGGCCACCTGGACTGGTACGCGGAGGGCATGTACCCCCCCATGCAGCTCGACGGTGGTACCGACTACTACCTCAAGCCCATGAACTGCCCGATGCACAACCTGATCTTCGACGCGCGCGGCCGCTCCTACCGCGAACTGCCGCTGCGCCTGTTCGAGTTCGGCACCGTGTACCGGTACGAGAAGTCGGGCGTGGTGCACGGCCTGACCCGGGCCCGGGGCTTCACCCAGGACGACGCGCACATCTACTGCACCCGTGAGCAGATGGCCGAGGAGCTCGACCGCACCCTCACCTTCGTGCTGAACCTGCTGCGCGACTACGGTCTGACCGACTTCTACCTGGAGCTGTCCACCAAGGACCCGGAGAAGTTCGTCGGCTCGGACGAGGTCTGGGAGGAGGCCACCGCGGTCCTCCAGCAGGTGGCCGAGAAGCAGGGCCTCCCGCTGACCCCCGACCCGGGCGGTGCGGCGTTCTACGGCCCGAAGATCTCGGTACAGGCGCGCGACGCCATCGGCCGCACCTGGCAGATGTCGACCGTCCAGCTGGACTTCAACCTGCCGGAGCGGTTCAACCTGGAGTACACCGCGTCCGACGGCTCGCGCCAGCGCCCGGTCATGATCCACCGCGCGCTGTTCGGCTCCATCGAGCGGTTCTTCGCGGTGCTGCTGGAGCACTACGCCGGCGCCATGCCGCCGTGGCTGGCCCCGGTCCAGGCGGTCGGCATCCCGATCGGCGACGGCCATGTGGAGTACCTGCAGGAGTTCGCCGCCGAGGCGAAGAAGAAGGGCCTGCGGGTCGAGGTGGACGCCTCCTCCGACCGCATGCAGAAGAAGATCAGGAACCACCAGAAGCTCAAGGTGCCGTTCATGATCATCGTCGGGGACGAGGACATGGCCGCGGGCACCGTCTCCTTCCGCTACCGCGACGGTTCGCAGGAGAACGGCATCCCCAAGGACGAGGCGCTGGCCAAGCTGGCCAAGGTCGTCGAGGACCGCGTCCAGGTCTGACGTCGGGCGCGTCCGACGCGTCAGGCGCGTACGGCACTCATGAAGGGGCCCCCGGGAAGCCACCGCTTCCCGGGGGCCCCTCCTCGTCCTCCCGGCGGAAGACGTGGAGCAGCCACGAGGAGAACGAGCCCGTCACCGCGCCCAGCAGGGCCGGCCCGCACGGCATCAGACCGCTCGCGATCAACCGGCCCACCGGGGCCACGTTGCCGTAGCCCACGGTCGTCAGCGTCTCGCACACCCACCACACCGCGTCCCCGAAGGTGCCGATCGATCCCCCCGGGGCCCGTCGCTCGTGGTGGTAGACGCCGAGCGCCCCCGCGAAGCCGATCAGCAGGGCCGAGAGCCCGGCGTACGTGATCACCCGGGCGTACAGGCCGCGGCGCGGGCGGTCCATCCGCGCCTGGACCGCGTCGTGCAGTCTGACCACGCGCAGCGGGCGCAGCAGCGGCAGGACCTGGACGAGGGTGTCCAGCCCATGGCGGCGGACGAAGCGCAGCGGTGGCAGCGGGCTCAGGACCATGCGCACCGCGTAGTCGCACGGGAAGCACAGCCACGTCACCAGGACCAGGAGGAGGGCGGTCTCCCGCCAGCCCCGGGCCGGGTCGGGAGCGAGCACGCGGACCGCGTACGCCGCGAGGAAGACCAGGGAGGCGCAGAGCAGGGGCAGCTCGCTGCAGCGCTCCCACGCGCGGTCCCGGGTCTCGGCGGTGTCGTCCACGGGCCCGGCATCGCGCCCGCGGAGCCGGTCCTTGCCCCGGCGACACGCCCGGCCGGGGCAAGGTCATATGCTGCATCCCATGACGACTGAGCCGGAGCAGCAGGTCGGTGTGGGCACGCAGGACGCGTTCCAGCGTCTGTGGACGCCCCACCGGATGGCGTACATCCAGGGGGAGAACAAGCCGAGCGGCCCGGAGGCCGGGGACGGCTGTCCCTTCTGCGGAATTCCGGAGATGTCCGATCAGGACGGCCTGATCGTGGCGCGGGGCCGGCACGTGTACGCCGTGCTGAACCTGTACCCGTACAACGGCGGCCACCTCATGGTCGTCCCGTACCGGCACGTCGCCGACTACACGGACCTGGACGCCGCCGAGACCGCCGAGCTCGCCGATCTCACCAAGCGGGCGATGGTCGCGCTGCGCAAGGCGTCCGGTGCGCACGGGTTCAACATCGGCATGAACCAGGGAGCGGCCGCCGGAGCCGGCATCGCCGCGCACCTGCACCAGCACATCGTGCCCCGCTGGGGCGGGGACACGAACTTCATGCCGGTCGTCGGCCACACCAAGGTGCTGCCGCAACTCCTCGCGGACACCCGGCAGATGCTCGCGGAGGCCTGGCCCCAGGACTGACCCTGCCCTGCGTGTCGGCGACCTGCCCTGCGCGTCGCCGACCAGGCCGGGCGCCTGCCGACCAGGCCTGCGCGTCGCCGACCAGCCCTGCGCGTCGTAGACCAGTCCTGCGCGTCGTAGACCAGTCCTACGCGTCGTAGACGTCCGCCTTGCGGGGTGCGGCGTCCTGGACGAGTCCGCTGACGATCATCGAGCGGTTGGAGAAGCGCTCGGTGTCCACGCCGTTCTCCTCCAGGACCCGCATCGCGGCGGTGTGCACCGCCCGCAGGACCGGGGTCGCGGCGCGCAGCGCGTCGTCGGCCATGAAGCGGTGCCGCCACGGCTGGCCGGCCCAGGCGTGCCGCAGCCCGAAGGGCTCCGGGAGGATCAGCTTGCCGCCGAGGAAGTCCAGGATCGGCGGGTACCAGGTCAGCGGGGCCCGGACGGCGAGGCGGACCACCTCCTGCGCGTCCACCAGCGGCAGCGGGCGCTCGACGGTCTCCCAGAACCGGAACGACTTCGGCACCTCGACCTTCGGCGCCTCCGACTTGGTGGTGAACAGGCCGTGCACGGGGCCGAGCGCGTGCCCGGTCACCTCCACCCGCAGGGTCTTGTAGAGCACGGTGACCGTCACCAGCATCGTGATGACGAGCTGGCCGTCCCACAGCGGGTACTGGATGCCGAGGTAGTGCCGGTTGCCGCCGCTGAACTGCTGCTCGTTGCAGATGCGGGTGATCTCGTGCGGCTTCACCAGGAAGGTGTCGACGTCCTCACCGGTGGGGCGGGCCACCTCCTTGGCGCCCTCGCCGACCGGCGTGACGATCCAGTGCTGTATCGAGGCCGGCGGCAGTCCGCCGGTGTGCAGGGGGCCGCGCTCCAGCTTGCGCAGCTCGCTGTCGACGGCCCGTATGACGTCCCAGCTGCGGAAGGGGTGGATCTCCGCGCCCTCGGTCCGGGGGACCAGCTCCTCGGCGAGCTGCCAGCTGCCCCAGCGGGTGCCCATGCCGAGGATGCCCTTGGGGCCGGCGTAGAAGACGGAATTGCTGCGGTCCTCGGCGGTGAGCTTGGCCAGGGAGTGGCGCAGGTCCTCGCGGGCCTTCTCGTCGGGGTTGCCGGGCACCGCCTCGGGGATCTTGGCGCCGATGCCGCCGCCGGACAGCAGTCCGTCCCAGCGTGAGCGCATGTCGGCCGCGGTGCGCTCGCACAGGCGGCGGGCGAGGAACCACCCGAAGGCCGGCGCGATGATCATGCCGCGCAGGTAGATGCCGAGGAAGCCGGTGAACGGCAGCCGGAACATCAGGACCGCCGCGAGGACGCCGACGCCCACGAGCAGGGAGGTGCCCACCCAGGAACGCTTGCCGTCCTTGGCGGACAGGGACTTGCGGAGCTGGAACAGGCCCAGCCACAGCAGCAGTCCCGGCAGGAAGAGCACGCCGCAGACCAGCACGATCAGGCGCAGCTTGCGGTCGCGTTCCTTGCGCAGGCGGGTGGCGGCGAGGCAGTGCTCCACGACGGTCTGCGGGTCGGCGCCGAAGGACTGGATGAGCGGTTTGCGGCCGGGGGCGAGGGTGCGGGCCTCGACGGCACGGCAGAAGGCCTCGCCCAGGTTGGGCTCGAAGAGGGAGATCTTCGGGGGCTTGACCGTGGACTCGTGGTACTCGTTGTTGGCCTTGAGGAGGGAGGACAGCTGGCTGTCCTTGCCGCCGTCCCGGTACGCGGCCGAGGCGAGGGCGTTGGTCGCCGCGGTCTGGCCGCCGCCGCCCTGGAGCGGAATCTGTGCCCCGGGACTGAAGTCGAATCCGTCGTCCGCCACCGCTGCCCCCATCGCCGAGCGTTGCGCTCTACTGTTCTTGCGCTCGTGTGCTCTTGTGCCGTGCTCTTTACCGCTTTATCGCCTTACCCCGCTGATGAGCCTATCGGCGGACGGCGCCCCGTGGTGACGGGACAGGGAAATGCCGCCCACCGCACGCGGTCGGGTGGGCGGCCGATCCGATGCCCTGTCAGTCAGGTTCCCTTCTCCGCCTGTTCGCGCACCTTGTCGGCGATCTGCGGCGGCATGGGCTCGTGGCGGGCGTACGCCCGCTTGAACCGGCCCGTGCCGTGCGAGACGGAGCGCAACTCGACGGCGTAGCGGCCGATCTCGATCTCGGGGATCTCGGCACGGACCTGTGTACGGCCGGCGCCCGCCTGTTCGGTGCCGACGACCCGGCCGCGGCGGCCCGCGAGGTCGCTCATGACGGGGCCGACGTACTCGTCGGGGACGAGGACGGCCAGTTCGGCGACCGGTTCGAGGAGGTGGATGCGGGCCTCGGCGGCGGCCTCGCGCAGGGCGAGGGCGCCGGCGGTCTGGAAGGCGGCGTCGGAGGAGTCCACCGAGTGCGCCTTCCCGTCGACGAGGGTGACGCGCACGTCGACCAGCGGGTAGCCGGCCGCGACCCCGCGGGCGGCCTGGGCCCGTACGCCCTTCTCGACGGACGGGATGAACTGGCGGGGCACGGCGCCGCCGACGACCTTGTCGACGAATTCGATGCCGCTGCCGGGCGGGAGCGGCTCGACCTCGATCTCGCAGATGGCGAACTGGCCGTGTCCGCCGGACTGTTTGACGTGCCGGCCGCGTCCGGCGGCCTTGGCGCCGAAGGTCTCGCGCAGGCTCACCTTGTGCGGGACGGGGTCGACCTGGACGCCGTAGCGGGTGCGCAGCCGTTCCAGGGCCACGTCCTGGTGGGCCTCGCCCAGGCACCACAGGACGACCTGGTGGGTGTCCGGGTTCTGCTCCAGCCGCATCGTGGGGTCCTCGGCGACGAGCCGGGCCAGGCCCTGGGAGAGCTTGTCCTCGTCGGCCTTGCTGTGGGCCTCGATGGCGAGGGGCAGCAGCGGGTCGGGCATCTGCCAGGGCTGCATCAGCAGAGGCCGGTCCTTGGCCGAAAGGGTGTCGCCGGTCTCGGCGCGCCCGAGTTTGGCCACGCAGGCGAGGTCGCCGGCGATGGCATGGGTCAGGGTGCGCTGCTGTTTGCCGAAGGGGGAGGTGAGGGTGCCGATCCGTTCGTCGACGTCGTGGTCCTCGTGTCCGCGGTCCGCCAGCCCGTGGCCGCTGACGTGCACGGTCTGCTCGGGCCGCAGGGTGCCGGAGAAGACGCGGACGAGGGAGATGCGGCCCACGTACGGGTCGGAGGCGGTCTTGACGACCTCGGCGACCAGGGGGCCCTCGGGATCGCAGGTCACGGCGGGGCGCTCGGCGCCGTCCGGGGTGGTGACGGCGACGGGGGCCCGCTCCGCGGGGGTCGGGAAGCCACCGGTGATCAGTTCCAGCAGCTCGACGGTGCCGAGCCCCTGGCGGGCGCCCTCAGCGGCTGGGGCGGCCATCAGGACGGGGTGGAAGGTCCCCCGGGCCACGGCGCGCTCCAGGTCGTCGACGAGGGTCTTGACGTCGATCTCCTCGCCGCCGAGGTAGCGGTCCATGAGGCTCTCGTCCTCGCTCTCGGCGATGATCCCCTCGATCAGGCGGGCGCGGGCCTCGGTGATCCGGGCGAGCTCCTCGGGGTCCGGGTCGCGCTCCACCCGCTCCCCGGAGTCGTACGCGTACACGCGCTGCGAGAGCAGGCCGACGAGGCCGGTGACGGGGGCGTGCCCGTCGGGGCCGGGGGGCCCGTAGAGGGGGAGGTAGAGCGGGATGACGGCGTCGGGGTCCTCGGCGCCGAAGATCTCGCCGCAGACCGAGGTCATCTGCTCGTAGTCGGCCCGGGCTGCCTCCAAATGGGTGACGACGATGGCCCGGGGCATGCCGACGGCCTCGCACTCGTCCCAGAGCATGCGGGTGGCGCCGTCGATGCCGTCCGAGGAGGAGACGACGAAAAGGGCCGCGTCCGCGGCGCGCAGACCGGCCCTGAGCTCTCCGACGAAGTCCGCGTATCCGGGGGTGTCCAAGATGTTGATCTTGATTCCGGCCCATTCGACGGGGACGAGGGACAGCTGTACGGAACGCTGCTGCCGGTGTTCGATCTCGTCGTGGTCCGAGACGGTGGCACCGTCCTCGACCCGGCCGGCCCGGTTGATGGCTCCGGCGGTCAGGGCCAGGGCCTCGACCAGCGTGGTCTTCCCGGATCCGGTGTGGCCGACCAGCACGACGTTCCGTACGGAAGAGGGGCGGTCGGCCGCCAGTGCCCTGCCGGCGGCTCCGGATTGGTGTGATGTGGCTCCCATGGTGCTCGTGCCTCCCGGTGTGGCGGTGAGGAGGTTGATCGGGGTCCTTCGAGCTTTGCACTGCCGTCACAGTGCGTCCATACGTAGTACCCCGCGGCGGGAGAAGGCGCGGCCCGGCGGGTCCGGCGCAGGCCCCCCTGCCGGCCGTGGAGCGCCTGTCCGCCGCCTCTCCGGCGGCGGTCCGGCGTTTGTCCGGCGCGAACCGTGGGTGCGCGGCATGGCGGACCGGGGCGCTGGCTACGATGGGCCAGCCGGTGGCCGATGGGGCCGTCCGGCCCAGCGACCCTCCGGGAAGGCCATGCTGAACAAGTACGCGCGTGCATTCTTCACGCGTGTTCTCACGCCATTCGCCGCATTTCTGCTCCGGCGGGGGGTGAGCCCGGACGCCGTCACCCTCATCGGCACCGCCGGAGTGGTGGCGGGAGCGCTGGTCTTCTTCCCGCGGGGGGAGTTCTTCTGGGGCACGATCACCATCACCCTCTTCGTGTTCTCCGACCTGGTGGACGGGAACATGGCGCGCCAGGCCGGCACCTCCAGCCGCTGGGGCGCCTTCCTCGACTCCACCCTCGACCGGGTGGCCGACGCGGCGATCTTCGGCGGACTCGCGCTGTGGTACGCGGGCTCCGGGCACGACAACGTGCTGTGCGCGGTGTCGATCTTCTGCCTCGCCAGCGGCCAGGTGGTCTCGTACACCAAGGCCCGCGGCGAGTCGATCGGGCTGCCGGTGGCCGTCAACGGGCTGGTCGAGCGCGCCGAGCGGCTGGTGATCTCGCTGGTCGCGGCCGGTCTCTCGGGTCTGCAGACCTTCGGGGTGCCCTCGTGGATCGGGGTGCTGCTGCCTATCGCGCTGTGGATCGTGGCGGGCGGCTCGCTGGTCACCCTGATCCAGCGGGTGGTCACCGTACGCCGTGAGGCGGCGGAGGCGGATGCCGCGGCGTCGGCCTCCGAAGCGGGCGCGGCCTGATGGGCCGGATGCAGGACAAGCTGGTCGACGGGCTGTACGGGCTCGGCTGGGCCGGGGTGAAGAAGCTGCCCGAACCGGCCGCGGTGGCCCTCGGCCGGCGGATCGCCGACTACGCGTGGAAGCGGCGCGGCAAGAGCGTCCTGCGCCTGGAGTCGAACCTGGCCCGGGTGGTGCCCCAGGCGGGCCCGGAACGGCTGCGGGAGCTGTCGCGGGCCGGCATGCGCTCGTACATGCGCTACTGGATGGAATCCTTCCGGCTGCCGGCCATGGACCCGCAGCGCTTCGCCACGGACGTCGAGATCAAGGACGAGCACCTGCTGCGCGAGGCCCTCGCCTCGGGGCGCGGCGTGGTCGCCGCACTGCCGCACCTGGCCAACTGGGACCTGGCGGGAGCCTGGGTCACCGGGCACGTCGGGGTCGGGTTCACCACCGTGGCGGAGCGCCTCAAGCCCGAGTCGCTGTTCGACCGCTTCGTGGCCTACCGCGAGGGCCTCGGCATGGAGGTGCTGCCCCACAACGGCGGAGCCACCTTCGGGACCCTCGCCCGGCGGCTGCGCTCCGGCGGCATGATCTGCCTGGTCGCCGACCGCGATCTGTCGGCCTCCGGGGTCGAGGTGGACTTCTTCGGCGCGGCGGCCCGCATGCCGGCCGGGCCGGCGCTGCTGGCCCAGCAGACGGGCGCCGTGCTGCTGCCCGTCACCCTGCACTACGGGGACACGCCGAAGCTGTACGGGCGCATCCACCCCGAGGTGGAGGTGCCGAAGGCCGGGACGCGGACCGAGAAGACGTCCGCCATGACCCAGGCGCTGGCGGACGTCTTCGCGAAGGGGATCGCCGAGCACCCGGAGGACTGGCACATGCTCCAGCGGCTGTGGCTGGACGACCTGGAGGAGCGCTCCGCGTGAAGATCGGCATTGTCTGCCCGTACGCGTGGGACGTGCCCGGAGGGGTCCAGTTCCACATCCGGGACCTGGCCGAACACCTGATCCGGCTCGGCCACGAGGTGTCCGTGCTGGCCCCGGCCGACGACGAGACGCCGCTGCCGCCGTACGTGGTCTCGGCGGGGCGGGCGGTGCCCGTGCCGTACAACGGGTCGGTGGCCCGGCTGAACTTCGGCTTCCTGTCGGCTGCCCGCGTCCGGCGCTGGCTGCACGACGGGGTCTTCGACGTGATCCACATCCACGAGCCGACCTCGCCCTCGCTGGGACTGCTGACCTGCTGGGCGGCCCAGGGGCCGATCGTGGCCACCTTCCACACCTCCAACCCGCGCTCGCGGGCCATGATCGCGGCCTATCCGATCCTCCAGCCGGCCCTGGAGAAGATCAGCGCCCGGATCGCGGTGAGCGAGTACGCCCGGCGCACGCTGGTCGAGCACCTGGGCGGGGACGCGGTGGTCATCCCCAACGGCGTGGACGTGGACTTCTTCGCCTCGGCCGAGCCGAAGGCGGAGTGGGCCGGCATGACCCTGGGCTTCATCGGCCGCATCGACGAACCCCGCAAGGGGCTCCCCGTGCTGATGGCCGCCTTCCCGCGGATCGTCGAGGCCTGCCCGGACGTACGCCTGCTCGTGGCGGGCCGCGGCGACGAGGAGGAGGCGGTGTCCTCCCTGCCGCCGGCCCTCCGCTCCCGCGTCGAGTTCCTCGGGATGGTCTCGGACGAGGACAAGGCACGCCTGCTGCGCAGCGTCGACGTGTACGTGGCGCCGAACACCGGCGGCGAGAGCTTCGGCATCATCCTGGTCGAGGCCCTCTCGGCCGGAGCGGCGGTCCTGGCCTCCGACCTGGACGCGTTCGCGCAGGTCCTCGACCAGGGCGCGGCGGGGGAGCTGTTCACGAACGAGGACTCCGACGCCCTGGCCGCGGCGGCGGTCTCCCTCCTCCGCGACCCGGCCCGCCGCGCGGAACTCAGCACCCGCGGCTCGGCCCACGTACGGCGCTTCGACTGGTCGACGGTCGGCGCGGACATCCTGGCGGTCTACGAAACGGTGACGGACGGCGCGACGGCGGTGGCCGCGGACGAACGCGCCCCCCTCCGCACCCGCCTCGGCCTCACCCGCGACCCGTCCCCCTGACCGCGGCCCGGGGTCCAGGCTCCTTCGCCGAACTGCCCGTCGCGTGCGTGGTTTCGGATCGCCAATCGGGGCGTGGTGGACTCGGTGGTATGGGTAATCTCGCCTTCGCGTACCGCGCTGGGTGTCGGGGGGAGTCGTCATGTCCATCAGGCCGCGTTATCGACGCGTGTCGGCCTTACAGCGGCAGTTCTTCAACCGCGAGGGCCTGCTGAACGCCTATGACCGGGAACTCGCGGGCGTCTTGGAGCGCCCGAGGATCCTCAATGTCGTCGGCGTCGGCGGCATCGGGAAGTCGCGCTTGCTCCAAGAGCTGCGCAACCGCACTCCCGAGGGTGTCCGCACCGCTCGGCTGGACCTCCAGCTGCCCACGCTCCGGCAGCCCGAGGATGCACTGGCGGTGCTGCGCATGGAATTCGGGGCGCAGGGCGTGCGGTTCGACCGTTTTGACATCGCTTATGCGGTCCTGTGGCAGCGCGTGCACCCGCAGCTGCAGATGAGCCGGAAGAACACGCCTTTCGCGGAGGAGAGCGAAGTACTCTCCAAGATCTTGGACGATGCAATGGGCTTGCCGGTCTTCGGGACCGCAGCAGGCCTGGTACGGCTCACGGGGCGCGCCATGGCCAACCGCCAGCGTCGGCAGCGGATCGAGGCGGACCCCACGCTTCAGGAGCTGGACAACCTCTCCAACGCCGAGCTCGGTGATGCGGTGATCTACCTATTCGCCGAGGAGATGCGCCAGTCGGCGGAGGACAAGCCGTACGTTCTTTACGTGGATGCCTACGAGGCCATGGTGCCAACTCCGTTGGCCGGCGGTCGCAGCTTCGCCTCCGATGCGTGGATACGGGACCTTCTCGGGCAGTTACACGGCGGCCTGACCGTGCTGGCCAGTCGGGAAGCCCTCCCGTGGGCGGCGTACGACAAGGAGTGGGCGATTGTGATCCGAACCGCCCGCGTCGGCGGCCTCCCGATGGAAGCCAGGCTCGAACTCCTCGCGCAGGCCGGGATCAGTGGGATTCCGCAGCAGCGGACCATCGCCGAGGCGAGTGCGGGAGTTCCGTTCTACCTGCATCTCGCCGTGGACACCCACCTGCAGAACCCCGCCCGGATCGAAGACGCGGGGACGTCGGAGGAAATCCTCCAGCGGTTTCTCCAACACGTGGCGCCTGACGAGATCAGGATCCTCGAACTGCTCAGCATCGCGCGCACCTTCGATCTTGAGGTGTTCCGGGTCATCGGGCGGCAGTTCGACCTGCCCGCGAACCTGCTGGCGTGGGAGTCGCTGACCGCCTACTCCTTCGCGTACCCGCTGGACCAGGGCTGGTACCGGTTGCACCAGCTCATGGTTTCGGCGCTGCAACACCGCTTGTCGCCTGCCGTGAAGCGCACGGTCCACGCCGTCCTGAGGGGGTACTGGGAGGACCTCGCGGACCGGATGGAGACCGGGGCTCAGAGCGCCGGCGTGGCCCGGTCGTCCCCTCTACGGGAGGCCGCCTACCACGGACTCCACGCCCAGAACCTGTCCCCCGAGCGGATACTGAAGCACGCCGACCGGGCCATGGCCCTGAGCGGCCGGCAGGCAGTCGACGGCATGGTCAAGGACCTCAGGGAGTTCCTGGCCTCGCGGGGCGGGGCACGCACGACCGCCCCGGACCTCGATGGTGTCCGGGATGCGGCCGACTGCCTCGAAGCCGAATCGAAGCTAGAGCTGGGCGATGCCGGGGCGGCCATCACCCTGACACCCGTCCTCGACGTACCGATCCGTTCGGTCGTCTCCGCCCGGCTGGCGCTGGCGGGGGCGAACGCACGGCGTATCGCCGGCGAAACCGGCCTGGCGGCACGCATCTTCGAGCGGGTCTGGGACGGGCACGACGGCGAGGCCAGAACAGCCGCCGGCCTGTGTGTCGCGGACATCCGGATGTGGCAGGGCGACTTCGAAAGTGCCTTCGCCCTGGCGGAGGAGGTCCATCGGATCTGCTCGCCCGGAGAGCGCGCCGTCCGGGGCGATCTCAAACGCCTGATGCATCTCGGCCACCGGTTCTTGATGGACTTCGAACGCGCCGAAGAACTGCTGGGGCAGGCGGAGGACGAGTACCGCGCCGCGGGATCCGTCATCGGGCTCGCCAACATCCGCACCAACAGGGCCGAGCTCTGGGCGTTCACCGACCCGGAGGCGGCCGTCGCCGAGGCCGGTTCTGCCCTCGAAGTCCAGCGGGATCTCGGGGCGCAACATGAAATCGGGAAGGCGTACACCGCCATGGGCATCGCTCAGACCCGATTGGGACAGCTGGACAGGGCGGACCTGTCCTTCGGCAACGCCAATACCGCACTCGACCGAGCCGGCTACCGGTCCGGCCGCGCCCGTGCCGACATGTTCCGGGCCTTCCTGCTCCTGCGGCGTGGTGAGCTGGAGGCGACACGGGCGCTGCTGCGGCACGCGGCACGGGAGTTGGAGATCTGCCAGGTCTATCCTTCGCTGATCCTGGCCATTGAGCGGGCGGCCGCACGGATCGGCTGGGACGACCCGCAGCTGGCCGCGCTGGCCGAGCGCGCCCGCCCCTCGTTACGCCCGCTGGGTGGCGCAGAAGGGCTGGACCAGCGTACGGAGGACGTACTGTCGATGTTGATCGAGGTGGCCTCGTGACGTGGATGGAGCTCTACGGTCGGGCCCGCGATGCCGACCAGGCGGCGGCCGGGTACTACAACCGAAATGTCGGTGTGCGGACGCCTGCCGGAAAGTTCAACGTCCGCATTCCCCTGGAAGCGGCTGACAGCATGGACCTGCGGCTATGGCGGGAAGAGGACGTGCTTGCCTGCATCCGCCCGTACGTCGGACGGGTACCCGAACTCCGTCACGTCTCGGACGATCCCCGTTTCCAGGTTCACCACTTCATCGAGGGCAGGGTGCTCGACAGCTTCTCCCCCCGAGGCAGCTCCGTTCCGGCCAACGTGTTGGCCGATGTGGTCACCCTCATGGACCAGCTGGTGCGGATTCCGCGAGAGGAGGCCCCGCAGCTGCCGGAGCGCTGGCCGGAATCGGGTGACAGCGGCGACTTCGGCCGCCTTCTGGCCGCCCTCACCCGGCAGGTCCACTCCACCCATCTCGCGGAGTACCGCGATGTCTTCGCGGAGTTGGGAATCCCCGAAGATCCCCTGGCCGTGGTCGAGCCGCTGTGGAAGACGCTGGCGCCTCGGCCATTCGCCGTGCTCCATGCCGATCTCCACCGCAAGAACATGATCGTGACCGAGGGCGAAACGTGGTTCCTCGACTGGGAGCTCGCCTTGTGGGGGGATCCGGTGTACGAGCTGGGCATCCACTTCCACAAGATGGACTACCCGGCCGACCAGCAGGCGGACGTCCTGCGTGCGTGGCGGGCGAGGCTGCCCGCGCAGTTCACCGCGGGGCCTGTCGACGACCTTCGCCTGTACATGGCGCACGAGAGGATCAAGTCGGCGATCGTGGACACCGTCCGCTATTCGAAGCAGCTGGCGGGCGCTGCCCAACCCGAGCGGGACTTCCTCATCGGGCGTTTGACCAAGAAGGTGAACGTTGCCCGCCAGGTGTGGGGATCGCCTCCCGATCTGACCGCGCAGAGGGTCGCCGAGTCGCTTGTACCCTGGTGGAAGGGATAGCCGTGGACGCTGTCGCCCTGTACGAAAAGGCTCGGCTGGGAGGCACGGCCCTCGCGGGGCACTACAACCGGAACGTCCGCGTCGAGACGGATGCCGGCCCCGTCATGGTCCGTATCCGGGTCCGGGAGTCCGAGGCGATGGATCTCACCCTGTGGCCCGAGGCCGCCGTACTCGACGCGGTCGGCCCCTACGTCCCTTCCGCCCCGCGTCTCCTCCACGCGGGTGTGGATCCCGACTTCCAGATCCACGAGTTTCTTCCCGGCCGACGGGTCGACCAGCTGGTCCCGGAGGGAAAGCCCCTGCCCGACGCCGTGCTGCACGCGGTCGAAGGGTTCTTCGGCTGCCTGCTGCGTGTGCCCGCCTCCGCGCTGCCTGCCCTGCCCGGGGGCTGGCCTCAGGACGGCGACACCGCAGGCTTCGCCGGGCGGCTGCTCGGGCTCGTAGGGGAGATCCGGCGCAGAGGCGACGAGAAGACCGGCAGGCTCTACGAGTCGCTCGGGGTGCCCGAGGATCCGTGTGCTGTGCTCAGGGACCGGGCCCGCCTGATGGCCCAACGCAGCTTCGCGCTGCTGCACGCGGACATCCACCGGCAGAACATGATGCTTGACGACCAGGGGCGCGTCGCCTTTCTCGACTGGGAACTGGCCCTGTGGGGCGACCCCGTCTACGACCTCGCCGACCACCTCCACAAGATGTCGTACACGCCGGGTGAGCAGAGCGTGGTGCGCGAGGGCTGGGAACGCCAGGCTCCGCCGCAGTGCCGCCGGCAGTGGCGTGCCGATCTCCACTACTACCTCGCCTACGAGGCGGTGAAGTCCGCAGTCGTCGACGCCGTTCGCTGGGGCAGGCGCATCGCCGCCGCGGAGGCTACGGCTGACCGACGGGCGCTGGCCCGGCAGCTGGCCGGCAAACTCGCCGCCGCCAGGCCGCACTGGGGCACTGGTGCACCGCCCGTTCCGGGCGTCGGGGAGATCGAATCCGCTGCCGACCGCTGGGCGGCCGCAGGCTGAACCGCCTGAGGGAGCCGGGGGGAGGTAGAGTCGCGCGGCGTGATCGAAACCCTTGTGTGGATTGCCCTGGCGCTCGGCGTGGTCGGGGTGTACCTCAGTTGGACCGCCGGGCGGTTGGACCGGCTGCACTCGCGGATGGACGCGGCCCGGGCCGCTCTTGACGCGCAGCTCGTGCGGCGGGCCTCCGTGGTGCTGGAGGTGGCCACCTCGGGGGTGCTCGACCCCGCCTCCTCGCTCGTGCTGTACGAGGCCGCCCACGCCGCCCGGCAGGCCGAGGAGGAGCAGCGCGAGGTCGCCGAGAGCGAGCTGAGCCAGGCGCTGCGCGCGGTGTTCGCCGATGCCGGCCAGGTCGAGGTGCTCAAGGCGGCCCCCGGGGGCGAGGGCGCCGCCGAGGAGCTCGCCGCGGCCGTGCGGCGGGTGCCCATGGCGCGGCGGTTCCACAACGACGCCGTACGGGCGGCGCGGGCCCTGCGCCGGCACCGCAAGGTGCGGTGGTTCCGGCTGGCCGGGCATGCGCCCTTCCCGCTCGCCTTCGAAATGGACGACGAGCCGCCGGTGGATCTTGCGGATCGGCCGACTTAGACCGCATGGAGCCTCCGAAAGGGCCACTCGCTCCATATTGGCCCTTGCAGTGGACTGGTCGGGGAGGGTTTCCTCAGGCAAGTACGTCAGGTACGTACACCGAGTACACCAGCCCGAGTGAGGTCAATCCGTGAGCACGCTTCCCTCCACCCCGCAGTCCGCTGAGTCCTCGGCGATCGGCACCTCCCGCGTCAAGCGCGGCATGGCCGAGCAGCTCAAGGGCGGCGTGATCATGGACGTGGTCAACGCCGAGCAGGCCAAGATCGCCGAGGACGCCGGCGCCGTGGCCGTCATGGCCCTGGAGCGGGTGCCCGCCGACATCCGCAAGGACGGCGGCGTGGCCCGCATGTCCGACCCGAACATGATCGAAGAGATCATCGACGCCGTCTCCATCCCGGTCATGGCCAAGTCCCGCATCGGCCACTTCGTCGAGGCCCAGGTCCTGCAGTCCCTCGGCGTCGACTACATCGACGAGTCCGAGGTCCTGACCCCGGCCGACGAGGTCAACCACTCCGACAAGTGGGCGTTCACCACCCCCTTCGTCTGTGGCGCCACCAACCTGGGCGAGGCCCTGCGCCGCATCGCCGAGGGCGCGGCCATGATCCGCTCCAAGGGCGAGGCCGGCACCGGCAACGTCGTCGAGGCCGTCCGCCACCTGCGCCAGATCAAGAACGAGATCGCCAAGCTGCGCGGCTTCGACAACAACGAGCTGTACGCCGCCGCCAAGGAGCTGCGCGCCCCGTACGAGCTCGTCAAGGAGGTCGCCGAGCTCGGCAAGCTCCCGGTCGTGCTGTTCTCCGCCGGTGGCGTCGCCACCCCGGCCGACGCCGCCCTGATGCGCCAGCTCGGCGCCGAGGGCGTCTTCGTCGGCTCCGGCATCTTCAAGTCGGGCGACCCCGCCAAGCGCGCCGCCGCCATCGTGAAGGCCACCACCTTCTTCGACGACCCGAAGATCATCGCGGACGCCTCCCGCAACCTGGGCGAGGCCATGGTCGGCATCAACTGCGACACCCTCCCCGAGGCCGAGCGCTACGCCAACCGGGGCTGGTAGCCAGCATGAGCATTCCCGGCACCCCCGTCATCGGGGTCCTGGCCCTGCAGGGCGACGTACGGGAGCACCTGATCGCCCTGGCCGCGGCGGACGCCGTGGCCAGGCCGGTCCGGCGTCCCGAGGAGCTCGCCGAGGTCGACGCCCTGGTGATCCCCGGTGGCGAGTCCACGACGATGTCGAAGCTCGCCGTCCTGTTCGGCATGCTGGAGCCGCTGCGCGAGCGCGTCCGGGCCGGCATGCCCGTCTACGGCACCTGCGCGGGCATGATCATGCTCGCCGACAAGCTGCTCGACGGCCGTGACGACCAGGAGACGCTCGGCGGCATCGACATGATCGTCCGCCGCAACGCCTTCGGCCGCCAGAACGAGTCCTTCGAGGCACAGATCGACTTCGCCGGCATCGACGGCGGCCCCGTCGAGGGCGTCTTCATCCGCGCCCCGTGGGTCGAGTCGGTCGGCGCCGCCGCCGAGGTCCTCGCCACGTACGACGGCCACACCGTCGCCGTCCGCCAGGGCAACGTGCTGGCGACCTCGTTCCACCCCGAACTCACCGGCGACGACCGTGTGCACGCGTACTTCGTCGACATGGTGCGCGCGGGGCTGTAATCAGGTCCCGGTAGGATCGGAGACGAACACTGTTGGTGACGCGAAGGAGACAGGCGGATGTCCGGCCACTCTAAATGGGCTACGACGAAGCACAAGAAGGCCGTGATCGATGCCAAGCGCGGCAAGCTCTTCGCGAAGCTGATCAAGAACATCGAGGTCGCGGCCCGGATGGGCGGCGCCGACCCCGAGGGCAACCCGACGCTCTACGACGCCATCCAGAAGGCCAAGAAGAGCTCGGTCCCGAACAAGAACATCGACTCCGCGGTCAAGCGCGGCGGCGGCCTCGAAGCCGGCGGCGTGGACTACGAGACGATCATGTACGAGGGCTACGGCCCGAACGGCGTCGCGGTCCTCATCGAGTGCCTCACCGACAACCGCAACCGCGCCGCGTCCGACGTCCGCGTCGCCATGACCCGCAACGGCGGTTCGATGGCGGACCCGGGCTCGGTCTCGTACCTGTTCAACCGCAAGGGCGTCGTCATCCTGCCGAAGGGCGAGCTCACCGAGGACGACGTGCTCGGCGCGGTGCTTGAGGCCGGTGCCGAAGAGGTCAACGACAACGGCGACACCTTCGAGATCATCAGCGAGGCCACCGACATGGTCGCGGTCCGTACCGCGCTCCAGGAGGCCGGCATCGACTACGACTCCGCCGACTCCAGCTTCGTCCCGACCATGCAGGTCGAGCTCGACGAAGAGGGTGCGCGCAAGATCTTCAAGCTGATCGACGCGCTGGAGGACAGCGACGACGTGCAGAACGTCTTCGCCAACTTCGACGTCTCGGACGAGGTCATGGAGAAGGTCGACGCCTAGGCTGCGCCTTCCACCCATGTGTGGCGACGGGCCGACGGGGACACACCCCGTCGGCCCGTCGGCTTGTCAGTGGTGCCGGATAGTCTGACGGCGTCAACGGGGTGTTCGGCGCGAGGAGGGGGGCACGGTGCGCGTACTCGGCGTGGACCCGGGGCTGACGCGGTGCGGTGTCGGCGTGGTCGAGGGGGTGGCCGGACGGCCACTGACCATGATCGGCGTCGGCGTGGTCCGTACCCCGGCGGACGCCGAGTTGGGTCGCCGGCTCGTCGCCATCGAACGGGGCATCGAGGAGTGGCTGGATGCGCACCGGCCCGAAGTCGTCGCCGTGGAGCGGGTGTTCAGCCAGCACAACGTGCGTACGGTGATGGGGACCGCACAGGCGAGCGCCGTTGCCATGCTGTGTGCCGCCCGGCGCGGGATACCGGTCGCCCTGCACACCCCCAGCGAGGTCAAGGCCGCCGTCACGGGCAGCGGCCGGGCCGACAAGGCGCAGGTCGGCGCCATGGTGACCCGGCTGCTGCGGCTCGCCGCCCCGCCGAAGCCGGCCGACGCCGCGGACGCCCTCGCGCTCGCCATCTGCCACATCTGGCGGGCTCCCGCCCAAAGCCGCCTCCAGCAGGCGGTCGCCCTGCACGCCTCCGCCTCGAAAGGCCGCCCCTCATGATCGCGTTCGTCAGCGGCCCGGTCGCCGCACTCGCCCCCACCCTGGCCGTGATCGAGGTCGGGGGAGTGGGGATGGCCGTGCAGTGCACGCCGAACACCATCGCGGGCCTGCGGATCGGCGAGAGCGCCCGGCTGGCCACCTCCCTGGTGGTGCGGGAGGACTCGCTGACGCTCTACGGCTTCGCCGACGACGACGAGCGCCAGGTCTTCGAGCTGCTCCAGACCGCCAGCGGGGTCGGGCCCCGGCTGGCGCAGGCGATGCTCGGGGTGCACAGCCCGGACGCGCTGCGGGTGGCCGTCGCCTCGGGGGACGAGAAGGCCCTGACGGCGGTGCCGGGCATCGGCAAGAAGGGGGCCCAGAAGCTGCTCCTGGAGCTCAAGGACAAGCTGGGCGCGCCGCTGGGCACGGGTGCCCTGGTGGGGGCCCAGCGGGCCGCCGCCACGGGGCCCGCCCCCTGGACCGAGCAGCTCTCCGCGGCCCTCATCGGCCTGGGCTACGCCGCCCGGGAGGCTGAGGAGGCCGTCACGGCGGTGACCCCGCAGGCCGAGGCGGCCATCGCCGCGGGCGGTCCCGCCCCGGTCCCGCAGCTGCTGCGCGCCGCCCTCCAGACCCTGAACCGCGCCCGCTGACCGGGGCGCCGCCGCGGCCCGAAGCCGATCACCGTACGAACCGAGAAGGCAGACTGACACCGTGAACTGGGACGACGAGAGCGACCGGGACGAGCGCATTGTCGCGCCCGCGGCGGACGGCGAGGACACCGCCGTCGAGGCGGCCCTGCGCCCCAAGGACCTCGGCGAGTTCGTCGGCCAGGAGAAGGTCCGCCAGCAGCTGGACCTCGTACTGAAGGCCGCCCGCCAGCGCGGCGCCACCGCGGACCACGTCCTGCTCTCCGGCGCCCCCGGCCTCGGCAAGACCACCCTCTCCATGATCATCGCAGCGGAGATGGGCGCGCCCATCCGGATCACCTCCGGCCCCGCCATCCAGCACGCCGGGGACCTCGCCGCCATCCTCTCCTCCCTCCAGGAGGGCGAGGTCCTCTTCCTCGACGAGATCCACCGCATGTCCCGGCCCGCCGAGGAGATGCTCTACATGGCCATGGAGGACTTCCGGGTCGACGTGATCGTCGGCAAGGGCCCCGGCGCGACCGCGATCCCGCTGGAGCTGCCCCCGTTCACCCTGGTCGGGGCGACGACCCGGGCCGGGCTGCTGCCCCCTCCGCTGCGCGACCGCTTCGGCTTCACCGGGCACATGGAGTTCTACGCGCCCGAGGAGCTGGAGCGCGTCATCCACCGCTCCGCTCGCCTCCTCGACGTGGAGATCGACCCCGCGGGCGCCGCCGAGATCGCCGGTCGCTCGCGCGGCACCCCGCGCATCGCCAACCGCCTGCTGCGCCGCGTCCGCGACTACGCCCAGGTGCGGGCCGACGGCGTGGTCACCCGGGAGGTGGCCGCCACCGCCCTGCAGGTGTACGAGGTGGATGCGCGCGGGCTGGACCGGCTGGACCGGGCCGTCCTGGAGGCGCTGCTCAAGCTCTTCGGCGGCGGGCCCGTCGGGCTGTCGACCCTCGCCGTGGCGGTGGGGGAGGAGCGTGAGACCGTGGAGGAGGTCGCCGAGCCGTTCCTCGTCCGCGAAGGCCTGCTCGCCCGTACTCCTCGCGGGCGGGTCGCGACCCCCGCCGCATGGGCTCACCTGGGGCTTGTCCCGCCGCAGCACGGCGGGAGTGGATCAAGCGGACAACAGGGCCTGTTCGGGGCCTGACGGCGCGGAGGTTCGACCGCTCAGGAACTGCGGTGCCATGCTGGGCGTTGTTCCATCGGTGCGGACTCGCCTAGACTCCGCCGATGCCGACCCTTCCGGTCGGTATGCCCACCCCCGTAGAAAAGGCCGCCGCATGTGCGGTCGTGCGAAGGACCTACGTCCGTGAATCTCTCATTCCTCCTCCCCATCCTCCTGGGTGTCGGCGCCATGTTCCTGCTGACCCGCAGCCAGAAGAAGAGGCAGCAGCAGGCCGCGCAGATGCGCGAGCAGATGACGCCGGGCACCGGCGTCCGCACCATCGGCGGCATGTACGCCACGGTGAAGGAGATCGGCGACGACACCGTCACCCTTGAGGTGGCCCCCGGCGTCCACGCGATCTACGCCAAGAACGCCATCGGCGCCGTCCTGGAGGACGCGGAGTACAACCGCATCGTCCACGGCATCGTCGAAGATCCGACGATCGACGCGCCGGTGGTCCCCGACGACGCCTCGTCGCTGACCGGGACCGAGGACGGGTCCGCCGACGCGGACGCGGCCGGGACCGGGACGCCGAAGCTCGACCTGGGCAAGAAGGACGAGTCCGAGGACGACGAGCCCAAGGACGGCAAGGCCGACGGCGACGCCGGCGCGAAGTAGCACGCGCCCGGCCGGGGACCGCGGGCGCCTGACCGGCAGCCGTAGCGGTCCCCGTAAGTGACACTTCTGCGGGGGGCAGGGGTCCCCACACACATTTCGTGGCCGTCCGCGCGCTGACCCGGCGCGGGACGGTTGGACAGGGAGATACGACAAGGTGGCAGCACCGAAGAAGGGCCGGCGGCCCACGGGGGCTCAGGGGAGGCCGGGGCGCGCCCTGGCCGTCATCCTGATCGCAATGGTGGCGCTCACCGCGGGGATGTTCCTCACGAAGCAGACGACCCCCCGGCTCGGCATCGACCTCGCCGGCGGTACGAGCATCACGCTCAAGGCCAAGAGCGAGCCCGGCAAGCCGGACGCGATCAACGAGACCAACATGAACACGGCGGTCGGCATCATCGAGCGCCGCGTCAACGGTCTCGGCGTGACTGAGGCCGAGGTCCAGACCCAGGGCCGCGACCACATCATCGTGAACATCCCCAAGGGGACGAACGAGCAGCAGGCCCGCGAGCAGGTCGGCACCACCGCCCAGCTCTATTTCCGCCCGGTCCTGGCCTTCGCCGACGGCGCCCCCGTGGCCCCCGAGGCCACGCCGAGCCCCTCCGCGAGCGGCTCCGGCGCCCCCAAGGCCGAGGGCAGCAAGCCCAGCGCGCCGGCCACCCCGTCGTCCAGCGCCACTTCCCAGGGCCGTGCGCTCAGCGAGGCCCTCAAGGCCCCGGCCGCGCCCACTCCCTCGCCCTCGGCGAGCGAGTCGAAGAAGGCAGACGACACCAAGGCCCCCGCGCCGACCCCGGCCCCCTCGGGTGCCGATGCGGCCGCCGCCGACCTCCAGGCGAAGTTCGCCGCGCTGGACTGCACCAACGAGGCGCAGCGCGCCGCCGCCGGCAAGGGCGCCAAGCCCGAGGAGCCCACGCTCGCCTGCGGCAAGCGCGGCGACGCCTGGGGCAAGTGGATCCTCGGCCCGGCCGGGGTCGCGGGCACGGACGTCAAGGACGCCAAGGGCGTCATCGACCCGCGCCGCGGCCAGTGGATCGTCACCATGGAGTTCACCGACAAGGGCGCCGACAAGTTCGCCAAGATCACCGGTGAGCTCGCCACCAAGCAGATGCCGCAGAACCAGTTCGCCATCGTGCTCGACGGCGAGGTCGTCTCCGACCCCTCCGTGAGCCAGGCGCTGACCGGCGGCAACGCCGAGATCTCCGGCGGCTTCACCCAGCAGTCCGCGCAGGACCTGGGCAACATGCTCTCCTACGGCGCCCTGCCGCTGTCCTTCCAGGAGGACAGCGTCACCACCGTCACCGCCGCGCTCGGCGGCGAGCAGCTGAAAGCCGGCCTGATCGCCGGCGCCATCGGCCTCGCCCTCGTCGTGATCTACCTGCTCGTGTACTACCGGGGCCTGGCGTTCATCGCCATCATCAGCCTCCTGGTGTCCGCGGTCCTCACCTACACGATCATGGCGCTGCTCGGAAAGGGCATCGGCTTCGCGCTGAACCTGCCCGCCGTCTGCGGTGCGATCGTCGCGATCGGCATCACCGCGGACTCGTTCATCGTCTACTTCGAACGCATCCGCGACGAGATCCGCGAGGGCCGCACCCTGCGTCCCGCCGTGGAGCGGGCCTGGCCGCGCGCCCGGCGCACCATCCTGGTCTCCGACTTCGTGTCGTTCCTGGCCGCCGCGGTGCTGTTCATCGTCACCGTGGGCAAGGTGCAGGGCTTCGCCTTCACCCTGGGTCTGACCACCCTGCTCGACGTGGTCGTGGTGTTCCTCTTCACCAAGCCGGTCATGACGCTGCTTGCCCGTACGAAGTTCTTCTCCAGCGGTCACCCCTGGTCCGGGCTGGACCCGAAGCGGCTCGGCGCCAAGCCGCCGCTGCGCCGGTCCCGCCGTACCGGTTCCGGTACGGCCACCGGCGCCGCTTCCGTCACCGCTCCCGTCGACGTAAAGGAGGCGTGAGAGATGTCGAAGCTGGGAGATCTCGGCGCCAAGCTGTACCGCGGTGAGGTCGGGTACGACTTCGTCGGCAAGCGTTTCGTCTGGTACGGCGTTTCCATCCTGATCACCATCACGGCGATCGTGGCCCTGGCCGTCCAAGGCCTGAACATGGGCATCGAGTTCAAGGGCGGTGCCGTCTTCACCACCCCGAAGACGGCCGTCTCCGTCGCCAAGGCGACCGAGGCCGCGGAGAAGGCCTCGGGCCACGACGCGATCGTCCAGGAGCTCGGCACCGGCGGCCTGCGCATCCAGATCTCGGGTCTGGACACCGACGCGGCGGCCGACGTGAAGAAGGAGCTCGCCGCCGACCTCAAGGTCACGGAGAAGGACATCAACGCCGACCTGGTCGGCCCCAGCTGGGGCGAGCAGATCGCGAACAAGGCCTGGACCGGCCTCGGTGTCTTCATGGTCCTCGTCGTGATCTACCTCGCCATCGCCTTCGAGTGGCGGATGGCGGTCGCGGCACTGATCGCCCTGATCCACGACCTCACGATCACGGTCGGCGTGTACGCGCTGGTCGGGTTCGAGGTCACGCCGGGCACCGTGATCGGTCTGCTGACCATCCTCGGTTACTCCCTCTACGACACCGTCGTCGTCTTCGACGGTCTCAAGGAGGGCTCGAAGGACATCACCAAGCAGACCCGCTACACCTTCAGCGACGTCGCCAACCGCAGCATCAACGGCACCCTGGTCCGTTCCATCAACACCACGGTCGTCGCGCTGCTCCCGGTCGGGGCGCTGCTCTTCATCGGCGGCGGTTTCCTGGGCGCGGGCATGCTCAACGACATCTCGCTGTCGCTGTTCGTCGGCCTCGCGGCCGGTGCGTACTCCTCGATCTTCATCGCGACCCCGCTGGTCGTGGACCTGAAGGAGCGCGAGCCCGCCATGAAGGCCCTGCGCAAGCGGGTCCTCGCCAAGCGCGAGGCCGCGGCCACCAAGGGCGACCCCGCGGACGAGGGACACGGGTCCGAGGCCGGACCCCAGGTCGTGGCGCAGGGCCGCGCGGGGCGGCGCCGGTGAGCCCGCTGTCCCCCGAGGTGCACGACCTGCTGCTCAGCCGGATCAAGGACGTCGCCGACTACCCGAAGCCGGGCGTGATGTTCAAGGACATCACCCCGCTGCTGGCCGACCCGAAGGCCTTTGCGGCGCTGACGGCCGAGCTGGTGGACCTCGCCACCCGGTACGGCGCCACGAAGATCGTCGGACTGGAGGCGCGCGGCTTCATCCTCGCGGCCCCGGTCGCGGTCCAGGCGGGCATCGGCTTCGTGCCGGTCCGCAAGGCCGGAAAGCTGCCGGGCGCGACGCTCGGACAGGCGTACGACCTGGAGTACGGGACCGCCGAGATCGAGGTCCACGCGGAGGACCTGGCCATCGGCGACCGGGTCATGGTGATCGACGACGTCCTGGCCACCGGCGGCACGGCCGAGGCCTCGCTCACGCTGATCCGCCGTGCGGGTGCCGAGGTCGCCGGTGTGGCCGTACTGATGGAGCTGTCGTTCCTGCCGGGCCGCGAGCGGCTGTCCGGTGCGCTGGCGGGCGCCCCGCTGGACGCGCTGATCGTGGTCTGATCGCGGTCTGACGACACCCCCCGTGAAGCGGGCGGGTACCCGGGACACCCCGGGTACCCGCCCGCTGCGCATACCCGGCCGTTCCACTCCCCGGGCGCGGGGAACAGGGCGGCGCAACCCTCGCTACCATGGTTTATCCGGACCTGACCGGGGCACCGGATCGTCCCCCGGACTCCGTCCGGGGGGACCCCCAGAGGAGCGCTCTTGCCAGACGAGGTCCAGCCACTCTCCGCCGCGCAGCCCGAACCGCAGACCGAGCAGGCCGCGACGCCCCCCGCCACGCCCCCGCCGGCCCCGCCCGTGCGGCCCGCGCCGGCGAAGCCCGTGCCGGCGAAGTCGGCCGGGTCCTCGAACCGCGTACGCGCACGGCTCGCCCGCCTCGGCGTCCAGCGTTCCAACCCGTACAACCCGGTACTGGAACCCCTGCTCCGCATAGTCCGCAGCAACGACCCGAAGATCGAGACGGCGACCCTGCGCCAGATCGAGCAGGCGTACCAGGTCGCCGAGCGCTGGCACCGCGGCCAGAAGCGCAAGAGCGGCGACCCGTACATCACCCACCCGCTCGCCGTCACCACCATCCTCGCCGAGCTCGGCATGGACCCGGCCACCCTGATGGCCGGCCTGCTGCACGACACCGTCGAGGACACCGAGTACGGGCTGGAGGACCTGCGCCGCGACTTCGGCGACGCCGTGGCCCTGCTCGTCGACGGCGTCACCAAGCTGGACCGGGTCAAGTTCGGCGAGGCCGCGCAGGCCGAGACCGTCCGCAAGATGGTCGTGGCCATGGCCAAGGACCCCCGCGTCCTGGTCATCAAGCTCGCCGACCGCCTGCACAACATGCGCACGATGCGCTACCTCAAGCGGGAGAAGCAGGAGAAGAAGGCTCGCGAGACCCTGGAGATCTACGCCCCGCTGGCGCACCGGCTGGGCATGAACACCATCAAGTGGGAGCTGGAGGACCTCGCCTTCGCGATCCTCTACCCCAAGATGTACGACGAGATCGTCCGCCTCGTCGCCGAGCGGGCGCCCAAGCGCGACGAGTACCTCGCCGTCGTCACCGACGAGGTGCAGAGCGACCTGCGGGCCGCCCGCATCAAGGCCACCGTCACCGGCCGCCCCAAGCACTACTACAGCGTCTACCAGAAGATGATCGTCCGCGGCCGTGACTTCGCGGAGATCTACGACCTGGTGGGCATCCGCGTCCTCGTCGACACGGTCCGCGACTGCTACGCGGCGCTCGGCACGGTCCACGCGCGGTGGAACCCGGTCCCCGGCCGGTTCAAGGACTACATCGCGATGCCCAAGTTCAACATGTACCAGTCGCTCCACACGACGGTCATCGGGCCCAGCGGCAAGCCGGTCGAGCTGCAGATCCGCACCTTCGACATGCACCGCCGCGCCGAGTACGGCATCGCGGCGCACTGGAAGTACAAGCAGCAGACCGTCGCCGGCACCTCCAAGGTCCGCACCGACGTCCCGCAGGCCGCCAAGGGCAGCGCCGGCCAGGACACGGTCAACGACATGGCCTGGCTGCGCCAGCTGCTGGACTGGCAGAAGGAGACCGAGGACCCGGGCGAGTTCCTCGACTCGCTGCGCTTCGACCTCTCCCGCAACGAGGTGTTCGTCTTCACCCCCAAGGGCGACGTCATAGCGCTGCCGGCCGGGGCCACTCCGGTGGACTTCGCGTACGCCGTCCACACCGAGGTCGGCCACCGCACCATAGGGGCCCGGGTCAACGGGCGGCTCGTCCCGCTCGAATCGACCCTCGACAACGGCGACCTCGTCGAGGTCTTCACGTCCAAGGCCGAGGGCGCGGGGCCGTCCCGCGACTGGCTCGGCTTCGTCAAGTCCCCGCGGGCCCGCAACAAGATCCGCGGCTGGTTCTCCAAGGAGCGCCGCGACGAGGCCATCGAGCACGGCAAGGACGCCATCGCGCGGGCCATGCGCAAGCAGAACCTGCCGATCCAGCGCATCCTGACCGGCGACTCGCTCGTCACCCTCGCCCACGAGATGCGCTACCCCGACATCTCCTCCCTGTACGCGGCGATCGGCGAGGGCCACGTGGCCGCGCAGGGCGTCGTGCAGAAGCTGGTGCAGGCCCTCGGCGGCGAGGAGGCGGCCAACGAGGACATCGAGGAGAGCGTCCCGCCCTCGCGCGCCCGCACCAAGCGGCGCGGCAGCGCCGACCCCGGCGTGGTCGTCAAGGGCGTCGACGACGTCTGGGTCAAGCTGGCCCGTTGCTGCACCCCGGTACCGGGCGACCCGATCATCGGCTTCGTCACGCGCGGTAGCGGCGTATCGGTTCACCGCGCCGACTGCGTCAACGTGGACTCCCTCTCGCAGCAGCCGGAGCGGATGCTCGAAGTGGAATGGGCGCCCACCCAGTCCTCGGTCTTCCTGGTCGCCATCCAGGTCGAGGCCCTGGACCGGTCCCGCCTGCTGTCGGACGTCACCCGGGTCCTGTCGGACCAGCACGTGAACATCCTCTCGGCGGCCGTCCAGACCTCCCGCGACCGGGTCGCCACCTCCCGCTTCACCTTCGAGATGGGCGACCCCAAGCACCTCGGCCACGTCCTGAAGGCCGTTCGGGGTGTGGAGGGCGTCTACGACGTCTACCGTGTGACCTCAGCAAGGAGGCCCTGACCGGCCTACGCCCACGCCGACGCCACCCCGGGGGGAGCACGTGGCAGGTACCGACGTGTTCCCCGCGAAACTCGCCGAGCGCTACCGCCCGTTGAACGTCCTGGGCCGCGGCGGCATGGGCGTGGTGTTCGCCGCGGAGGACACCCGACTGCGGCGCCCCGTCGCGGTCAAGATCCTCTCGGCCTTCGGGACGAGCCCCTCGCAGGAGACACTGCGGCGGTTCGTGTCCGAAGCCATCGCGCTGGCGCGGATCCGCCACCCCGGCGTCGTGGGGATCTACGACTCCGGGGTCGACCGGGACAGCGGAACGCCGTACCTGGTGATGGAGCTGCTCGACGGCATCGACCTCTCGACCATGGCCGCAGGGAGCCCGCTGCCCGTGGCGGCGGCATGCCGGATCGCCGTCGAGATGCTCGGGGCCCTGGAAGCGGCGCACAGGAGCGGGGTCCTGCACCGCGACGTGAAACCCGGCAACGTGCGCATCAGCCGGGACGGCCGGGTGGTGCTCTACGACTTCGGCCTCGCCGTGGTGGCGGAGGAGCCCCGGATCACCACGGCCGGCGGCAAACTGGTCGGCACGGCCCAGTACATGGCTCCGGAACGGATCCAGGGGGTGGCGCCCTCGGGAGCCACCGACCTCTACAGCGTCGGCGCCTGCCTCCACTTCATGCTGACCGGAAGTCCGCCGTTCGGCAGCCGGCCCATGGACTTCGGCGTCCTGGTGCTCAAGGCCGCCAAGGGAGTCCCCTCGCTCAGGGAGCACCGGCTCCCGCTGCCCGACGGCCTGCTGTGGGCGGTGGACTCCCTCTGCGCCGTCGACCCCCGGGGCCGGCCTTTGAACGCGGCCGAGGCGGCCGCGACGCTGAGGCCCTGGGCGGCCGGAGGAGAACAGCAGGTCGTCGAGCTCCTCCGGCACCACCTGGAGGAGCCGCCCCGGGAAGCGCAGCGCGCGCGGTATCCCGGCCGCCGCACGGTGGAGGAATCCGGCGGGTGGGCAGCCGTGGCCCCCGAGCCCGTTCCCGCCTTCGACTGGCAGGACGTCGACGTCGCGGACAGCGAGGCCGCCGAGGCGCCGAGCCAGCTCAGCCTCAGCGATCTGACCCGCCGCCTCGTGCACAGCCGGATGACCGAGCGCACCGCGCTGTCCCGGCAGCGGGAGGCCGTCGTCCTGGTCCAGCGCGGGGAGTTCCGGCAGGCGGCCCAACTCCTGGCCGGAGTCACGCCGTACTGCCATGAATCGCTGGGCGCGAGCCATCCGACCACCCTCGCCTGCCAGTATTGGCAGGCCGTGTGCCAGGCCCGGCTCGGGGAGCCCGCCGCGGCGCTGGAGCTGTTCGCCCGGGTGAGCACGCACATCGGAACGGGACAGGAGAGGAACGGATCGGATGCCTGAGTACGCGTTACGGGTGGACCCCGTCAGACCGGGAGACGGGCCGGAGGCCGAGCTGCGGTCACTGCTGCGCTGGCTGAAGGAGGACGAGGCCCTCGGCCGCGACCTGCGCGCCGTGATCGGGAGCGACAGCCCGCCGCCGCCCTCCGCGCCGGACACGACCCCGCCCGCGACGCCCATGGGCAGCCCGGGCTTCGACGTGCTCCAACTCGCCGTCGGATCCGGCCTGTCCGCCGCCTCGCTGGTCTTCTCGGTGCTCCAGTGGCAGGCCTCCCGCCGCCGGGCGCCTTCCCTCACCGTCAGCCGCGCGGGCTACGAGGTCCGGCTCACCGGTGAAGCGGCCGAGGACCCCGAGGTGCTGCGCCGGATCGTCGCCGCGCTGGAGCCCGTACGGCCGCAGGACGGGGACGATGACGGGGCTTCCTGACCCCGGGGCCTCGCGCGCCGTCCTCATCGGCACCGCCGGATACCGCCACCTCGCCGCGCTCCCGGCGGTCGAGGCCAACGTCAAGGACCTGGCCGCCGAACTGTGCGACGCGACCGTCTGGGGACTGCCCGAGCAGCACTGCACCACCGTGCTGGACCCGCAGCACCCCGCCGAGCTCCTCGACCCGGTCAACCGGGCGGGGGAGGAGGCCGCCGACACGCTCCTGGTCTACTTCGCCGGACACGGCATGCGGGACGCGGAGACCGCCGACCTCTACCTGGCCCTCCAGGGCTCCCGCGAGCACGTCGGGTACACCGCCGTCGCCTACCAGCACCTGCGCTCCGCTCTGCGCGACTCCGGGGCCCGGCGCAAGGTGGTCGTACTCGACTGCTGCTTCAGCGGCCGGGCCGCCCGTACGCTCGCCGGCCCCCCGGAGGCGCTCGCCGCGCAGGCGGCCGTCGAGGGCGCGTACGTCCTCACCGCCTCGCCGCGCGACCGCGTCGCCCTCGCCCCGGACGGCGAGCGGCACACCGCGTTCACCGGAGAGCTGCTCAGGATCCTGCGCGACGGGATCCACGACGGGCCCGAGCTGATCGATCTGGACACCCTGTGCCGCACCATGGAGTCCAGGCTGCGCAGCAAGAACAGGCCGCTCCCGCAGAGCGCCCAGGAACGGGGCATGGGCCGGCTCCGGCTCGTGCGCAACCGGGCCCGGGCCGTGAGCGGCGCCCCCGCCGGCCCGGTCCTGGCCGCGGACGTGCGCTCCGCCATGGTCGTCGCGGGGATCGGGCTGGCCCGCTCCCTGCGGGCGGCCGGCCGCAGCGGCGACGCGTTGCCCGTCCTGCGCCTCGCCCTGCAGGAGCGGATGCCCGACGGGGAAGGCGACCTGCTGGCCGTGCAGCTGGAACTGTCCGACATCCTCCAGGAGACCGGACAGACCCGGGAGGCCATCGAGGTGCTGGAGGAGGCGTTCCAGCAGGCGCACCGCTTCTACGGACCGGAGGCCGTGCAGGTGTGCCGCCGCCTGGCCGCCCTGCTGCAGGAGTCCGGGAACCACGTGGAGGCCTGCGCGGTACTCGAACACGCCCTGGACCTCCTGGAGGACGGCAGCCGCGCGCTGTGAGCGGCCCGCCGAGGCGATCCGCCCGGCAGCCGCGAACGGCTCCGCAGCCGCGAACGGCTCCGCAGGCGCGAACGGCCCCGCCGACGCGAACGGCCCCGGTACGGACATCCGTACCGGGGCCGTCGTCCTCCGCGCCCTGGCGGGGGCCGGGTGATCAGCCGCCGAACTCCTCCAGGCCCTTCAGCGCCTGGTCCAGGAGCGCCTGGCGGCCCTCCAGCTCGCGGGCCAGCTTGTCGGCCTTCGCGTTGTTGCCCGCCGCACGGGCCGCGTCGATCTGCTCACGCAGCTTGTCGACCGCCGCCTGCAGCTGACCCGTCAGACCGGCCGCACGGGCCCGCGCCTCCGGGTTCGTACGGCGCCACTCGCCCTCCTCGGCCTCCTGGATGGCCCGCTCCACCGCGTGCATCCGGCCCTCGACCTTCGGGCGGGCGTCACGCGGTACGTGGCCGATGGCCTCCCAGCGCTCGTTGATGGAACGGAACGCGGCCCGGGCCGCCTTCAGGTCCGTCACCGGGACGAGCTTCTCGGCCTCCTCGGCCAGCTCCTCCTTCAGCTTCAGGTTCTCCACCTGCTCGGCGTCGCGCTCCGCGAACACCTCGCCGCGCGCCGCGAAGAAGACGTCCTGCGCCCCGCGGAAGCGGTTCCACAGGTCGTCCTCGGCCTCGCGCTGCGCCCGGCCCGCCGCCTTCCAGTCCGCCATCAGCTCGCGGTAGCGCGCGGCCGTCGGACCCCAGTCCGTCGACTTCGACAGCGACTCGGCCTCCGCGACCAGCTTCTCCTTGACCTTGCGGGCCTCCTCGCGCTGCGCGTCCAGCGAGGCGAAGTGCGCCTTGCGGCGCTTGGAGAAGGCGGAGCGGGCGTGCGAGAAGCGGTGCCACAGCTCGTCGTCCGACTTGCGGTCGAGCCGCGGCAGCCCCTTCCAGATGTCCACCAGGGCGCGCAGCCGCTCGCCGGCGCTGCGCCACTGGTCGCTCTGCGCCAGCTGCTCGGCCTCGACGACCAGCGCGTCCTTGGCCGCACGGGCCTCGTCCGTCTGCTTGGCCTTCTGGACCTTGCGCTCCTCGCGCCGCGACTCCACGGTCGCGACGAGCTTGTCCAGCCGCACGCGCAGGGCGTCGAGGTCGCCCACGGCGTGGTGCTCCTCCACCTGGGCGCGCAGGTGGTCGATCGCCGTCTGCGCGTCCTTGGCGGACAGGTCGGTGGTCCGCACCCGCCGTTCGAGGAGGCCGATCTCGACCACCAGGCCCTCGTACTTGCGCTCGAAGTAGGCCAGGGCCTCCTCAGGGGTGCCCGCCTGCCAAGAGCCGACGACCTTCTCGCCCTCGGCAGTACGCACGTACACGGTGCCCGTCTCGTCGACGCGGCCCCACGGGTCGCTGCTCACAGCGCCTCCTCCACCTGATGCCTGCGAGGGGTTCACCCCCTGGGCATCGTCCACAGTTTCCTGGGGCGGGCAGCGCCCGCCCTGCACAACGCCAACATAGGCGACCGCCGGGCCGGCTGTCCGCATCCCGCACGACGGAATATCGCCGTACGGGAGGGACGCCGGCCGGGCCCGGCCACCGGAACCGTCAGTTCTGCGTGACGGTGGCCTTCTCGATGGTCACGGGGGTCTTCGGGGCCCCGTCCTGGCCGCCGTCAGCCGTCCCCGCCTTCGCGACCTCCTCCAGCGCCTTCAGGCCCGCCGCGTCGATCTTGCCGAAGGGCGTGTAGGACGGGGCCAGCGGGCTGTCCTTGTAGACCAGGAAGAACTGGCTGCCGCCGCTGTGCGGCTGGCCCGTGTTGGCCATCGCCACCGTGCCTGCCGGGTAGACGACCTGACCCTGCTCGTTCGGCTTGCCCAGCGAGTCGAGGTTCTCGTCCGCGATGGTGTAGCCGGGGCCGCCCATGCCGGTGCCCTGGGGGTCGCCGCACTGGAGCACGAAGATCCCCGAGGTGGTCAGGCGGTGGCACTTCGTCTTGTCGAAGAAGCCCTTGTCCGCAAGCGCCTTGAACGAGTTCACGGTCTCCGGCGTCTTCGCCGCGTCCATCTCGACCTTGACCTCGCCCGCGCTGGTCTTCAGGTCGAAGGTGTACTTCGCCTTCCGGTCGATCGCCATCGCCGGGGCGGGGGACTGCTGGGGTGTCGGCGAGGCCGACGGGTTCGCCGACGGGTCCGCCGCCTCGTCCTTCTTGTCCTTGTCGAAGACGCCGCCCACGACCAGGCCCACCAGCGTCGCGACCGCCACGGCCACCGCCGCGCCGATCACCGCCGCCCGCTGCCGCGCCTTGCGCCGGGCTTCCGCCCTGCGCTTCTGCTGACGCTCGTACTTCTCCCTGGCGAGCTGTCGCCGCCGCTGATCGCTCGTGACCACCGGGTCGTCTCCTTGTACGTGTCTGGCACCGCTGTCCGGGCTCGGATAGGCCGTACCGTATATGGGTTCGCTGTGTAACGAGCCGCGCCGGTAGGCTCTGAGCAGCAGCATTCCGATCCGGGACCGCTGCAGCAGCTCCCGCCGGACGACGATTGAGGACGAACGTGCTGATTGCCGGATTCCCCGCCGGAGCCTGGGGGACCAACTGCTACGTGGTCGCCCCCGCCGCCGGCGAGGAGTGCGTCATCATCGACCCGGGCCACCAGGCCACCCAGGGTGTCGAGGAGACGCTGAAGAAGCACCGGCTCAAGCCCGTCGCGGTCGTCCTCACCCACGGCCACATCGACCATGTGGCCTCGGTGGTCCCGGTGTGCGGAGCGCACGACGTACCGGCCTGGATCCACCCCGAGGACCGCTACATGATGAGCGACCCGGAGAAGGCCCTCGGCCGCTCGATCGGGATGCCGCTGATGGGCGAACTGACCGTCGGCGAGCCGGACGACGTCCGCGAGCTGACGGACGGCGCGGGGCTGAGGCTCGCCGGTCTGGACTTCACGGTCGCGCACGCGCCCGGCCATACCAAGGGGTCGGTGACCTTCCGGACGCCGGAGGCCGCGGACATCCCGTCCGTCTTCTTCTCCGGCGACCTGCTCTTCGCCGGCTCCATCGGACGCACCGACCTGCCCGGCGGCTCCCACGCCGAGATGCTCGAATCGCTGGCCCGCGTGTGCCTGCCGCTCGACGACTCGACCGTGGTGCTGTCCGGCCACGGCCCCCAGACCACCATCGGCCGCGAGCGCGCGGGCAACCCGTACCTGCGGGAGGTCGCCGCCGGCCTGGGAGCGGACCCCAGGGGTGCCGCGCCCGCTCCACGACGAGGAATGTGACGAGACTTCCGTGAGCACCTTCAAGGCCCCCAAGGGCACGTACGACCTGATCCCGCCGTACTCGGCGAAGTACCTGGCCGTCCGCGACGCCATCTCCGGGCCGCTGCGCCTGTCCGGCTACGGGTACGTCGAGACCCCCGGCTTCGAGGACGTCGACCTGTTCGCCCGCGGTGTCGGCGAGTCCACCGACATCGTGACCAAGGAGATGTACACCCTCACCACGAAGGGCGGCGCCAACCTCGCCCTGCGTCCCGAGGGCACCGCCTCCGTGCTGCGCGCGGCGCTGGAGGCGAACCTGCACAAGGCCGGCGGCCTGCCGGTGAAGCTCTGGTACTCGGGCTCGTACTACCGCTACGAGCGCCCGCAGAAGGGCCGGTACAGGCACTTCTCGCAGGTCGGCGCCGAGGCGATCGGCGCCGAGGACCCGGCCCTGGACGCCGAGCTGATCATCCTGGCCGACCAGGCCTACCGCTCGCTCGGCCTGCGCAACTTCCGGATCCTGCTGAACTCGCTCGGCGACAAGGAGTGCCGCCCGGTGTACCGGGAGGCGCTGCAGTCCTTCCTGCGCGGCCTCGACCTCGACGCGGAGACCGTCCGCCGGGCCGAGATCAACCCGCTGCGCGTCCTCGACGACAAGCGGGACGACGTCCAGAAGCACCTCGTCGGCGCCCCTGTGCTGCGCGACTACCTGTGCGACGCGTGCAAGGCGTACCACGAGGAGGTGCGGGCGCTGATCACGGCGGCCGGGGTCGCTTTCGAGGACGACGAGAAGCTGGTGCGCGGGCTCGACTACTACACCCGCACCACCTTCGAGTTCGTCCACGACGGCCTCGGTTCGCAGTCGGCGGTCGGCGGCGGCGGCCGCTACGACGGCCTGTCCGAGATGATCGGCGGACCGGCGCTCCCGTCGGTGGGCTGGGCGCTCGGCGTGGACCGCACCGTGCTGGCGCTGGAGGCGGAGGGCGTCGACCTGGACATCCCGCCGACGACGTCGGTGTTCGCGGTGGCGCTCGGCGAGGCGAAGCCGAAGCTGTTCTCCCTCGTCACGGAGCTGCGGCGGGTCGGGATCGCGGCGGACATCGCGTACGGGGGCAAGGGCCTCAAGGGTGCGATGAAGGACGCGAACCGCAGTGGGGCGCGCTTCGCGCTGGTCGCGGGGGACCGGGACCTGGCGGAGGGCGTCGTCCAGCTGAAGGACATGGAGTCGGGCGAGCAGGCGGCGGTGGCCCTGTCGGAGGTCGTCGAGGTCCTCCTGGCCAGGCTGGCCTGAGCCGTACGACCTCACGGCGGGGCCGGGGCACGCGCCCCGGCCCCGCTTCCGCTACCCGGGCCCCGGCGGGGCGGGATCCGCGGCTGCATCAGGTGGTCCTTATGTCCGTCGAACGGTGGACGGACGGCTTCGTACGGCACAATGGCCGGTGCTTGATGACCTTGCAGATGTGGAGCGGGCGGTATGACGACACGAGGTACGGACGCAGACACCGCCCCGCGGACGGTCGGGGGCAGCAGGGCGCTGGCGCTGCTGCTGGTGATCACGGGCGCCGCCGGTCTGCTGGCGGCCTGGGTGATCACGATCGACAAGTTCAAGCTGCTGGAAGACCCCAACTTCACGCCGGGCTGCAGCCTCAACCCGATCGTCTCCTGCGGCAACATCATGAAGAGCGACCAGGCGGCCGTCTTCGGCTTCCCGAACCCGATGATGGGGCTCGTCGCGTACGGGATCGTGATCTGCGTCGGCATGAGCCTGCTGGCCGGGGCCCGCTTCCGGCGCTGGTACTGGCTGACCTTCAACGCCGGAGCCCTGTTCGGCGTCGTCTTCTGCGCCTGGCTGACGTACCAGTCGCTCTACACCATCAACTCCCTGTGCCTGTGGTGCTGCCTGGCCTGGGTGGCCACCATCTTCCTGTTCTGGTACGTCACCGCGCACAACGTGCGGGAGGGCCTGCTGCCCGCCCCGGGCTGGCTGCGCGGCTTCCTCGACGAGTTCCCGTGGGTGCTGCCCGTCCTGCACGTCGGGATCATCGGCATGCTGATCCTGACCCGCTGGTGGGACTTCTGGACCTCCTGACCGGGAGCTCCTGACCGCGAGCGCGACCGCGGACCTGCTGACGCGCGGACCCGCTGACGCGCGGGGCGCTGTCAGTGGGCTCGCATAGGCTTCCTGTGTGGAACCAGACCTGTTCACCGCCGCTGCCGAAGACCGCAGGGAGAAGGATCCGACGAGCTCCCCGCTCGCCGTCCGCATGCGCCCGCGCACCCTGGACGAGGTCGTCGGCCAGCAGCACCTGCTGAAGCCCGGCTCACCGCTGCGACGGCTGGTGGGGGAGGGGGCGGGCGGCCCGGCAGGCGCCTCGTCGGTGATCCTGTGGGGGCCGCCGGGCATCGGCAAGACCACCCTGGCGTACGTGGTGAGCCAGGCGACGCAGAAGCGGTTCGTGGAGCTGTCCGCCATCACGGCGGGCGTCAAGGAGGTACGAGCCGTCATCGAGGGCGCCAAGCGCGCGGCCGGCGGCTACGGCAAGGAGACCGTCCTCTTCCTGGACGAGATCCACCGCTTCAGCAAGGCCCAGCAGGACTCCCTGCTCCCCGCGGTGGAGAACCGCTGGGTGACGCTGATCGCGGCCACCACCGAGAACCCGTACTTCTCGATCATCTCCCCCCTGCTGTCGCGGTCGCTGCTGCTGACCCTGGAGCCCCTGACCGACGAGGACCTCAGCCGGCTGCTGCGGCGGGCCCTGACGGAGGAGCGGGGGCTCGGCGGGGCCGTCTCCCTGCCCGCGGACGCGGAGGCGCATCTGCTGCGGATCGCCGGCGGCGACGCGCGGCGCGCCCTGACCGCGCTGGAAGCCGCTGCCGGAGCCGCGATCTCCAAGGGGGACCCGGAGATCACCCTCCAGACCCTGGAGGAGACGGTCGACCGCGCGGCGGTGAAGTACGACCGCGACGGCGACCAGCACTACGACGTGGCGAGCGCCCTGATCAAGTCGATCCGGGGCTCGGACGTGGACGCGGCGCTGCACTACCTGGCCCGGATGATCGAGGCGGGCGAGGACCCGCGGTTCATCGCCCGGCGCCTGATGATCTCGGCCAGCGAGGACATCGGCCTGGCGGACCCGACCGCCCTGCCGATCGCCGTGGCCGCGGCCCAGGCGGTGGCGATGATCGGCTTCCCGGAGGCGGCCCTGACCCTGTCGCACGCGACGATCGCTCTGGCTCTGGCACCCAAGTCCAACACCGCGACGACCGCGATCGGCGCGGCCCTGGCGGACGTCCGCGCGGGCCTGGCCGGGGCGGTTCCGGCCCACCTGCGGGACGGCCACTACAAGGGGGCGGCGAAGCTGGGCCACGCCGTGGGATACGTGTATCCGCACGACGTGCCGGGCGGCATCGCCGCGCAGCAGTACGCCCCGGACGAGGTCCAGGGCAAGCGGTACTACGAACCGACCCGGTACGGGGCGGAGGCGCGGTACGCGGACGTGGTGGAGAAGATCCGAGAACGCCTCCGCGGATCCTGACGGCACCGCCGGGCGCCGTCGCGACCCGGCGGCGTCACCGCGGAGCAGGCCCCAGCGCGCTCCAGGGATCGCCGGGCCCGGGGGACGGGCGGACGGGGGCGGCGCCCGGACGCGCCTCGGGGCGCCGGTTGATCCAGCCGAGGCCGCCGATGTCGAGCCGCAGGCGTGCGCGGGTGACCGCGACATAGGCGAGGCGCGCCTCCGCATCGTCGATCTCGCCGGGCAGCGGGTCTCCGTTCTCGTCGGTCTCCTCGGCGTCCACCGGTTCGGTGAAGTCCTCGCCGATGCGGACCGAGGCCCATTCGCGGCCCTTGGCCTTGTGGGCGGTGGAGACCACGACCTCGGCGCCATGCTCGGCGGAGAGCCGCTCCACGGCGCCCAGGACGACGTCGACGCCGTGCTCGTCCACCAGGTCGACGAGCGGCAGCAGGTCCCGGCCCGAGGGGTCGTACTCGGCGTACTCCTGGAGCTCGCCCCAGGAATCGAAGAGGATCAGCTCCGGGTGCGTACTGCGCTTGCCGGCCTTGAGGTCGCGGGCGGCCCGGGCGAGCGCGCTCAGTGCCTCGCCGCCGCCCACCAGGGCCACCTTGCGGCCTTGCTCCAGCAGCCGCATGACGGCGAGCATGGCGCCGACGTTGGACCGGCACAGGATGGCCTCCGGCCTGTCCACGGGCTCCAGGCGGGTGTCGATGGCCGGGGTGCCGGACAGCCGGATCGGTGATGCGGCGAGGTGCAGCCAGCGGTTGGCCTCCTCGGCGAGCGCGGAGCCGAAGCGGAAGGACCGGGACAGGGCCAGCTGCGTCCCGTCGAAGCCGCTCATCACGTCCCTGGCACCGCGCCATCCGTAGATGGCCTGGGCCGAGTCGCCGACCATCACCAGCTGGGCGTGGTCGCGTTGCGCGGTGAAGATCTTCTCCACCACGGGATTGGTGTCCTGCGCCTCGTCCAGCAGCAGGAAGTCGGCCGGGATGACCGGGTCCGTCAGGGCCCAGATCTTCAGGTAGTGGTCGTGGTCGAAGCGGACCACGCCTTCCTCCGGGTTCTGCAGGTCCTCCCAGGCCTTGGCCGCATACGGCAGCACGACGTCGACCAGCTGGGCGTGCAGGTGCTCGGCCTCGATGCCGCGCAGCCGCGGGACGTGGTGGCGTGCGAGGGTGCTGTCCGCGGACTGGCAGAAGCGGGTGACGGTCCGCAGCGCCGTGTACGACAGCGCCTTGTTGGTGACGTTCCGCTCGCCGATCCGCACGCGCATGTTCCCCGCGATGCCGAGTAACGCGCCGGTCTTCCAGCCGGGCACCCTCGGGGCGTTCAGCCGGGAGGCGTAGCGCCGGCCCACCGCGCCGAAGGCGAGGGAGTGGGCGGTCCTGCACTCCACGTTGCCGGGGAACCTGCGGGCCGCGTCGACCGCGATGGACTTGTTGAAGGCGAGGTACCGGCCGCGGGCGGTAGTGCCCTTCGCGAGCATGGCCAGGGTCGTGGTCTTGCCCGTCCCGGCGCCCGCTTGGAGGACGAGGTGGTCCCCGCGCCTGAAGGAGTCGACGGCCGCGCTCTGCTCAGGGGTCGGGACAGCCATCGTGCTCCTCCGTGTAGCGGTGACGTCACCAGACGACATCACGGTGGCACAGGGAGATCATCCGTGTCCGGCGATCACGGTTTCCGGAGCCTCCCCGGGAGTCCGCAGGCCGCCCCTGGACCGCCCCCTAGTGCGCCGCCGCCAACAGGGTGCGTATCGCCCGGCGGAGGTCGCAGACGTCGCGCACGGGCGTGGGGAAGTCGAAGCGGGCGTCGAACGGGGCGGAGCCCGCCGCGGTGCAGCGGATCCGCAGGCCCAGGCGGTCCAGTGCCAGGGGGACCGCGGTCAGGCCGGCGCTCCCGCGGCCGCCCAGCAGGGCCGTCAGGTCCGCTACCCGGCCGGCGTGCGCCGCCGCGAGGTGCTGGAGCACCTCCGTCTCGTGGTGCACCAGCGGGTCCGCCTCCGCGGAGGCCAGCGCCTCCGGATCCACCTGTTCCGCGCCCCACAGGTCGTCCACCGAGATCTCCCCGACCTCCAGGCGCAGCAGCGTCCCGCCTGGGCGCTCCCCGAGCAGCGCCCCGTACACCGCGCGGTCGGCCCCGCGCACCCGCGTCAGCCACCCGGTGAGCCACGCGCGGCCTCGGATACGATGGGGCACGGACACCGGCGCCACATCCGTGATCTCGATCACGGCGGGGAGGTCGGCGTCCTGGGCGTGAGCGGCTGCCCTGGCAGCCGCGGATTCCCCTGACACCAGGAGAATCACGTCCCCGTCCGGGGTGACGGTCCGAGCGGCCGGCATCCCTGCCCCCCACTCTCCCTGGTCAAGGGACCGCACCTGGTCACGAGCATCCGGCAGAGTGAGGGATACTGAGGCGTTGGACTCTACGAGGGTTCGTACGCGTTCGGCTCCGGTGAGCTGCCGAACGCCTTCCCTGGGACGCGGCTGACCTTGCTTATCGTCGTCGTCAGCGGATTCTGTTGCGTTTGAATCCGAACTGCGATGCGCACTGGGCAGGGGGATCCCATGTGGTCGAGACATTACGTCCTCCTCGCTAAGGTAAGCCTCACCTAACTTACATGGAGGTAGGTTCCCCGTGAACCAGAAGCGACCCAAGGTCAAGAAGTCTCGTGCCCTCGGCATCGCCCTGACGCCGAAGGCCGTCAAGTACTTCGAGGCCCGCCCCTACCCGCCGGGCGAGCACGGCCGTGGCCGCAAGCAGAACTCGGACTACAAGGTCCGTCTGCTGGAGAAGCAGCGTCTGCGCGCTCAGTACGACATCTCCGAGCGCCAGATGGCCCGCGCGTACGACCGCGCCAAGAAGGCCGAGGGCAAGACGGGCGAGGCGCTGGTCGTCGAGCTTGAGCGTCGTCTCGACGCCCTGGTCCTGCGTTCGGGCATCGCCCGCACCATCTACCAGGCCCGCCAGATGGTCGTTCACGGCCACATCGAGGTCAACGGCGCCAAGGTCGACAAGCCGTCGTTCCGTGTCCGCCCGGACGACGTCATCACCGTGCGCGAGCGCAGCCGCGAGAAGGTCCCGTTCCAGGTTGCCCGTGAGGGTGGCTACGCAGGTGAGGGCGAGACCCCGCGCTACCTGCAGGTCAACCTGAAGGCCCTGGCCTTCCGCCTGGACCGCGAGCCGAACCGCAAGGAAATCCCGGTCATCTGCGACGAGCAGCTCGTCGTCGAGTACTACGCCCGCTGATCCAGCGGCCGTAGGCTCACAGGCTGGTCTGCCCGCCGGCTCCCCCTCGGGGGAGCCGGCGGGTTTCCCGTTTCCTGCGGCCCCCTCAGGGCCCGCTCCACCAGCGCCTGTGCCGGCAGCGTCCGCCCGTGCTCCGCGCAGGAGGCGTACCGCTCGGCGCCCAGCAGCTCGCCCGCCCGCTCCCGGCACCTCAGCCGCGGGGCGTTGAAGTACCCCGGGCCGAACAGCTGCAGCCCCACCCCGTCCCACATCGGCTCCAGCGCCAGCACCAGCCCGACCAGGTCCCGGAAGACGTGGTTGATCGTCACGCACTCGGTGAGCAGCCGCCGCGCCTCGGCCGTGCCGCCCGCCTCCAGGGCGGCGTACGCCAACACGTAGAGCGCGTACGCCTTCGTCCAGCGCTCGCCGCGGCCCTCGCAGATGGCGCGGACCTCCTCGCACAGCGAGAGCGCGCCCGCCGCCTCCCCCTGGAAGGCCAGCGCCATCGCCAGCTGCACCTGGCACATCAGCACGTTGCTGTTGCGCTCCCCGGCCGTGCGGTACCGCTCCAGAACCGCCCCCAGCAGTTCGGCCGCCCGCGGCATGCCGTCCGAGACCAGCGCCAGGCACCCCAGCCGGTGCACCGCATAGGCCGTCGCCACCGCATCGCCGATCTGCGCCGCCCCGTCCCGGCACTCGTACAGGGCGCTCATCGCGGCCACCGAGTCGCCCTGGAGGGCCGCCACGTAGCCCAGCACCCACAGCGTCTTCAGCCGTGCGCCCGCGTGCTCCGGCCGCGCCGGGGCGTTCTCCAGCGTCCGGTCCAGCCACTGCCGGCCCTCGGCGAGCCGGCCGCAGCCCGCCCAGTAGAACCAGAGCGTGCCCGCCCGGTACTGGCCCAGGTGGGCCTCCTCCGGCTCGTCCAGGCAGCACTCCAGCGCCAGCCGCAGATTCGGTAGCGCCGCCTCCACCAGCGCGGCCACCTCCTCCTGACGCGGGCTGAACCAGTCCAGCTCGCACCAGGTCGCCGGGCCCAGGTACCAGTCCCGGTGCCGCCGCCGCAGCCGCCCCGCGTCGCCCAGCGAGTCCAGCCAGCCCGCCCCGTACATCCGTACGGTCTCCAGCATCCGGTAGCGCACCCCGGCCGCCGTCTCCTCGCGGACCAGCAGCGACTGCGCGAGCAGCTCGTCCACCACGTCGAGGACGCAGTCCACCGGCAGGTCCGGACCCGCGCACACGTACTCGGCGGCGTCCAGGTCGAACGGCCCTGCGAACACCGACAGCCGCGCCCACGGCAGCCGCTCCCGGGCCGTGCACAGCTCATGGCTCCAGCCGATCGCCGTACGCAGCGCGCGGTGCCGCGGCAGCACGCTGCGCGCCCCGCCCGTCAGCAGCGCGAACCGGTCCTCCAACCGGGCCGGCACCTGCGCGGGGGACAGTGCCCGCAGCCGGCCCGCCGCCAGTTCCAGGGCGAGCGGGATCCCGTCGAGCCGGGCGCACAGCTCGGCCAGCACCGCCCGGTGGCCACGGTCACGGCAAAACCCGGGACCGCGGCCGCCGCCCGCTGCGCCGGCAGCGCCATCGCCTCCTCGGGCACGGGCGGGGCCAGCGGGAGGGCCAGCACCCCGTCGAGGGCGAGCGGTCGCCGGCCCGCCGCCAGGACCCGCAGGCCGGGGGAGTGGCGCAGCAGCTCCCGCACCAGCTCGGCCGTCTCGTCGACCAGGTGCTCGAAGCCGTCCAGCACCAGCAACAGCCGCCGCCCCGCCACGTGCTCGGCCAGGACCGTCCGGGGCGGCCGGGAGGAGTCCAGCAGCGGCGCCACCTCGGCGAGCTCGGCACCCCGGCCGACGAAGCCGCTGAGCTCCGAGGGAAGATTGCCGGGCGTCCCCTGTCGAATCGGCCTCTCTCGCATGGGGCACGGAGGGTACTGCTCCGGATGCGCTGCGTACAAGGCGGTCCGGCGAGACCTTGAATTCCGGTACGGCGGTGGATCTCGGGCGCGATAGGGTCGGAGAACGACTTTTCTACGTGCTGACCAACAGGCAGAAAGCGGTGCAACGTGTCCGGTGGAGAGGTGGCCGGGATCCTGGTGGCCGTCTTCTGGGCCATCCTCGTCTCGTTCCTGGCCGTGGCGCTGGCGAGGCTGGCGCAGGTGCTCAAGGCGACCACCAAGCTCGTGGCCGACGTGACCGAGCAGGCCGTTCCGCTGCTCGCGGACGCCTCCACGACCGTCCGTTCCGCGCGCACCCAGCTCGACCGGGTCGACGCCATCGCGAGCGACGTGCAGGAAGTGACCTCGAACGCCTCCGCGCTGTCCTCCACCGTGGCCTCCACCTTCGGCGGCCCGCTGGTCAAGGTGGCCGCCTTCGGCTACGGCGTCCGCAGGGCGCTGGGCCGGACGCCGGAGGACGAACCGCGCGGAGCGTCCCGACGCACCGTGTTCGTGGGCCGTACGGTGCCGGCAGCCCGGCGCCGGAAGCAGAAGGGCTGAGACCGCCGATGTTCCGCCGAGCCTTCTGGTTCACCGCAGGCGCAGCCGCCGGCGTGTGGGCCACCACCAAAGTCAACCGGCAGCTGAAGAAGCTGACACCGGAGAGCCTCGCCGCGCAGGCCGCCGACAAGGCGCTGGAGGCGGGCCACCGCCTCAAGGACTTCGCCCTCGACGTCAAGGCGGGAATGTCGCAGCGCGAGGACGAGCTGAAAGACGCACTGGGACTGCAGCACGATCCGGACCGGCCCGACAACGTCACGGCCCTCCCCGGACCGCGCCGCCTGCAGGCCATCCCGAACGGCAAGACCACCCCCCGACCGAACCCTTCGTACAACCGGAATGAGGACCACTGATGGAGTCGGCTGAGATTCGCCGCCGCTGGCTGAGCTTCTTCGAGGAGCGCGGTCACACCGTCGTCCCTTCGGCGTCGCTCATCGCGGACGACCCGACTCTGCTGCTGGTCAATGCGGGCATGGTCCCGTTCAAGCCGTACTTCCTCGGTGAGACCAAGCCCCCCGCCCCGCGGGCCACCAGTGTGCAGAAGTGCGTCCGTACCCCGGACATCGAAGAGGTCGGCAAGACCACCCGCCACGGCACGTTCTTCCAGATGTGCGGCAACTTCTCCTTCGGGGACTACTTCAAGGAAGGAGCCATCCGCTACGCCTGGGAGCTGCTCACCACGCCCCAGGACCAGGGTGGCTACGGCCTGGAGCCCGAGAAGCTCTGGATCACCGTCTACCTCGACGACGACGAGGCCGAGCAGATCTGGCGCGAGAAGATCGGCGTCCCCGCCGAGCGCATCCAGCGCCTGGGCAAGAAGGACAACTTCTGGTCCATGGGCGTCCCCGGCCCCTGCGGCCCCTGCTCCGAGATCAACTACGACCGCGGCCCGGAGTTCGGCGTCGAGGGCGGCCCCGCCGTCAACGACGAGCGCTACGTGGAGATCTGGAACCTCGTCTTCATGCAGTACGAGCGCGGCGCCGGCGACGGGAAGGAAGACTTCCCGATCCTCGGCGACCTGCCGTCGAAGAACATCGACACCGGCCTCGGCCTCGAACGTCTCGCCATGATCCTGCAGGGCGTGCAGAACATGTACGAGACCGACACCCTGCGCGTGGTCATGGACAAGGCCACCGAGCTGACCGGCGTGCAGTACGGCGCCGCCAAGGACAGCGACGTCTCCATGCGCGTGGTGGCCGACCACATCCGCACCTCCGTGATGCTCATCGGCGACGGCGTGACCCCCGGCAACGAGGGCCGCGGATACGTGCTGCGCCGCATCATGCGCCGTGCCATCCGCAACATGCGCCTCATGGGCGCCACCGGCCCGGTCGTGCAGGACCTCGTCGACGTCGTGATCAACACGATGGGGCAGCAGTACCCGGAGCTGATCACCGACCGCAAGCGCATCGAGACCGTCGCGCTGGCCGAGGAGGCCGCCTTCCTCAAGGCCCTCAAGGGCGGCACCAACATCCTCGACACCGCCGTGACGGAGACCAAGGCCGCCGGCGGCACCGTCCTCTCCGGCGACAAGGCGTTCCTGCTCCACGACACCTGGGGCTTCCCGATCGACCTGACCCTGGAGATGGCCGCCGAGCAGGGCCTGTCGGTGGACGAGCCCGGCTTCCGCCGCCTGATGCAGGAGCAGCGCGACCGAGCCAAGGCCGACGCCAAGGCCAAGAAGACCGGCCACGCCGACGTCTCCGCGTACCGCGAGATCGCCGACAGCGCCGGCGCCACCGAGTTCACCGGCTACGCCACCAACCAGGGCGAGTCCACCATCGTCGGCCTGCTGGTCAACGGCGTCTCCGCGCCCGCCGCCTCCGAGGGCGACGACGTCGAGGTCGTCCTCGACCGCACGCCCTTCTACGCCGAGGGCGGCGGCCAGCTCGCCGACCAGGGCCGGATCAAGCTCGACTCCGGCGCCGTCATCGTCGTCCGCGACGTGCAGCAGCCGGTCCCCGGCGTCTCCGTGCACAAGGGCTCCGTGCAGGTCGGCGAGGTGACGGTGGGCGCCTCCGCCTACGCCGCCATCGACGTGCACCGCCGCCGGGCCATCGCCCGCGCCCACTCGGCCACCCACCTGACCCACCAGGCGCTGCGCGACGCCCTCGGCCCGACGGCCGCCCAGGCCGGCTCCGAGAACTCGCCCGGCCGCTTCCGCTTCGACTTCGGCTCGCCGAACGCCGTCCCCGGCACGGTCCTCACCGACGTCGAGCAAAAGATCAACGACGTGCTCGCCCGCGAGCTCGACGTCACCGCCGAGATCATGAGCATCGACGAGGCGAAGAAGCAGGGCGCCATCGCCGAGTTCGGCGAGAAGTACGGCGAGCGCGTGCGCGTCGTCACCATCGGCGACTTCTCCAAGGAGCTGTGCGGCGGCACCCACGTCGGCAACACCAGCCAGCTCGGCCTGGTGAAGCTGCTCGGCGAGTCCTCCATCGGCTCCGGCGTGCGCCGCGTCGAGGCCCTGGTCGGCGTCGACGCGTACAACTTCCTGGCCAAGGAGCACACGGTCGTCGCCCAGCTCCAGGAGCTGGTCAAGGGCCGTCCGGAGGAGCTGCCGGAGAAGATCGCCTCCATGCTCGGCAAGCTGAAGGACGCCGAGAAGGAGATCGAGAAGTTCCGCGCGGAGAAGGTGCTCCAGGCCGCCGCCGGTCTCGCCGCGGGCGCCCAGGACATCCGCGGGGTCGCCCTCGTCGTGGGGTCGGTGCCGGACGGCACGGGCGCCGACGACCTGCGCAAGCTGGTCCTCGACGTCCGCGGCCGCATCCAGGGCGACCGCGCGGCCGTCGTGGCCCTGTTCGCCGTGGCGAACGACCGCCCGCTGACCGTCATCGCCACCAACGAGGCCGCCCGCGAGCGCGGCCTCAAGGCCGGCGACCTGGTCCGCACGGCCGCCAAGACCCTCGGTGGCGGCGGTGGCGGCAAGCCGGACGTCGCCCAGGGCGGCGGCCAGAACCCGGCCGCCGTCCCCGAGGCCATCGCCGCGGTCGAGCGCCTCGTCGTCGAGACGGTCTGACGATGACCCTGCGCCGCGGCCGTCGTCTCGCCATCGACGTCGGGGACGCCCGGATCGGGGTCGCCTCGTGCGACCCCGACGGGGTGCTCGCCACACCGGTGGAAACCGTTCCGGGCCGGGACGTCCCCTTCGCCCACCGGCGGCTGCGGCAGCTCGTCGAGGAGTACGAGCCGCTGGAGGTCGTGGTCGGCCTGCCCCGCTCGCTCAGCGGGCGGGAGGGGCCGGCCGCGGCCAAGGTGCGCGCCTTCGCCACGGAACTGGCCAAGGGCATCAAGCCGGTGACGGTCCGTCTGGTGGACGAGCGGATGACCACGGTCACCGCTGCCCAGGGGCTGCGGGCCTCCGGGAAGAACGCCAAGAAGGGCCGCTCGGTGATCGACCAGGCGGCCGCCGTGGTGATCCTGCAGAACGCTCTTGAGACCGAACGGGTATCAGGTAATCCGCCCGGTGAGTGCGTCGAAGTGGTTGTCTGATCGCGATACGGTAACGTTCCGCGCGATGCGACGGCATTCGAACAGTCGTCGCCCACCACTTCAGAGGCGGAAACCGGGTGCCGCGGCGGACGTAGCCGCTGCCTCCGTCTCGCGGCTCTAGGGGATCGATGACTGAGTATGGCCGGGGCCGAGGCCCCGAACCGTGGCACCCGGAGGACCCCCTGCACGGGGACCAGGGGTGGAACGGCCATGAGGCCCAGCAGGTTCAGATGCCCTACGGCGGCGCCCCGCAGCAGCAGTACCCGCAGGAGCCGCAGTACCAGGAGCCGCAGTACCCGCAGCAGCCACAGCAGTACCCGCAGTACGAGCAGCAGCAGTACCAGGAGCCGCAGCAGGCCTACGCCCCGCAGCAGTTCCAGCAGCAGCCCGCGTACGACGGCCAGGCCTGGGACACCCAGGCCCAGGCCCAGGGCGAGTACGCCGGCGTCGCACAGGCCGTGGACCCGTACGCGGGCGCGGACCCGTACGCCCAGCAGCCCGTCGGCGGCTACCCGGGCGAGGCCCCCGACCTGTACGGCACCGACGAGGCCTACCCGCCGCCGGTGCCCCCGGGCCGGCGCCACCTGATGCCCGAGCAGGACCCGGAGACGGACGACCCGGCGGAGGACACCTCCTCGTCGCCGTCCGGAGCGGAGAACGACCCCGGCGAGCCGTCCGGCGGCGGCCGCCGCTCGGGCCGTTCGAAGGGCAAGCAGAAACGACGCAGCGGCACGGCCTGCCTGATCGTCGCGATCGTGATCGTGGGCGGCGTCGGCGGTGGCGGCTACTACGGCTACACCTACCTGAAGGACCGGTTCAGCACGGCCGCGGACTACGCGGGCGAGGGCACCGACGAGACGGTCGAGGTGGAGATCCCCAAGAACGCGACCCTCGGCGCGATGGGCCGCATCCTCAAGAAGGCCGGTGTGGTCGCCAGCGTGGACGCGTTCACGGCCGCCGCGCAGGCGGACCCCAAGGGCGCGAGCATCCAGGCGGGCATCTACCCGCTCAAGAAGAAGATGTCGGCCAAGGCGTGCGTCGCGGTCATGACGGACCCCTCGAAGCTCCACGTGCTCACCATCCCCGAAGGCACCCGCAACGCCGACGTCTACAAGGCGATCGACGCGAAGCTCGGCAAGCCCGCGGGAACCACGGCCGACATTGCCAAGCGCGAGGCCAAGAACCTGGGCCTGCCCGCCTGGGCCGCGAACAACCCGAAGATCAAGGACCCGCTCGAAGGGTTCCTGTACCCGGCGCGCTACGACCTCGCCAAGGACAGCACCCCCGAGTCCCTGCTCAAGCAGATGGTCAAGAACGCGAACGAGAAGTACGCGGCGTTCGGCCTCGAGTCCAAGGCCAAGGAGCTCGGCCTCGATAACCCGCTCCAAGTCGTCACGGTCGCGAGCCTGGTCCAGGCCGAGGGCACGAGCCACGACGACTACCGCAAGATGTCCGAGGTCATCTACAACCGTCTGAAGAAGACCAACGACGTCACGAACCAGAAGCTCGAGTTCGACTCGACGATCAATTACCTCAAGGGCACGAGCAACATCAACGTCTCCCGTGAGGAGACGCGCAGGCTCGACGACGCCTACAACACGTACCTCTACAAGGGCCTCACCCCCGGCCCCATCAGCAACCCGGGCAACGACGCCTTGACCGCCACCCTCGACCCCGACAAGGGCGGCTGGATGTTCTTCGTGTCGGTCGACGGAAAGACGACGACCTTCACCAAGACCTTCGCTGAACACGTCAAACTGGTCGCGGAATTCAACGAGCGACAGACGCAGAAGAACGGCGGGTAAGCAACACATGTCACGCATACGGGCCGCGGTGCTGGGTTCGCCCATCGAGCACTCCCTTTCACCGGTGCTGCACCGTGCCGCCTACCGGGAGCTCGGCCTCGACGAGTGGTCGTACGACCGCTTCGAGATCGACGAGGCCGCGCTCCCGGAGTTCATCGCCGGCCTGGGCCCCGAATGGGCCGGGCTGTCCCTGACGATGCCGCTCAAGCGGGCGATCATCCCGCTGCTCGACGGCATCAGCGACACCGCCGCCGCAGTCGAGGCTGTCAACACGGTCGTGCTCACCGAGGACGGCCGGCGCCTCGGCGACAACACCGACATCCCCGGGATCGTCGCCGCCCTGCGCGAACGGGGCGTCGAGAAGGTGGAGACCGCGGCCATCCTCGGTGCCGGAGCCACCGCCTCCTCGGGCCTGGCCGCGCTCGCGCGGGTCTGCACCGGCGAGGTCACCGTGTACGTCCGCTCGGACGTCCGCGCCGCAGAGATGCGCCAGTGGGGGGAGCGGCTCGGCGTGGCCGTCCGTACGGCCGACTGGTCCGACGCGGCCGAGGCGCTGACCGCGCCGCTCGTGATCGCCACCACCCCGGCGCGCGCCACGGACGCCCTCGCCCCCTTTGTGCCAGCCGCTCCTGGGATCCTCTTCGACGTCTTGTACGACCCCTGGCCGACCGCCCTTGCCGCGTCCTGGTCGCAGAGGAGCGGCGCCCTCCTAGGCGGCCTGGACCTGCTGGTCCACCAGGCCGTCCTCCAAGTGGAGCAGATTACGGGCCGCTTTCCTGCGCCGCTTGAGGTGATGCGGCAGGCAGGCGCCGCTGCCCTCTCTTCCTCCGCCCGAAGGCGCGTTTGAGGTCGTTCAGCGGATGCGTTGACGTTTTGTAATCGCAGGTCACGGAATTCCCGCTGTCCGCACAGGTCAGTCACGTATGCCGTCGACCGAGGTCGCCACGTGGCCGACAAGGCGGCCACGTACCGTCGCGTTGTCAGGTGGGCGGAATCGGGCAGTAGGCGCGAATCCAAATTATGCACCGTTTCATCACGATGGAGTGGGCGGTTCCGGGGCCGGAGAGAGTCGCTTTTTGACCGGATCGAATCGTGCGTCGCCTCCTACTGTCCTCATGAGCTGTGCAGAGGATTCTCGGTACAGGCTCCGTTGCGATTACTCAGCCGCGGCCTTTTTGGGAGGCCGCCTGGAAGCATGCCGCGTCGGCTCGACCGTGAAGGGTAGGCCTCCAACCACCTCCAATGTCCGCAATAGGGATAATTGAGCAGATCGTCCCTTCTGTCGACCACCTATGGATTGGATTGCGGCTTCGTGGATACCCGCCACCGCGACAGGTGGTGGCGATACGGTGCCGAGGGGTCCTCGGCGTTGTCCATTAATGAACTTGCACTGCCTCAGTTGTACGTGTTTACTGAGAGTCCGATCGACATTCACTCCGCCCGCCCGCATTCCGGAATTGAAATCCAAGCGATTTCGATGGTTGACGTATGAGTCGTCGTGTACTGAAGTAAAGACGGGGGAATAATGTGCTCCAGGGTCGTTGCTGCAATGCCTGCAATGATTTCCGACCGTAAGGTGGGCCCGGCTTTTTCGGGAGGCTCGGACGCTGATAACTGCAGCAGCTCTTCGTCGGCGAGGCCCCGTTCGCCGCGGTTTGCGTGATCGATGACGTCCAAGGCAAACCTGATATGCCGCTGCCGGTCATGATTCCGCGCCCAATGGAGTCGAGCGGAGCCGCGGCGGCCGTGGGGCAAGCGCACCCACTGCTCATCTCGACGCGATGCTGCCCGCCCGCACCTTCCGCAAGCTGGCCTCGCGGCGCCAACCGTCCCGAGTGCGTCCGCACGATGGCAGCAGCGGGCCGCTCGGGTCAGCGCTTCCTCCTGCCAGTGGTGGCCCGCTCGGTTCTTGGGGCCCTCGCTATCGGCAACAACCACGCCGGTTGGTGCGCAGCTGAAGCGACCACGTCCGGGCTCTTCCGCGGCACTGCAAGCACATCGTCCGGTACGCCCGTTGTCGTCGGCGTCCGGCACTAAGGCAGCGGATGCCCGTTATCGCACCGCTCATCCTGGCCGTGACCCCGTCCTCGGCTTGACCGCGAAGTAGGAGCAAGCCCTCCACTCCGCCTGGGGGGCCTATCGGGTGACGTCGCCGAGGCGCTGCGGTGCTGACTTCGCCAATCGACGTCTGAGCTTCGAGATCTGCTCCCGTTCCCTTCACATCTACACGTCAGGAGACTGCCCATGGCTGACGAGATGGTTCGTCGCGCCCAGCGATTCGTGAACACGACTTACGCCAACGGTGCAACGCTCGGTATATCCAAGCTGGACGAGAACGGCATCACCGGCTGGACCACTATGTACGCCCTGACCCGGGCGCTCCAGTATGAGATGGGCATCACCTCCCTCTCGGACTCCTTCGGCCCGACCACGCTGTCTGCGATCGCCGCGAAGTACGGCAAGTTGGACGAGACGACCATTCCCTCGGCGAACTTCTGCCGAGTCATCCAGTCCGCCCTGTACTGCAAGGGCTACGACGGCGGTGACATCGACGGCACGTACAACTCCCGGGTCAAGGCCGCCGTCGAGAAGTTGAACCAGAATATGGGCCTCAGTGTCACGTATCCGGGCAGTTCACTGTGGCCGAAGGTCGTCAAGGGCCTGCTCAATATGGACGCTTACGTCACCGTCAGCGGCGGCTCGGACAGCATCCGTTCCATTCAGCAGTGGCTGAACGGCCGGTACATCCTCCGCAAAGACTTCTATGTCATCCCCTGCGATGGTCATCACTCCAGGGATGTGGCCAAGTCGATGCTGTTCGCGATCCAGTACGAACTGGGCATGGCCGACGGCACGGCGAACGGCGTATTCGGACCCGGCACGCAGACTGGCTTGAAGTCCCACACGGTCTCGGCTGGAACTACGGGTACGTGGGCACAGCTGTTTACCGCGGCGATGATCCTCAACAAGCGGAATGTTCCCTTTGGGAGCTTCACCGCGGAGGTGAAGGCGGGCGTGGAGTCCTTCCAGTCGTTCGTCAAGCTCCCGGTTACGGGAGCAGGGGACTTCCCGACTTGGGCTTCGCTACTCGTCTCCTATGGCGACCAGAGCCGCGGGGGTACGGCGTGCGACGGCGTCACGATGATCACGCCGGCGCGTGCGCAGGCCCTCAAGGCCGCCGGCTACCAGTACATCGGCCGGTACCTCTTTAACCCGTCCAGCACGAGCTTGCCCGAGAAGCAGATTCAGCCCGGCGAGCTCGTCACCATCAAGGAGGCCGGGCTGCGTTGCTTCCCGATCTTCCAGACGTGGAGTCGGTCAGCCGACTACTTCAGCTACAACCAGGGCACCAGCGACGCGTTCAAGGCGATCGAATGGGCTCAATACCACGGCTTCAAGCCCGGCACGATCATCTACTTTGCGGTGGACTATGACGCGATGGACGGTGAGGTCACGCAGTACATCGTTCCGCACTTCCGCGGCGTTATGCGGACGGTCGGCGAGAACTCCAGCTACGGCGTGGGCGTCTACGGGCCGCGCAACGTGTGCCAGCGCATCGCGGACGCCGGGTACTCGGCGACCAGCATGGTGTCGGACATGTCGAGCGGGTTCTCGGGGAACCTCGGATACCCCATGCCGACGAACTGGGCGTTCGACCAGATCGCGACCGTGACCGTCGGCTCGGGCACCAGCGGCGCGATCGAGATCGACAAGAATGTCGCCTCGGGTCGTGACACCGGCCAGAATGACTTCAATGCCGGGTCCTACACCAACGACCTGGATGTCGACCTGAACAAGACCGCGTACCGCAACTCGATGCTGACGGATGTCCAGAAGTACCTGACGTCGATCGGCGTTCCCGAAACGGGCGGCGACGGTTGGACGGACAAGGATTGGGCCACGCTAGGGGGCATCTCCACCACCAAGGCTTACGACCTCGTGCTGAGCGCGGACTGGCTGTTCACCTCGCTCGCGAGGCAGCTCAAGCTCCGCAAGGCTCTGATCCAGGCGCCGGTGATGTGGGAGCTGCGCAAGCTCAATCCTCTCGACGTCGCGGCCGACGAGGCCGTCAAGGCGGGGCTGAAGGACGATTGCAGCACTGGTTGGGGCCAGATCTTCGCGTGGGTGACCATCGATGCACGTAACTACTGCCTCCAGCAGGGCATCATCAACGGAACACCGCTGAGCAAAAGCACTGATGTGCGGGCGGTATGGGACGACCTGCAGGACCCGACGTACAACATCCGTTCCGTCGCGTACCTCACCCTCTACAACGCACGCCAGCTCGGTGCCGCCAGGCCGAGCCTGACCACCAGCCCTGCGGAGACGCAGGCCCTGCTGGCCCGGTACAACGGGACCGGCGACGCGGCCGCGCAGTACGGGCGCGAATTGCTCGGTCTGTACAACGTGCTGGAGAACTACAACAAGCTGTCCCGCAGCAAGTGACCGAGGCGTAAGCGTGAACAATGGACGCATGTGGAAATCGTGGTCTGCGCTGGTCGGTATGAATCTATTGAGTGGGGTTCCTGCCGTCGTGCCGGTGTGGCTGCTGTGGTACTTCCTGGTGAACTGGCCACTCGCTGCGATCGGCTGGTCCGACCCGGAGCCGACGGAGAACGACGGCATGCTGCCGTGGCTGCTCGTTGGGGGACCCGTGGTGGTGCTGCTCGCTCTGGTGTGGTGGTTCACCAACCGCGCCGTGCTGCGTAGGACCGCGCTGACTCCCCGGCTGTACTGGCCGGTGAGCGTGCTGGTGACCCTTGTGCCCTCGTACACGCTGATGATCGTTCTATGAGGAAGGTATGAAGGCGTGCAGAATGCGATAACGAGGCGAGCCGCGGTCAAAAGCGCCGCCGTGATCGGTGCCGTGACGGCCATGGGCTCCCTCATTCAGGACACGGCTGCGGCCGTGCCCCAGAAGCCGCAGGCGAAAGCGGCGAAGCTCCCGACGTCTGCCAACGGCTGGACGATCGAGAACGAGGCGAACCATGTGTCGACCGTGTGGACGCGTCCCGTCGCCGGTACTGGGCTCCGGTTCGATGTCCGGATCGGTGACGTGGAGGCGATCCTGGTTCACGTGATCCGCCGCTTCCACTATGAGGTCGAGCAGATCCAGCGGGAGGCCGACCTGCTCGGCTGGTGCAAGAACGGCGGGCTGCGCAAGGAACTGCCGGAATCGAACCTGGCATCCGGGACGGCAGTGCGGATCCGGCCGGGCGCTAGCGCGAAGGGCGGACTCTTCCCACTTCAGGAGTTGGTGTTGCGCGACATTCTGGCAGAATGCGAGGGCGTCGTGCGGTGGGGTGGCGACGATGCTCATGTGGACGAGTCGCTGTTCTACATTGCCACCGGCCCCGACGACGACGGTGTGCGCAAACTCGCCGACAAACTACGCGGCTGGGCCGCGACCCCCGGCGAAGGCGCGGGTGTGGCCGTGGATGTCCTGGCCCCATCCCGCCGCGGTCGCGCTGACCATTTGGCGCGCGTGCAGCGTTCGGCTTGACCTGACGATGTGAAGTAGGGTCGGGGCTGGAAGCGGGGCATCCGCCACCAAATCAGTCCCGACACTATTCGGACGGTTTGCGGATGAAGATATGTTTCCCTGCTCCAGACCGCCGTCAGGCTGCGCGTCTGCCCCGAGGCGATCAACAGGTGCGTCCGCGGCATCCGCCAACTTCTCGACGCGATAAACCCGGCATCCAGTTCGTGGATCGCCGACATACCACTCTGGGTGCCCCGTCACCTCGTAGAAGCGAAGGCGTCACCACTCCCCGCCACGGATCGAGACAGCGGATTCATGCTCTGTGAGCCCTGACTGAACGGCGTTGCCGCCATAAGGCATGCCGGCAGCCAGGCGCCGCTCAGCTTTCGCCCGTGACCTGAGGGCTCCACAGCGGCCGGATCAAAGCAAAGCCCGCCGGATGACCGGCGGGCTTTGTTCGTGTAGTCACGTCAGCCGCAGTGGATCAGACCGCTGTCCCACCCGTCCCAGTGCCGGCTGCCGCTGGACCAGTAGTCCGTCCCGCCGCCGTACTCCACACACTGGCCGTTGGCCCTGATCTTCACGGGCCCGGCGTAGGAGTTGTAGTACCCCTCGTCCGACGTCATTACCTCGTCGCCTGCGACTCGCAGCTCGGCCTGCACGCGACCTTGGTTCTGGCCGCCGACCACTACGGTGACGGCGCAGTTGTATCCCGAGGAGGCGTTGTACAGCAGGTAGGCCCTGGCCTGCGGACCGCCGGTTCCCTGGTAATAGCCGAGGTCGTGCGACTCCTGGACGTAATATCCCGAGCCGCATACCGAGACCGGGTTCGCTGCTGCCGACGCGGACGTGGTCATGCCGATCGTGACGGTGATGGCGGCGCCAGCCGTGATCAGCGCCCTTGTTATCTTGCGCAAAATCCCCCCTTGTGGTGAACGAAATCGCTTGCATGCAATCAAAGTGATCTTGTCAGTATGTCAAGGACCCGTCAATGCGAATATGCGGCTTGGGACCTGACAGATCCGCCGTCCGATAGCTGGAACGAGCGCGGCGTACCGGCCCGGACGTGGGAGGATCGGGTATTGGCGGGTCCGGGCCACGCACCCGGCCGCACCGCCGCTGTACCAGGCGCGAGCATGAGGAGCATCGTTGAGCAGGTTGCGTTGGCTGACCGCCGGGGAGTCGCACGGCCCGGCGCTGGTGGCGACGCTGGAGGGGCTTCCCGCCGGCGTCCCGGTCACCACTGAGCTGGTGGCCGACCATCTGGCGCGGCGCCGCCTCGGCTACGGGCGTGGTGCGCGGATGAAGTTCGAGCAGGACGAGGTCACGTTCCTCGGCGGGGTCCGGCACGGCCTGTCGCTGGGTTCCCCGATCGCCGTGATGGTGGGGAACACGGAGTGGCCGAAGTGGGAGAAGGTCATGTCGGCCGACCCCGTGGACCCCTCGGAGCTGAAGGAGACGGGCCGCAACGCCCCCCTGACGCGCCCGCGCCCGGGCCACGCGGACCTCGCCGGCATGCAGAAGTACGGCTTCGACGAGGCCCGCCCGATCCTTGAGCGGGCGAGCGCCCGGGAGACGGCCGCCCGTGTGGCGCTCGGCGCCATCGCCCGTTCCTTCCTCAAGGACGTCGCGGGCATCGAGATCGTCTCGCACGTGGTGGAGCTGGCGTCGGCGAAGGCCCCGTACGGGGTGTACCCGACCCCGGCGGACGTGGAGAAGCTGGACGCCGATCCGGTGCGCTGCCTGGACGCGGACGCGTCGAAGGCGATGGTGGCGGAGATCGACCAGGCCCACAAGGACGGCGACACCCTGGGCGGTGTGGTCGAGGTGCTGGCGTACGGGGTGCCGGTGGGCCTCGGCTCGCACGTGCACTGGGACCGCCGGCTCGATGCGCGTCTTGCGGCTGCGCTGATGGGCATCCAGGCCATCAAGGGCGTGGAGGTCGGCGACGGCTTCGACCTGGCGCGGGTGCCGGGCTCCCAGGCGCACGACGAGATCGTCTCGACCCCGGAGGGCATCAAGCGCACCTCGGGCCGCTCCGGCGGCACGGAGGGCGGCCTGACCACGGGCGAGCTGCTGCGCGTACGGGCCGCGATGAAGCCGATCGCGACGGTGCCGAAGGCCCTGGCCACGGTGGACGTCGCCACGGGCGAGGCCGCCGCTGCGCACCACCAGCGCTCCGACGTCTGCGCCGTGCCGGCCGCGGGCATCGTGGCGGAGGCGATGGTGGCGCTGGTCCTGGCCGACGCGGTGGTGGAGAAGTTCGGCGGCGACTCGGTCCCCGAAACCCGCCGCAACGTCCGCTCCTACCTCGACAACCTCCAGATCCGGTGACCGGCGGACCACTGGTCGTCCTCGTCGGACCCATGGGATCCGGCAAGTCCACGGTGGGGGCGCTGCTGGCCGAGCGGCTCGGTGTCCCCTACCGAGACACCGACGCCGACATCGTCGCGGCCCAGGGCCGCACGATCTCGGACATCTTCGTCGACGAGGGCGAGCCGTACTTCCGTGAGCTGGAACGGCAGGCGGTCGCCACCGCCGTCGCCGAGCACACCGGAGTCCTCGCCCTCGGCGGCGGCGCCGTCCTCGACGCGGGCAGCCGCGCCCTGCTGGCCGGACTGCCCGTCGCCTACCTGTCGATGGACGTCGACGAAGCCGTCCGGCGCGTCGGCCTCGGCGCCGCGCGTCCGCTGCTCACCGTCAACCCGCGCCGCCAGTGGCGCGAGCTGATGGAGGCCCGCCGGCCCCTGTACACCGAAGTCGCGCGCGTCGTCGTGGCCACCGACGACCGCACCCCCGAAGAGGTCGCCCAGGCGGTCCTCGACGCTCTGGAGTTGAAGGACGTATGACAGACCAGGACCAGGTGACGCGGATCCACGTCGGCGGCAGCGCCGGCCACGACCCGTACGACGTGCTGGTCGGCCGGCAGCTGCTCGGCGAGCTCGGCAGCCTGATCGGTACGAAGGCCCAGCGGGTCGCCGTCATCCACCCCGAGGCACTCGCCTCGACCGGTGAGGCACTGCGCGACGACCTGGCCGAGCAGGGCTACGAGGCCGTCGCCATCCAGGTGCCGAACGCCGAGGAGGCCAAGACGGCCGAGGTCGCGGCGTACTGCTGGAAGGCGCTCGGCCAGTCCGGGTTCACCCGCACCGACGTGATCGTCGGCGTCGGCGGAGGCGCCACCACCGACCTGGCGGGCTTCGTCGCGGCCACCTGGCTGCGCGGGGTGCGGTGGATCGCCGTCCCCACCACCGTGCTCGCCATGGTCGACGCGGCCGTCGGCGGCAAGACCGGCATCAACACCGCCGAGGGCAAGAACCTGGTGGGCTCCTTCCACCCGCCCGCCGGGGTGCTGTGCGACCTGGCGGCGCTGGACTCCCTGCCGGTCAACGACTACGTCAGCGGCCTCGCCGAGATCATCAAGGCCGGCTTCATCGCCGACCCGGCGATCCTCGACCTGATCGAGGCGGACCCGGCGGCGGCCCGCACCCCCGACGGCCCGCACACCGCCGAGCTGATCTGCCGCTCCATCCAGGTCAAGGCGGACGTCGTCTCCAGCGACCTGAAGGAATCGGGTCTGCGCGAGATCCTCAACTACGGGCACACCCTCGCGCACGCCATCGAGAAGAACGAGCGCTACAAGTGGCGCCACGGCGCGGCCGTTTCGGTCGGCATGGTCTTCGCCGCCGAACTGGGCCGGCTCGCGGGCCGGCTCGACGACGCGACGGCCGACCGGCACCGGGAGATCCTCGCCGCCGTGGGCCTGCCGCTCACCTACCGCGGCGACCAGTGGCCCAAGCTGCTCCAGACCATGCAGGTCGACAAGAAGTCCCGCGGCAACCTGCTGCGCTTCATCGTCCTGGACGGCCTCGCCAAGCCCACCGTCCTGGAGGGCCCCGACCCGGCGCACCTCATCGCCGCCTACGGCGAGGTGTCGGCATGAGCCGCAAGGTACTCGTGCTGAACGGCCCGAACCTGGGCCGGCTCGGCTCGCGCGAGCCCGACGTGTACGGGGCCACCTCGTACGCCGGACTCGTCGAGAGCTGCCGTGCCCTCGGGGAGGAGCTCGGCTTCGACGTCGAGGTCCGCGAGACGAACGACGAGGGCGAGCTGATCCGCTGGCTGCACGAGGCGGCGGACGGGAAGATCCCCGTGGTCATCAACCCCGGCGCCTTCACGCACTACTCGTACGGGATGCGGGACGCGGCCGCGCAGCGCACCGCCCCGCTGATCGAGGTGCACATCTCGAACCCGTACGCCCGCGAGGAGTTCCGGCACACCTCGGTCATCGCCTCGGTGGCGACGGGGACGGTGGCGGGCTTCGGCATCGGCTCCTACCGGCTGGCGCTGCGCGCGCTGGCGGACGAAGTCACGCTCTGACGGTGCTGGTGGGCGCCGCGGCCGCCGGGGTCATATAACGTTCTCGCATCAGTCGGTGCGAGTACGAGACGGAGTGGCAGCGGATGCAGCAAGGAGTGGGAGGCGGCGGCGCGGGCTGGGGACAGCCGGGGCACCATCCGGCGGCGCCCGCGCAGCCGCCGATACCCCCTGCACAGGCGTGGCCGGTCGCACCGCCGGTGCCGGACGCCGCCACCGGACACATCCCGCTGCCGCCCGCGGTGGCCGCCGGCACCGGCGGTGCCACGCTGGCCGTGCTGCTGATCGGCCCGGCGGGCGCCGGGAAGACGACGGTGGCCCGGCACTGGGCGAGCACCCGGCCGGTGCCGACCGCGCACGTCAGCCTGGACGACGTCCGGGAATGGGTGTGCTCGGGCTTCGCCGACCCGCAGGCGGGCTGGAACGACCACTCCGAGGCCCAGTACCGCCTGGCCCGCCGCACCTGCGGCTTCGCCGCCCGCAACTTCCTGGCGAACGGGATCTCCTGCATCCTCGACGACGCCGTCTTCCCGGACCGGCCGGTCGTCGGCCTCGGCGGCTGGAAACGGCACGTGGGCCCCGCCCTGCTGCCGGTCGTGCTGCTGCCGGGCCTGGAGATCGTCCTGGAGCGCAACGCCGCCCGATCCGGCAACCGGCGCCTCTCGGACGAGGAAGTCGCCCGGATCCACGGCCGGATGGCGGGCTGGTACGGCTCCGGCCTGCCGATCATCGACAATTCCGACCTCGACGTCGAGGCCACGTCCCGCGCCCTGGACGACGCCCTGGCCCGCGCCATCACGGCTCCCGCCTACTGATCCCGACAGGCCCGCCAGGCCCGGACGGACCTGCTCGCCAGGACGGATGCGGCACACGCTCGTACGCTCGAAAACATGTCAGACGTGTACGCGACCCGCCGAGGCCTGCTGCGCGACCGCTGCGCCGCCGCCGGAAACGCCGCCGCACTGATCACGCGTCCGGCAAACGTGCGCTACCTCAGCGGCGCCTCACCCAAGGGGGCGGTCCTGCTCGTCGGCCCCGACGGCGGCGACATGCTGTTCACCCTCGGCCCGCCCACCGGCGACATCGACGAGGGCCGGCTCGACGAGCACCTGAAGGTCAGCGTGCTCCCCACCCCGGGCGCCGACCCCGCCGTCGCCGCGGCGGACACGGCGGCCTCCGCACGCGCGGACGCACTCGCCGTCGAGGAGCACCACCTCACCGTCGCCCGGCACCGGGCCCTGGGCTCCGTGGCGCCCGGCCTGCGCCTCGCTGACCTCGGCACCGCCGTGGAGCAGCAGCGCCTGGTCAAGGACGAGGAGGAGATCGCCTGCCTGCGGATCGCCGCCGAGATCACCGACCAGGCCCTCGGGGAGCTGCTGGAGTCGATCCTCGTCGGCCGTACCGAACGCCACCTCGCGCTGGAGCTGGAGCGCCGCCTCGTGGACCACGGGGCGGACGGGCCGGCCTTCCCGACCTCCGTGGGCACCGGACCGCACTCCGGCCGCTCCCGGCACCGCCCCTCCGACCGCCGGGTCGAGGAAGGCGACTTCCTGTCCGTCTGCCTGGGCGCGAACTACCGCGGCTACCGCTGTGAGATCGGCCGGACCTTCGTGATCGGCACCAGCCCCGCCGACTGGCAGATCGAGCTCTACGACCTCGTCTTCGCGGCCCAGAGGGCCGGGCGAGAAGCACTGGTGCCCGGAGCCGCGTACCGCGACGTCGATCATGCCGCGCGCTCCGTCCTCGACTCCGCGGGCCACGGCGAGAACCTCGCGCCGTGGACCGGACACGGCGTCGGACTCGAAATCGACGAGGACCCGCAGCTTGCACCTACGGCAATGGGTAAACTGGACGCTTGCGTGCCGGTCACCGTCGAACCGGGGGTCCACCTCCCGGGCCGGGGCGGAGTCCGGATCGATGACACGCTCGTCGTACGCCCCGAGGCGGACGGCGGTCCCGAGCTACTCACCATTACGACCAAGGAGCTGCTCGCGCTCTAGCCCGCCGCGGCGGGCTGTGCGCGCACCCGTGGTCTTCCAGTGCAGGAGATTCCGCAACCGTGGCTTCCACGAACGACCTCAAGAACGGCATGGTGCTCAAGCTCGACGGTGACCAGCTCTGGTCCGTCGTCGAGTTCCAGCACGTCAAGCCCGGCAAGGGCCCGGCCTTCGTGCGCACCAAGCTCAAGCACGTGCTCTCCGGCAAGGTCGTCGACAAGACCTTCAACGCCGGCACGAAGGTCGAGACGGCCACCATCGACCGCCGCGACATGCAGTTCTCGTACATGGACGGCGACTACTTCGTCTTCATGGACATGCAGACCTACGACCAGCTGATGGTCGACCGCAAGGCCGTCGGCGACGCCGCCAACTTCCTGATCGAGGGCTTCACCGCCTCCGTCGCCCAGCACGAGGGCGAGGTGCTCTACGTCGAGCTCCCGGCCGCCGTCGAGCTCGTCATCGAGCACACCGACCCGGGCGTCCAGGGCGACCGCTCCACCGGCGGCACCAAGCCGGCCCGCCTGGAGACCGGCTACGAGATCCAGGTCCCGCTGTTCGTCACCACGGGCGAGAAGGTCAAGGTCGACACCCGTACCAGCGACTACCTCGGCCGGGTGAGCAGCTAACCGTGGCTGCCCGCAGCAACGCGCGCAAGCGCGCCTTCCAGATCCTGTTCGAGGCCGACCAGCGCGGGGTGCCCGTGCGCGAGGTCCTCGCGGACTGGATCCGCCACGCGAGGTCGGACGACCGGCAGCCTCCGGTCAGCGCCTTCACGATGGACCTCGTCGAGGGGTACGCCGACAAGGTGAACCGCATCGACGACCTGATCGTCACCTACGCCGTGGACTGGGAGCTCGACCGCATGCCGGTCGTGGACCGGAACATCGTGCGGCTCGGTGCGTACGAGCTGATCTGGGTGGACGACACCCCGGACGCCGTGGCCATCGACGAGGCCGTGCAGCTCGCCAAGGAGTTCTCGACGGACGAGTCGCCCTCGTTCGTGAACGGGCTGCTGGCCCGCTTCAAGGACCTCAAGCCGAGCCTGCGCCGGGGCGAGTAGCCCCCGGCGCTTCGGCCGCCTCGGCCCCGGCCGCCTCGGCCCTACGGAGGGCCCGCAGCGCACACGCGCGCTGCGGGCCCTCCGTCCTTCCCGGAACTCTCCCGGAACCTTCCCGGGGCCTTTCCGGAGTCCTTCCGGATCCTTGTCGAGCAAAAAACCGGCGGGTGCCGGGGCCTCTTCAGGCTCCCGGCACCCGCCGGTAACGTTTCTGCTGGTCGTGGGGCCGAGGACTAGATGTCCTCGTGGGCCACCGCACGGCGCGCGTCCGCGTCCAGCACTCCCCAGCTGATCAGCTGCTCGGTCAGCACCGAGGGGGACTGGTCGTAGATGACGGCGAGCGTGCGCAGGTCGTCCTGGCGGATCGACAGCACCTTGCCGTTGTAGTCGCCGCGCTGGCTCTGGATGGTCGCCGCGTAGCGCTGGAGCGGGCCGGCCTTCTCGGCGGGCACGCCCGCGAGGCGCTCCAGGTCGAGGCGCAGCTTCGGCGGCGGCTCGGCCGCCCCGCCGGGAGTGGTGCCCGGCAGCAGTTCCTGCACCGGCACCCCGTAGAAGTCCGCCAGCTCGGCCAGGCGCTGGACGGTCACGGCGCGGTCCCCGCGCTCGTAGGAACCGACCACCACGGCCTTCCACCGGCCCTGCGACTTCTCCTCGACACCGTGGAGGGAGAGGCCCTGCTGGGTGCGGATGGCGCGGAGCTTGGCCCCGAGCTGTTTGGCGTATTCGCTGGACATAACGCTCCCGGACGCTGTGACGCTGTGACGACATGGATGCTGTGACGACATGACCACGTGCGGCTCCGCCGCGCGGCTGGTAACTCACTGTGAGGTTACGCAGCGTTACTTGGATGCGTCAAGCCGAATGGTCTTCCCCGCCCTCCTTCGAGGGGCGCCCGCCGCGCCCCGTGCGAGTGCACGGCCCCGCCCCTGGTACCGTGGAGGCCGTACATCAGACGTCCTTTAAGAACCGTCCCGTGAGGCGGAGAAGGAGGTCCTTTCCATGGACGCTCAGCAGAGCGATGTGCGCCCCGTGCTGGAGGCGCAGGACATCGCGCGGGTCCTGACCCGCATCGCCCACGAGATCGTCGAACGCGCCAAGGGCGCCGACGACGTGGTGCTCCTCGGCATTCCCACCCGCGGTGTGTACCTCGCCCGCCGGCTGGCCGCCAAACTCGAAGAGATCACCGGCGCGAAGATCCCGGTCGGCTCTCTCGACATCACCATGTACCGCGACGACCTGCGGATGAAGCCCGCCCGGGCGATCGGCCGGACCGAGATCCCCGGCGACGACATCGACGGCCGCCTCGTCGTCCTCGTCGACGACGTGCTGTTCTCCGGGCGCACCATCCGGGCCGCCCTCGACGCGCTCGGCGACCTCGGCCGCCCCCGCGCCGTCCAGCTCGCCGTCCTCGTCGACCGCGGCCACCGCGAGCTGCCCATCCGCGCCGACTACGTCGGCAAGAACCTCCCCACGTCGCTGCGGGAGGCCGTCAAGGTCCAGCTCCAGGAGGAGGACGGCCGAGACGCCGTGCTGCTCGGCCAGCGGACCGCCCAGGCAGCCGCGCAGTAGCCCGTACGCCCGTACGAGTGAGGGTCCCCGTGCGGGCCCGCGCCCACGCCTGCCCTGCCCGACCCTGCCTGCCCTCCCTCCCGACTTACGGAGCCACCCAGATGAAGCGCCACCTCATCTCGGCCGCCGACCTCACCCGCGACGACGCCGTCCTCATCCTCGACACCGCCGAGGAGATGGCCCGCGTCGCGGACCGGCCGATCAAGAAGCTGCCCACCCTGCGCGGTCTGACGGTCGTCAACCTCTTCTTCGAGGACTCGACCCGCACCCGGATCTCCTTCGAGGCGGCCGCCAAGCGGCTCTCCGCCGACGTCATCAACTTCTCCGCCAAGGGCTCCTCGGTCTCCAAGGGCGAGTCCCTGAAGGACACCGCGCTGACCCTGGAGGCCATGGGCGCGGACGCCGTCGTCATCCGCCACCACGCCTCCGGCGCCCCCTACCGGCTCGCCACCTCCGGCTGGATCGACTCGGCCGTCGTCAACGCCGGCGACGGCACCCACGAGCACCCCACCCAGGCCCTGCTGGACGCCTTCACCATGCGCCGCCGCCTGGTCGGCCGCGACGCCGGTCTCGGCAAGGACCTGAACGGCCGCCGGATCACCATCGTCGGCGACGTCCTGCACAGCCGGGTCGCCCGCTCCAACGTCCACCTGCTGCACACGCTCGGCGCCGAGGTCACGCTCGTGGCCCCGCCCACCCTGGTCCCGATCGGCGTCGAGACCTGGCCCTGCGAGGTCTCGTACAACCTCGACGAGGTGCTGCCGAAGTCGGACGCGGTCATGATGCTGCGTGTGCAGCGCGAACGCATGAACGCCGCCTTCTTCCCGACCGAGCGCGAGTACTCCCGCCGGTACGGACTCGACGGCGACCGCATGGCCAAGATGCCCGAGCACGCCATCGTGATGCACCCCGGCCCGATGAACCGCGGCATGGAGATCACCGCCGAGGTCGCCGACTCCGAACGCTGCACGGCCGTCGAGCAGGTCGCCAACGGCGTCTCCACCCGGATGGCCGTCCTGTACCTGCTGCTCGGAGGCTCCGAGCCCGCCGTCACCACCACCCCCGCCGCGCGCACCGAGGAGAGCAAGTAACCATGAGCAAGATCCTTATCCGTGGCGCGAAGGTCCTCGGCGGCGAGGCGCAGGACGTCCTGATCGACGGCGAGACCATCGCGGAGGTGGGTCAGAACCTGTCCGCCGAGGGCGCGACCGTCATCGAGGCCGCCGGCCAGGTCCTCCTCCCGGGCCTCGTCGACCTGCACACCCACCTGCGCGAGCCCGGCCGCGAGGACTCCGAAACGGTCCTGACCGGCACCCGCGCCGCCGCCTCCGGCGGCTACACCGCCGTCTTCGCCATGGCGAACACCTTCCCCGTCGCCGACACCGCCGGCGTCGTCGAACAGGTCTGGCGCCTGGGCAAGGAGTCCGGCTACTGCGACGTGCAGCCCATCGGCGCCGTCACCGTCGGACTGGAGGGCAAGCAGCTCTCCGAGCTCGGCGCCATGCACGACTCCGCCGCCCGCGTCACCGTCTTCTCCGACGACGGCAAGTGCGTCGACGACGCCGTGATCATGCGCCGCGCCCTGGAGTACGTGAAGGCCTTCGGCGGCGTCGTCGCCCAGCACGCGCAGGAGCCCCGCCTCACCGAGGGCGCCCAGATGAACGAGGGCGTCGTCTCCGCCGAGCTCGGCCTGGGCGGCTGGCCCGCCGTCGCCGAGGAGTCGATCATCGCCCGCGACGTCCTCCTCGCCGAGCACGTCGGCTCCCGCGTGCACATCTGCCACCTGTCCACGGCGGGCTCCGTCGAGATCGTCCGCTGGGCCAAGTCCCGCGGCATCGACGTCACCGCCGAGGTCACCCCGCACCACCTGCTCCTCACCGACGAGCTCGTCCGCTCGTACAACGCGGTCTACAAGGTCAACCCGCCGCTGCGCACCGAGCGCGACGTCACGGCCCTGCGCGAGGCGCTTGCCGACGGCACGATCGACATCGTCGCCACCGACCACGCCCCGCACCCGCACGAGGACAAGGACTGCGAGTGGGCCGCCGCCGCCATGGGCATGGTCGGCCTGGAGACCGCCCTGTCCGTCGTCCAGCAGACGATGGTGGAGACCGGCCTGCTCGACTGGGCGGGCGTCGCCGAGCGGATGTCCTTCGCCCCGGCGCGCATCGGCAGCCTGGCGGGCCACGGCCGCCCCGTCTCGGCAGGTGAACCCGCGAACCTGACCTTGGTCGATACCTCGTACCGTGGTGTCGTGGACCCCGCACACTTCGCCTCCCGCAGCCGCAACACGCCTTACGAGGGCCGTGAGCTGCCGGGTCGCGTCACCCACACCTTCCTGCGGGGCCGCGCAACGGTCGTGGACGGGAAACTGGCGTGACACCTGCAGTGATCCAACTGGCCGCCGAGGCCGCCGAACGACAGTCGGCGGAGGTGACGGACTGGGGCGCCCGCATCGCGTGGGTGATCGGTCTCGTCGTCTTCATCGCGTTCGTGTACTGGCTGATGCGGCAGGGCTGGAAATGGCGCGGAACCCTGCAGAACGACCTGCCGGAGCTGCCCGCCGCCCCGGCCGGTCTGCCCGCCCACCGGCTGGCGCTCACCGGCCGGTACCACGGCTCCACCACCGCCGGACAGTGGCTCGACCGGATCGTCGCCCACGGTCTGGGCGTCCGCAGCCGGGTCGAGCTCACGCTCACCGACTCGGGCCTCGACGTGGTCCGTCCGGGGGCCACCGATTTCTTCGTACCGGCCGCGCAGCTGCGCGGCGCCCGCCTCGACAAGGGAATCGCGGGCAAGGTACTCACCGAGGGCGGTCTGCTCGTCGTCACCTGGGCGCACGGCGACAAGCTGATCGACTCCGGATTCCGCTCCGACCGCGCGGCCGAGCACGCCGCCTGGGTCGAGGGCATCAGCACGCTCGTCACACAGAACCAATCCATCACGACGGAAGGCGCCGAACGATGACGACCTCCACCAGGGGAGCCAAAACTCCCGCCGTACTCGTCCTGGAGGACGGCCGGATCTTCCGCGGCCGCGCCTACGGCGCTGTGGGGGAGACCTTCGGCGAGGCCGTGTTCTCCACCGGCATGACCGGCTACCAGGAGACCCTGACCGACCCGTCCTACCACCGGCAGGTCGTCGTGATGACCGCCCCCCACGTGGGCAACACGGGCGTGAACGACGAGGACCCCGAGTCCTCCCGCATCTGGGTGTCCGGGTACGTCGTACGCGACCCCGCGCGCGTCCCGTCCAACTGGCGCTCCCGGCGCTCGCTGGACGAGGAGCTCGTCGCGCAGGGCGTCGTCGGCATCAGCGGCATCGACACCCGCGCCCTGACCCGCCACCTGCGCGAGCGCGGCGCCATGCGCGTCGGCATCTTCTCGGGCGAGGCCGTCGACCAGGACGCGGTCCTGCTCGCCAAGGTCCAGGCGTCCCCGCAGATGAAGGGCGCGAACCTCTCCGCGGAGGTCGCCACCCAGGAGACGTACGTCGTCCCCGCCATCGGCGAGAAGCGCTTCACCGTGGCCGCCGTCGACCTCGGCATCAAGGGCATGACCCCGCACCGGATGGCCGAGCGCGGCATCGAGGTGCACGTGCTGCCCGCCACCGCCACCGTCGAGGACATCTACGCGGTCTCCCCGGACGGCGTCTTCTTCTCCAACGGCCCCGGCGACCCGGCCACGGCCGACCACGCGGTCTCCGTCATGCAGGGCGTCCTCGCGCGCAAGACGCCGCTCTTCGGCATTTGCTTCGGCAACCAGATCCTCGGCCGCGCCCTCGGCTTCGGCACCTACAAGCTGAAGTACGGCCACCGAGGCATCAACCAGCCCGTGCAGGACCGCACCACCGGCAAGGTCGAGATCACCGCGCACAACCACGGCTTCGCCGTCGACGCGCCCCTCGACCAGGTCTCCGAGACCCCCTACGGCCGCGCCGAGGTCTCCCACGTCTGCCTGAACGACAACGTCGTGGAAGGCCTCCAGCTGCTCGACCAGCCGGCCTTCTCCGTCCAGTACCACCCCGAAGCGGCCGCCGGCCCGCACGACGCCGCGTACCTCTTCGACCGCTTCACGTCTTTGATGAGCACCACCCAGATGGAGGCCGAGCGTGCCTAAGCGCACCGATATCCAGTCCGTCCTGGTCATCGGCTCCGGCCCGATCGTCATCGGCCAGGCCGCCGAGTTCGACTACTCCGGCACCCAGGCCTGCCGCATCCTCAAGGCCGAGGGCCTGCGGGTCATCCTGGTGAACTCCAACCCCGCGACGATCATGACCGACCCGGAGATCGCCGACGCCACGTACGTCGAGCCGATCACCCCCGAGTTCGTCGAGAAGATCATCGCCAAGGAGCGCCCCGACGCGCTCCTGCCCACCCTCGGCGGCCAGACCGCGCTCAACACCGCCATCTCCATGCACGAGCAGGGTGTGCTGGAGAAGTACGGCGTCGAGCTCATCGGCGCCAACGTCGAGGCCATCAACAAGGGCGAGGACCGCGACCTCTTCAAGGGCGTCGTCGAGGCCGTCAAGGGCAAGATCGGCTACGGCGAGTCCGCCCGCTCGGTCATCTGCCACTCGATGGACGACGTCCTCAAGGGCGTCGACACCCTCGGCGGCTACCCCGTCGTCGTGCGCCCCTCCTTCACCATGGGCGGCGCCGGTTCCGGCTTCGCCCACGACGAGGACGAGCTGCGCCGCATCGCCGGCCAGGGCCTCACGCTGTCCCCGACCACCGAGGTGCTCCTGGAGGAGTCCATCCTCGGCTGGAAGGAGTACGAGCTGGAGCTGATGCGCGACACCAAGGACAACGTGGTCGTCGTCTGCTCCATCGAGAACTTCGACCCGATGGGCGTCCACACCGGCGACTCGATCACCGTCGCCCCCGCGATGACGCTGACCGACCGCGAGTACCAGCGCCTGCGCGACATCGGCATCGCGATCATCCGCGAGGTCGGCGTCGACACCGGCGGCTGCAACATCCAGTTCGCGATCAACCCCGACGACGGCCGCGTCATCGTCATCGAGATGAACCCGCGCGTCTCGCGCTCCTCGGCGCTCGCCTCGAAGGCCACCGGCTTCCCGATCGCCAAGATCGCCGCCAAGCTGGCCATCGGCTACACGCTCGACGAGGTCCCCAACGACATCACCGAGAAGACGCCGGCCTCCTTCGAGCCGACCCTCGACTACGTCGTCGTCAAGGCCCCCCGCTTCGCTTTCGAGAAGTTCCCGGCCGCCGACGCCACCCTCACCACCACCATGAAGTCGGTGGGCGAGGCCATGGCCATCGGCCGCAACTTCACCGAGGCGCTGCAGAAGGCCCTGCGTTCCCTGGAGAAGAAGGGCTCGCAGTTCACCTTCGTCGGCGAGCCCGGCGACAAGGACGAGCTGCTGCGCACCGCGGTCCGTCCGACCGACGGCCGCATCAACACCGTCATGCAGGCCATCCGGGCCGGCGCCACCCAGGAAGAGGTCTTCGAGTCCACGAAGATCGACCCCTGGTTCGTCGACCAGCTCTTCCTGATCAAGGAGATCGCGGACGAGCTGGCCGCCGCCGAGAAGCTCCACCCCGAGCTGCTCGCCGAGGCCAAGCGCCACGGCTTCTCCGACTCCCAGATCGCCGAGATCCGCGGCCTGCGCGAGGACGTCGTCCGCGAGGTCCGCCACGCGCTGGGCGTCCGCCCGGTCTACAAGACGGTCGACACCTGCGCCGCCGAGTTCGCCGCCAAGACGCCGTACTTCTACTCGTCCTACGACGAGGAGTCCGAGGTCGCGCCCCGCGAGAAGCCCGCGGTGATCATCCTGGGCTCCGGCCCGAACCGCATCGGCCAGGGCATCGAGTTCGACTACTCCTGCGTCCACGCCTCCTTCGCGCTCAGCGACGCGGGCTACGAGACCGTGATGGTCAACTGCAACCCGGAGACCGTCTCCACCGACTACGACACCTCCGACCGCCTGTACTTCGAGCCGCTGACCCTCGAAGACGTACTGGAGATCGTCCACGCCGAGTCCCTCGCCGGGCCCATCGCCGGCGTCGTCGTCCAGCTCGGCGGCCAGACCCCCCTCGGCCTCGCCCAGGCGCTCAAGGACAACGGCGTGCCGGTCGTCGGCACCTCCCCGGAGGCCATCCACGCCGCCGAGGACCGCGGCGCCTTCGGCCAGGTCCTCGCCGAGGCCGGCCTGCCCGCCCCCAAACACGGCACCGCCACCACCTTCGCGGGTGCGAAGGCGATCGCGGACGAGATCGGCTACCCGGTCCTGGTGCGCCCGTCGTACGTGCTCGGCGGCCGCGGCATGGAGATCGTCTACGACGAGGCCCGCCTCCAGGCGTACATCGCCGAGTCCACCGAGATCTCCCCGACCCGCCCCGTGCTGGTCGACCGCTTCCTCGACGACGCGATCGAGATCGACGTCGACGCCCTCTACGACGGCACCGAGCTCTACCTCGGCGGCGTCATGGAGCACATCGAGGAGGCCGGCATCCACTCCGGCGACTCGGCCTGCGCCCTGCCCCCGATCACCCTCGGCGGCTTCGACATCAAGCGCCTGCGCGTCTCCACCGAGGCCATCGCCAAGGGCGTCGGCGTACGCGGCCTGATCAACATCCAGTTCGCGATGGCGGGTGACATCCTCTACGTCCTGGAGGCCAACCCGCGCGCCTCCCGCACGGTCCCCTTCACCTCGAAGGCGACCGCGGTCCCGCTCGCCAAGGCCGCCGCCCGCATCTCGCTTGGCGCCACCATCGCCGAGCTGCGCGCCGAGGGCATGCTCCCGAAGACCGGCGACGGCGGAACCCTGCCGCTCGACGCGCCGATCTCCGTCAAGGAGGCCGTCATGCCGTGGTCGCGCTTCCGCGACATCCACGGCCGCGGCGTGGACACCGTCCTCGGCCCGGAGATGCGCTCCACCGGCGAGGTCATGGGCATCGACTCGGTCTTCGGCACGGCGTACGCCAAGTCGCAGGCGGGCGCCTACGGCCCGCTGCCCACCAAGGGCCGCGCCTTCATCTCGGTCGCCAACCGCGACAAGCGCTCGATGATCTTCCCGGCGCGCGAGCTCGTCGCGCACGGCTTCGAGCTGCTCGCCACCTCCGGCACCGCCGAGGTCCTGCGCCGCAACGGCATCAACGCCACCATCGTGCGCAAGCTCAGCGAGGGCGAGGGCCCCGGCGGCGAGAAGACGATCGTCCAGCTGATCCACGACGGCCAGGTCGACCTGATCGTCAACACCCCCTACGGCACCGGCGGCCGCCTCGACGGCTACGAGATCCGCACCGCCGCCGTGGCCCGTGGCGTCCCGTGCCTGACCACGGTCCAGGCGCTCGCCGCGGCCGTCCAGGGCATCGAGGCGCTCGGCCACGGCGACGTGGGCGTCCGCTCGCTCCAGGAGCACGCGGAGCACCTGACCGCGGCCCGCGACTAGCAGCCAGACCAGGAGAGGGGGACACCGGTTTCACGACGGGTGTCCCCCTCCTCATGAGCGCACGAGGAACCGACTGAGATGTACAAGCTCTTCTTCCACCTGGTCTTCAAGCGGATGGACCCGGAGCAGGCCCACTACCTGGCCTTCCGCTGGATCCGCCTCGCGGCCCGCACTCCCGTGCTGCGCACCTTCGTCGCGGCCGTCCTCGCCCCCCGCCACAAGGAGCTGCGCACGCAGGCCCTCGGCCTGCGCATGCACGGCCCCTTCGGCCTCGCCGCGGGCTTCGACAAGAACGCCGTCGCGATCGACGGCATGTCGATGCTCGGCTTCGACCACGTCGAGATCGGCACCGTCACGGCGCAGGCCCAGCCCGGCAACCCCAAGAAGCGCCTCTTCCGGCTGGTGGCGGACCGCGCGCTGATCAACCGCATGGGCTTCAACAACGAGGGCTCGGCGGCCGTGGCGGCGCGCCTGGAGGCCCGCAGGCCGGTCTTCAACACCGTCGTCGGCGTCAACATCGGCAAGACCAAGGTCGTACCCGAGGAGGAGGCGGTGGGGGACTACGTCGCCTCCACCGAGCGCTTGGCCCGCCACGCCGACTACCTCGTCGTGAACGTCTCCTCCCCGAACACCCCGGGCCTGCGCAACCTCCAGGCGACGGAGTCGCTGCGCCCCCTGCTCACGGCCGTCCGCGAGGCGGCCGACCGCACGGTGACCGACCGCCGCGTCCCGCTGCTGGTCAAGATCGCCCCCGACCTCGCCGACGAGGACGTGGACGCGGTGGCCGACCTGGCGCTGGAGCTCGGCCTGGACGGCATCATCGCCACCAACACCACCATCGCCCGCGAGGGCCTCGGCCTGAAGTCCGCCCCGTCGCTGGTCAAGGAGACGGGCGGGCTCTCCGGCGCCCCGGTCAAGGAGCGCTCCCTGGAGGTCCTGCGCCGCCTGTACGCACGCGTGGGCGACCGGCTGGTCCTGGTGGGCGTCGGCGGCATCGAGAACGCCGAGGACGCCTGGCAGCGGATCCTGGCCGGCGCCACGCTGATCCAGGGCTACAGCGCCTTCATCTACGAGGGCCCGTTCTACGCCCGCTCGATCCACAAGGGCCTGGCCGCGCGCCTGGCCGCCAGCCCGTACGCGACCCTCGCCGAAGCGGTGGGCGCCGAGACCCGAAAGGCCGCCCTGTGACGACCGAGACCCTGGGAACCCCCTTCGGCACCCGCCTGCGCGAGGTGATGGACTCCCGCGGCCCCCTGTGCGTCGGCATCGACCCGCACGCCGCCCTGCTGTCCTCCTGGGGCCTGGGCGACGACATCGCGGGCCTGGAGCGCTTCTCCCGGACCGTGGTGGAGGCCCTGGCCGACCAGGTGGCGGTCTTCAAGCCGCAGGCGGCCTTCTTCGAGCGCTTCGGCTCGCGCGGCATCGCCGTGCTGGAGCAGACCGTGGCGGACGCGCGCGCGGCCGGCACCCTGGTCCTGATGGACGCCAAGCGCGGGGACATCGGCTCGACGATGGCCGCGTACGCCGAGACCTTCCTGCGCAAGGACTCGCCGCTGTTCTCCGACGCGCTGACGGTCTCGCCGTACCTGGGCTACGGCTCCCTGCGCCCGGCCTTCGACCTCGCCCGTGCATCGGGCGCCGGCCTGTTCGTGCTCGCCCTCACCTCGAACCCGGAGGGCGCCGAGGTCCAGCGCGCGGTCCGCGAGGACGGCAGGACCATCGGCGCCACGATGCTGGCCCACCTCGCCGCCGAGAACGCCGGCGCCGCACCGCTCGGCTCCTTCGGCGCGGTCGTCGGCGCCACCCTGGGCGACCTCTCCTCCTTCGACCTGGACATCAACGGCCCGCTGCTGGCCCCCGGCATCGGCGCCCAGGGCGCCACGGCGGCGGATCTGCCGGCCGTCTTCGGCGCCGCCGTGCGCAACGTCCTGCCGAACGTGTCCCGCGGTGTCCTGAAGCACGGCCCGGACGCGGCGGCGCTCCGCGCGTCGGCGGCCCGGTTCGCGGACGAAATCCGCCAGGCGGTCTCCCGCTGACGTCCTTCACCGGACAAAACCGGGGTAGTTTGTCCGTGATGTACGTTTCAGTGGAGGCTGACCAGGACTTTTCGTCCGTTCTCGCTGACTGGAGCGGCCATGGCCGCTAGTCTCCGAGCAGAGTGAACGAGCAGCGAACGAGTTCCACCGCTGTTCGGGCATTCGCCTGGTGTGGCGCCCTAGGGTTCCCCACCGGTCCGTATCCGACAGTTCGACATCCGAGGTGACGTAGGCGTGGCTCTTCCGCCCCTTACCCCTGAACAGCGCGCAGCCGCGCTCGAAAAGGCCGCCGCGGCTCGCCGGGAGCGGGCCGAGGTGAAGAATCGACTCAAGCACTCCGGCGCCTCCCTCCAAGAGGTCATCAAGACGGGCCAGGAGAACGACGTCATCGGCAAGATGAAGGTCTCCGCCCTGCTGGAGTCCCTGCCTGGCGTGGGCAAGGTGCGCGCCAAGCAGATCATGGAGCGCCTCGGCATCTCCGAGTCCCGGCGTGTCCGAGGTCTCGGCTCCAACCAGATCGCCTCTCTGGAACGTGAGTTCGGCACCCCAGCCGGCTGACGCTTCGCCTGAAGTTCTCCCGGCGTTCTCAGGCAGTCCCTGGAACCTGGATAATCGCTCTATGGCAGCAGAGGTTCGTCCGCGGCTGACCGTGCTCTCCGGCCCCTCGGGTGTCGGCAAGAGCACGGTCGTCGCGCATATGCGCAAGGTCCACCCCGAGGTCTGGCTCTCGGTGTCGGCCACCACCCGCAAGCCGCGGCCCGGTGAGCGACACGGAGTCCAGTACTTCTTCGTCAGCGACGACGAGTTCGACAAGCTGATCGCCAACGGCGAGCTGCTGGAGTGGGCCGAGTTCGCGGGCAACCGCTACGGCACACCGCGCGGCGCGGTGGCCGAGCGCCTGGAGAACGGCGAGCCCGTCCTCCTGGAGATCGACCTCCAGGGCGCGCGGCTCGTCCGTGAGTCCATGCCCGAGGCGCAGCTGGTCTTTCTCGCGCCGCCCAGCTGGGAGGAGCTGGTCCGCCGGCTCACCGGCCGGGGCACCGAATCGGCCGAGGTCATCGAGCGCCGCCTGGAAACCGCCAAGGTCGAGCTCGCGGCCGAGTCCGAGTTCGACACCACCCTGGTCAACACCTCCGTCGAGGACGTGGCGCGTGAGCTGCTAGCCTTGATGGAAGTTGTCTGATCGTTGACCGTCGTTCCCTCGGTCAATGCCTGATCTTTCACCCATCTTCGGAAGGTAGAGCGTGTCCTCTTCCATCACTGCGCCCGAGGGCATCATCAACCCGCCGATCGACGAGCTGCTTGAGGCCACGGACTCGAAGTACAGCCTCGTGATCTACGCGGCCAAGCGCGCGCGTCAGATCAACGCGTACTACTCGCAGCTCGGTGAGGGCCTGCTTGAGTACGTCGGCCCGCTGGTGGACACCCACGTCCACGAGAAGCCGCTTTCGATCGCGCTGCGCGAGATCAACGCGGGTCTGCTGACCTCCGAGGCCATCGAGGCCCCGGCCCAGTAAGGCACCGAGATTCCTTTCACCACAGGCCCGGCAGAACATCTGCCGGGCCTGTGGTGTGTCATAGACACGTACGACGACAGCCGAAGGGGCGTGTGTGGTGGGTAAGCCGAAGGTCGTGCTCGGAGTCAGCGGCGGGATCGCCGCCTACAAGGCGTGCGAGCTGCTGCGCCGGCTGACCGAGTCCGGGCACGAGGTACGGGTGGTGCCCACGGCGGCGGCCCTGCACTTCGTGGGCGAGGCGACCTGGGCCGCCCTGTCCGGGAACCCGGCCGGGACCGAGGTGTGGGAGAGCGTCGACGAGGTGCCCCACGTGCGGATCGGGCAGGGCGCCGACCTCGTCGTCGTCGCCCCGGCCACCGCCGACATGCTGGCCAAGGCCGCCCACGGGCTGGCCGACGACCTCCTCACCAACACGCTCCTCACCGCCCGCTGCCCGGTGGTCTTCGCGCCCGCCATGCACACCGAGATGTGGGAGCACCCCGCCACCCAGGAGAACGTGGCCACGCTGCGCCGGCGCGGCGCCGTCGTCATCGAGCCCGCCGTCGGCCGGCTCACCGGCAAGGACACCGGCAAGGGCCGCCTCCCGGACCCCGAGGAGATCTACGAGGTGTGCCGCAACGTTTTGAGAAGGCACAGCCTGGCCCGCGGCACGGCCGAGCCCGATCTCGCCGGACGGCACGTGGTGATCAGCGCCGGCGGCACCCGGGAGCCGCTGGACCCGGTCCGCTTCCTCGGCAACCGCTCCTCCGGCAAGCAGGGCTACGCGCTCGCCCGTACCGCCGTCGCACGCGGGGCCCGGGTCACCCTCGTCGCGGCCAACACCGCGCTGGCCGACCCGGCCGGGACGGACGTCGTACGGGTCGGGACGGCCGTCCAGCTGCGCGAGGCCGTGCTCAAGGCCGCCGCCGACGCCGACGCCGTGGTGATGGCGGCCGCCGTCGCCGACTTCCGGCCGGCCCAGTACGCCGACGGCAAGATCAAGAAGAAGGACGGGCAGGAGCCCGCTCCGCTGACCCTCGTCCGCAACCCCGACGTCCTCGCGGAGATCTCGGCCGACCGAGCCCGGGACGGGCAGGTGGTCGTCGGGTTCGCCGCGGAAACGGACGACGTCCTCGCCAACGGACGGGCCAAGCTCGCCCGCAAGCGGTGTGATCTTCTCGTCGTCAACGAGGTCGGCACCTCCAAGACCTTTGGTTCCGAGGAGAACGAAGCGGTGATTCTGTCCTCTGACGGATCCGAGACGCCCGTTCCCTATGGTCCGAAGGAAGCGCTGGCCGACGTCATTTGGGACCAGGTCGCCGCCCGGCTCGCCCCGCGACGCGCCTGAGTCGCGACCCTTCTCGGAACGAATTCCATACGCCAGAATGGAGTGTCGCAGGTCACGCGCCTCCCATAGGGCGAGACGGGTGGTCCGGCGCCCGGTGGCGACCGATAAACTGCATTCGGAACGTGATCGGGCGCAGCCCCCGGTGTGGTTCCGCCAAATGATCAGCCAGCAGCCGCTGCAACCCCAGGGAGCGATGTGTCCCGCCGCCTGTTCACCTCGGAGTCCGTGACCGAGGGCCACCCCGACAAGATCGCTGACCAGATCAGCGACACGATCCTCGACGCGCTCCTCACCGAGGACCCGACCTCGCGTGTGGCCGTGGAGACCCTCATCACCACCGGTCTCGTGCACATCGCGGGCGAGGTGACGACGAAGGCCTACGCCCCGATCGCGCAGCTCGTGCGCGACAAGATCCTTGAGATCGGCTACGACTCCTCGAAGAAGGGCTTCGACGGCGCCTCCTGCGGCGTGTCGGTGTCCATCGGTGCGCAGTCCCCGGACATCGCGCAGGGCGTCGACACCGCGTACGAGAAGCGGGTCGAGGGCGACGAGGACGAGCTCGACAAGCAGGGCGCCGGTGACCAGGGCCTGATGTTCGGCTACGCCTGCGACGAGACGCCCGAGCTCATGCCGCTCCCGATCCACCTCGCGCACCGGCTCTCCCGCCGCCTGTCCGAGGTCCGCAAGAACGGGACCATCCCGTACCTGCGCCCCGACGGCAAGACGCAGGTCACCATCGAGTACGACGGCGACAAGGCCGTCCGCCTCGACACGGTCGTCGTCTCCACCCAGCACGCGTCCGACATCGACCTGGACTCGCTGCTCGCCCCCGACATCCGCGAGTTCGTCGTCGAGCACGTGCTCGGTCAGCTCGTCGAGGACGGCATCAAGCTGGACACCGACGGCTACCGGCTGCTGGTCAACCCGACCGGCCGCTTCGAGATCGGCGGCCCGATGGGCGACGCCGGCCTGACCGGCCGAAAGATCATCATCGACACGTACGGAGGCATGGCCCGCCACGGCGGCGGCGCCTTCTCCGGCAAGGACCCGTCCAAGGTCGACCGCTCCGCCGCCTACGCGATGCGCTGGGTCGCCAAGAACGTGGTCGCCGCCGGCCTCGCCTCGCGCTGCGAGGTCCAGGTCGCGTACGCCATCGGCAAGGCCGAGCCCGTCGGCCTGTTCGTCGAGACCTTCGGCACCGCCAAGGTGGAGGTCCAGAAGATCGAGGACGCGATCGGCGAGGTCTTCGACCTCCGTCCGGCCGCGATCATCCGCGACCTCGACCTGCTGCGCCCGATCTACGCCCAGACCGCCGCCTACGGCCACTTCGGCCGCGAGCTGCCGGACTTCACCTGGGAGCGCACCGACCGCGTCGACGCCCTGCGCGCCGCCGCCGGCCTGTAACAGCCGCTCGTGCGAACGGCCCCGGACCCTCTGGTCCGGGGCCGTTCGGCGTTGTCGGTGCCATCGGGTAAGAATGCGGTGTGAGCAGCGCGAACGAGTCCGGGCAGCGGGGCGGGGACGGGGGTCCCGGCGGCCCGCCGGAGCAGCTCGCGCTCATCCGGGAGATGGTCGCCGAGGCCAAGGCCAAGGCCCCCAAGGCCAAGCCGCGCACCTGGCGCGGCGCGGCCCTCGCCAAGGAACTGCCGGTCGCGCGGGTCCTCGTCAACAAGGGGGTGCTCCACCTCGACCAGCTCTGGGACTACGCCGTCCCCGAGGAGCTGTCCGAGGCCGCCCAGCCGGGGGTCCGCGTCCGCGTCCGCTTCGGCGCCGGCTCCCACCAGGTGCACGGCGGCCGCCGTGAGGGCGGCGGGCTCATCGACGGTTTCATCGTCGAGCGCCGCGCCGAGTCCGACTACAACGGTGCCCTGGCGGCCCTCGCCCACGTCGTCTCGCCCGAGGCGGTCCTCACCCCGCAGCTGCTGGCCCTCGCCCGCGCCGTCGCCGACCGGTACGCGGGAAGCCTGGCCGACGTGCTCCAGCTCGCCCTGCCCCCGCGCAACGCCCGCGCCGAGGCCAAGCCCTCGCCGGAGCCGCTGCCCCCGCCCGCCGCCCCCGACCCCGGCGGCTGGACGCGGTACGGGGCCGGCCCCGCCTACCTGCGGGCCCTGGCCACCGGCGGTGCGCCGCGCGCCGTCTGGACCGCGCTGCCCGGCCCCGGCTGGGCCGACGAGCTGGCCCGCACCCTGGCCGCCACCCTCGCCTCCGGCCGCGGAGCCCTTGCCGTCCTGCCCGATGGGCGGGCCGCCGCCCGCGTGGACAGGGCCCTCACCGCCCTGCTCGGCGAGGGGCGGCACGCGCTGCTGACCGCCGAATCCGGCCCCGAGAAGCGCTACCGCCAATGGCTCGCCGTCCACCGCGGCTCGGTGCGGGCCGTGATCGGCACCCGGGCCGCCATGTTCGCCCCCGTGCGCGACCTCGGGCTCGTCGCCGTCTGGGACGACGGGGACTCCAGCCACAGCGACGACAACGCCCCCTTCCCGCACGTCCGGGAGGTGCTGGAACTGCGCGCCGTCAGCGAGGGCTGCGCCTTCCTGGCCGGGAGCACGAGCTGCACCGTGGAGGCCGCACAGCTGGTCGAGTCCGGCTGGGCGCGACCGCTGGCCGCCGACCGCGAGACGGTACGGGCCGCCGCCCCCCGGATCCGGACCGTCGGCGACGAACTGCTGGCCCGCGACGAGGCGGCCCGCGCCGCCCGGCTGCCGACCCTGGCCTGGGAGACCGTACGGGAGGGGCTGAAGACCGGGCCCGTGCTCGTCCAGGTCCCCCGGCGCGGCTACGTACCCCGCCTGGCCTGCGAGCGCTGCCGCACCCCGGCCCGCTGCACCGTCTGCGCCGGGCCACTGGAAGCCCCCGACGAGCGGGACCTGCAGTGCGGATGGTGCGGGCGGCCGGAACCCTCCTGGCACTGCGAGGAATGCGGTTCCTTCCGGCTGCGGGCCCAGGTGGTGGGGGCGCGGCGGACCGCCGAGGAGCTGGGCCGGGCCTTCCCCGCCGTACCCGTGCGCACCTCCGGGCGCGACCACGTCCTCGACGAGGTGCCGGACCGCCCCGCCCTGGTGGTGAGCACGCCGGGCGCCGAGCCCGTCGCCGCGGGCGCCGGGTACGCGGCCGCGCTGCTGCTCGACGGCTGGGCCATGCTCAGCCGGCCCGACCTGCGCGCCGGGGAGGACGCGCTGCGGCGCTGGCTGGCGGCTGCCTCGCTGGTGCGGGCCGACGGGCAGGTCGTGGTGGTCGCGGAGCCGACGCTGCGGCCCGTACAGGCGCTCGTCCGGTGGGACCCCGTGGGCCACGCGGTCCGCGAACTCGCCGAGCGGTCCCAGCTCGGCTTCCCCCCGGTGTCGCGGATGGCGGCGGTCGCCGGGCGCGGGGAGGCGGTGGAGGCCTTCCTCGCCGGCGCCGCACTGCCGCCGGACGCGGAGGTCCTGGGACCCGTACCGCTGCCGGGGCGGCGCGGGGAGCCCTCGCCGGGGGAGCGGGCGCTGGTGCGGGTACCGCCGGGAAGCGGAGCCGCGCTGGCCACCGCCCTCAAGACCGCCCAGGCGGCCCGGCTGGCGCGGGGCGTCCCGGCGGCGGAGGCGGTCCGGATCCGGATCGACCCGCCCGACATCGGCTGAGGGAGCTCGGGTGCGCCCGGCGGGTCCCGCGGTCCGCCGGGGCGGATCGGTCCCGCGGACGGCGAACGCCCCCGGCGGGAGCGGCCGATGGGGTCGCTTCCGCCGGGGGCGGCGTTCGTACGGGCGGCCCGGCCGGCCGTCGGGGGTCGGCGTCCCGGCGGCGGGCGGGCGACGGGTCAGCCGCCCCGCGGTCCGGGGAACGCCGCGGAGCGCGCCGCGGCCGGGGCCTGGGACTCCTCGCGCACCGGCTGCGGCGGAACCGACCGGGCCGCCGGGACCGTGGGGAGCGGCCCCAGCGTCCGGGTGGCGCTGCCCTCGGCCAGCGGCTCCGCCGGCTCTGCGGCCTGGGCCCGCCGGGCACCGTAGCGCCGGTGCACGGCCTGCTTCGTGACGCCGAGCGCCGAGCCCACCGCGTCCCAAGAGAAACCGAGCGAGCGGTCGAAGTCCACCGCGGCGGTGACCAGCGTCTCGACGCTGTCCCGCAGCTCCTGCGCGAGGCGGACGGTGGGCGCGGGGGCCCGGCCGTAGACGACGAAGCCCGTGGAAGGCCCGGAGCGGCGCGGGCGGTACACATTGCCGAGCTGGGCGGTGAGCGTACGCAGAGCATCCACCTGCCGGCGAACCCGCTCGATGTCCCGCACCAGGAGATGCAGGCTGGCCCGTGCTTGGGCGTCGTGGGTGGCGTGGTCGGCCATGAAGAAGCCTCTCGAACCGGTGCTGAAGAGCGGATCGGGCCGCAGACACCGTTCTCATCGCGGCCCGGTTTCGGTCAATCTCTCTTGACCAACGCGCCATACGGCAATGAAGTCACGCACCCAGGGCGTGTCGGCATATGCGAGAGGCGCATGGGTCTGCGTACGCCCCCTGATGAGGCACGTGGGGCGGCTGGGGCGGCCGGCCGTACGGGCCGCGCACCCCGTCGGCGCCCGCCCGCACGGGCCGCCCCATAGACTGGTGTGCTGCTGACATGCTGCTGACAGCCCAATAGCGAGGTAGGACCCCCGTGAAGCTCGTCTTCGCAGGCACCCCCGAGGTCGCCGTGCCCGCCCTGGACGCCCTGATCGCCTCCGGGCGCCACGAGGTCGCCGCCGTCGTCACCCGGCCCGACGCCCCGGCCGGCCGGGGCCGCCGACTCGTCGCCAGCCCGGTCGCCCAGCGCGCCGAGGAGGCCGGCATCGAGGTGCTCAAGCCGGCCAAGCCGCGGGACCCCGAGTTCCAAGACCGGCTGCGCGCGATCGACCCCGACTGCTGCCCGGTCGTCGCGTACGGCGCGCTGCTTCCCAAGAGCGCCCTGGAGATCCCCCGGCGCGGATGGGTCAACCTGCACTTCTCCCTGCTGCCTGCCTGGCGCGGGGCCGCGCCCGTACAGCACGCCATCATGGCGGGGGACGAGGTCACCGGCGCCTCCACCTTCCTCATCGAAGAAGGCCTCGACTCGGGTCCCGTCTACGGGCACCTGACCGAGGAGATCCGCCCCACCGACACCAGCGGCGACCTGCTGACCCGCCTCGCCTTCGCCGGCGCCGGCCTGCTGGCCGCCACCATGGACGGCATCGAGGACGGCTCCCTGCGCGCCGTGGAGCAGCCCGGCGACGGGATCTCGCTGGCGCCCAAGATCACCGTCGAAGACGCCCGGATCGACTGGAAGGCCCCGGCCCTGCGCGCCGACCGCGTGGTCCGCGGCTGCACGCCCGCGCCGGGAGCCTGGACCGTCTTCCGCGGAGAGCGCCTCAAGCTGATCTCCGTCGGCCTGGTGCCCGACCGCACGGACCTGGAGCCGGGCGTGCTGGCCCCCGCGAAGAACAACGTCTACGTCGGCACCGGCTCGCACGCCGTGGAGCTGCTCTGGGTCCAGCCGCAGGGCAAGAAGCCGATGGCCGGCGCCGACTGGGCGCGCGGGGTGCGGATCGCTCCGGGCGAGCGGCTGGGCGGGGCGGACGTAGGCTGAGCTGGTGGGCGGTGCCTTTCCGCGGACGCCGCCGCCAGAACCTGCAGTACCCCGTAGTCACTCGTAAAACCGGAGCACCTTTCACGTGAGCGAACAGCCCCGTCGCCGACCCGCCGCAGGCGGCAAGCACCAGCCCAAGCCGTACCGCCGCCCCAAGAAGGACCCCGTCCGCATGCTGGCCTTCGAGGCGCTGCGGGCGGTGGACGAGCGCGACGCGTACGCGAACCTCGTGCTGCCGCCCCTGCTGCGCAAGGCACGCCAGGACGAGACCTTCCAGACGAGGGACGCGGCGCTGGCCACCGAGCTGGTGTACGGGACACTGCGCCGGCAGGGCACGTACGACGCGGTCATTGCGGCCTGCATCGACCGGCCGCTGCGCGAGGTCGACCCGCCGGTCCTGGACGTGCTCTCGCTCGGCGCGCACCAGCTGCTGGGCACCCGGATCCCGAGCCATGCCGCCGTGTCGGCGAGCGTGGAGCTGGCCCGCGTGGTGCTCGGCGACGGGCGCGCGAAGTTCGTGAACGCCGTCCTGCGGAAGATCGCCGCGCACGATCTGGACGGCTGGCTGGAGCGGGTGGCCCCGCCCTACGAGGAGGATGCCGAGGAGCACCTCGCGGTGTACCACTCGCACCCGAGGTGGGTCGTCAGCGCGCTGTGGGACGCCCTGGGCGGCGGCCGCGCCGGCATCGAGGACCTGCTGGAGGCCGACAACGAGCGGCCCGAGGTCACGCTCGTCGCGCGGCCGGGGCGCTCCACGCCGCAGGAGCTGCTGGAGGCCGTCGGCGAGGACTCGGCGCTGCCCGGGCGCTGGTCCCCGTACGCCGTACGGATGGCCGAAGGCGGCGAGCCGGGCGCCCTGGAGGCGGTGCGCGAGGGGCGCGCCGGCGTCCAGGACGAGGGCAGCCAGCTGGTGGCGATGGCCCTGGCGGCGGTGCCGGTGGAGGGCCGCGACGAGCGCTGGCTGGACGGCTGCGCGGGCCCGGGCGGCAAGGCGGCCCTGCTGGGGGCCCTGGCCGCGGAGCGCGGGGCGTTCCTGCTGGCCTCCGAGAAGCAGCCGCACCGCGCGAGGCTCGTGGAGCGGGCCCTCGCCGGCAACCCCGGCCCCTACCAGGTCATCGCGGCGGACGGCACCCGCCCGCCGTGGCGGCCCGGCTCCTTCGACCGGGTGCTGATGGACGTCCCCTGCTCGGGCCTGGGCGCGCTGCGCCGCCGCCCCGAGGCACGCTGGCGCCGCCGCCCGGAGGACCTGGAGGGCTTCGCCCCGTTGCAGCGGGCGCTGCTGCGGGAGGCGCTGTCGGCGGTCCGGGTCGGCGGTGTGGTGGGCTACGCGACGTGCTCGCCGCACCTGGCGGAGACCCGGGTCGTGGTGGACGACGTCCTGAAGGGCCGCGGAGCGGGCAACCACCCGGTGGCGGCCGAACTCCTCGACGCGCGCCCGTACATGGAGGGTGTCCCGGCCCTGGGCGAAGGCCCGGACGTCCAGCTGTGGCCCCACCTCCACGGCACGGACGCGATGTACTTGGCGCTGCTGCGGCGGGTGGCGTAGGGGGCGGGGCCCGTAGGGGTTCCACCCTGTACGACCTCGCCCCGCAGCGGGGTACCCATGCGCCCTGAGTACGGGCCCCAAGACCGTCGGCCCCTGCATCGCCAGGGACGACCACGGCCCGGACGACCGACTGCAGGTCACCCCTCTTCTACAAGCTGACCGGGGTCCCCGGGACCGAGGCCAAGAACCTCGTGCTGCAGGCGCGGGACGCCTGGCTGAAGCAGGGCTACAAGTACAACTCGTCGGACGAGAAGGACATGTCCGGCCCCTTCCCGTGGGTCAGCATGCGCACGGAGCCCGACGACTTCTGGATGGAAGGCATCACCGGTTCTGGATGGAAGGCATCACCGGGATCCTGGACCGCACCAAGGGCGAGGGCATCGCCACCCTCAAGGTGAGGTCGCCGTGCTTCCTCCCGCCGGGCAAGCCCGCGGCGGCGACCGGAGCCGACCCCGCCGTGCTCAAGCCCCCGCAGGCCGACGATCCCGCCACGCGCCGGGCCCTCGACCACTTCAGCCGGATCTACGACGCCCTGCGGGTCGGATCGGCGCCCACGCAGCCGGGGAAGGCTTCAGCACGGTCCAGGACGCGTCCGGGGCCTCGGACCACCACACGTGGTCGACCGAGCCGCTGCCCGAGGACGAGAGGGTACGGGCCCTGGCGCGTGCGCAGGAGTACTTCCGGAGCGCGGGATGGAACGTACGCCACGTGCCGACGCTTGAGGGCACCCCGGCCGTCGTCGCCGGCCACCCCGAAGAGCGCACGGTCGCACAGGTCGCGGTCTCGACCACCGGGGCGGTACGCGTCGCGGTGACGATGCCCCTCAACGGTCCGGCGCCCGCAGACGCATGATCGCGAGGCGGGGGGATTCCCGCGTGCGGGGGCGGTAGGCGGGGCGGGGGCTTCGGGGGCGGGAGCCCCCATGCGGCATCGGAAGGCGGGGCGGGGGCTTCGGGGGCGGGAGCCCGCGTGCGGCGTCGGAGGGCGGGGCGGGGGCGTCGGGGCTCGGGATGCCCCGCGCCCGGCATCAGAGAGCGTCCGGGGGCGTCCCGTCAGTCCACTGTCCTTCCGTGTCGGTCCGGGCCGTCAAGGGCGCTCCTCCTCGTTCCTCGTCGTCGCGTCGCTTCGCG
>NZ_JBWKCE010000010.1:7111-238955 GCF_056436685.1 Streptomyces sp. NPDC043680 | reverse complement strand
GGCCGAAGGCCATCGCGAAGCGACGCGACGACGAGGAACGAGGAGGAGCGCCCTTGACGGGCCGGACCGACACGGAAGGACAGTGGACTGCCGGGAAGCCCCCGGACTTTCCCTGATGCCGGGTGCGGGCATCCCGGCCCCCGAAGCCCCCGCCTCGCCTTTCGCTCCCGCCCGCGGGCATCCCGCCAACCCCGACCCCGCCCCGCCTACCACCCCGGCCCCCCGAAGCCCCCGCCCCGCTACCCCTCAGAGGTAGTCCTCCAGCCGGCCTATCCGGTACCCCTGTTCCTGGATGCGCTGGAGCATGCGGGTGGTCATCTGGATTTCCGTCGCGCCCTTGAGTTCCGAGGGGCCGCGGAAGTGGGCCAGGATGATGTCGCCCGGTTTGAGGGCGGAGCCCTCCGCGTACTGGAAGTTGTTGATCTGCATCGACACCCGCCACAGGACGACCTGGGAGATGCCGCATTCGGAGGCGGCTTTCAGAGTGTCGTCGTTGTAGTTGCCGTAGGGCGGCCGGAAGCGGGGCGGTTTGGTGCCGAAGCGCTTCTCCAGGCGTTCCTGCTGCCCGCATATCTCCTTCTTCTGCGCCGCGAAGGGCAGCGTCCGGAGGTTCGGGTGCGTCAGGGTGTGGTTGTTTATCGTGCTGCCCGAGCCGTTGTCGCGGAGCTTCTCGAAGTGGCCGTAGTCCGACGAGGCGATGTTGTCCGTGAGGAACATGCTGATCGGCAGCTTCAGGTCGGCCGCCATCTTCAGGAACTCGGGGTCCTTCTCCGCGCCGTCGTCGAAGGTCAGGAAGACGACCTTGTCGGTGGGCGCGACGGGTATTCGGTCCACCACCTGGGCCTTGCCCGGGGCCGCGCTCGGGAGTTGGGGCTTGCGGTCGGGCTTGGGGGCGAACTGGAGGGGGGCCGTCAGACCCCATTTCCGGTACGCCTCGTCCCCGGCCGCGGGAGACGGCGCGGACGCCGTCGGTGCGGACGGCGAGGGCGTGGGCCGCTGTTCCTCGGTGGCGTTGCGGCCCAGTCGTTCGATGGGGTCCACGCTGTCCCCGCACCCCGTCAGGGACAGCGCGAGCGCGCCGGCCGCCAGCGTTCCGGCTACCAACCGGCGCGCGTACTTCACAGGTAGTCCTCCAGGCGAGCCACGGCGTACCCCTTGTCCGTGACGGTCTTCATGACATGACGGATCATGTCAGGCATGGTCCCCTTCCAGTCCTCCCGCCCCCGGAAATGCGTGAGGATGATGTCACCGGGGTGCAGGTCCCGGTCCCATTCCCGGTAGTCCATCCGGTTGGGGAAGCCCTCCGCGTTCCACAGCGGGACCGCCTTGATGCCGCAGGACTTGGCCGCGCGCAGCGTGTCCTCGTTGTAGTTGCCGTACGGGGGCCGGAACAGCGTCGGCCGCTTGCCGAACTGCTTCTGGATCGTGTTCTGCTGGCCGCAGATCTCCTCCCGCTGCTGCTCGTAGGACAGCGCGGGCAGGTAGCGGTGGTTGAGCGTGTGGTTGTTCAGGGTGACGCCGGCGGCCTGCATCTTCTTGAAGTAGGGGTAGTCGTCGCGGACGAGGTAGTCGCTGAGGAACGCCGTGTAGGGGATCTTCAGCTCCTGCATCATCTTCAGGAACTCGGGGTCCTTCTCCGCGCCGTCGTCAATCGTCAGGAAGACGACCTTGTCCTCCGTGGGGACGGTCGTGAAGACCGGCGGGAGGTTTTCCTGGCCCTCGACCTCGAAGCCGTCGCGGGTGGTGATCTCCGGCTTCGTCTTGGGCGGGGCCGGGGCCGCCAGCGGCGGCTTGGCCAGTTTCCACTTCTTCGCCGCGGCGGCACGGCTCTGCGGGGTGGCCTTTTGCTGTTCGGCCTGGTTCGCGGCCGCGCCCGCGGCGCCCGCGGGCGCTTCGGCGCCCTTGCCGCCTTTGCGGGCGGGGCCGGAGTCCGCGGAGGAGCCGCACGCCGTACCGAGGGCGGCGACCAGCAGCGCGGCCAGTGCCACCCCGACCCGTCCGCGCGGAGCCGCCGCGGACCGGTGACCATGGAGCCTCTTATGTTCCTTTTGTCGTACTAGCTGCATAGCAGCGAATCCTGACACCGTGACACGCGCGCGCCCGGGCCGACACTGCGGGCGGACGGCGACCTTCCATCGAGTGGCCCACACTGACCGACAATGAACCGGTGACCCCCGAAGACTTCGCCGCGCTCCTCACCCCCGAGGGCCGTGCCCTCCTCGACTCGCTCCGCGCCTACGACCCGTCCCAGGAGATCGCCGTCGCGACCCGGCTGCGCCGCGAGCACCCCGCCGGCCTGGTCTCCGCGGCACTCGGGCAGGCCCGGCTGCGGCAGCGCGCGGTGGCGAAGTTCGGCGAGCAGGACGCCTTCCGGATGTACTTCACGCCCGGCGGCGCCGAGATGGCCACCCGCGCCTCGGTGGCCGCGTACCGCGCCGAGCGGCTCGCGGCCCTCGGCGTACGCAGCCTCGCCGACCTGTGCTGCGGCATCGGCGGGGACGCCCTCGCCCTGGCCCGGCTCGGCATCCGGGTGCTGGCCGTCGACCACGACCCGCTCACGGTGGCCGTCGCGCGGGCCAACGCCGAGGCGCTGGGGCTGGCGGACCTGATCGAGGTCCGCGAGGCGGATGTGACCGAGGTCGACGTCTCCGGCCACGACGCCGTCTTCATCGATCCGGCCCGGCGCGGCGGGCGCGGGAGGATCTTCGACCCCGAGAGCTACTCGCCCCCGCTGTCCTGGGCCGTCGAGACCGCCCTCAGCGCCCGGTACGCCGCCATCAAGATCGCCCCGGGCATCCCGCACGAGGCGGTCCCCGCCGAGGCCGAGGCCGAGTGGATCTCCGACCAGGGCGACGTGAAGGAAGCGGTGCTGTGGTTCGGGACGGCCCCCGCGACCGTCCGCGCGACCCTGCTCCCCGGGCCGCGCAGCCTGCACACCGCCGATCCGCTGCCCGACCCGGAGGCCGGTCCGGTCGGCCGCTACCTCTACGAGCCCGACGGCGCCGTCATCCGCGCGCACCTCGTCGCGGAGGTCGCCGAGCAGCTGGGAGGGCGGCTCATCGACCCGACGATCGCCTACATCACCGCCGACGCGCTGCGCGCGACGCCGTACGCGACCGCGTACGAGATCACCGACGTGCTGCCCTTCGGGCTCAAGAAGCTGAAGGCGCTGCTGCGCGAGCGCGAGGTCGGCGTCCTGACCGTGAAGAAGCGCGGCTCGGCCATCGAGCCCGAGGAGCTGCGCAAGAAGGTGAAGCCGCAGGGGCCGCACGCGGCGACCGTCTTCCTGACCCGCGTGGCGGGCGCTCCGTCGATGCTGATCGGGTCGCCCGTGGCGGGCCGCTGAGGTCCTGCGGCCCGCCACGGGCGCGCCCGAGAGGGCCGGATTCGGCCGGGTCGCCGGGCCGGGGGCCGGTTCCTACGAGGAGAAGGTCAGCCTCGGGGGACCCCGGTCGTTCACGGACCCGGTCGTTCAGAGGTGGTGCGCGATGCGCAGCTTCCGGTCCTGCTCCGCGATGGCCGCTGCTTCCCTGCTGCTCACGGCGCTGGGTGCGGGCCAGGCTCCCGCCACGGTGTCATCCGGGCGGGCCGACGTCGATCCGGCCACCGCCGAGCGGCTCGACGAAGCGATCACCGCGGCCATGAAGAAGGAGGGCATACCGGGGGTCGGCGTCGGGCTCTGGTTCGACGGCCGCGGTTCCTACGAGCGCTCCTTCGGCACCGCCGACAAGGCCGCCGGCACGCCTATGAAGTCCGACCTGTACACCCGGATCGGCAGCGTCACGAAGACCTTCACGGTCACCGCCGTGCTCCAGCTCGTCGACCAGGGCAGGCTCCGCCTCGACGATCCCGTCTCGAATTACCTCGACGGGGTGCCCCGCGGCGACCGGATCACCCTCCGCCGATGACGCATGACGTCTACGGGGGTGTCCCGCCGCCGGTACGGAAGACGCGCACCGCCCAGCGGTAGTGCGCGCCGGCCTTGCCGAGGCCCAGCAGGCCGGTGATCCACAGGATCATGCCGAGGCCCATGTAGTACGTGACTTCGCCGTACGTGGTCTCGCCCGGCCGGGCGGAGGCAGCGGCTCCGAACGTCACCCACAGGCCGAGCGCGCCCACCGCGAAGGAGGCCAGCAGCCAGGCAAGGCTGCGTCCGGGCGCGCGCAGCCCGGCGGCGGTGGGGTCCGGGTCGTACTCCGCCCACGCGTGCAGCAGCCGGCGCACCTGCCGGTCCCGCTTGGCGCCCCAGGCGAACCAGAACCCGGCCGGGATCAGGACGCCTGCGCCGAGCACGGCGAAGATCAGCCCGAAGAGGTACGACAGGGGGTCGTGCTCCTCGATGGCCATCAGGGCCATGCCGACGAAGGTCCAGCCGAGGGCGAAGACCGCCGCGACGGCCCAGAGCAGCAGCAGCCGCCCCAGGCCCAGGCTGCGCCGGCCGAGGTCCGCCAGGAAGCGCGCGCGGTCGGCCCGTACGACGTCCTCGTCCATCCAGGCGCGCAGGTGCGCGGGAGGGGGCGGAGGCGGCAGGTCACGGCTAGTCATGCGCATGACGATATCCGGCTGCGGGCGCACGGCCCGCCCCGGATCTGCCGGAGGGTCAGGAACCCGCGCCGGTCGTGACCTCCACCGACTCGAACCGCCAGCGGTGCACCGCCCGCGTGATCAAATCGGCTGCGGGCTCGGGGAGTTCGGGAAGCTCGGCCGCAACCCCCTCGGCCGTCTCCCACCAGGTCACCACCAACACGCGGTCCTGCGCGGCCCGGAACACCTCGCGGCGCACCGGCTCGCGCGCCAGCACCTGCGACCGGACCCACTCCAGCAGCTCGTTGCCCCGGCCGTCGGCGGCCCGGGCCTCCCACATCAGCGCGACGGTGCTCACGAGTACAGGTTGTCCTTGCTCAGCTCGTGTACGTGATCGTGGTCGTGGGCGTGCCCGTGCCCGTGGCCGTGCGCGGCGCCCGGCACGTGCGGGTCCGTCACCGGCAGCGAGGAGTCCGCCGACAGGTCCCAGTCCGAGGCGGCCCTGTTCCGCTTGACCATCTCCGCCCCCAACGCCGCCACCATCGCTCCGTTGTCGGTGCACAGCTTCGGCCGCGGCACCCGCAGGATGATCCCCGCGTCGTCACAGCGCTCCTGCGCGAGCGACCGCAGCCGGGAATTGGCCGCCACACCGCCACCGATCATCAGGTGGTCGACGCCCTCGTCCTTGCACGCGCGGATCGCCTTGCGGGTCAGCACGTCCACCACGGCCTCCTGGAAGGACGCCGCCACATCGCGCACCGGCACCTCCTCGCCCGCGTTGCGCTTCGCCTCGATCCAGCGGGCGACGGCCGTCTTGAGCCCGGAGAAGGAGAAGTCGTACGCCGCATCGCGCGGCCCCGTCAGCCCGCGCGGGAAGTTGATCGCCTTCGGGTCGCCCTCCTTGGCCAGCCGGTCGATGACCGGGCCGCCCGGGAAGCCCAGCTGGAGCACCCGCGCGATCTTGTCGAAGGCCTCGCCGGCCGCGTCGTCGATGGTGGCGCCCAGCGGCCGTACGTCGGAGGTGATGTCCGGGGCCAGCAGCAGCGAGGAGTGCCCGCCGGACACCAGCAGCGCCATCGTCGGCTCCGGCAGCGGCCCGTGCTCCAGCTGGTCCACACAGATGTGCGAGGCCAGGTGGTTCACCCCGTACAGCGGCTTGCCGAGCGCGTACGCGTACGCCTTGGCCGCCGAGACGCCCACCAGCAGCGCCCCCGCGAGGCCGGGGCCGGCCGTGACCGCGATGCCGTCGAGGTCGCGGGCGCTGACCCCGGCCTCCTTCAGGGCGCGTTCGATGGTCGGGACCATCGCCTCCAGGTGGGCGCGCGAGGCCACTTCGGGCACCACGCCGCCGAAGCGGGCGTGCTCGTCGACGCTCGACGCGATGGCGTCGGCCAGCAGGGTGGTGCCGCGGACGACGCCGACGCCGGTCTCGTCGCAGGAGGTCTCGATGCCGAGGACGAGCGGTTCGTCAGCCATGGGTCTCACCTTGTACGGGTCCGTCCGCGAGGACGGAGTGTGCGGGATCGGAAAGGCGCATCACGAGCGCGTCGACGTTGCCCGGCTGGTAGTAGCCCCGCCGGAAGCCGATCGGCTCGAAGCCGAAGCGCTCGTAGAGCCTCTGGGCCCGGGTGTTGTCCACCCGTACCTCCAGCAGCACCTCGGCGCACTCGAATGCGGTGGCGGCGCGCAGCAGCTCGGTGAGCAGCCGGGCGCCGAGCCCGGTGCCCCACTGGTCGCGGGCGGCCGCGATGGTCTGTACGTCGCCCAGGTCCCCGGCGGAGGCCAGTCCGGCGTAGCCGACCAGGCGGCCGGTGCCCCCCGCGGCGGAGCCGCTGTCGGCAGGGATCTCGGCGACGACGTAGTGCCGGGTGGCCCGCGGGCCGCGCGCGTGGGCGAGCTCCGACCAGAACATGCCCGCGGACCAGGCGTCCTCGGGGAACAGCTCGTGCTCCAGTTCCAGCACGGGCTCGATGTCCCACCAGCGCATGGGGCGCAGTCGGGCGGTCACTGCGGGGTGACCACCTTGTAGTTCTTGGGCACCTGCGCGTCGGGCCGGCGCAGGTACAGCGGCTGCGGGGGCACGCCCTCGCTGTTCTCGAAGGGCATCCCGGTCGCCAGCCGCCGCGCCGCCAGGGCCGCGAGGGCGCCGGCCGACTGGTGCTCGGGCGCCCGCGCGTCCGTGAAGACCTCCGGGTACAGCAGCGCGCCCTGTCCCACCGCCGGCACTCCGGCGACCTGCCCGGCGATGTCGGCCGGGCGGTCCACGGCGGGCTCGCCCACCCGGGTGTACGGGTCCTGGTAGCGGGCCCAGTAGACCTCTTTGCGCCGTGCGTCGGTGGCAACGACGAACGGGCCCTCGATCCCGGCGGCGCCCGCGGCGTACGCGAGTCCGTCGAGGGTGCACAGGCCGTGCACGGGGATGCCGAGCACGGCGGCGAAGGTGGAGGCGGTGACGAGGCCGACGCGCAGTCCCGTGTAGGGGCCCGGGCCGACCCCGACGACGATGCCGGTGAGGGCGTCGAGGGTGACCCCGGCCTCGGCGAGGACCTTGTCGACGGAGGGCAGCAGGAGCTCCCCGTGACGGCGGGCGTCGACCTGGTTCGACTCGGCGAGGACGGTCTCGCCGTCGTGCAGGGCGACGGTGACGGCGGGCGTGGCGGTATCTACTGCGAGCAAGAGCACGCGAACAGCCTACGACTCCGGGGGCCCGGGCCCTCGCGGCCGGTCGCGGGGCACCCCGGCTGCTACCTTCGACCCAGGTGTCGAGACCCACACATCGACTCGGGTGGGGACCCGGGCGCCGGTTCGGGTGTCGAAAGCGCGGAGAGGTGGAGCAAGGTGGCACGCAGCAGCTCGGGAATCGTGGCCGGGCTCACGGTCGCGGCACTCGCCGCCGTCGGCTTCCTCGGCTACCAGGCCTCCGCGACCGCACCCGCGCGTCCCGCGAAGGCGGCCCCGGCGAGCCCGGCCCCCGCTCCCAACCGTCCCGCGCCCGTGACGAACCAGGGCAAGGCGGTGGCCCTGCCCGCCGAGTCCGGCACGGGGACGCGCGTCGTGTACTCGGTGGGGCTGAAGCGGGTGTGGCTGGTGGGCGAGGCCGGGCAGGAGCCGAGGTCGTTCCCGGTGATGCCGAGCACGGTCCATCCGAAGCCGGGCACCTACCTGGTGAACTCCCGCTCGAACTCGGTGACGGGCTCGGACGGGGTGCCGATCGAGCACGTCGTACGGTTCGCCACCGCGGACGGCGTGGTGGTCGGCTTCAGCGCCCGGGCTGACGGGCAGCTGCCGGAGCCCGACCCGGCGAAGAAGACCGGCGGCATCCGCATGACGCGGGCCGACGGCGATGCGATGTGGGCCTTCGCGACGATCAACTCGAAGGTCGTCGTCGTTCCCTGAGCCCCCGTCACTCCCTGAGCCCCGTCGCTCCCCCGCCGGGGGGGCGTTCCCCGGCCATCGGGCCACGGGCGCGGTTCACCCGTACGGAGGACAGGCCTAGGCCGCTTCGGACTCCGGGGCGGCCTGCTCGCGTACGCCCTCCCCGGCGCTCTCGTCCGGGCGCCGCGGTACGCGGTCCCGCGCGGGAGGCGTCGAGACGGCAGTGGCGGCCGCGCCCGCGGCGAGCAGCGCCCCCATGGGCACGGTGGACGGGCGGGGGTCGCGCGGTACTCCGGCTCCTGCCGACATGACTGCCTCCTGACCCGGGCCGGCCGTAACTTAGGTACGCCTAACCAGCCCTCCGTACCATGTCACCACGCGGGCCCGCGTCGGCGCAATATGTTGCCGACGAGTTGTCGGGAAGTTGCCCCTGCCGGGACCTGCGCCTACCGGGCGGAGGCGGCGGTGAGGGCGGCCAGCGCCCCCGCACCGGCCCAGCGCGCCCCGATGCCCCGCACCGAGACCTCGCGCACGTCGTCGAGGACCTCTTCGTGGCCGACCGCGCGGGCGATCACCACGTGCAGCCGGTCGTCGGAGAGCTCCTCCACCTTGCCGTCGCCCCACTCCACGACGACGACGGACTCGGGCAGCGAGACGTCGAGGTCCAGGTCCTCCATCTCCTCCAGCCCGCCGCCGAGGCGGTACGCATCCACGTGGACCAGCGCCGGTCCGCCGACCAGCGACGGGTGCACGCGCGCGATCACGAAGGTCGGGGAGGTCACCGCTCCCCGTACGCCCAGGCCCTCGCCGAGACCCCGGGTCAAGGTGGTCTTGCCCGCGCCCAGTTCCCCGGTGAGCAGCACGAGGTCGCCGGGGCGCAGCAGGCCGGCGATGCTGCGGCCCAGCTCCTGCATGGCCTCGGGCGAGTCGACGGTGATGCGTGCCTGCGCGGCGGGGGCCTCAGCCGCCTGCCTGTGCGGCGCTTCCCGGGGGGCTTGCAGCGGTGCTTCCAGCGGTACTTCTTCCATGCCCGACAACGTTAGTCGCTGCGGGCACCGCACCGGTGCGCGCGAGCAGGTCGACGAGCAGCTCGGTCACCGTGTCGGGGCATTCCAGCATCATCAGGTGGCCGGCGGACTCCAGCACCACCAGCTCGGCGGCGGGCAGGGCGTCCTTGATGATCTGGCTGTGGGCGGCCGGGGTGACCATGTCGCGCGCGCCGGCGATGATCGTGACGGGGATGTCCGCGAACCGCTGGAGTGCGGCGGTCTTGTCGTGGGTCTGGAAAGCCGGGTAGAACTCGGCGACCACGTCGATGGGGGTGGCCTCGATCAGCCGCTCCGCGAAGCGCGCGACGCCGGGGTCCACGTCCCGCGGGACGCCGAACGAGTACAGCTTGATCATGCCGGCGAAGAGGTCGGCGGCGGCCCGGCGCCCCTTCTCCACCAGTTCGACCTGCGAGCCCAGCGCCTTCAGGACGGGCGGCAGGAGGCGGCGTACGGCTCCCATGCCCACCGCGGGCAGGCCGTAGGTCACCTGGTCGAGCCCGCCGCTGGAGGTGCCGACGAGGGCCACGCCGACGATCCGGTCGCGGATGAGCTCCGGGTACTGCTCCGCGAGCGCCATGATGGTCATACCGCCCATCGAGTGGCCCACCAGGATCACCGGGCCCTCGGGGGCGGCCGCCTCGATGACGGTCTTCAGGTCGCTGCCGAGCTGGTCGATGGTCACCCGTACGCCGTCGGCCTGGGAGAACCCGCGCGCGCTGCGGCCGTGGCTGCGCTGGTCCCAGTACACGGTGCGGACCAGGCCGCGCAGGGCGGCGCGCTGGAAGTGCCAGGAGTCCTGGGCGAGGCAGTAGCCGTGGCAGAAGACGAGGGTCGCGGGGGCCGGGGCCTTGCGGCGCAGCCGGCCCCGCTTCTTGGGCTCCACGGGGGGCTCGTCGACCTCGTAGTACAGCTCGGTGCCGTCCTCGGCCCAGCAGGCTCCGGCGGTTCCCCGCAGCGATCCGTAGTCCTCGGTGGCGTCGAGCGCGACGCGCGCCTTGCGGCGCATGCCGCGCCCGACGGTGATCCGCTCGACCGCGACACCGGCCGCCGCTCCTGCGGCTATCACGCCGATCGCGGCGCCGGCCCAGCCGGCCCTGCGCCAGTTCTCGCTCACGCCGTCCTCACTCAGCCGTTGCGGTAGACCCGAGGTACGCGCCCCCCGATACGGGTGACGATCTCATACGCAATCGTGTGTGCCGCTTGAGCCCAGTCCTCGGCGGTGGGTTCTCCCTGGTCACCGCTGCCGAAGAGGACGGCTTCGTCGCCGACGCGGACCCGGTCGGCGCCGATGTCGACGACGAACTGGTCCATGGCGACGCGGCCCGCGACGCGGCGGACCTTTCCGCCGACGAGGACGGGGCCGCGGTCCGAGGCGTGCCGCGGTATGCCGTCGGCGTACCCGGCCGGGATGAGGGCGAGGTTCGTCTCGGCGTCGGTGACGTAGTGGTGGCCGTAGCTGACTCCGTGGCCGGCGGGCACGGTCTTGACCAGCGCCACCGAGGCCTTGAGGGCCATGGCCGGGCGCAGGCCGAGTTCGGCGGAGGTGCCCAGCTCGGGGGCGGGCGACACCCCGTAGACGGCGAGGCCGCAGCGGACGAGGTCGAAGTGGCTCTCCGGCAGCGTCAGCGTGGCGGGTGAGTTGGCGATGTGCCGGACCTCGGGCTCGACGCCCTCCTTCTCGGCGTACGCGAGCATGTCGCGGAAGGCCGCCAGCTGGAGGGGGATGGAGGGATGGCCGGGCTCGTCGGCGCAGGCGAAGTGGGACCAGACGCCGGTGACCCGGACGGTGCCCTCGGCCTGCGCGGCAACCGCTTCGCCGACGAGTTCGGCCCAGTCGGCGGGCTGGCAGCCGTTGCGTCCCAGGCCGGTGTCGGCCTTGAGCTGGATCCGGGCCGGGCGGCCTGCGGCGCGGGCGGCGCGGCGGACCTCTTCGAGGGCCCACAGGCCGCTGACCGACACGTCGATGTCGGCCTCGACGGCCTCCTGCCAGGGCCCTCCGGGGGTCCAGAGCCAGCACATGATCCGGCTGCCGATCCCGGCGGCGCGCAGCGCGAGGGCCTCTTCGGGGGTGGCGGTGCCGAGCCAGGTGGCACCGGCGTCCAGGGCTGCGCGGGCGCAGTGCAGAGCCCCGTGGCCATAGGCGTCCGCCTTGACGACGGCCATCAACTCGGCCCGGGGTGCCCGCTCGCGCAGTGCGCGCACGTTCCGCCGTACGGCATCAAGATCGATCTCGGCGTACACGCGCGTCGGTGTCTCGTTCATCGCCCCCAGTCTCTCAGAGCCCTGCGCCGGCCGACTTCCCGACGCCGCCGCTTGGCCGCAGGCCGGGGCCATGCGGCGTACGGCAGGCGTCCGCAGGGCGGGTGTCCGCGCGGGGCGGCGCCGGCGGGCGGGTCAGGGCGTGGGGCGGGTCAGGGGCGCGGGGCAGCGCGCGTCAGGGCGTGGGGCGGGGCGGGGGCGGGGCAGCGCGCGTCAGGGCGTGCGGATGCTCCGCCAGGCCGAGGGGAGGGCCTCCGCCACCTGATGGGCCGGGACCGGGGCCCCGGCGGAGGCCCTGCGGCCGGCCAGGCCGTGCAGGTACGCCGCCACCGCACCGGCGTCGGGCCCCGACAGGCCGGCGGCGAGCAGCGAACCGCCGAGCCCCGACAGCACGTCCCCGCTCCCGGCGGTGGCCAGCCAGGGCGTCCCCGTGGGATTGACCCGCACGGCGGCAGCGGAGCCGCGCGAGCCGCCGGAGCCGGCGTCCGGGCCGGCCGCGGCGCCCGCCACCAGCGTGGTCGAGCCCTTCAGCAGCACCGTCGCGCCGTACCGCTCGGCCAGTTGGCGCACCGCGGCCAGCCGCCCCGACTCCACCGACTCCCGTGCCACGCCGAGCAGCGCCGCCGCCTCCCCCGCGTGCGGGGTGAGCAGGGTCGCGGCGGGCCGGGCGCGCAGCACCGCGGGGTCGAGCCCGCGCAGCCCGTCCGCGTCCACCAGCACCGGGACGTCCGCGGAGCCCAGGATGTCCGCGACCTCCGCGGCCCGGCCCTGCCCCAGCCCCGGCCCGGCCACCCAGGCCTGCACCCGGCCCTTCCCGATCAGCGTCTCCGGATACCGGGCGAGCACCGCGTCGGCCGCCGGGCCCACGTAGCGCACGGCGCCCGCACCGCCGCGCAGGGCCCCCGCCACGGCCAGCACCGCGGCGCCCGGGTACTGCACGGAGCCGGCGAGGATCCCGACCACGCCCCGGCGGTACTTGTCGCTCGACGCGGTCGGCTCCGGCAGCAGCCGTGCCACATCGGCGTGCTGGAGCGCCTCCACCTCCGGCGTGCCGAGCGACAGGCCGATGTCCACCAGCCGCACCACGCCCGCCCGCGAGGCACCCGGGTCGATGAGCAGGCCCGGCTTGTACGCCCCGAAGGTCACCGTGACATCGGCCCGTACGGCCACCCCCGCCACCTCCCCGGTGTCGGCGTCGACCCCGCTCGGCAGGTCCACGGCGACCACCACCGCGCCCTCGGGGATCCGTTCCACCAGGGCGGCCGCGGCCGGCCGCAGCCCGCCGCGGCCGCCGATGCCGACCAACCCGTCCAGGACGAGGTCCGCGCGGGCGGGCACGGCCGCCTCCACGCGGCCCCCGGCGGTCAGCAGGGCGGCCAGCCCGCCCGGGTGCACCCGCTCGGGATCCATCGGCACCGCCGTCACCCTGGCGCCGCGCCGGGCCAGCCGCGCGCCGGCGTACAGGGCGTCGCCGCCGTTGTCCCCCGGCCCGACGAGCAGTACGACGCGCGAGCCGTAGACCCTGCGCACCAGCCCCGCACAGACGGCGGCCAGTCCGGCCGCCGCCCGTTGCATCAGGGCGCCCTCGGGCAGCCGGGCCATCAACTCCCGTTCGGCGGACCGTACGGTCTGCACGCTGTAAGCAGTACGCATGGCACCAGCCTGCCCGAAAGCCGGCCCGGAACCGGCCTATCCCTCGGCGATCACCACGGCGGACGCGACGCCCGCGTCGTGGCTGAGGGAGATGTGCCAGGACTTCACGCCCAGGGCCACCGCCCGCGCCTCGACGGTCCCCGACACCCGCAGACGCGGCTGCCCGGTCTCCTGCACGTACACCTCGGCGTCGGTCCACAGCAGGCCGGGCGGCGCGCCGAGGGCCTTGGCCAGGGCCTCCTTGGCCGCGAACCGGGCGGCGAGCGAGGCGATTCCGCGCCGCTCGCCGCTCGGCAGCAGCAACTCGGTGCCGAGGAAGAGCCGTTGTGCCATGTTCGGCGTCCGCTCCAGCGCCTCGCCGAACCGCTCGATCTCGGCAACGTCAATCCCCACACCGATAATCACAACGCCAAGCCCCTACTCCACGGTTACGGACTTTGCGAGGTTACGCGGTTGGTCCACCTCGTTGCCCCGCGCGGTCGCCAGCTCGCACGCGAAGACCTGCAGCGGCACCGTCGCCACCAGCGGCTGGAGCAGCGTCGGCGTCGCCGGGATCCGGATCAGGTGGTCGGCGTACGGGACCACCGCCTGGTCGCCCTCCTCCGCGATGACGATGGTCCGGGCCCCGCGGGCCCGGATCTCCTGGATGTTCGAGACGATCTTGTCGTGCAGGACGGAGCGCCCGCGCGGCGACGGCACGACCACCACCACCGGCAGGTCCTTCTCGATCAGCGCGATCGGCCCGTGCTTGAGCTCGCCCGCCGCGAAGCCCTCGGCGTGCATGTACGCGAGCTCCTTGAGCTTGAGCGCACCTTCCAGCGCCACCGGGTAGCCGACGTGCCGCCCCAGGAACAGCACCGTGTCCTTGTCCGCGAGGGAGCGCGCCAGCTCCCGCACCGGCTCCATGGTCTCCAGTACGGTGTCCACGGCCGCGGCGATGTCCGACAGCTCCCGGATCACCGCCCGGATCTCGTCGCCCCACTTGGTGCCCCGGACCTGCCCGAGGTACAGCGCGACCAGGTAGCAGGCCACCAGCTGGGTCAGGAAGGCCTTGGTGGAGGCGACGGCGACCTCCGGACCGGCATGCGTGTAGAGCACCGCGTCCGATTCCCGCGGGATCGTCGAGCCGTTCGTATTGCAGATGGCCAGCACCCGGGCGCCCTGTTCGCGCGCATGACGCAGCGCCATCAGGGTGTCCATGGTCTCGCCGGACTGCGAGATCGCGACCACCAGCGTCCGCTGGTCCAGGATCGGGTCGCGGTAGCGGAACTCGCTCGCCAGTTCCGTCTCGCACGGGATGCGGGTCCAGTGCTCGATGGCCAGCTTCGCGATCATGCCCGCGTGGTACGCCGTACCGCACGCCACGATCACGACCTTGTCGATCTCCCTGAGCACCGAGGCGGGGATGCGCACCTCGTCCAGGGTCAGCGAGCCGCTCGCGTCGATCCTGCCCAGGAGGGTGTCGGCGACAGCCTTCGGCTGCTCGGCGATCTCCTTGAGCATGAAGTAGTCATAACCCCCCTTCTCGGCCGCCGAGGCGTCCCAGTCCACGTGGTACGCCCGCACCGCGGCGGGCGCACCGTTGAAGTCGGTCACCGAGACCCCGTCACGGCGGAGCTCGACGACCTGGTCCTGCCCCAGCTCGATCGCGGAACGGGTGTGGGCGATGAACGCGGCCACGTCCGAGGCGAGGAAGTTCTCACCCTCCCCAACGCCGACCACCAGCGGCGAGTTCCGGCGCGCCCCGACGACCACGTCCGGCTCGTCGGCGTGCACCGCGACCAGCGTGAACGCCCCTTCCAGGCGCCGGCACACCCGGCGCATGGCCTCCGTGAGCCCCCCGGCGGCGGCGAACTGCTCCGCCAGCAGGTGCGCCACGACCTCGGTGTCCGTCTCGGACTCCAGCCGGTGGCCGCGCTCCGCCAGTTCGGCGCGCAGCCCGGCGAAGTTCTCGATGATGCCGTTGTGCACCACGGCGACCCGGCCCGCGTTGTCGAGGTGCGGGTGGGCGTTGACGTCGGTGGGCCCGCCGTGGGTCGCCCAGCGGGTGTGCCCAAGTCCCGTGGAACCCGCCGGAAGCGGGTTCCCGACCAGTGCTTTCTCCAGGTTGACCAGTTTTCCGGCCTTCTTGGTGGAGGTGAGCGCCCCGTCGGCGACGACGGCGACCCCGGCCGAGTCGTAGCCGCGGTACTCCAGCCGCTTGAGTCCGGCGATGACCACATCGAGCGCCGACTGCGCTCCCACGTAACCCACAATTCCGCACATAGGGCGCAGCGTACGCCGATGTCGGCTCTCTGCCCCGTACCTGAACAAGACGAAAACCCCGCCCCGGCGGGAGCGCCGGAGCGGGGTTGACGGACTCTTCGACGTCCCTGGCGGGACGGTCAGCCGAGCTTCTTGACCTGGGCGTCGACGATCGCCTTCGGCTGCTCGGCCGCACCCTTCAGGCTGATGGCGGAGAAGGTCGCGAGGGTGTTGCCCTTGCGGACGACGACGAGCTGCGTCGTGAACTTGGCGCCGTCCGCGTCGCCCTCCACGGTGTAGGCGAGGGCCGCGTCGCCCGCGGTGACCGGGGTCCCGGTGGCAACCTTGCCGACCTTGCCCGCCTCACCGTCCTGGGTGACCGCGTAGCCGCCCGCGCAGGCCGTGCCGGCGGTCTTGAGGGCCGCGAAGGCCTCCTCGGCGCCCTTGCCCTCGTAGGAGGCGAGGGTGACCGCCGTCGCGGTCGAGCCGAGGGCGTCCATGCCGGCCTTCAGCTTCTCCTCCATGCTGGCGCCCTCGGACGGAGCCTTCGGCGTGGCGACGGCCTTGGTCCGCGCGACACCCGTGGACTTGCCGACCGGGGTGACGGCCTGCGCCTTGACCAGGGGCAGGCACTCGGGCTTGTCGCTGGTGGCGGTGGCGCCCGCGGTGGCCTCGGCGGGCGTGACCGGCTTGAACTGGTGGTCGGGCAGATCGGCCTGCGCCACGATCTGGCCCGCCAGCTCGGCGTCCGTCTTGCCCTTCGCGGCCGGCGCGGGCGCGGGGGCCGCGGCGGACGAGCCTTCGGCCTTGGGCTCGGACTTCTCGGCGCCGCAGGCCGTGCCCAGCAGAGCCAGGGACACCGCGGAGGCGGTCAGGACGGTACGACGGACAAGGGTGTTGCGCACGAGAGATCTCCCCCAGAACAAAGACAATGCGATGATCGGCAAATCTACGGGCGAATCCCATCACCACCCCGCCGTTCACCGCGCGTCACCGGAGATCGTGACCCCAGTGAGATCAAACCCGCGGGATCCGGCCCGAAAGGGCGCACGGTTCCCCGCCCGCACGTGACCGACCACACCACCCACAACCGGCCCCGAGCCACGACAATGGCCTTGTGATCACTTCGCCGCCACGAAGCACGCCGGACAGCGCAACGGAGCGCACCGGACGACCCCACCGCCGGGCCGAGACCACCCCCTACGTCGATCTCACCCGCGACGAGTGGAGCGCCCTGCGCGAGCGGACCCCGCTGCCGCTCACCGCCGAGGAGGTCGAACAGCTGCGCGGACTCGGCGACGTCATCGACCTCGACGAAGTGCGGGACGTCTACCTGCCCCTCTCCCGGCTCCTCAACCTCTACGTCGGCGCCACCAGCAATCTCCGCGGCACCCTGAACACCTTCCTCGGCGACGCCGGCAACGGCCACGGCGCCCAGCAGGGCACCCCCTTCGTCATAGGGGTCGCCGGCTCGGTCGCCGTCGGCAAGTCCACCGTGGCCCGCCTGCTCCAGGCGCTCCTGGCCCGCTGGCCCGAGCACCCCCGCGTCGAGCGGGTCACCACCGACGGCTTCCTCTACCCCATGAAGGAGCTCCAGCGGCGCGGCCTGACCTCCCGCAAGGGCTTCCCGGAGTCCTACGACCGCCGCGCGCTGACGCGCTTCGTCGCGGACATCAAGGCCGGCAAGGACGAGGTCACGGCCCCGGTCTACTCCCACCTGATCTACGACATCGTCCCCGGCGAGCAGCTCGTCGTGCGCCGCCCGGACATCCTGATCGTCGAGGGGCTGAACGTCCTGCAGCCGGCGCTGCCCGGCAAGGACGGCCGCACCCGGGTCGGCCTCGCCGACTACTTCGACTTCAGCGTGTACGTGGACGCCCGTCCCGAGGACATCGAGCGCTGGTACCTCAACCGGTTCCGGAAGCTGCGCGCCACCGCGTTCCAGGACCCTTCCTCGTACTTCCGCAAGTACACGCAGGTCTCCGAGGAGGAGGCGCTGGAGTACGCGCAGACGATGTGGCGCACGATCAACCGGCCGAACCTGCTGGAGAACGTGGCCCCCACCCGCGGCCGGGCCACCCTCGTCGTCCGCAAGGGCCCGGACCACAAGGTGCAGAAGCTGAGCCTGCGCAAGCTCTGACCGTAGGGTGCGGCCATGCTGCATCTGAGGATGATCACCCCGTCCGACCGGACAGCCGCCGTGGTCGAGGTCATCGAGAACACCGTCGGCACCACCCACCTGGCGGTGCTGCCCGGCGCTGCGCGCGTCCCCCCGGGCGACATCGTCCTGTGCGACGTCGCACGGGAGGCGGGCGACGAGCTCCTGTACGCGCTGCGGGCCCTCGGCATCGACAACGACGGCTCGATCGCGGTCGAGAACATCGACCTGTCGTTGTCGAAGCGGGCCGAGGACGCCGAGGAGGAGGCCCCGGGCGAGGGGGCCGACGCCGTCCTGTGGGAGCAGCTGAGCGAGGCCACGCAGGAGGAGTCGACCCTCACCATCACCTATACCGCGTTCATGATCCTCGCGACGATGATCGCGGCCTGCGGTGTCCTCCTGGACAACGCCATCCTGATCGTGGGAGCGATGGCGGTCGGCCCCGAGTTCGGGCCGCTCGCCGGCGTGAGCACCGCCCTGGTCCAGCGGGCACCGAAGTTGGCCGCCCGGTCCCTGTTCGCCCTGCTGGTCGGCTTCGCCGTGGCCATCGCCGCCACCACCGTCTTCAGCCTCTGCATGGACGCCCTCGGCCTGTTCCACCAGGACATGCTGGACAACCCGCGCCCGAACACCAGCTTCATCTGGAAGCCGGACCCGTTCTCCTTCGTGGTGGCGATGCTCGCGGGTGTGGCCGGGACGCTGTCCCTGACCTCCGCCAAGTCCGGGGCGCTGGTGGGCGTGGCGATCTCCGTGACCACCGTCCCGGCCGGCGCCAATGCCGCGGTGGCCCTCAGCTACGGGGAGATGGGCCAGATGTGGGGCTCGGCGGAGCAGCTGCTGCTGAACCTGGGCGGGATCATGCTGGCGGGCGTGCTGACCCTGTACGGCCAGAAGCTCCTGTGGCACACCCAGCGCGACCGCTGGCGCCGCGCCGGGAAGGCCTGAGCCGCGCCGGGCCCGGCCCGAAGGGGCCCTGACGCACCGGACGTGCGCCCGTGGGGTGCATACGCCGGCGGCCCCGCCCCCGGACATCCGGCGAGCGGGGCCGCGGCGGATCAGCCGGACCCGGTCAGCCGAGCGCCGACTTCACGACGTCCGCGAGCCGGCCCGCCACCGCGCGGGCCTGCTCGATGTCGGCGGCCTCCACCATCACCCGTACGAGCGGCTCCGTACCCGACGGACGGAGCAGCACCCGACCGGTGCTGCCCAGCTCGCGCTGGGCGTCGGCGACCGCGGCGGCCAGCTCGGCCGAGGTGGCGACCCGGGACTTGTCCACGTCGGGGACGTTGACCAGGACCTGCGGCAGCCGCTGCATGACGCCCGCCAGCTCCGCCAGCGACCTGCCGGTGGCGGCCACCCGGGCCGCCAGCATCAGGCCGGTCAGCGTGCCGTCACCGGTGGTGGCGTGGTCGAGGATGATCACGTGGCCGGACTGCTCGCCGCCCAGCGCGAAACCGTGCTCCTTCATCGCCTCCAGGACGTACCGGTCGCCGACCCCGGTCTGCACGACCTGGATGCCCTCGCCCTCCATGGCCAGCTTGAAGCCCAGGTTGGACATGACGGTGCCGACGACCGTGTCGCCGCGCAGCTGACCGGCCTCGCGCATGGCGAGCGCCAGCACCGCGAGGATCTGGTCGCCGTCGACCTCGGCGCCGGAGGCGTCCACCGCGAGGCAGCGGTCCGCGTCGCCGTCGTGCGCGATGCCGAGGTCGGCCCCGTGCTCGACGACGGCCTGCTTGAGCAGGCCCAGGTGGGTGGAGCCGCAGCCGTCGTTGATGTTCAGGCCGTCGGGCTCGGCACCGATGGTGACGACCTCGGCGCCCGCGCGGGTGAAGGCCTCGGGAGAGACGCGGGCGGCAGCGCCGTGCGCCTCGTCCAGGACGATCTTCAGCCCGTCCAGGCGGTTGGGGAGGACGCCCATGAGGTGGGCGACGTACTTGTCGAAGCCCTGGTCGTAGTCGGAGACCCGGCCCACGCCGGCGCCGGTGGGCCGGTCCCAGGGCGCGCCCGTGCGGTGCTCCTCGTAGACGGCCTCGATGCGGTCCTCCAGCTCGTCGGCGAGCTTGTGGCCGCCGCGGGCGAAGAACTTGATGCCGTTGTCGGGCATCGCGTTGTGGCTGGCGGAGAGCATCACGCCGAGGTCGGCACCCAGCGCACCGGTGAGATACGCCACCGCCGGGGTGGGCAGCACACCGACGCGCAGGACGTCCACGCCCGCGCTCGCGAGGCCCGCGACGACCGCGGCCTCCAGGAACTCGCCGGAGGCCCGGGGGTCGCGGCCGACTACCGCGGTCGCCCGGTGCCCCGCGAAGGTGCCCGCTTCGGCCAGTACGTGGGCAGCCGCGACGGACAGACCGAGCGCGAGCTCAGCCGTCAGATCCGCATTGGCGACGCCGCGTACACCGTCCGTCCCGAAGAGTTGTCCCACTGTTGTCCTCCCGAGTTCACGCTTCGCTTGAGACCGCTTGTGACAGGTATTTGCCGCTTGTGGCGGTAAACGAACCGCCCCGGCAGCACGGAGAGTGCTGCCGGGGCGGTTGGTGCAGAACAGCAGGCGCAGATTAACGCTTGCTGTACTGCGGAGCCTTACGGGCCTTCTTGAGACCGGCCTTCTTGCGCTCGACCGCACGGTCGTCGCGGGAGAGGAAGCCGGCCTTCTTCAGCGCCGGGCGGTTGTTGTCCACGTCCGCCTCGTTCAGCGCACGGGCCACGCCGAGGCGCAGGGCGCCGGCCTGGCCGGAGACGCCGCCACCCGCGATGCGGGCGATGATGTCGTAGCGACCGTCGAGCTCAAGCAGCTTGAACGGCTCGTTGACTTCCTGCTGGTGCACCTTGTTGGGGAAGTAGTCCTCAAGGGTGCGACCGTTGATCTTCCACTTGCCGGTGCCCGGAACGATCCGGACGCGGGCGATGGCGTTCTTGCGACGGCCCAGGCCTGCGGCCGGCTGCGGGTCGCCGAAGCGGCCGGCAAGGGACTCGGAGGTGTAGTCGCCCTCGACGACGGCCTCGGACTCGGTGGTGTACTCCTCGACGCCCTCGAACTCTTCGACGGGGGTCTCGGCGGTGGTCTCGGCCACGATGCTCCTCAGAATTTTCTACGTCTTAGGGGGTGGCCGGAACTACTGCGCGACCTGGGTGATCTCGAACGGCACCGGCTGCTGGGCAGCGTGGGGGTGCTGGTCGCCCGAGTAGACCTTCAGCTTCGAGAGCATCTGCCGGCCCAGGGTGTTCTTGGGGAGCATGCCCTTGACGGCCTTCTCGACGGCCTTCTCCGGGTTGTTCGCCAGGAGGTCGTCGTAACGCACGGAACGCAGACCACCCGGGAAGCCGGAGTGGCGGTACGCCATCTTCTGGGACGCCTTGTTGCCGGACAGGTGCACCTTGTCGGCGTTGATGATGACGACGAAGTCGCCCATGTCCATGTGGGGGGCGTAAGTCGGCTTGTGCTTACCCCGCAGGAGGGCAGCGGCCTGGGTCGCCAGACGGCCGAGGACAACGTCCTGGGCGTCGATGACGAGCCACTGGCGCGAGATGTCGCCGGGCTTGGGGCTGTACGTACGCACGCGTATGCCTTCGCTTCTTCAGTGGTGGTATCCCAGGGGCGCAAGCCCCGCGGGAAGGTCCTGACAGGTCACCACGGACGATCACGACAGCCCTCGTCCACATCGGGGACGCAACCCGTGTGAACCGCTGGTCATCGGCCCGGTGGACCGGCGTAAGGCCCTCACGTGAGAATGAGCAAGCCACTACGCATAACAAACCAGCAGGATACCCAAGCGGACCCGTACGGGTCAAAACGCGGTCCGCGATGCCGATTCTGCTGGCGTCGCGGCGCACTCCGGTTCGGTCCTGGGTGGGGACCCCGCAGTTGTTACGGGTCCCAGAGTAACCCGACCGGAGCGCAGTGCACGACGCGCCAGCAGGATCGCGAGCCCGCACAGGGTGGCGCAGTCCTTGAAGGCGCGCCGCTTGTGGGCCAGCTCCGAGGGCCACGGGACCAGCGCCACCTGGGGCGTCAGGGCCAGCCAGAACCAGGGCGAGCGGGGCATCGAGCCCGGCCGCACCGCGGAGCACAGCAGCAGCGGGAGCACCACCAGCAGGTAGTGGTCGAAGGACGGCCGCGACACCAGGAATGCGGCGAGCATCACCATGCAGGCCGTCTCCGCCAGCCGCAGCTCCCCGCCGTCCGCGTCACCGGGACCGTCCGTACGCCGCCACCGCCGCCATGCCGCGACCAGCCCGCCCAGCGCCCCCGCCCCCGCCAGTGCCACCGCCACCGGCTGCGGGACCCCCAGCCGCGGCAGCACCGCGATCGGCGAGGCGTCCCAGGGCAGCGCGTACGCGTCCTGCCCCTGGAGCAGGAACGGCAGCGTCTTCGTGAAGAACAGCGTCGGGCTGGGCATCATCAGCGCCCCGAACAGCGAGATCCCGAGCGGCACCAGCACGGCCACGGCCAGCCCCCGCCACTGCCGGGCCAGCAGGAACACCAGCCCCACCGGCACCAGCATCGGCTTGCAGGCGATGGCCAGCCCCACGACCAGCCCGGCGGCCGTCCAGGACCGCCGGTGCGCGAGCAGCAGGGCCACCGGCAGCGCGGCGGCGGAGATGGCCGTCCAGTTCCCGATCAGCACCAGGTTCACGTACGGCTTGAAGGCCAGGGCCAGCAGCGCGAACCCGCCGACCGCGAAGCGGGAGCGCACCGGCACCGAGAACAGCCGCAGCGCGGCCCACCAGCCGAGCGCCAGCAGGGCGGACATCCCCAGCGGCAGCACCCAGCGCAGCACCGGCCGGGGCAGCAGCGCCTCGGGGACGGCCATGATCACGGCACTGGGGAGGTACAGGAACCGCTTGTCCTCGTACGGGGACCCGCCGGCCAGCAGCGTGTCCGCGGCCTTGACGACGAAGGCGTTGTCCGAGCCCCAGTTCTCCCGCAGGCTGGTGGAGACCGCGATGCCGAGGACGACCGCGAGGGCCACGGCCACCCAGGACCGGGACGCCGGTCGCAGCAGCCACACGACCAGCCGGTGCCCCGCGGCGGGGCCCGCGACCTCTTCCCACTTCCCGAGCCAGGTGCCAGGCCGCAGCCGCACAACGCCTCCCGATCGACCGCCGGGGAGCGGTCTCCCCCCGGCGTTTCCGCTCGACCCTACGTTCGTCCCGCCTCAGCGCTTCCGCTCGACCCTGCGTTCGTCCCACACGGGCTCCCGAGTCTCTCGTACAACACCGTCCGAACCGAAGACCAGGAAACGGTCAAATGTGCGCGCGAACCAGCGGTCGTGCGTGACACACAGCACAGTGCCCTCGTAGGCCTCCAGGCCGTCCTGCAGCGCCTCCGCGGACTCCAGGTCCAGGTTGTCGGTGGGCTCGTCCAGCAGCAGGGCCGTGGTCCCCGCCAGCTCCAGCAGCAGGATCTGGAAACGGGCCTGCTGGCCGCCCGACAGCTTCTCGAACGGCTGGTCGCCCTGGCGCTCCAGCTCGTACCTGCGCAGCACCGACATCGCGGCGCCGCGGTCCTTCGCGCACTCCGTCCACAGGATGTCGACGAGGGTCCGGCCGAAGAGCTCCGGATGGGCGTGGGTCTGCGCGAAATGCCCGGGGACCACCCGCGCGCCCAGCTTCCAGTCACCCGTGTGCCGGACGTCCTCGCCGGCCAGCAGGCGCAGGAAGTGCGACTTGCCCGAGCCGTTCGAGCCGAGCACCGCGACCCGCTCCCCGTAGTAGACCTCCAGGGAGAACGGCTTCATCAGGCCCGTGAGCTCCAGGTTCTCCACGGTCAGCGCGCGCACGCCCGTACGGCCGCCCTTGAGCCGCATCCGGATGTCCTGCTCCCGCGGCGGCTCCGGCGGCGGCCCGGCCTCCTCGAACTTCTGGAAGCGGGTCTGCATCGCCTTGTACCGCGAGGCCATGTCGGGGCTGATCGCCGCCTGGTTGCGCAGCCGCAGCACCAGCGCCTTCAGCCGCGCGTGCTCCTCGTCCCAGCGCCGCTTGAGCTCCTCGAAGCGGGCGAAGCGCTCCTTGCGGGCGTCGTGGTAGGTGTCGAAGCCGGCACCGTGCACCCATACGTCCGTGCCCATCGGGCTCGGCTCCAGGCTGATGATCTTCTCGGCGGCCCGGGACAGCAGCTCCCGGTCGTGGGACACGAAGAGCACCGTCTTGCGGGTGGCCTTCAGCTGCTCCTCCAGCCACCGCTTGCCGGGCACGTCCAGATAGTTGTCCGGCTCGTCGAGCAGCAGCACCTCGTCCGGCCCGCGCAGCAGCGCCTCCAGCACCAGCCGCTTCTGCTCACCGCCCGACAGGGTGCGCACCTCGCGGAACTGGGCGGTGTCGTAGGGGATGGCCAGCGCGGCCGTCGTGCAGACGTCCCACAGGGTCTCCGCCTCGTAGCCCTGGACGTCGGCCCAGTCGCTGAGCGCCTGCGCGTACGCCATCTGGGCGGATTCGTCGTCCACCGTCATGATCAGGTGTTCGGCGTGGTCGACGGCCTTCGCGGCCGCCCGGATCCGCGGCTGCGCCACCGAGACGAGCAGGTCCCGTACGGTCGTCTCGTCCCGTACGGAGCCCACGAACTGGGACATCACCCCGAGGCCGCCGCTGACGGTGACCCCGCCGCCGTGCGGCTGGAGCTCACCCGAGATCAGCTTGAGCAGGGTGGTCTTGCCGGCCCCGTTCGCCCCGACGAGGGCGACCACCGCGCCCTCCCCCACCCGGAAGGAGACGTCGGGAAGCAGCACCCGCCCGTCGGGAAGGTAGTACTCCAGGTGGCTGGCTTCGAGATGTCCCATGCCGGGCATTGTCCAGGCCGGGGACCGATCCGCCCAAACGGATTAGCCGCGGCCCGGGGGCGGGGTCAGCAGCAGCCTGCGCCGGGCAGGGTCCGCATGTTGCGGGCCACCCGGCTGCGCTCGGCCAGCAGCTCGTCCGCCGGGTAGCCGACCTCCTCCAGGGTGAGCCCGTGCGGCTTCACGACGTGCACGGAGGAGTCCCGTACGGCGGCCCTGAGGACCTTCCCGGGCCAGTCGGTGGGCCGGTGGCCGTCGCCGACGTGCAGCAGGGCGCCCACCAGCGAGCGGACCATGTTGTGGCAGAAGGCGTCGGCGCGGACGGTCGCGGTGACGATCCCGTCCTCGGCGCGCTCCCAGCTGAGCTGCTGGAGGGTGCGGATGGTGGTGGCGCCCTCGCGCTTGCGGCAGTACGCGGCGAAGTCGTGCTCGCCGAGCAGCGGGGCGGCGGCCTCGTTCATGGCGTCCACGTCCAGCGGCCACGGGTGCCACAGCACGTGTCCGCGGCGCAGCGGGTCGACACCGCCCTGGTGGTCGCCGACCCGGTAGGCGTAGCGGCGCCAGATGGCGGAGAACCGGGCGTTGAAGCCCTCGGGGGCCTCGGCGACCTTCCACACCCGTACGTCGTGCGGCAGCCGGCCCGCGAGACGGCGCAGCAGCTTGTCGTGGTGCTCGGCCCACACCTCCTCGGCCAGGTCGAACTGGGCGACCTGCCCGCGGGCGTGCACGCCCGCGTCGGTCCGCCCGGCCACGGTCAGCTCCACCGGCTCCGGCAGCCGCATCACGGTCTGCAGGGCCGACTCCAGCTCGCCCTGCACGGTCCGCAGTACGCGCTGCTTCGCCCAGCCGGAGAAGTCCTTGCCGTCGTACGACAGGTCCAGCCGCACCCGGACGTGCCCGGGCTCCACCTCGTCACTCACGTGACCGATCCTCTCAGACGCAACGAAACGCAGAACGGGCCCGCCCCGGAGGGGGCGGGCCCGTTCAGAGCCGACCGAACAAGCTCGATCCCAGAGCGGGATCAAGCCTCAGGGTCATCCCCGCCGACGCGGGGAAACGCCTCAGGCGTCCTTCGACTCCTCGGCCGGAGCCTCGGACTCGGCGGGAGCCTCGGCCTTGGCCTCGGCCTCCTTCACGGCGCGCTTCGTGGCGGCCTCGGCCTCACCGGTGGCCTGCTGGGCCACGGTCAGGGCCTCGACCAGCTCGATCACGGCCATCGGGGCGTTGTCGCCGCGACGGTTGCCGATCTTGGTGATGCGCGTGTAACCACCGGGGCGGTTCTCGTAGCGCGGGGCGATCTCGGTGAAGAGCGTGTGGACGATGCTCTTGTCCGTGATCGTCTGGAGAACCAGGCGACGGTTGTGGATGTCGCCCTTCTTCGCCTTGGTGATCAGACGCTCGGCGACCGGACGCAGGCGGCGGGCCTTGGCCTCGGTCGTCGTGATGCGGCCGTGCTCGAAGAGCGACTTCGCGAGGTTCGCGAGGAGGTGCTTCTCGTGCGCGGCGCTGCCGCCCAGACGGGCACCCTTTGCGGGACGCGGCATGGTGTTACTCCTTCATATCTGCACCGGCCGTGTCAGGTACCGGTGTCAGTTCCCCCGGGGCGGATGCCGCGGGAAAGATCTACGGGTGCTGCTTAGTACTGCTCGGTCTCGACGAAACCGGCGTCCGCGTCGTCGTCGGCGCCGAAGGCGTCGGCGGCGGCGGTCGGGTCGAATCCGGGCGGGCTGTCCTTGAGGGCCAGGCCCATGCCGGCCAGCTTCGCCTTGACCTCGTCGATCGACTTCGCACCGAAGTTGCGGATGTCGAGCAGGTCGGCCTCGGAGCGGGCGACGAGCTCACCCACGGAGTGGATGCCCTCGCGCTTGAGGCAGTTGTACGACCGAACGGTGAGCTCCAGCTCCTCGATCGGCAGGGCCAGGTCGGCGGCCAGGGCGGCGTCCGTCGGGGACGGACCCATGTCGATGCCCTCGGCGTCGATGTTGAGCTCGCGGGCCAGACCGAACAGCTCGACCAGGGTCTTGCCGGCGGACGCCATGGCGTCACGCGGGCGCATGGCCTGCTTGGTCTCGACGTCGACGATCAGCTTGTCGAAGTCGGTGCGCTGCTCGACTCGGGTCGCCTCGACCTTGTAGGTGACCTTGAGGACCGGGCTGTAGATGGAGTCGACCGGGATACGGCCGATCTCCTGGCCCAGCTGCTTGTTCTGGACGGCGGAGACGTAGCCGCGACCGCGCTCGACGGTCAGCTCCATCTCCAGCTTGCCCTTGCCGTTGAGCGTGGCGAGGACCAGGTCCGGGTTGTGCACCTCGACACCGGCCGGGGGCGCGATGTCGGCAGCGGTGACCAGGCCGGGACCCTGCTTGCGCAGGTACATCACGACCGGCTCGTCGTGCTCCGAGGAGACGACCAGCTGCTTGATGTTGAGGATGAGGTCGGTGACGTCCTCCTTGACGCCCGGCACGGTGGTGAACTCGTGCAGGACACCGTCGATGCGGATGCTGGTGACAGCGGCACCCGGGATCGAGGAGAGGAGCGTACGGCGCAGGGAGTTGCCGAGGGTGTAGCCGAAGCCCGGCTCCAGCGGCTCGATCACGAACCGCGAGCGGTACTCGTCGACGACCTCTTCGGTCAGCGAAGGACGCTGAGCGATAAGCATGTCTGTGTTCCTTCAGTCGTGGACGCCCACTATTTGACGCCCGACAGGTACTGCTGGTTACTGCAAGGGTACGGGCGGCACGGCCCCCGAAGAGGTCGTACCGCCCGGACACTCAAAGACGCACAGGCGTCGCTGCGTCAGACGCGGCGGCGCTTCGGCGGGCGGCAGCCGTTGTGCGGGGTGGGGGTGACGTCCTGGATGGAGCCGACCTCCAGGCCGGTGGCCTGCAGGGAGCGGATCGCGGTCTCGCGGCCGGAGCCCGGACCCTTGACGAAGACGTCGACCTTGCGCATGCCGTGCTCCTGCGCGCGGCGGGCGGCCGACTCGGCGGCCATCTGCGCGGCGAAGGGGGTGGACTTGCGCGAGCCCTTGAAGCCGACGTGGCCGGCGGAGGCCCAGGAGATCACGTTGCCCGAGGGGTCCGTGATCGAGACGATCGTGTTGTTGAACGTGCTCTTGATGTGGGCGTGCCCGTGAGCGACGTTCTTCTTTTCCTTGCGGCGCACCTTCTTGGCAGCGCCCTGACGACCCTTGGGGGGCATCTAAATCTCCTACGGGAGGTGGTCGGTCCTACAGCGCAAGACCGCTGAACAGGACTACTTCTTGCCCGGCTTCTTCTTACCGGCGATCGCGCGACGCGGGCCCTTGCGGGTACGCGCGTTCGTGCTGGTGCGCTGACCGTGCACCGGCAGGCCACGACGGTGGCGGATGCCCTGGTAGCACTGGATCTCGATCTTGCGACGGATGTCGCCCTGGATCTCGCGGCGGAGGTCACCCTCGGTACGGAGGTTGGCGTCCACGTACTCGCGGATCTTGACGAGGTCCTCTTCGGCCAGGTCACGAACGCGGGTGTTCGGGTTCACGCCGGTGGAGGCGAGGATCTCCTTGGACCGGGTGCGCCCGATACCGAAGACGTAGGTGAGTGCGATCTCCACGCGCTTTTCGCGCGGGATGTCAACACCGGAAACGCGTGCCACAAATGGCTCCTGTGTGTTCGGGGGTCTTCCGCAGAACCACTCCCGACCGCCGACCACCCTGTTGAGTGGTGGTACGTCCGGGTCCCCGGCCCCCGCCGGAGGTACCGCCGGCCCCCTGCAGGGCTGGGCGGGTTCTGCGTATGTACGTTCTTACGTCGCGCTGAAGAACTGCGGAGTGCAGGTCGGTCGGCGTGCGTCAGCCCTGGCGCTGCTTGTGGCGCAGGTTGTCGCAGATGACCATGACCCGACCGTGACGGCGGATCACCTTGCACTTGTCGCAGATCTTCTTGACGCTCGGCTTGACCTTCATGTTGGTGAGGTTCTCCGGGTCAGTGCCACCACCCGCACCGGGACGGACGCCCAGGCAGGAGTGAGGACAAGATCTACTTGTATCGGTAGACGATCCGGCCACGCGTCAGGTCGTAGGGAGAGAGCTCCACCACGACCCGGTCATCGGGGAGGATGCGGATGTAGTGCATGCGCATCTTGCCGCTGATGTGCGCGAGGACCTTGTGACCGTTCTGGAGTTCCACCTTGAACATCGCGTTCGGGAGGGACTCGATCACGGTGCCCTCGATCTCGATGGCACCTTGCTTCTTGGCCACGCTTCGCCTTTCGAATCGGCTACCTTGATCAGCTCACGGGCATGGGAATGCACGTAAGCCGACGAGTCAGTCTACGTCAGGGCACCCAGAAAGACGAATCCGGAAAGTTTGCCCATGAGTCTAGATCATTAACCGAGCGGGTCCGGGGCCGTGAGCGGCTGCGCCGACTCCGTCCGCCGGCCCCGGGTACACCGCGCCGGGCGCCGCCACGGTGACCGGCCCCGGCGGTTGCCGGAGGCGTTCGATCCGTCGGGGTCGGGAGCGGTCCCGGATCAGCCCAGGGGATCCGGGGCCGTGGTGACCCCGTACTCCGCGAGCTTCGCCTTGCCGCAGTCCGGGCTGGTGAGCACGATCGGGCCCGCCTCCGTCAGGGCGATGGAGTGCTCCCAGTGCGAGGACCAGGTGCCGTCGGTCGTGATGACCGTCCAGTCGTCCGCCAGGACCTCCGTCTGGGGGGTGCCCAGGGAGACCATCGGCTCGATCGCCAGACAGATGCCCGGGACCAGCTTGATCCCCTTGCCCCGCTTGCGCGAGACGTAGTTCAGCAGGTGGGGGTCCATGTGCATCTCGGACCCGATGCCGTGGCCGCCGTAGTCCTCGATGATCCCGTACTTGCCGGTCACGGGCCGCGGCTGACGGCGGATGTAGCCCTCGATCGCCTTGGAGATGTCCACCAGGCGGTTGCCGTTCTTCATCGCGGCGATCCCGGCCCACATGGACTCTTCCGTCACCCGGGACAGCTCGATCAGCTCCGGGGCGTGACCGGTGCCGACGAAGGCCGTGTACGCGGCGTCCCCGTGCCAGCCGTCCACGATCGCGCCGGCGTCGATGGAGATGATGTCGCCGTCCTTGAGGACGGTCTTGTCGTCCGGGATGCCGTGGACGACGACCTCGTTGACCGAGGTGCAGATGGTGGCGGGGAAGCCGCCGTAACCCAGGAAGTTCGACTTGGCACCGGCGTCGGCGATGACCTTGCGGGCCACCATGTCCAGATCCCGCGTCGTGGCGCCCGGTACGGCCGCCTCACGGGTCGCCGCGTGGATCGCGGCGACGACCAGCCCCGCCTCGCGCATCTTCGCGATCTGCTCGGGGGTCTTGATCTGGACCATGGCTTGTGCCTTCCACCTTCGGATTGAGTCGTCTCAACAGTACGGCCGCGGCGTCCTGGGGACACCGCGGCCGTACCTGCAGAACAGGGGTACTACTTCTTGAGGGCGTCCATCGCGCGCTGCGTGACGTCCGCGACCTCACCGAGGGCCGGGATGGTCACCAGCAGGCCCTGGGCCTTGTAGTAGTCGATGATCGGCTCGGTCTGCGTGTGGTAGACCTCCAGCCGGTTGCGGACCGTCGCCTCGGAGTCGTCGTCGCGCTGGTACAGCTCGCCGCCGCAGGTGTCGCAGACACCCGCGGCCTTCGGGGCCGCGTAGACGACGTGGAACACGTGCGAGGAGTCGTTGCGGCAGATCCGGCGGCCGGCGATGCGCTTGACCACCTCGTCCTCCTCGACCTCCAGGTCGAGGACGGCGTCCAGCTTCATGGCCGCGGACTGGAGCATCTTGTCCAGTGCCTCGGCCTGGGAGACGTTGCGCGGGAAGCCGTCGAGCAGGAAGCCGTTCACGGCGTCCGGCTGCTCCATGCGGTCCTTGGCCATACCGATGGTGATCTCGTCGGGAACGAGGTCACCGGCATCCATGTAGGCCTTCGCGCGCCGGCCCAGCTCGGTGTTCTGGCTGATGTTGGCGCGGAACAGGTCGCCCGTGGAGATGTGCGGGATCGACAGGTTCTTCGCAAGGAACGCGGCCTGCGTTCCCTTGCCCGCACCGGGCGGTCCGACGAGGACGATTCGCATCAGCGGAGGAACCCTTCGTAATTACGCTGCTGGAGCTGGCTCTCGATCTGCTTCACGGTTTCCAGACCCACACCCACGATGATGAGGATGCTCGTCCCGCCGAACGGGAAGTTCTGGTTCGCTCCGAAGCCGGCCAACGCCATCGTCGGCACTAGAGCGATGAGACCCAGGTACAGCGACCCCGGCCAGGTGATCCGGTTGAGCACGTAGCTCAGGTACTCGGCGGTGGGTCGACCGGCGCGGATACCCGGGATGAACCCACCATACTTCTTCATGTTGTCTGCAACTTCCTCGGGGTTGAAAGAAATCGCCACGTAGAAGAACGCGAAGAAGACAATCAGGAGGAAGTAGGCAGCGATGTAGTACGGGTGGTCGCCCTTGACGAAGTGCTTCTGGATCCAGGTGGCCCAGCCGGCGGTGGATCCGCTGAACTGGACGATCAGCGCCGGGATGTAGAGCAGCGACGAAGCGAAGATGACGGGAATCACACCCGCCTGGTTCACCTTGAGCGGGATGTAGGTCGAGGTACCGCCGTACGCACGGCGGCCGATCATGCGCTTCGCGTACTGGACCGGGATCCGGCGCTGCGCCTGCTCGACGAAGACGACCAGGGCGACCATCGCGAGGCCGACGAGGATGACCACGCCGAACTCGACCCAGCCGTCGGCGATCTTGCCCTGGAGCTTGATCTGCCACAGGGCGCCGATGAAGCCGGCGGCGATCGAGATGAACATCAGGATCGACATGCCGTTGCCGATGCCGCGGTCGGTCACGAGCTCACCGAGCCACATGACGACGCAGGTACCGGCGGTCATGGTGACGACCATGACGATGGTGGTGAAGATCGACCGGTTCGGGACGATCTGGCTGGCGACCTGGCAGCCCTGGAACAGGGCGCCAGTGCGGGCGGTGGCGACGAGGCCGGTGCCCTGCAGGATCGCGAGTGCGACCGTCAGATAGCGCGTGTACTGAGTGATCTTGGCCGTGCCGGACTGGCCCTCTTTTTTGAGGTTCTCCAGCTTCGGAATGACCACGGTCAGCAGCTGCAGGATGATGCTCGCCGTGATGTAGGGCATGATCCCGAGCGCGAAGATCGTGATCTGCAGCAGCGCACCGCCGCTGAACATGTTGACGAGACCGAAGAGGCTGTTGCTGCTCCCGGCCTGGTCGACGCAGATCTGGACGTTCTTGTAGCTCACGCCGGGTACCGGGATGTGGGACCCGAGCCGGAACAGCACGATGATGCCGAGCGTGAAGAGCAGCTTCTTGCGCAGGTCGGGCGTCTTGAACGCCCGGGCGAACGCGGTGAGCACGGTGCCTCCTGCGACCCCCGCGCTACTGCGTCAGAGGTGACGGTCTGAGGGATCGACGAATACGTACAAGCAAAGGTGCAGGCCACCTTACCGGCGACTGCGCCCCCCGTGGAACGACCAACCGGGGATGCCCCATATGTGAGGCATCCCCGGTCGGGTTTTTACTCTCTATCTGTCACCTGGGTCCGTCTTAGACGAGCTCGGTGACGGTGCCGCCGGCAGCGGCGATCTTCTCCTTGGCGGAGCCGGAAACGGCGTCAACCGAAACCGTCAGCGCCACGGAGATCTCGCCCTGGCCGAGGACCTTGACGAGGCTGTTCTTGCGCACCGCGCCCTTGGCGACCAGGTCGGCCACCGTGACCTCTCCACCCTCGGGGTAGAGAGCCGCAAGCTTGTCCAGGTTGACGACCTGGAACTCGGTGCGGAACGGGTTCTTGAAGCCCTTGAGCTTCGGCAGGCGCATGTGGAGGGGCATCTGCCCACCCTCGAAGCGCTGCGGGATCTGGTAACGGGCCTTCTGGCCCTTCGTACCACGACCGGCCGTCTTACCCTTCGACGCCTCACCACGACCGACACGGGTCTTCGCGGTCTTGGCGCCGGGGGCGGGACGGAGGTTGTGGGCCTTCAGCGGGCTGTTCTCAGCCATGATTAGTCAACCTCCTCAACCGTCACGAGGTGGCGGACGGTGTGCACCATTCCGCGGAACTCGGGGCGGTCCTCCTTGACGACCACGTCGTTCAGGCGCTTGAGCCCGAGCGAACGCAGCGTGTCGCGGTGGTTCTGCTTGCTGCCGATGTACGACTTCGTCTGCGTGATCTTGAGGCGGGCCATTACGCGACACCCGCCCCGGCACGCGCACGAAGCAGAGCCGCGGGGGCCACGTCCTCAAGGGGCAGACCACGGCGAGCCGCGATCTCCTCGGGACGCTGCAGGCCCTTGAGGGCCGCCACGGTCGCGTGCACGATGTTGATCGCGTTGGACGAGCCAAGCGACTTCGACAGGATGTCGTGAACGCCGGCGCACTCCAGAACGGCGCGCACCGGGCCACCGGCGATAACACCGGTACCGGGGGAAGCCGGCTTCAGCAGCACGACGCCCGCGGCACGCTCACCCGTGATCGGGTGCGGGATGGTGCCCTGGATACGGGGAACCTTGAAGAAGTTCTTCTTGGCTTCCTCGACGCCCTTGGCAATGGCCGCGGGAACTTCCTTGGCCTTGCCGTAACCGACACCTACGGTGCCGTCACCGTCGCCCACCACGACCAGCGCGGTGAAGCTGAAGCGGCGACCACCCTTGACAACCTTGGCGACGCGGTTGATCGCGACAACGCGCTCAACGTAAGCGGTCTTCTCGGCGGCAGCGCCACCGTCGCGACCCTTCCGGTCCCGCCGCTCGCCGCCACCGGCACCGCTTCCGCGGCGCTGGGGTCCAGCCATTGGATTACCTCTCTCTGTTACGTCCGTGAGTCCCGGAACCGGGGCTTAGAACTTCAGCCCGGCTTCGCGGGCGGCGTCAGCCAGAGCGGCAATGCGCCCGGCGTATCGGTTGCCACCGCGGTCGAACACGACGGTCTCGACACCCGCAGCCTTGGCACGCTCGGCGACGAGCGCGCCGACAGCCTGGGCCTGGGCGCTCTTGTCGCCTTCGCCACCGCGGATCGAAGCGTCCAGGGTCGACGCCGACGCAAGGGTGTGACCCTTGAGGTCGTCGATGACCTGGGCAACGATGTTGCGGTTGGAACGCGTCACGACGAGGCGCGGACGCTCCGCCGTACCCGAGACGTTCTTGCGGATGCGGATGTGGCGGCGAGCCTTGGCAGCGCGCTTGTAGGCGTCGCCCTTGGCGATCTTCACACCGTATGCCATGGCTACTTACCAGCCTTTCCGACCTTGCGGCGGATGACCTCGCCGGCGTACTTGACACCCTTGGCCTTGTACGGGTCGGGCTTCCGCAGCTTGCGGATGTTGGCGGCGACCTCGCCGACCTTCTGCTTGTCGATGCCCTCGACCGTGAACTTGGTGGGCGACTCGACCTTGAACGAGATGCCCTCGGGCGCCTCGACCAGGATCGGGTGGCTGTAGCCAAGCTGGAACTCCAGAGCGGAGCCCTTCGCGGCGACGCGGTAACCAACACCGCTGATTTCGAGAGCCTTGACGTACCCCGTGGTCACACCGGTGATCATGTTCGCCACCAGCGTGCGGGACAGGCCGTGCAGGGCCTTGTTCTGACGCTCGTCGTTGGGGCGGGTGACGTTCAGAACGCCGTCCTCACCCTTGACGATCTCGATCGGCGCGGCGACGGTGTGCGAGAGGAGACCCTTGGGGCCCTTCACCGCGACCGTGCGGCCATCGATGGTGACGTCCACACCGGCGGGAACCTGGATGGGGAGCTTGCCGATTCGCGACATTGCTTTTCCTCCGTTCCCGACTACCAGACGTAGGCGAGGACTTCCCCACCTACGCCCTTCTTGCCTGCCTGCTGGCCGGTCAGGAGACCGTGGGACGTGGAGATGATCGCCACGCCCAGGCCGCCGAGGACCTTCGGCAGGTTGGTGGACTTCGCGTACACGCGCAGACCGGGCTTCGAGATCCGCTTGATGCCCGCGATGGAGCGCTCACGGTTCGGCCCGAACTTCAGCTCAAGGACGAGGTTCTTGCCGACTTCGGCGTCCTCGACCTTCCAGCCGGTGATGAAACCCTCCTGCTTGAGGATCTCCGCGATGTGCGACTTGATCTTGCTGTGCGGCATCACGACGGTGTCGTGGTACGCCGAGTTAGCGTTACGCAGACGCGTGAGCATGTCTGCGATCGGGTCAGTCATGGTCATGAAGTGGCCTTCGGCCTCTCTCGCCGGGGTTTCCTGTATGCGCCATCCCTCTCCCCACTCAGTGGCGGGACGGGTGCGGTGCGGGGACCTACGGCGTAGTAAGTCGTTATGGGCGGCGGACGCCCAACCCCACAAGCCTACGGCATGCGGGGCCGGGCACCCACCGTCCAGATGCTTACCGAGAGTCTCTGGTTCTCTCCAAGTCCCTAAGGACGGAAGGGAATTACCAGGAGCTCTTGGTCACGCCCGGCAGCTCGCCACGGTGAGCCATCTCACGAAGGCAGACGCGGCACAGGCCGAACTTGCGGTACACGGAGTGGGGGCGACCGCAGCGCTGGCAGCGGGTGTACGCACGCACACCGAACTTGGGCTTGCGGGCAGCCTTCGCGATGAGAGCCTTCTTCGCCATCTCGCTTACGCCTCCTTGAAGGGGAAGCCGAGGTGACGAAGGAGCGCGCGGCCCTCAGCGTCGTTGGTCGCCGTGGTGACCACGGTGATGTCCATACCCCGGGTACGGTCGATCTTGTCCTGGTCGATCTCGTGGAACATGACCTGCTCCGTGAGACCGAAGGTGTAGTTGCCACGGCCGTCGAACTGCTTCGGCGACAGACCGCGGAAGTCACGGATACGCGGCAGCGCGAGCGACAGCGTACGGTCCAGGAACTCCCACATGCGGTCACCACGGAGGGTGACGTGGCAGCCGATCGGCTGACCCTCGCGCAGCTTGAACTGCGCGATGGACTTGCGGGCCTTCGTGACGGCCGGCTTCTGACCGGTGATCGTCGTCAGGTCGCGGATGGCGCCGTCGATCAGCTTGGAGTCGCGGGCGGCGTCGCCCACACCCATGTTGACCACGATCTTCACGAGGCCGGGGATCTGCATGACGTTCTCGTACGAGAACTCCTCACGCAGCTTGCCGGTGATCTCCTCGCGGTACTTCGTCTTGAGACGCGGAGTGGTAGCCATCAGATGTCCTCACCCGTCCGCTTGGCAACGCGGATCTTGTTGCCCTCGTCGTCGAAGCGGTAGCCGACGCGGGTGACGACCTTCTTGCCGTCCTTCTCCACAACCAGCTGAACGTTGCTCACGTGGACCGGGGCCTCGGTGATCACGATGCCGCCGGCCTGGTTCTGCGCAGCCTTGGTGTGCTTCTTGACCCGGTTGACACCCTCGACGAGGACGCGGTTCTCGCTGGGCATGGCCGCGATGACCTTGCCCTGCTTGCCCTTGTCCTTACCGGTGATGACCTGGACCAGGTCGCCCTTCTTGATCTTCATGCTTACAGCACCTCCGGCGCGAGCGAGATGATCTTCATGAACTTCTTCTCGCGCAGCTCACGGCCGACGGGGCCGAAGATACGGGTGCCGCGAGGGTCGCCGTCGTTCTTCAGAATGACAGCGGCGTTCTCGTCGAAGCGGATGTACGAGCCGTCCTGGCGGCGGCGCTCCTTGACGGTGCGAACGATGACCGCCTTGACGACGTCACCCTTCTTCACGTTGCCACCGGGGATCGCATCCTTGACGGTGGCGACGATGACGTCACCGATGCCCGCGTAGCGGCGACCGGAGCCACCGAGAACACGGATGCAAAGGATCTCCTTGGCACCAGTGTTGTCGGCGACACGCAGTCGCGACTCCTGCTGGATCACGTCTATCTCCTGATTGTCTGCCGGTTCCCGGCGAGGGGTCCGTTGCCGGAGCCCCTCGCCGAGCCTGGCGGAACTGACCTGAGGGAAATCCCCTCAGGTGATTACTTGGCCTTTTCGAGGATCTCGACGATGCGCCAGCGCTTGCTCGCCGACAGCGGACGCGTCTCCATGATGAGGACGCGGTCGCCGACACCGGCAGCGTTCTGCTCGTCGTGAGCCTTGAGCTTGTTCGTACGGCGGATGACCTTGCCGTACAGGGCGTGCTTGACGCGGTCCTCAACGGCGACGACGACGGTCTTGTCCATCTTGTCGCTGACGACCAGACCCTCGCGGGTCTTGCGGAAGCCGCGCTCGGTCTTGTTCTCAGTCACGTTGTTCTCGCTCATCAGGCGCTCTCCACCGTCTCGATGCCCAGCTCGCGCTCGTGCATCAGGGTGTAGATCCGGGCGATGTCCTTACGGACGGACTTGAGCCGACCGTTGTTCTCCAGCTGGCCCGTGGCAGCCTGGAAGCGCAGCTTGAACAGCTCTTCCTTGGCCTCGCGCAGCTTGCCAACGAGCTCCTCGTTGCCGAGCTCACGCAGCTCGGACGCCTTGGTTCCCGTTGCCATCACGACTCACCTGCCTCGCGCCGCACAATCCGGCACTTCATCGGAAGCTTGTGAGCAGCGCGGGTGAGCGCCTCACGAGCAATCTTCTCGTTCGGGTAGGACAGCTCGAACATGACCCGACCCGGGTGCACGTTGGCGATCCACCACTCGGGAGAACCCTTACCGGAACCCATGCGGGTCTCGGCGGGCTTCTTCGTCAGCGGACGGTCCGGGTAGATGTTGATCCAGACCTTGCCGCCACGCTTGATGTGGCGGGTCATCGCAATACGAGCCGCCTCGATCTGGCGGTTCGTCACGTAGGCGGGGGTGAGCGCCTGGATGCCGTACTCGCCGAACGAGACCTCAGTACCGCCCTTGGCCATACCGCGGCGCTTCGGGTGGTGCTGCTTGCGGTGCTTGACCCTACGAGGGATCAGCATGTCGGTCAGGCCTCCGTTCCGGTGCTCTCAGCCGGAGCAGCGGCAGCGGCCTCGGCCTTGGGGGCCTCGGCAGCAGCAGCCTGCTGCGGCTTGCGGCCACCACGGCCGCCGCGCTCGCCACCACGGCCACCACGGCCGGCGGGACGGTCGCCAGCGCCGGCACCACGGGCCGGGCGGTTACCCGCACGGGCCGCAGCGTTCTCGGCGCGAACCTCGGCGATGTTCTTGACGTCGCCCTTGTAGATCCAGACCTTCACGCCGATACGGCCGAAGGTGGTCTTGGCCTCGAAGAAGCCGTAGTCCACGTTCGCGCGCAGCGTGTGCAGCGGCACACGACCCTCGCGGTAGAACTCGGAGCGGGACATCTCGGCGCCGCCGAGACGGCCGCCGCACTGGATCTTGATGCCCTTGGCGCCGGCCTTCATGGTGCCCTGCATGCTCTTGCGCATGGCACGACGGAAGGAGACGCGGGAGGAGAGCTGCTCGGCAACGGCCTGGGCAACCAGCTGAGCGTCGAGCTCGGGGTTCTTGACCTCGAGGATGTTCAGCTGGACCTGCTTGCCCGTGAGCTTCTCAAGGTCGCCGCGGATGCGGTCGGCCTCGGCGCCACGGCGGCCGATGACGATGCCCGGACGAGCGGTGTGGATGTCCACACGCACGCGGTCACGGGTGCGCTCGATCTCAACCTTCGAGATGCCGGCGCGCTCCATGCCGGACGTCATCATCCGACGGATGGCGACGTCTTCCTTGACGTAGTCCTTGTACAGCTTGTCGGCGTACCAACGCGACTTGAAGTCGGTGGTGATGCCGAGCCGGAACCCGTGCGGGTTTACCTTCTGGCCCATTACCGGGAACCTTCCTTGCTGCTGACGACCACGGTGATGTGGCTGGTCCGCTTGCGGATCCGGTAGGCACGGCCCTGGGCACGCGGACGGAACCGCTTCAGGGTCGGACCCTCGTCCACGAACGCCTCGCTGATGAACAGCGAAGAGGCGTCCGGGTGGTTGTAGTTGTGTGCGGCGTTGGCAATGGCGCTGTCCAGCACCTTGCCGACCGGCACGCTCGCGGCCTGCGGGGCGAAACGCAGGACCGCCTGAGCCTCCGTGGCATCCATGCCACGGATAAGGTCCACCACGCGGCGGGCCTTCATGGGCGTGACGCGGATGTACCGCGCCTGGGCCCTGGCTTCCATGGTTGTCCCTTCGGTGTAAGTCATAGTCGTAACCACCCCGCCTTTAGCGGCGCTTCGACTTCCGGTCGTCCTTGACGTGGCCGCGGAAGGTGCGAGTCGGCGAGAACTCGCCGAGCTTGTGGCCGACCATCGACTCGGTGACGAACACCGGGACGTGCGTCTTGCCGTTGTGCACCGCGATGGTGTGACCCAGCATCGCCGGGATGATCATCGAGCGACGGGACCAGGTCTTGATGACGTTCTTGGTACCAGCTTCGTTCTGAGCGTCCACCTTCTTGATGAGGTGGTCGTCGACGAAGGGTCCCTTCTTGAGACTGCGCGGCATCTAAACCCGCTCCTAGCGCTTCTTGTTCGTCTTGCGGCGGCGGACGATGTACTTGTTCGAAGCCTTCTTCGGCGAACGAGTACGACCCTCCTTCTGACCCCACGGGGAGACCGGGTGGCGACCACCACTGGTCTTGCCCTCACCACCACCGTGCGGGTGGTCAACCGGGTTCATCGCGACACCGCGGACGGACGGGCGAACGCCCTTCCAGCGCATACGGCCGGCCTTGCCCCAGTTGATGTTCGACTGCTCGGCGTTGCCGACCTCGCCGACCGTGGCGCGGCAGCGCGCGTCGACGAGACGGATCTCGCCGGACGGCATGCGGAGGTGGGCCATGGTGCCCTCCTTCGCCAGCAGCTGCACGGAGGCACCCGCGGAACGGGCGAACTTGGCGCCACCACCGGGACGGAGCTCGATCGCGTGGATCGTGGTACCGACCGGGATGTTGCGGAGCGCCAGGTTGTTGCCGGGCTTGATGTCGGCCGTGGGGCCGTTCTCAATCCGGTCGCCCTGGTTCAGACCGCGGGGAGCGATGATGTAGCGCTTCTCGCCGTCCGCGTAGTGCAGGAGCGCGATGCGCGCGGTGCGGTTGGGGTCGTACTCGATGTGCGCGACCTTGGCCGGCACGCCGTCCTTGTCGTGACGACGGAAGTCGATCACGCGGTAGGCGCGCTTGTGTCCACCACCCTGGTGGCGAACAGTGATCCGACCGGTGTTGTTACGGCCGCCCTTGCTGTGCAGCGGGCGAACCAGCGACTTCTCCGGCGTGGACCGCGTGATCTCGACAAAGTCGGCGACGCTGGAGCCACGACGGCCCGGGGTCGTCGGCTTGTACTTGCGGATACCCATTTCTCAGTCCTCGTCCGATTCCGGACGACTCAGGACTCCGTTAGGAGGCCTGGCCGCCGAAGATGTCGATACGGTCGCCCTCAGCGAGGGTCACGATGGCGCGCTTGGTGTCAGCACGCTTGCCGAAACCGGTCTTGGTGCGCTTGCGCTTACCCTGACGGTTGATCGTGTTGACCCCGGTGACCTTGACCGAGAAGACCGCCTCGACGGCCTGCTTGATCTGGGTCTTGTTGGCGCCGGGCGCGACGATGAACGTGTACTTGTTCTCGTCCAGCAGCGCGTAGCTCTTCTCCGAGACAACCGGCTTGATCAGCAGGTCGCGCGGGTCAGTGAAGGTCTTGCTGGTAACGGTCGCCTCAGACATCAGGCGTCGCTCCCTTCGGTCTCGTCGGCCTTGGGGCCAGACACGAAGGACTCCAGCGCGGCCTGGGTGAAGACCACGTCGTCAGAGACGATCACGTCGTACGTGTTGAGCTGGCCCGGCTCCAGGATGTGAACCTGGGGCAGGTTGCGGGCGGACAGCCACGCGGCCTCGTCGGCACGCTCGACGACCAGGAGCAGGTTCTTGCGCTCCGTGATCTTGCCGAACAGCGTCTTGGCGGCCTTCGTGGAGACGGCACCCTCGACCACGCCGGTGACGACGTGGATGCGGGAGTGACGCGCACGGTCCGAGAGGGCACCGCGGAGGGCGGCGGCCTTCATCTTCTTCGGGGTCCGCTGCGAGTAGTCACGCGGCTGCGGGCCGTGGACGACGCCACCGCCGGCGAACTGCGGAGCGCGGGTCGAACCCTGACGGGCGCGGCCGGTGCCCTTCTGGCGGTAAGGCTTCTTGCCACCACCACGGACTTCGCCACGGGTCTTGGTCTTGTGCGTGCCCTGACGGGCAGCAGCCAGCTGGGCGACGACGACCTGGTGGATCAGCGGAACGCTGGTCTTCGCGTCGAAGATCTCCGCGGGGAGCTCGACGGTACCGGCCTTGTCGCCTGCCGGCGAAAGGATGTCAATGGTGCTCATTAACCTCAAGCCCCCTTGGCCGCGGTACGGACCAGGACGAGGCCGCCGTTCGGACCGGGGACTGCGCCCTTGATGAGGAGCAGACCCTTCTCCGCGTCTACCGCGTGGATGGTCAGGTTCTGGGTGGTGACGCGCTCGTTGCCCATACGACCAGCCATGCGCATGCCCTTGAAGACACGCCCAGGGGTGGCGCAGCCACCGATCGAACCGGGGGAGCGGTGCTTGCGCTGCACACCGTGACCGGCGCCGAGGCCCCGGAAGTTGTGGCGCTTCATGACACCGGCGAAGCCCTTGCCCTTGCTCTTGCCCGTGACGTCAACCTTGACGCCGGACTCGAACACCTCAGCAGTGATCTCCTGGCCGAGCGTGTACTCGCTGGCGTCGGAGGTGCGGAGCTCCACCAGGTGGCGGCGCGGGGTCACATCGGCCTTGGCGAAGTGGCCCTTGAGGGGCTTGTTCACCTTGCGCGGGTCGATCTCGCCGAAGGCGATCTGGACCGACTCGTAGCCGTCGGTGTCGTTCGTACGGACCTGGGTAACGACGCAGGGCCCGGCCTTGACGACGGTCACCGGGACGACACGGTTGTTCTCGTCCCAGACCTGGGTCATGCCGAGCTTCTCGCCCAGGACGCCCTTGATCTGCTTTGCCATCTTCTCGACGCCTCTCAGAGCTTGATCTCGATGTCAACGCCGGCCGGAAGGTCCAGGCGCATCAGCGAGTCAACGGTCTTGGGCGTCGGGTCGAGGATGTCGATCAGGCGCTTGTGCGTGCGCATCTCGAAGTGCTCGCGCGAGTCCTTGTACTTGTGCGGCGACTTGATGACGCAGTACACGTTCTTCTCAGTGGGCAGCGGCACCGGGCCTGCGACCGACGCACCAGTGCGGGTCACCGTCTCGACGATCTTCTTCGCCGAGGAGTCGATGACCTCGTGGTCGTAGGCCTTGAGCCGGATGCGGATCTTCTGTCCCGCCATGGCTACTCCGTAGTCCTGTCTGTTGTGGAAACGCTCTGGCTCCCGGTCGGCTGTGGACGGATCCACCGCTTCTCTCCGACCCACGCGGTCGGGCGTGTCGCACTCCCTCTCAGAAAATTCCCATACGGAAATTCCCTCATCCAAGGGGGTGCGGTCCCAGGACCGCGGTTCGGGGGAGAAACACCCACCGAGCGCCTGGCAGGCACCGTGCTGTCGCTTCCCAGAAGATTCCCGTACGTCCGCCCCATTGCTGCCCCGGAAGGCAGATAAAGGCGACGAGTACTGTGGGACTCGCTTCCGGTCCTCCCGGCGGGAGGCGCGCAGCATCGGCACTCAGCCGAGCAACTTGAGTAGTCTGCCATACAAGACACGTACTGCGCCAATCGGGCCGAAGAGAATACCCCCCAGCGGTGAGTGGTCAAACCGCGCCACGCGAACCGACGGCCCGGGCCTCCCTTGGGGTGCCCGGGCCAGGCCGTGCAGCTGCCCCGGTCAGGATCGGGAGAGGGTCCCGCAGCCTTCCGGAGGGCCGGTCTCCGTGCTCCTGCTCCGGTCGTACGGGTCCACGGGCGTACCCGAGGGTGTGGGCCCGGTCGGCGTGTCCTCGTCGAAGACGGGGTGCAGGAACCCGTCGTAGATGTCGCACCCGCTGTTGGCGAGGTTGACGCCGACCTTCTCCAGCCAGAGCTTGCCGGCGGTGGCCTGCCACTTGCGCGGGTCCGCGACCGAGAAGGTGATCTCGCGCCGCACGATCGTGCGCTCCACCTGCTCGGCGCCCGGCTTCGCCTTCACGAACGGGTAGACGAAGGTGTAGTCGGTCAGCACGTTGGCCTGGCCGGCCTCCTTGCCGGGCTCCACCCACATCCGGCCACGGACCTTGACCACGTCGCCGACGGGCTTGAGCTCGGCCGGCTTGATGCGGGTGAACAGGTCCAGCGGGTCGTTCTCCTTCGTCGGAGCCGCCAGCGACTGCTCCAGGCGGCCCAGTTCGTCCCCCAGCTTCGGGTCGAGCAGCGCCAGTGCCGCCGCGGGCCGCTCCCCGCGCAGGGTCGCCGGATCCAGGTTGGCCGCGACCAGGAACTGTTTGGCGTTCTCCAGTGCGTCGGCGACCCGCTCCTTGCTCATGCCGCCGACGGCCTCGGCCTCCGGCACCTCGATCCCGGCCGCCCCGTCGGCCCACTGCAGGGCCGGAGAGCCCTTGAAGGGCTCCTTGAGCGTGGGCTGGTCCGGGGGCAGCGTGGAGGGCGCGGCGGTGGGCCGGGCGGTCTCCGCCGCCAGCGGCTCGCGGGCCTCGTCGTTCTGCGCGGCCTTGCCGGTGACGCGGTCGATGACCAGCTCCGGTCGGAGGGTGATCAGCGCGAGGGCGGCTATGAAGACGACGGCCGCCGCGGCCTTGAGCCGCCGCTTGCCCCTCCCCCGCCCTTCCCTCTCCTGCCAGGCCGGACCGGTGCGCCAGCCGGGCGGCTCGTCGGCCTCGGCGCGCAGCCGCGCGGTGACCATGCGCGCCCGGGCGGACGGCTCCTGGGGAGCCCGGCCCGGGCCCGCCGCGGCCTGCTCCATGAACCGGGCCCACTCCTGGTCGGAGACGGCCGGTATGTCGTCGTCGTTCGTTCCCATGTCCCACCCCTGAAATGTCCGGGGCCCCCAGGACCTGGTCCTGGGGGCCCCGCGTCGCTGCTCAGTTCACTTGCTGAAGTAACCCGTGATGTCCGCGATGAGGTCCACGGTGCCCTGGTTGTTGAAGAAGCTGACCTTCCCGTCCACGACCGGGACGACCACCAGGTTCGGGATCGTCTGGCCGGGCGTGAAGTTCAGGTTCGAGGCGCTCGTGCGGGTCGTTCCGCTCGGGTAGACCGACACGAAGCTGGGCTGCGTCGGGTTCGTCGCCGTCACGTTCAGCACCACGGCCGTCACACCCGTCGCCGGGATCCCGTTCGTACCGGCCACCGGCAGCGTCACCACACCGCCCGCGCCGACCTTCGCCGCCGGCACACCGAGGCCCGTACGCGTGTCCATCAGACGCTTCGGACCGATGTTCGTGTGCGTCGCACCGTCACCGGCCGAGGTGAAGTAGCCCGTGATGTCCGCGATCAGGTCCACGGTGCCCTGATTGTTGAAGAAGCTCACCTTCCCGTCCACCACCGGGACCACGACCAGGTTCGGGATGGTCAGGCCGGGGGTGAAGTTCAGGTTCGACGCGCTCGTACGGGTCGTACCGCTCGGGTAGACCGACACGAAGCTCGGCTCGGTGGGGTTCGTCGCCGTCACGTTCAGCACCACGGCCGTCACACCCGTCGCCGGGATCCCGTTCGTACCGGCCACCGGCAGCGTCACCACACCGCCCGCGCCGACCTTCGCCGCCGGCACGCCCAGACCCGTACGCGTGTCCATCAGACGCTTCGGACCGATGTTCGTGTGCGTCGCACCCTCACCGGCCGAGGTGAAGTAGCCCGTGATGTCCGCGATCAGGTCCACGGTGCCCTGATTGTTGAAGAAGCTCACCTTCCCGTCCACCACCGGGACGACCACGAGGTTCGGGATCGTCTGGCCGGGCGTGAAGTTCAGGTTCGACGCGCTCGTACGGGTCGTACCGCTCGGGTAGACCGACACGAAGCTCGGCTCGGTGGGGTTCGTCGCCGTCACGTTCAGCACCACGGCCGTCACATCCGCCGCCGGGATCCCGTTCGTACCGGCCACCGGCAGCGTCACCACGCCACCCGCACCGACCTTCGCCTGCGGCACACCGAGGCCCGTACGCGTGTCCATCAGACGCTTCGGGGTGACTGGGGTGAACTTGGCGGTCTTCACCTCGGCGACGACCTTGACGGGCAGGCTGACGGAGGTCTTGCCGTTGAGCGCGGTCGCCTTGACCTGGACCTGGTGGGTGCCGTTGGTCAGGGTCGTGATCGCCGTCCGGGCCGTGCCGGGGGCCGTCGCGGCCGAGACTCCGTCGACCAGTAGCTCGAAGGAGCCGATGCGGGCGCTCGCCGTGGCGGTCGACCAGCCGACGGACAGGACGCCGTCGGACTTGCCGTCGACGCCGGCCTGGACCGGCACCCCGTTGACGGTGGTCAGGTTCAGCTGCGCCGCGGGGCCGGAGGTGCGGATCGCGTCGAGCTGGCCGTAGAGCGAGTTGCCCGGGCACTCGGTGTTGAAGCCGTCCCGGTGGCCCGACAGCGTCTTGAACGTGTACGTCTGGCCCTTGACGAAATCGGTGCCGAAGTAGTTCTTCTGCGTGTCGCCCGCGGTCAGCGTGGTCGTGCCGTTCATGTCGCCGTCGTACTGGCCGAGCTTGTAGGCCGCGATCCTGGAAATGGCGTCCTGAGCGGCGGCCGAGGCGCCCGCGGCGTTGTAGTCACCGAGGACGGCGATACCCGCGGACTCGGAGTTCCAGCCGTAGGTGTGCGCGCCGAGGACGGGCTGGTCGATACCGCCCTGCCGCCCCTCGAAGATCGTGCCGCACTTGTCGACGAGGAAGTTGTAGCCGAGGTCGCGCCAGCCGTTGGTCTTCACGTGGTAGACGTGGATGCCCCGGACGATCGCCGCGGACTGCGAGCAGTCGTACGGCTGGGCGTCGGCGGTGTGGTGGACGAAGACCGCCTTGACCTTGGCGCCCGGCAGGTAGATCGGGCCCTCGTCGTTCAGCGATTCGTCGGCGCCCCACGCGAGGCGCGAGACCACGCTGGGCTGCGGGGCCGTGGAGGCCGGTCCGGGGTCCGCCGTGGTGGCGGCGAAGGCGGCCGGGCCGGCGTTCAGGGCCCCGCTCTCGGCGCTGCTCTTCTGGGCGCTGCTCTTCTTCGCCGGGCTGCCGGAGCCGCCCGGGTCCACCAGGTTCAGCTCCAGCCCGGCGGGCAGTGCGCCGCCGCCGCTGATCCGTACCTCGGCACCGTCGGAGGCACCGACCCAGACGGGCTCCGTGGAGCCGTGCGCGCCGGGGCGTACGCCGTCCAGCCCGGCCTTGACCGGGTCGAGGGCGATCCAGCGCGACCACTTGCCGGTCTTCGCGTCGCGGGCGCGGGCCTCGATGGTGCCCTTCACCTCGGCCGCGGGGTCCGTCCAGGACACGCCCAGCATGCCGAAGGGCTGGGTGCCGCGCTGGGAGAGCACGGCCTCGCCGGCGCCCTTGGGCTGGAGGGCGAGCTTGTGCACCTCCCCCTCGACCGGCCCGGTCTCCTTGGCGTCGGCGCCGTACGCGGCCGCCGCCGGCCCCTTGCCGCCCGGGGGATCCAGTTCGGCTCCCCCGGCCATTCCCTGAATGCCCAGTACCGCTGCGGCACCGAGCGCGGCCGCCAGAGCGGTACCGCGCACACGACTCAGTCTCACCTTGTTCCCCCCACCCCTTATGGCTGGTGCGCCATAGGACACGACTCTCGGGGCGGATGCTACTGGTGGGGTATGACAGGGGGTGCGGGCGGGGGGCCACCCCGGGCTACCGGAGTGGGCGGCCCTATTTCCTGTCTGTGGCCTTCTCCGCCTCGGCCGCCGCCTTCCGGGCGTCCCTCTCGGCCTGGGCGTCCCGCTCGATGTCCGCCCGCGACCGCACGCGCTTGGGCGCCTTCATCCCGCAGACGGCGGGCCAGTCGTCGGCCACGATGCCGGCGCACCAGATGTAGTCCTGGATGGGACCGGGCTTCCAGTCGTCCTTCTCGATGTCCTTGCAGTCCTTGACGGGCGAGAAGCGCGGGCAGCTGCCGTCCCGCTGCTTGATGGTGTGGGCACGGTACGCGTCGATGCCCATGGAGTCGACGTCGGCCGAGGGCATGTAGCGGTTGACGGACCAGGACGCGCCCATGGTCGCGAACAGGGCGACCACGCACACCATGCCGGCGGCGAGCTGGCGGACCACCCGCCGCGGAACGACCGGGGCGCGCCCGGCCCCCGGCCCCGCCCCGGCCGGGCGCAGCGTGCGCTCGATCCACCCGGAGCCCCGGTTGACGGCCGCCATGACGCCGAGCACGGCGAGGATCATCAGGCAGTACATGATGATCCACGTGGTGCGCGGGTAGAGCTGGATGGCCTTGTCGTGGGCCATGCGCCCGGCGAACCAGAAGCGGGCGAGCCAGGCGCCGGCCAGGACCGCCGCCGCGGTGCGGACCATGACGTTGCGCAGGCCGAGGCCGAGGCCGAGGCCCACCCCGAGGAGCAGCAGCAGGGCGAACCCGCTCTGGCCCGCCAGCTCGCCGGCGGCCGGCCAGGTCTGGTAGGTCAGGGTCCCGGACCGGTCCGAGACCCAGCCGAGGACGTACGTGGGGTCCGCGTAGACGGCGAGGAAGGCGTAGCGGTCGGGGTTCTCCGCGCCCAGCCGGACCATCTGGTACAGCAGCGGGGCCCCGACGACGACCGTCGACGCCAGGGTGGCCCCTATGTACAGGCCGGCCCGCTTGGCCGCCGCGGCGCCCTGGCGCCACGGGAAGAAGAACAGGGCGGCCAGGACCGCGCCGGGTGCGGCCCAGATGTACCAGCCGGAGTACCACAGGAACAGGGCGCCGAAGATCAGGCCGAGGCCGGTGCCGCGCACGAGCAGGTGCCGCGTGGTGCGCCGGCCGGCCCGGCGCATCTCGCGCAGCCAGTATCCGAGCAGCGGCAGCAGCACGATCATGACGATGTGGCTGTACGGACGGATCGGGTCGAGGAAGACCACCGCGGCCGGGACCGCGATCAGCAGCGCCCAGAAGGGCCGCAGCAGTATCCGCCAGGCCAGGTAGGCCATCGGACCGGCCACGGCGGTGAAGAGGATCTGGAGGTCGTGCAGGGCGAAGCCGGTCTCGCCGCGGCCGTTGTAGCGGACCTTCGCCCAGAGGGCCATCAGGGCCGGGAAGGCGGGCGGGTAGATGCCCGACATCCCCTCGTGGTGCAGGAACGAGTTGGCCATGTCGATCAGGACGCCCGGGTCGCCCTCCTGGCCGCCGAGCGGGTGGGGCGTGCCGCGCAGGGCGACGACGACACCGCCCGCGATCACGCCGGTGGCCAGGCCCGCGAGGGCGGCGCAGACGAGGCGCTTCACCAGCTGGTGGCGCCGGGCGGCGCCCCGGTGGGCGGTGTACAGGAGCAGTCCGAGCAGCGGCAGGCCGATGAGCGCGACGTACAGCTGGAGCTTGGCGAGGCCGCTGACCTGGCCGAGGCGGACGATCGGGTTCACGCTGACGTGCCGGCTGAGCAGCACGTAGCCGAGGGCTGCCGTGATGCTGACGACGGCCTCGGCGAGGGCGAGCACCCGGCGCCGGGACGTCCACGGGCGGCGGGCCGGTACCGGGGACGAGACGGGCTTGCCGTCCGCGGCACCGGTACCAGTCCGGCTCTGTGCCGTGCCGGGTTCTCCGACGACCCCGGGGGCCAGGTGTGTCATCTCAGTCCAATTCCGTCGCGAGGCGACCGCGGGTCGGGGCCGGCGGCCTCTGGGTGCGGGGAACGCCCGGTCAGTCGGCTCGCTGACCGGCGGTGAAGGCGTGCCGGGCGAGCGTGCGAACGCCGTCACGCTGTCCGCGGCGCAGTGCGCCGGGCAGCATGGTGAGCGCGTGGAAGCGGGAGCCACTGTGGAACCGGGCCGCGCGGGCGGCCTTCTTCCAGCCCCGCGCGTCCATGCGGTCGGCGACGGCGTTGAAGTACCGCTCGGCCTCGGTGAAGCGGGTGCCGGAGAACGCCTGCACGGAGGACTCGCTGACGGCGTGCCGGCGGTACTGGAAGACGGTGGTCGACTCGTCGATCAGCATCTGCTCGCCGAGTTCGAGCAGATCGACGACCAGGGCCAGGTCCTGGATGACCGAGTACTCGTCGCGGAAGTTGACCCCGCGCAGGGCTTCGCCGCGCCAGGCGATCGAGGGGAAGTACAGCCAGTTGCCGCGCAGCACGCTGGCGGCGAGCTCCTCGCCGCCCATCAGGCGCCGGCCCTTGACCTGGGGGGCGTACAGCCGCCGCTTGGTCTGGTCGGCCAGCCCGTACGCCACCTTGCCGTCGCCGTCGATCACCTCGACGCCGGGCTGGACCATGCCGATGCCCGGGTTCGCCTTGATGAGCGCGCGGACCGTCTCCAGGTAGTGCGGGTGCAGCAGGTCGTCGCAGCCCATGATCACGACGTGGTCGGCCTCGGAGAGCCGTACGCACTTCTGGAAGTTCTTCGTGATGCCGAGGTTCTGCTCGTTGCGGGTGTAGTGGACCCGCTCGTCGCCGAGCGCCTCGAACCAGCCGGGCACGTCCGGCTCCTTGCCGTCGTCGATCACGACGAGGCGGAAGTCCGGGTCCGTCTGGGCCAGGACGCTGCGGACGGCGTCCTGCATCAGCTGCACGTCCCCGTAGTAGGGGAGCATGAAGTCGAAGGTCACCACGGGGCGTCAGGCCTTCACGGAGTCGGAGTCGGGGCTCGCCGCGCCCGGCTTGGAGCCGAGGCGCTCGTCGTTGTGCCGGGCGCCCTCGCTGAGCGCCACCGTCCGGGCCAGGTCGGTGAGCTTCTTCTCCAACGAGCGGAAGCGCAGGAAGGTGTTGAGGGTCAGGAAGCCCATCGCCAGCACCATGACGTACAGCACGAGGTCGGTGCCGCGGCCGACGCCGAGCTGGTGGGCGACCCAGGTCACGTCGGTGGGGCGGAGCACGGCGTAGACGTTGACCACGACGAACACCGAGAACGCGATGCGCTTCCAGGCGCGGTTCTTGGCCTGGCCCCACGTGCGTATGAAGACGAGGGCCATCGACACCGAGCCCGCGATGAGCAGCAGCTGAATCCAGAAGTACTTCATCAGCGGCCACGCTCCCGCATAGTGATGTCGAAGATGATGTTGACGCCGTTGATCAGGGACTGGCCCTTGGCGCGCGAGTACTCGGTGTACAGGATGTCCACCGGCACCTCGGCGACGCGCAGGCCGGAGCCGGCGAGGAAGCCGACGATCTCGGACGCGTGCGCCATGCCGTTCATGGTGATGTTCAGCTGCTCGGCCGCCTTGCGGCTGAGCACCCGCAGCCCGTTGTGGGCGTCGGTGAGCTTGAGCTTGCGGGCGGTCGGGCTGACGGCAGCCGCCGTGCGCAGCACGACCCGCTTGATCCACGGCACCTGGCCGTTCTGCTCGATGAAGCGGGAGCCGAGCACCACGTCGACCTCCCCGCCGCGCAGCAGCTCGACCATCTTCTCCACGTCGGCCGTCTGGTGCTGGCCGTCGGCGTCGAAGGTCGCGAAGTAGCGGGCACCGGGCTGGGCGAGCGCGTACTTGAGACCGGTCTGCAGGGCGGCGCCCTGGCCGAGGTTGACCGGGTGGCGCACCAGGTGGGCGCCCGTGGTCGCGATGTGCTCGGCCGAGTCGTCGGAGCTGCCGTCGTCGACGACGACTATGTTCGGGAAGGTCTCGCGCGCTCCCTCGACCACACCGGCGATCACCTGGCCCTCGTTATAGGCCGGTATGACCAGCCAGACATCGTCGTATTGGGACACGGTAGCTCCAGCGGAATGTGGCACGTGCGAGTGCTCGGTGATCGATGGGACGTCGTAGGCGGACACGGTCACTCCCCGACCGTTCCGGCGCCCAGCGGGCTTGCGGCGACCTCGCGCCCGGGGCCCTCGGCGGTGCCCGGGGCCGCTCCGGGGAACCCCAGCCTCAGCACGGTCAGCATACCGAGCACGGTGGCCAGGGAGCCGAGGGCGTAGGCCAGGATGACCCTCAGGGCGACGTCACCCGGGGCGAAGGTGACGGCGACCAGGACGGCGGCGCCGACGGCCCAGCACAGCAACTGCAGGTTGTGCCGCTTGAATACCATCAGCGCCTGTCCGAGCACCATCGCGAACATGTACGCCACGGTGCCGGCGGACAACAGGAAGAAGTCGAGGCAGCCCAGGACGGGACGGGCGTCGAACAGCACCTCGATCAGCCACGGTCCGAGGGCGGTGGCGGGCACTCCGCCGGCCAGGCCGAGCAGCAGGACCACCACGGCGATCCGGCGCAGCATCGCCGAGAACGCCGCCCGGTCGCCCGCCGTGTAGGCCGCGGTGAGCCCGCCCAGCAGCGAGGCCTGGAGCGAACCGAAGACGAACAGCGGTACGCGGGCCAGGACCAGCGCGTTCAGCAGCGCGCCGATCAGCGCGCTGTCCGTGGGCGCCAGCAGCTTGGTGCTCATCACGGCGGCGTTGACGACCACCTGGGAGAGCAGGGTCGAGCAGATCAACAGGCCCAGCCCGCCCACCAGTTCCCGCCAGGCGATGTCCTCGCCGGGGCCGGCGGCGCGCAGCAGCACCGGCAGGGTCACCAGCATCGCGACCACGGGTGCGCCCGCCAGGACCAGGCTGAAGGCGAGCGCGGAGTGCAGTCCGAGGAGGGCGCAGCCGAACGCGAGGGCGATCCGCAGGCCGCCGTCGACGGCGAGCTGGACGCCGTACGCACCGAACCGGCCGAGGCCGGCCAGCACCCCCCGGGTCAGGTAGCAGACCGCCATGCCGGTGAAGGCACCGCCGAGCGCGGCCACCAGGCCCCGGTCCCCGCGGAACAGCAGGTCCGCGATCGGGGCCGCGCCCAGCCCGAGGACCAGCAGCGTGGCGCCGAGCATCCCCGCGGTCAGCAGGGTGGCGCGGCGCAGTACGGGGGCGGCCCCGTGGCCGAGCACCGCCCGCGCGGCGACGATCCGGGTGAGCTCCTGCTCGATGGGGAAGAAGACGCCGATGCCGACGGACATGACGATGGTCCACAGCACCGACACGTTCGCCATGTCGTCGCTGGACAGGCTGTGTCCGGCCACGCCGAGGTGGACGTACGAGGCGGCGCCGAGCACGACGGTGCCGCCGGCCACCGCGACGGTGCCCGGCGGCAGTGCCGCGCTCAGCTTGTTCAGCAGGGCCTTCATCCCGCTCGGCCGTCCCGGGCCGCTTTCGCGAGTGCCGCGAAGCCGGGGGTGGCGAGCGCCTCGGCCAGCTGCTCCTGCCAGTCGGCGAGCGGGGCGAGGCCTGCCTCGGCCCACTGGTCGTGCGCGAGCACGCTGAAGGCGGGGCGGACGGCCGGGCGGACGAAGGCCTCGGAGGTGGTGGGCCGGATCCGCTCCGGGTCCAGTCCGCTCAGCCGGTACGTCTCGCGGGCCAGTCCCATCCAGGTGGTCCGGCCGCTCGCGGTGCCGTGGTAGACCCCGCCCATGGCCCAGCCCTTCAGCGCGGCCAGGCCCAGTTCGACCAGGTGGCGGGCCAGCGCGTAGGACCAGGTGGGCTGGCCGTGCTGGTCGTCGACCACGTCGAGGGTGTCGCGCTGGGCGGCCAGCTTCAGCATGGTGGCGACGAAGTTCGGCCCGTGCTCGCCGTACAGCCAGGCGGTCCGGACGACGTAGCCGTCCTGCGGCAGCAGCTCGGCGACGGCCTGCTCGCCGACCAGCTTGGAGCGCCCGTAGGCGTTGACCGGGCCGGTCTCGGCGTCCTCGCGGTACGGCTCCGTGGCGTCGCCGGGGAGCACGTAGTCGGTGGAGACGTGCAGCAGGCGCACGTGGGCGGCGGCGCAGGCCTCGGCGAGGACGCGTACGCCCGTGCCGTTGACGGCGGTTGCGGCGTCCTCGGCCGTCTCGGCGCCGTCCACGTCGGTCCAGGCGGCGCAGTTCACGACCACGGCGACACCCTCGACCGCCGCGCGGACCGCGGCCGCGTCGGTGATGTCGAGGTCGTCGCGGCGCAGGCCCACGGCGTCGATGCGGGCGCGCTTCAGGACGGTCAGGACGTCCTGGCCGAGCATCCCGGCGGCGCCGGTGACGAGCCAGCGCCCGGCCAACGAGTTGGTCCTCACTTCTGCAGGGCCGCCTTCGCCTTCAGCGGCTCCCACCAGGCGCGGTTCTCGCGGTACCAGTCGATGGTGGCCTTGATGCCGTCCTCGAAGGTGACCTGCGGGGCGTACCCGAGCTCTGCGCCGATCTTGCTGATGTCGATGGAGTAGCGCAGGTCGTGGCCCTTGCGGTCCTCGACGTGCTCGACCATGTCCCAGCCCAGGCCGGCGGCCTCCAGGAGCACGCCGGTCAGTTCCTTGTTGGTGAGCTCGGTGCCGCCGCCGATGTTGTAGACCTCGCCGGCGCGGCCCTTGCGCATGGCCAGGTCGATGCCGCGGCAGTGGTCGGAGACGTGCAGCCAGTCGCGGACGTTGCCGCCGTTGCCGTACAGCGGGACCTTCTTGCCGTCCATCAGGTTCGAGACGAACAGCGGGATGACCTTCTCCGGGAACTGGTAGTGCCCGTAGTTGTTCGAGCAGCGCGTGACCACGACGTCCATGCCGTGCGTCCGGGCGTAGGCCAGCGCGAGCAGGTCGGAGGAGGCCTTGGAGGCGGAGTACGGGGAGTTGGGGACCAGCGGCCACTCCTCGGTCCAGGAGCCCTCGTTGATCGAGCCGTACACCTCGTCGGTGGAGATGTGCACGAAGCGGCCGACGCCGTGCTTGCGGGCCGCGTCCAGCAGGACCTGCGTACCGACGACGTTGGTCATCACGAAGGGGCCCGCACCGGCGATCGAGCGGTCCACGTGCGACTCGGCGGCGAAGTGCACGACGACGTCGTGACCGGGCATCACCTGGTCGACGGCCTCGGCGTCGCAGATGTCGCCCTTGACGAAGCGGTAACCGGGGTGGTCCGCGACCGGCGCCAGGTTGGCTTCGACGCCGGAGTAGGTCAGCTTGTCGAAGACCGTGATCTGGGCCGATGCATCCGCACCGAGCTGCTGGCGGACAAATTCAGAACCGATGAAGCCGGCGCCGCCGGTCACGAGGATGCGCATAATACGAAGAGTCTAGCGGCTGGCGCACCACCCCCCGGGCCCGGACCTCGGCACTCCGGATGCTCTCGCATAGGGTTGTGGGCATGCGTGGAATTCTCTTGGCCGGCGGCACCGGATCCCGACTCTGGCCGCTGACCCGGGCAGTCTCGAAGCAGCTGCTCCCCGTCTTCGACAAGCCGATGATCTATTACCCGCTTTCCACCCTGGTCATGGCAGGAATCAGCGAGATTCTCGTCATCACCACGCCGGAGGACCGGGCCCAGTTCGAGCGTCTGCTCGGCGACGGCTCCCAGTTCGGCATCCGGCTGGAATACGCGGTCCAGGAGCGCCCCGAGGGCATCGCCCAGGCCTTCGTGCTCGGCGCCGACTTCATCGGCGACGAGTCCGTGGCCCTGATCCTCGGCGACAACATCTTCCACGGCAGCGGCCTCGGCACCCGCCTCGCCGAGCACACCGACTCCAAGGGCGGCCGGGTCTTCGCGTACCCGGTGGCCGACCCGACGGCGTACGGCGTGGTCGAGTTCGACGAGAACGGCCAGGCCATCTCCATCGAGGAGAAGCCGGCCAAGCCCAAGTCCCGCTACGCCGTGCCGGGTCTGTACTTCTACGACAACCGCGTCGTCGAGATCGCCCGCGGCCTCAAGCCCAGCGCCCGCGGCGAACTGGAGATCACCGCGGTCAACGACGCGTACCTCCAGGCCGGTGAGTTGAATGTCACCATCCTCGACCGCGGTACCGCCTGGCTGGACACCGGGACGTTCGTCTCCATGGTCCAGGCCTCGGAGTTCGTCCGGGTCATCGAGGAACGCCAGGGCTTCAAGATCGGCTGCATCGAGGAAGCCGCCTGGCGCGCCGGTCTGATCGACTCCGCGCAGCTGCGCGCACTGGCCGAGCCGCTGCTCAAGAGCGGTTACGGCGACTACCTGCTGGGCCTGCTCGACGAGGAGGCAGCCCGATGAAGTTCCGCGAGCTCTCGATTGCCGGCGCCTACGAGATCACCCCCCAGCTGCACGGCGACCCGCGCGGCCTGTTCACCGAGTGGTACCGCTTCGACAAGCTGTCCGAGGTCGTCGGGCACCCGCTGAACCTGGCGCAGGCGAACCTCTCGGTCTCCTCGCGCGGTGTGGTCCGCGGCATCCACTTCGCCGACGTCCCGCGCGGCCAGGCCAAGTACGTCACCTGCGTCCGCGGCGCCGTCCTCGACGTCATCGTGGACCTGCGGGTCGGCTCGCCGACCTTCGGCCGCTGGGAGGGCGTCCGCCTGGACGACGTGGACCGCCGCGCGGTCTACCTCTCCGAGGGCCTCGGCCACGGGTTCTGCGCCCTGAGCGACGACGCCACGCTGTCGTACCTCTGTTCGGAGACGTACAACCCGACCGCCGAGCACTCGGTTCACCCGCTCGATCCCGAGCTGGGCATCGAATGGCCGGCCGACACACCGCTGCTCTCCGCCCGCGACGAGGCCGCCCCCTCGCTCGCGGAGGCCGTCGCCACGGGCCTGCTGCCCGACTACGCCGTCTGCCGGGAGTTCACGGAGTCGCTGCGCGTGGACTGAGCTCCACCGAGCCCGTACGACGAAGGGCCGCACCCGACCGGGGTGCGGCCCTTCGTCGTACGGTGTGAGCCCGGCGCACCCGGACGGAGGAGTACCCGGACGGAGTACCCGGTCGCAGCACGCCACGGACCACGGCGCAAGGAAAGGGCCCCTCCCCCCTCGCGTGAGCGACGGGGAAGGGGCCCTTCCGTCAAACATGGTGCCCGCTCGCGCGAGCTACCAGGTCAGAACACGAATTACTTCGTGATCTTGGTGACCTGGCCGGCGCCGACCGTACGACCACCCTCACGGATGGCGAACTTCAGGCCCTCCTCCATGGCGACCGGCTGGATCAGCGCGACCGACATCTCGGTGTTGTCGCCCGGCATGACCATCTCGGTGCCCTGCGGGAGGGTCACGACGCCGGTCACGTCCGTGGTACGGAAGTAGAACTGCGGGCGGTAGTTGTTGAAGAACGGGGTGTGACGGCCACCCTCGTCCTTCGACAGGATGTAGGCCTGGGCCTCGAACTCGGTGTGCGGCGTGACCGAACCGGGCTTGATGATGACCTGGCCGCGCTCGACGTCCTCGCGCTTGATGCCACGGAGGAGCAGACCGACGTTCTCACCGGCCTGGCCCTCGTCGAGCAGCTTGCGGAACATCTCGATACCGGTGACCGTGGTGGTGGTCTTCTCTTCCTTGATACCGATGATGTCGACGGTCTCGTTGACCTTCAGGACACCACGCTCGATACGGCCGGTGACGACCGTACCGCGACCGGTGATCGTGAAGACGTCCTCGACGGGCATGAGGAACGGCTTCTCGGTGTCACGCGGCGGGGTGGGGATGGACTCGTCCACGGCCTTCATGAGGCCGAGGAGCTTCTCGCCCCACTCCTTGTCGCCCTCAAGGGCCTTCAGCGCGGAGACGCGGACGACCGGCAGGTCGTCGCCCGGGAACTCGTACTCGGAGAGCAGCTCACGGACCTCGAGCTCGACGAGCTCCAGGATCTCCTCGTCGTCCACCATGTCGGCCTTGTTCAGGGCGACGACGATGTACGGAACGCCGACCTGGCGGGCCAGGAGCACGTGCTCCTTGGTCTGCGGCATCGGGCCGTCGGTGGCGGCGACCACGAGGATGGCGCCGTCCATCTGCGCGGCACCGGTGATCATGTTCTTGATGTAGTCCGCGTGACCCGGGCAGTCGACGTGGGCGTAGTGACGCGCCTCGGTCTGGTACTCGACGTGCGCGATGGAGATGGTGATACCGCGCTGGCGCTCCTCAGGAGCCTTGTCGATCTGGTCGAAGGCCGAGGCCTCGTTCAGGTCCGGGTACGCGTCGTGCAGCACCTTGGTAATGGCGGCCGTGAGGGTCGTCTTACCGTGGTCAATGTGACCGATGGTGCCGATGTTGACGTGCGGCTTAGTCCGCTCGAACTTCGCCTTCGCCACGGGGGTCCTCCTGGAGAGTGGTTCTGTACGCCTTACTCATCGGCGCCAGGTGATCTTTGCTGGATTGCCGTCCCCACCGGGGCAACAAGAGATTTTCTCCTGATGCCCCGGAGGTTCCGGTGATTAGCCTAAAGCGTGAACTCGGAAGAGTTACTCGCCCTTGGCCTTCGCGATGATCTCCTCGGCGACGTTCCTGGGAACCTCGGCGTAGGAGTCGAACTGCATCGAGTAGCTGGCGCGACCCGAGGTCTTGCTGCGGAGGTCTCCGACGTAGCCGAACATCTCCGAAAGCGGCACGAGGCCCTTCACGACGCGGGCGCCGCTGCGCTCCTCCATGGCCTGGATCTGGCCACGGCGAGAGTTGATGTCGCCGATGACATCGCCCATGTAGTCCTCGGGCGTGGTGACCTCAACGGCCATCATCGGCTCAAGGAGCACGGGAGAAGCCTTGCGCGCGGCCTCCTTGAAGGCCTGCGAACCGGCGATCTTGAACGCGAGCTCGGAGGAGTCGACCTCGTGGTAGCCACCGTCGAGAAGGATGACGCGGACGCCGGTCATCTCGTAGCCGGCGAGGATGCCGAACTGCATGGCCTCCTGCGCACCCGCGTCGACCGAAGGGATGTACTCCTTCGGGATGCGGCCACCGGTGACCTTGTTCACGAACTCGTAGGCAGGGCCCTCGGAGTCCGTGATCGGCTCGATCGCGATCTGCACCTTGGCGAACTGACCGGTACCACCGGTCTGCTTCTTGTGGGTGTAGTCGTGACGCTCGACGGCCTTGCGGATCGTCTCGCGGTACGCGACCTGCGGCTTGCCGACGTTGGCCTCGACCTTGAACTCACGGCGCATACGGTCGACCAGCACCTCAAGGTGCAGCTCGCCCATACCACCGATGATGGTCTGGCCGGTCTCCTCGTCCGAGTGAACCTGGAAGGAGGGGTCCTCCTCCGCGAGACGCTGGATGGCGACACCCAGCTTCTCCTGGTCACCCTTGGACTTGGGCTCGATGGCGACCTGGATGACCGGGGCCGGGAAGTCCATGGACTCCAGGATGACCTGGTCCTTCTCGTCGCACAGCGTCTCACCGGTGGTGGTCTGCTTCAGGCCCATGACGGCGACGATGTCGCCGGCGCCCACCGAGTCGATCTCCTCACGCTTGTTCGCGTGCATGCGGTAGATCTTGCCGATGCGCTCCTTCTTGCCCTTGACGGAGTTCGTCACGGCAGTGCCGGACTCCAGGCGGCCCGAGTAAACCCGGACGAAGGTGAGCTTGCCGAGGTGCGGGTCGCTCATGATCTTGAACGCCAGCGCCGCGAGGGGCTCGTCGTCGGACGGCTTGCGCTTGACGACCAGCTCCGCGTCCTTGACGTCGTGGCCCTCGATGGCCTCGACGTCCAGGGGCGACGGCAGGTAGCGGACCACGGCGTCGAGCAGGGGCTGAACACCCTTGTTCTTGAACGCGGTGCCACAGAACACCGCGGTGACCGTGGTGCCCTTCGACTTGCCGGACGCGATGATGATGCGACGGACGGCGGCGTGCAGCTGCTCCACGGACGGCTCCTCGCCGTTCAGGAAGAGCTCCATGATCTCGTCGTCGTTCTCGGCGACGGTCTCGACCAGCTTGCCGCGCCACTCTTCAGCAGCCTCGGTGTGCGTGGCCGGGATGTCGACGATGTCGTACATCTCGCCCTTGGTCGCCTCGGCGGACCAGACGAACGCCTTCATGGTGACGAGGTCGACGACACCCTGGAAGTCGGCCTCGGCGCCGATCGGCAGCTGCATGACGATCGGAACAGCGCCCAGGCGCTCCTCGATCATGTCGACGCAGCGGTGGAACTCGGCACCGGTGCGGTCCAGCTTGTTGACGAAGCAGATCCGCGGCACGCCGTAACGGTCGGCCTGACGCCACACCGTCTCCGACTGCGGCTCCACACCGGCGACACCGTCGAACACGGTGACGGCACCGTCGAGGACGCGGAGCGAACGCTCCACCTCGACCGTGAAGTCCACGTGGCCCGGGGTGTCGATGATGTTGATGGTGTGGTCGACGTCCTCCAGCGGCCAGTGGCAGGTCGTCGCGGCGGACGTGATGGTGATGCCGCGCTCCTGCTCCTGCTCCATCCAGTCCATCGTGGCAGCGCCGTCGTGGACTTCACCGATCTTGTACGAGACACCGGTGTAGAACAGGATGCGCTCGGTGGTGGTCGTCTTGCCCGCGTCGATGTGGGCCATGATCCCAATGTTGCGGACCTTGGCCAGGTCAAGCGAAGTGGTAGCCATAAGGCTTCAGTCTTCTCTCGGTCTCGATGTGGGGTGGGACTACCAGCGGTAGTGCGCGAAGGCCTTGTTGGACTCGGCCATCTTGTGCGTGTCCTCACGCTTCTTGACGGCCGCACCGAGGCCGTTCGAAGCGTCGAGGAGCTCGTTCATGAGGCGCTCGGTCATGGTCTTCTCGCGACGGGCGCGGGAGTAACCGACCAGCCAGCGCAGCGCGAGGGTGGACTGACGGCCGGGCTTGACCTCGACCGGGACCTGGTAGGTCGCGCCACCGACACGGCGGGACTTGACCTCAAGCGACGGCTTGACGTTCTCCAGCGCGCGCTTCAGCGTGATGACCGGGTCGTTGCCGGTCTTCTCGCGGAGGCCTTCCATGGCGCCGTAGACGATGCGCTCGGCGGTGGAGCGCTTGCCGTTCAGCAGGATCTTGTTGATGAGCGAGGTCACCAGAGGAGATGCGTAGACCGGGTCGATGATGACCGGGCGCTTCGGGGCGGGGCCCTTACGAGGCATTCTTACTTCTCCTTCTTGGCGCCGTAGCGGCTGCGGGCCTGCTTGCGGTTCTTGACAGCCTGGGTGTCAAGCGCACCGCGGATGATCTTGTAACGAACACCCGGCAGGTCCTTCACACGGCCACCACGCACGAGCACGATCGAGTGCTCCTGCAGGTTGTGTCCCTCACCCGGAATGTAAGCGGTGACCTCGATGCCGGAGGTCAGACGCACACGCGCGACCTTGCGGAGCGCCGAGTTCGGCTTCTTCGGGGTGGTCGTGAACACACGCGTGCAGACGCCGCGGCGCTGGGGCGAAGCCTCAAGCGCGGGCGTCTTCGTCTTCTCGACCTTGTCCTGCCGGCCCTTACGGACCAGCTGCTGGATCGTAGGCACTACTTCTCCGGTTTCTGTGTGCCGTGTAGTGAAGCTAACCTGGAACTTTGCCGACCCACGCGGTCGGGTGTGTCGGATCCGGCGGACCTCCGCGCAAGCACGGAAACGCATGGATCGCGGTGGCTGATTCGGCTCGCTTGCGGTTGATGGACACGCACGGGAGCCCAGGCACACCCCAGGCACAAGGTCTGAGCGTACCTATCGCACGGACTCCGGTCAAAACAAAAGCCCGGCCCCCGCCGGGACCCCGTTCCCGCCGGTCATGCGCCGCCTGGCCGAGCGCCCGCCCGGACCGTCCCGACTCGCGCGTACGGGAGGGGCGTGGTAGGAGCACCCGGCTCCGGCAGCCCCGGCAGCCGTACCCCCGGCCACTAAACTGCGTCAGCGATTCAGCCGCGAACCGCACGAACCGCACGATCACCAGGGAGCAGGACATTGGGGACGGTCACCTCGGAGCCGACGGCGGCGGACAGCCCCGCCCACCCGTCGTCCCGCCGCCGCCTCCAGCGGCTCCCGCGCCGGACCCGGCGCACGTACGGCCCCCTGCTCGCCTTCCTGATCACCTCGGCCGCCTTCTGCTCGGCCTGGGCGGCGCGCGGCACCTTCCCCTTCGGTGACACCGGCCGGGCCATCAACGACCAGGCCAACCAGTACGTGCCCTTCCACCGGGCGCTGTGGGACCTGGTCCACGGGCAGGCAGCCGGCGACCTGCTCTTCACCTGGCGCGGCGGCTTCGGCCAGCAGTTCCTGTCCGACTACCACACGTACCTCGGCAACCCGTTCTCGTGGCTGGCCGTGCTCGTCCCGCGCGCCCACGTCGACCTCGCCGTCTTCGTGATCACCCCGGTGACGATGGGCACCGCCGCCGCGCTGATGACCGTCTACCTCGGCAAGCTGCACCCCGGCCCGGGCTGGCAGCGCGGGGTGCTCGGCGCCTGCTACGGCCTGTGCGGCTGGGCCCTGAGCGACGCCTCGTACATCCCGATGTGGCTGTGGGGCCTGGTCGCGCTCCCGCTGCTCGGCATCGCCGTCGAGTGGAGCCTGGAGGAGCGCCGCTGGCCGGGGGTCGCGCTGTTCGTGGCGCTCGCCTGGTTCGGCAACTTCTACACCGCGATGATGGCCACGATGGCGGCCTGCGTACTGCTCGGCATCCGGCTCGCCACCCGCGACATGACCGGGGCGCAGCGGCTGCGGGCGGTCTGGCGGGCCTCGACCGCCGCGGCGACCGGAATCCTGCTGACCCTTCCGCTCCTCCTGCCGTCGTTCCTGTCCAGCGGTGCCGCCCAGCCGACGGAGGCCGGGGCCTTCGACCCGGTGCGGATCGAGGTCTTCCTGGCCGGGATGCTCCCGGCCACCCACTTGTGGGGCGGCCGGCCGCGGCTGTACGTGGCCTCGCTCGGCCTGGTCCTCGCCGGATCGTTCGTCCTCAACACCGCCGTCGCACGCCGGACCCGCCTGGTGTGGGCGGCGGCGGTGGTGCTGGTGGCGGCGTCGTTCCAGTTCCCTCCCACCCAGTACCTGTGGCACGGCCTGGCCGTCCCGAACGGCAATCCGTACCGCGAGACCTTCGTCTTCAGCGGACTGGTGGTGATGGCCGCCTGGCTGGCCCTGGCCAACCGGCCGCGCCCGCTCCACCTGGCGGTGTCGGCGGGGCTGCTGGTCGCGGCCACGTTCCTGCTTCGGCACACCGACGACTTCGGCGGCTGGACCTGGCGGGCGGTACTCGTCGGCGGGGGCGTCTCCCTCCTTGCCCTGGTCCTGCTCGCGCTCGGCGAGAAGCGCCGCTTCCTGATCCCCGTGGCGGCCGTCCTCATGGTCGGCGCGGTCTTCGCGGAGTCCACCGTGGCGGCCGCGAACGCGGACGCCCGCCGGGCCCGGGAGCGCTGGGCGAAGCCGGTCGCCACCTCGAACCGCTCCGTCAACGAGCACGGGGACGCCGTCCGGGGGGTGGACGGCTGGCCCGCGTACCGGACGGACTCGGGCGCGCCGCAGACCTCGTACAACGACGCCCTGGCGCTGCGTGCGGAGGGCCCGCAGTACTACAGCAGCTACCTCCCGGAGGTCACCTACCAGGCCCTGGAGCCGCTGGGCTACGGCTTCAAGAACGACGGCCGGACCTTCTTCGGCGCCGACAACCCGGTGCTCGACGCGATCTTCTCGATCGGCGCCCGCGTCCGGCCGGGGGCCGCCGGGGGCGGCTGGACGGCCACCCGCTCCCCCGCGCCCCCGCTGGTGACGGTCCGCAGCGCGGCGTACGCGTCCCCCAACCCGGCGGACAGCGTCTACGCCCGCCAGGAGAACGTCCTCGGCGCCACCGTCTACCAGGTCCCGCCGGTCACCCGGGGCGGCAGCCCCACCGAGCAGACCTACACGGCCCGCTGCACGCCCGGCTCGGAGGCGTACTGGTTCTCCCCCGCCCTCTACGGCACCCTCACCACCGGCGGCGCCGAGCACCGCCTGGAGGACCGGATGACCGGCGTGCTGAAGCTCGGCCCGGTCCCCGCGGACGGCACTCTCCCGGTCACGGTGCACACCCGCACCGACGGCGCCACGGCCGGGGAGCACCCCGTCGGCTGCCTGGACCGCGGCAGGCTGGACGCGGCGGTCACCCACCTCACCCGCACCGGCGCGACCGCGGTCGACGTGGGCGGCCACACCATCGAGGCCACCCTCCCGCAGGGCACCACGGGCACCGCGGTCCTCGCGACGACGGCCGTCCCCGGCTGGCAGTGCTCCGCCCCGATCCGCCCCTTCCACGGCCTGCTCGCGCTCCCCGTATCCCCGGGCACCACGAAGCTCTCCTGCACCTTCACCCCCAAGGGCCTCACCCCCGGCCTGGCCGCCGCCACCCTCGCCCTCCTGGCCCTCACCTCGGTCACGGTCGCCGGAGCCCGCCGCCGGCGCCGGGCCTGACGGGCGGCTCGCAGCCGTCCTCCAGCCGGCGCGCAGCCGGCTGGAGGACCGGCACAGGGCCGGCTGACGGCCGCCCACGGCTCCAGGGGCGGCTCCCCGGCCGGGTACACGAAGAAGCCCCCCGCCGCTCCTCTCGGAGCGACGGGGGGCTTCTTCTTACGAGCTGTTAGCCGTTGTACGGGCCGTAGTCGTAGTCCTCCAGCGGGACCGCCTGGCCGGAGCCGGTGCCGAAGGGCGAGTAGTCGATGTCGTCGTAGCCGACGGCCGAGTACATCGCGGCCTTCGCCTCCTCGGTGGGCTCGACCCGGATGTTGCGGTAGCGGGCGAGGCCCGTACCGGCCGGGATGAGCTTACCGATGATGACGTTCTCCTTGAGGCCGATGAGGCTGTCGGACTTGGCGTTGATCGCCGCATCCGTCAGGACTCGGGTCGTCTCCTGGAAGGAGGCGGCCGACAGCCAGGATTCCGTCGCCAGCGAGGCCTTGGTGATACCCATCAGCTGCGGACGGCCGGAGGCGGGGTGACCGCCCTCGGTGACCACACGACGGTTCTCGGTCTCGAACTTCGAGCGCTCGACGAGCTCGCCCGGCAGGAGCTCCGCGTCACCGGACTCGATGATCGTCACGCGGCGCAGCATCTGCCGGATGATGATCTCGATGTGCTTGTCGTGGATCGACACGCCCTGCGAGTTGTAGACCTTCTGGACCTCGCCGACCAGGTGGACCTGGACGGCACGCTGGCCGAGGATGCGCAGCACGTCGTGCGGGTTGGTGGCACCCGCGGTGAGCTTCTGGCCCACCTCGACGTGGTCGCCCTCGTGCACGATGACCTTGGCGCGCTTCGAGATCGGGAACGCCGTCTCGTCGCTGCCGTCGTCCGGCGTGATGACGATCTTCTTCGTCTTCTCGGTCTCCTCGATCCGCACGCGGCCGGCGGCCTCGGAGATCGGGGCGACACCCTTCGGGGTACGGGCCTCGAAGAGCTCGACGACACGCGGCAGACCCTGCGTGATGTCGTCACCGGCCACACCACCGGTGTGGAAGGTACGCATCGTCAGCTGGGTACCGGGCTCACCGATGGACTGGGCGGCGATGATGCCGACCGCCTCACCGATGTCGACCAGCTTGCCGGTGGCGAGGGAGCGTCCGTAGCAGAAGGCACAGGTGCCGACCGCGGACTCACAGGTCAGGACCGAGCGGGTCTTGACCTCCTCGACGCCGTTGGCGACCAGGGCGTCGATCAGGACGTCACCGAGGTCGACGTTGGCCGGCGCGATGACCTTGCCGTCGATGACGACGTCCTCGGCCAGCATGCGGGCGTAGACCGAGGTCTCGACGTCGTCGGCCTTGCGCAGCACGCCGTCCTCGCCGCGGACGGCGATCTTCAGCTTCAGGCCGCGCTCGGTACCGCAGTCCTCCTCGCGGATGATCACGTCCTGCGAGACGTCCACCAGACGACGGGTCAGGTAACCCGAGTCGGCGGTACGCAGGGCGGTGTCCGCCAGACCCTTACGGGCACCGTGCGTGGAGATGAAGTACTCCAGAACGGTGAGGCCCTCACGGAAGGACGCCTTGATCGGACGCGGGATGGTCTCGTTCTTCGCGTTCGACACCAGACCACGCATACCGGCGATCTGCCTCATCTGCATCATGTTTCCTCGGGCACCCGAGTCAACCATCATGAAGATGGGGTTGGTCTTGGGGAAGTTCGCGTTCATCGCCTCGGCAACCTCGTTGGTCGCCTTGGTCCAGATCGCGATGAGCTCCTGCGTGCGCTCGTCCTTGGTGATCAGACCGCGCTCGTACTGCTTCTGGACCTTCTCGTCCATCGCCTCGTAGCCCGCGACGATGGCCTTCTTGGCCTCGGGCACGACGACGTCGGAGATGGCCACGGTGACGCCCGAACGGGTCGCCCAGTGGAAGCCGGCCGCCTTCAGGTTGTCGAGCGTCGCCGCCACGATGACCTTGGGGTAGCGCTCGGCCAGGTCGTTGACGATCTCGGAGAGCTGCTTCTTGCCCACCGAGTAGTCGACGAACGGGTAGTCCTCGGGCAGCAGCTCGTTGAAGAGCGCACGGCCCAGCGAGGTCTTCAGACGGAAGCTGTCGCCCGGCTGGAACTCCTGCTCGCCCTCCTCGGCCACCGGCGGCACCCAGCCGCGCGGCGGGATGGTGCCCACCGGGAAGCGGATGTCGACCTGCGACTGCAGCGCGAGCTCACCGGCGTCGAACGCCATGATCGCCTCGGCCGTGGAGCCGAACGCGCGGCCCTCGCCCTTGGTGTCACGGAGGTCACCGTCGGTGGTCAGGAAGAACAGACCGAGGACCATGTCCTGGGTCGGCATCGTGACCGGACGGCCGTCGGCCGGCTTGAGGATGTTGTTCGAGGACAGCATCAGGATGCGGGCCTCGGCCTGCGCCTCCGCGGAGAGCGGCAGGTGCACGGCCATCTGGTCACCGTCGAAGTCCGCGTTGAACGCGGTGCAGACGAGCGGGTGGATCTGGATGGCCTTGCCTTCGACCAGCTGGGGCTCGAAGGCCTGGATGCCGAGACGGTGCAGCGTGGGCGCACGGTTCAGCAGCACCGGGTGCTCGGCGATGACCTCTTCGAGCACGTCGTACACGACCGTGCGGCCGCGCTCGACCATGCGCTTCGCCGACTTGATGTTCTGCGCGTGGTTCAGGTCGACCAGGCGCTTCATCACGAACGGCTTGAAGAGCTCCAGCGCCATGGCCTTGGGCAGGCCGCACTGGTGCAGCTTCAGCTGCGGACCGACGACGATCACGGAACGCGCGGAGTAGTCCACGCGCTTGCCGAGGAGGTTCTGACGGAATCGACCCTGCTTGCCCTTCAGCATGTCGCTGAGGGACTTCAGCGGACGGTTGCCGGGGCCCGTGACCGGGCGACCACGGCGGCCGTTGTCGAAGAGGGCGTCGACCGCCTCCTGGAGCATGCGCTTCTCGTTGTTCACGATGATCTCGGGCGCACCGAGGTCGAGAAGGCGCTTCAGGCGGTTGTTGCGGTTGATCACGCGGCGGTACAGGTCGTTCAGGTCGGAGGTCGCGAAGCGGCCACCGTCCAGCTGCACCATCGGACGCAGGTCCGGCGGGATCACCGGGACGCAGTCCAGCACCATGCCCTTGGGGCTGTTGCTGGTCTGCAGGAACGCGGAGACGACCTTGAGGCGCTTGAGCGCACGGGTCTTCTTCTGGCCCTTGCCGGTACGGATGATCTCGCGGAGGCGCTCGGCCTCCTCCTCCAGGTCGAAGGACTCCAGGCGCTTCTGCAGCGCCGCGGCACCCATCGAGCCGTCGAAGTACGTGCCGAAGCGGTCACGCAGCTCGCGGTAGAGCAGCTCGTCACCCTCAAGGTCCTGGACCTTCAGGTTCTTGAAGCGGTTCCACACCTCGTCGAGGCGGTCGATCTCGCGCTGGGCGCGGTCACGGAGCTGCTTCATCTCGCGCTCGGCGCCTTCGCGCACCTTGCGGCGCACGTCGGCCTTCGCGCCCTCGGCCTCAAGCTCGGCCAGGTCGGTCTCAAGCTTCTTGGCACGGCCTTCGAGGTCCGCGTCACGGCGGTTCTCGATCTGCTGGCGCTCGACGGAGACGTGGGCCTCCAGCGACGGCAGGTCGCGCTGGCGGCGCTCGTCGTCGACGAACGTGATCATGTACGCGGCGAAGTAGATGACCTTCTCAAGGTCCTTCGGCGCGAGGTCCAGCAGGTAGCCCAGGCGCGACGGGACGCCCTTGAAGTACCAGATGTGGGTGACGGGAGCGGCAAGCTCGATGTGGCCCATCCGCTCACGACGCACCTTGGCGCGCGTGACCTCGACGCCACAGCGCTCACAGATGATGCCCTTGAAGCGGACACGCTTGTACTTGCCGCAGTAGCACTCCCAGTCCCGGGTCGGACCGAAGATCTTCTCGCAGAAGAGTCCGTCCTTCTCGGGCTTGAGGGTGCGGTAGTTGATGGTCTCCGGCTTCTTGACCTCGCCGTGCGACCAGGTTCGGATGTCGTCCGCGGTGGCAAGGCCGATCCGCAGCTCGTCGAAGAAGTTGACGTCGAGCACTGTGCGTCAATCCCTCTTTCGGGGTCGAGTCTCAATCATGGTCTGAACGGTCCCGGGGATGACGGGGGGCTCTTGAGCGAGCCCCCCGCCAGGCCCGTCAGACCTCTTCGACGCTGCTCGGCTCACGCCGGGACAGGTCGATACCGAGCTCCTCCGCCGCGCGGAAGACGTCCTCGTCGGTGTCGCGCATCTCGATGGACATGCCGTCCGAGGACAGCACCTCCACGTTGAGGCAGAGCGACTGCATTTCCTTGATGAGCACCTTGAAGGACTCGGGAATGCCCGGCTCGGGGATGTTCTCGCCCTTGACGATGGCCTCGTAGACCTTCACGCGGCCGGTGACGTCGTCGGACTTGATGGTCAGCAGCTCCTGGAGGGCGTAGGCGGCGCCGTACGCCTCAAGCGCCCACACCTCCATCTCACCGAAGCGCTGGCCACCGAACTGCGCCTTACCACCCAGCGGCTGCTGCGTGATCATCGAGTACGGACCGGTCGACCGCGCGTGGAGCTTGTCGTCGACCAGGTGGTGGAGCTTGAGGATGTACATGTACCCGACCGAGATCGGGTCCGGGAACGGCTCGCCGGAGCGGCCGTCGAACAGGCGCGCCTTGCCGGACGGGAGGACCAGGCGGTCACCGTCGCGGTTCGGGATGGTGTGCTCGAACAGGCCGGCGAGCTCGTCCTCGCGGGCACCGTCGAACACCGGGGTCGCGACGTTCGTACCGGGCGCGACCTTGTCGGCGCCGATCACCTTGAGGCGTTCGGCCCAGTCCTCCGCGAGGCCGGAGACGTCCCAGCCGCGGCTGGCGAGCCAGCCGAGGTGGATCTCCAGGACCTGTCCCGGGTTCATTCGGGACGGGACACCCAACGGGTTCAGGATGATGTCGACCGGGGTGCCGTCCTCCAGGAAGGGCATGTCCTCGATCGGAAGGATCTTGGAGATGACACCCTTGTTGCCGTGGCGGCCGGCGAGCTTGTCACCGTCGGTGATCTTGCGCTTCTGGGCGACGTAGACGCGGACCAGCTGGTTCACGCCCGGGGGAAGCTCGTCCCCCTCCTCGCGGTCGAAGACGCGGACACCGATGACCTTGCCGATCTCACCGTGAGGGACCTTGAGCGAGGTGTCACGCACCTCGCGGGCCTTCTCACCGAAGATCGCGCGGAGCAGGCGCTCCTCCGGGGTCAGCTCGGTCTCACCCTTGGGCGTGACCTTGCCGACCAGGATGTCGCCGGCGACGACGTCCGCACCGATGCGGATGATGCCGCGCTCGTCGAGGTCGGCGAGGACCTCCTCGGAGACGTTCGGGATGTCCCGGGTGATCTCCTCGGGGCCCAGCTTGGTGTCACGGGCGTCGACCTCGTGCTCCTCGATGTGGATCGAGGAGAGGACGTCGTCCTGCACGAGGCGCTGCGACAGGATGATCGCGTCCTCGTAGTTGTGGCCTTCCCACGGCATGAACGCGACGAGCAGGTTCTTGCCGAGGGCCATCTCGCCCTCTTCGGTCGCCGGGCCGTCGGCCAGGACCTGGCCCTCGACGATCCGGTCGCCCTCGTTGACGATGACCTTCTGGTTGACCGAGGTGCCCTGGTTCGAGCGGGAGAACTTGGCGACGCGGTACGTGGTGTACGTGCCGTCGTCGTTGCCGACGGTGATGTAGTCGGCCGAGACCTCCTGGACGACACCGTCCTTCTCCGCCTTGATCGAGTCACCGGCGTCGACCGCACAGCGGTACTCCATGCCGGTGCCGACGAGCGGGGCCTCCGCCTTGATGAGCGGAACGGCCTGGCGCATCATGTTCGCGCCCATGAGGGCACGGTTGGCGTCGTCGTGCTCAAGGAAGGGGATCATCGCGGTCGCGACGGACACCATCTGGCGCGGGGAGACGTCCATGTAGTCGACGTCGTCGCCGGCGATGTAGTCGATCTCGCCGCCACGACGGCGGACGAGGACGCGGTTCTCGGTGAAGCGCATCTCGTCGTTCAGCGCGGCGTTCGCCTGGGCGATGACGAAGCGGTCTTCCTCGTCGGCCGTCAGGTAGTCGACCTCGTCGGTGACGACACCGTCCACGACCTTGCGGTACGGGGTCTCGACGAAACCGAACGCGTTGACGCGGCCGTAGGAGGCGAGCGAGCCGATCAGACCGATGTTCGGGCCTTCGGGGGTCTCGATCGGGCACATGCGGCCGTAGTGCGACGGGTGGACGTCACGGACCTCGAAGCCGGCCCGCTCACGGGACAGACCGCCGGGGCCCAGCGCCGACAGGCGGCGCTTGTGGGTCAGACCCGACAGCGGGTTGTTCTGGTCCATGAACTGCGACAGCTGGCTGGTGCCGAAGAACTCCTTGATGGAGGCGACGACCGGCCGGATGTTGATCAGGGTCTGCGGCGTGATCGCCTCGACGTCCTGGGTGGTCATGCGCTCGCGCACGACGCGCTCCATACGGGCCAGACCCGTACGGACCTGGTTCTGGATGAGCTCGCCGACGTTGCGCAGACGACGGTTGCCGAAGTGGTCGATGTCGTCGGTCTCGACGACGATCGAACGGCCCGACTCACCGGTGGTCTCGGTCTCGCCCGCGTGGAGCTTCACGAGGTACTTGATCGTCGCGATGATGTCGTCGGTGGTCAGCACACCGGCGTCGAGCGGCTCGTCGGCGCCGAGCTTCTTGTTCACCTTGTAGCGGCCGACCTTGGCGAGGTCGTAGCGCTTCGGGTTGAAGTAGAGGTTCTCCAGCAGCGTCTGAGCGGCCTCGCGGGTCGGCGGCTCGCCCGGGCGCAGCTTGCGGTAGATGTCGAGCAGCGCGTCGTCCTGGCCCTGGGTGTGGTCCTTCTCCAGGGTGGCGCGCATGGACTCGTACTCGCCGAACTCCTCAAGGATCTGCTCGGTGGTCCAGCCGAGGGCCTTCAGGAGGACGGTCACGGACTGCTTGCGCTTGCGGTCGATGCGGACACCGACCATGTCGCGCTTGTCGACCTCCATCTCCAGCCAGGCACCCCGGGACGGGATGATCTTGGCGGAGAAGATGTCCTTGTCGGACGTCTTGTCGATGGAGGAGTCGAAGTAGACGCCGGGGGAACGGACGAGCTGCGACACCACGACACGCTCGGTGCCGTTGATGACGAAGGTGCCCTTGTTGGTCATGAGCGGGAAGTCGCCCATGAAGACCGTCTGAGACTTGATCTCTCCGGTCTCGTTGTTCGTGAACTCGGCGGTAACGAAGAGCGGCGCCGCGTACGTGAAGTCGCGCTCCTTGCACTCGTCGACAGAGTTCTTCGCCGGCTCGAACCGGTGGTCGCGGAAGGTCAGCGACATCGACCCGGAGAAGTCCTCGATCGGCGAGATCTCCTCGAAGATCTCTTCCAGACCGGACTTGGTGGGGACGTCCTGTCCACTCTCAAGCGCCGACTCGACGCGAGACTTCCAGGCGGCATTGCCGAGCAGCCAGTCAAAGCTCTCGGTCTGCAGCGCCAGGAGGTTCGGAACCTCGAGGGGCTCCTTGATCTTTGCAAAGGAGATGCGCAGCGGGGCGGTGCTGGCACCGTTGTTCGTATTGGTCGAGGCGTTGCGCGAGGCGGCCAAGAGGGGGTCCTTCCGAGGGCTCGGACTCACTACGCGCGTACCGGTCCCAGCCGACACAGAAGACGGACTGCGCCTGATTGACCAAAAGGCCAGGTCAGGACGATCAATCAAGTGTGCTCAAGCGTGGGCATGCCCCTGGCGACGGGCAGGGGACAGCTAACAGGCAGCGCAAAGGGTCAGTGTAGCCACTTGGCTCACTGATGTCCAGACCAGGTTTCCGGAAACCGGCAACAGGCCTTCCCCACGTCTCTTCACACCAGCACTACTCAACCCAACACTGCGTCCCACGCTGCGGCACTCGCGCACGGAGCGCGTATCAGTACTGCCCTCTTCGTAGTCGATCCATGCCTCGGATCGCCGATCCGTGTGGTTCACGGATCCCGGACCGGGCGGACCGATCTCACAACGGGTCTGAGAATTGCGCGCCTCGTGCCGTTCGTCAAGGCCCCCTGCTCCGTGCGGATCATCTGCGGACCCTGGCGCGGGGCAACGAAGATCACCCTACTCCCCAACGAGAGCAGGGCAAGTCAGGCACCGCGGGTACGCCAAAGGGCGACCACCCTTACGGGTGATCGCCCTTCGCAGGGACCCACAGGGGGCCCCAGAGGTGTTACTTGACCTCGACAGCCGCGCCGGCAGCCTTGAGGGCCTCGGCGGCCTTGTCAGCGGCCTCCTTGTTGACCTTCTCCAGAACCGGCTTCGGGGTGCCGTCGACGAGGTCCTTGGCCTCCTTCAGACCCAGGGAGGTCAGCTCACGCACGACCTTGATGACCTGGATCTTCTTGTCGCCGGCGCCGGTGAGGATGACGTCGAACTCGTCCTTCTCCTCGACGGCCTCGACCGGGGCGCCCGGGGCACCCGGAGCGGCAACGGCGACCGCGGCGGCGGCGGTGACGTCGAACTTCTCCTCGAAGGCCTTCACGAACTCGGAGAGCTCGATGAGGGTCATCTCCTCGAACTGGGCGAGGAGGTCGTCCTGAGAGAGCTTCGCCATGATGGGCGATCCTTCCACTAATTCGGCAGGTGCCGGTTGTATATAGAGGCGGGCGTAACGGCCCGCTACGACCCACGCACTAGGCGGCGTGGATCAATGCGCGAGCCGAATTACTCGGCACCGCCCTGCTCGGCGAGCTTGACGCGAAGCGCTTCCGCGGTGCGGACGAACTTCGACGGCAGCGCCTGGAAGAGCGAGGCAGCCTGGGACTGCTTGCCCTTGAACGCGCCGGCCAGCTTGCTGAGCAGAACCTCGCGGGACTCAAGGTCCGCAAGCTTCTTGATGTCGTCGGCGGAGAGAGCCTTACCGTCAAGGACACCGGCCTTGATGATGAGGTTCGGGTTCTCCTTGGCGAAGTCACGCAGGGCCTTCGCCGACTCCACCGGGTCACCGGTGATGAAGGCGACCGCGGTCGGACCAGCGAAGTGCTCGTCCAGTGCGGTGATCCCGGCCTGGTTGGCCGCAATCTTGGTCAGCGTGTTCTTCACCACGGCGTACTGGGCGTTCTCACCGAGGGAGCGACGCAGCGTCTTGAGCTGCTTGACGGTGAGACCCCGGTACTCGGTCAGCACGGCGGCGTTGGAGCTCTGGAACGCGTCCGTGAGCTCGGCCACCGATGCAGCCTTGTTGGGCGTCGGCATATGCGTCGGCCTCCTTCCGGGTGATGAGGACCGCTCAGAAGGGGCTGACATACAAAACGCCCCGGCGCAGGCGCCAGGGCGTAGCTCGACCGGATGAAATCCGGGAACTCTTCCACAGTCACCTGCGCGGGTCGTCCGCATGGAGCGGATCCTTCGGCCACCGCACCCTTGCGAGCACGGCAACGACCAGCGGTCTTTGGCTTCCGGGGAAGACTACGCGACCGTGCACCGGTCAGGCAAATCGGTCAGCCGGCGGCACCCTCCGAGGGCCCGGGAACGGCTCAGTGACCGAGGCCCTTCAGCGTGTCCTCGGCCTCCTTGAGCTTGCGCTCGGTCTCCTTCTGCACGACGTCGAAGTCGGTGACCTGGTCCGCGGCCGGGGCCGCCACGGCGGGCGCCTTGCCGAAGTCGGAGAACTTCGCCGTGGCCTTCGCGGCGCCCTTCTCGTCTGTGAGGACGGAGTCCACCCGGACCGGGTAGCCCTCCTTGTCGATCCACAGATCGAAGGCGTAGGTCTTGACCTGCGCCTTCTTCAGGTCCTCGTGCAGGGCTTGGCGCTGCTTGTCCTCCATGAGCTTGCTCTTGGTGTCGCTCTGGAGCAGCTCGTCCAGGGTGAAGGTGCCCTGGTAGTGGCTTCGATGCCGTTGGGCCGCTCGGCGCCGACGTGCTTGAGGTTCTCCTGGTCCAGCAGCATGGCCAGGTACTCGACCGGGTTCTCGTTCAAGCGGACCCCCGGCTTGTCCGGGGAACCCAGCTCGATCTTCATCCACGGCTTGCCGCCGTTCTTTTCCTTCTCCATCGGCGAGTACACGGTGTCGCCGATCATGACGGTGTGCTTGCCGTCGCTCGTGGTGTCCGAGCTGAACGGGTACCAGCCCTTGACGCCGGTTTCCTCGCGGGTCTTGCCGTCGGCCTCCACGGTGGACACGGAGGCCTTGGCGAACTTGGCCGGCACCGTCTTCCTGTACGAGGCCCTGACCGCCTCCGCGGGCTTCTGGGCGGTCTTCCCCGTGTTCGGCGCCCCGCCGTCCTTGTCACCCTTGCCCGCGCCCCCGTCGGAGCCGCAGGCGGTCAGAGCGGCCAACAGCAGTGCGCCACCCGCGGGGCCGCGCCCGTCCGCACCCGGACCACCTTGTTCATCGCGTACTTCCCCCATGAATAGATCTTGATCCGACCCTACGTGCCGGTCCGGGCGGGGAAATAGCGGAACGGGCCCCTCACCGCCCTGTGAAGGGGGCGAGGGGCCCGTTCAGCCACTCGGGTGAGCCGTCAGGCTCAGACCGCGGCCGGGTCTTCCTCGACGAGGAGGTTCCGGGTGCGGTTGGAGTCCAGCTGGATGCCGGGGCCCATGGTGGTGCTCAGGGCGGCCTTCTTGACGTAGCGGCCCTTCGCGGCGGACGGCTTCAGACGGAGGATCTCCTCCAGCGCCGCGCCGTAGTTCTCGACCAGCTGCTCATCGGTGAAGGAGACCTTGCCGATGATGAAGTGCAGGTTCGAGTGCTTGTCGACACGGAACTCGATCTTGCCGCCCTTGATGTCCGTGACAGCCTTCGCCACGTCCATGGTGACGGTGCCCGTCTTCGGGTTGGGCATCAGGCCACGGGGACCGAGCACGCGGCCGAGGCGGCCGACCTTGCCCATGAGGTCCGGGGTGGCGACAACCGCGTCGAACTCGTTGAGGCGGTTGCCCTTGGCGATCTCGTTGATCAGCTCGTCGTCGCCGACAATGTCGGCGCCGGCGGCTTCCGCGGCCGCAGCACGGTCACCGGTCGCGAAGACCAGGACCCGGGCGGTCTTGCCGGTGCCGTGCGGGAGGTTCACGGTGCCACGGACCATCTGGTCGGCCTTGCGCGGGTCGACACCCAGGCGGAAGGCGACCTCGACGGTGGCGTCGAACTTGGTCGTGGAGGTCTCCTTGGCGAGACGGACGGCTTCGAGCGGGGCGTACAGCTTCTCCCGGTCGACCTTGGCGTCCGCAGCGCGGAGAGTCTTGCTGCGCTTCACTTCTGCTCCTGTGTTTCGGATTCAGGCATGGAGTCGTGGTGCGGGCCAGCGCTTGGCCCTACCACTGGTGGTGCTGGGGGGTGGCTGGATCAGCCCTCGACCGTGACGCCCATCGAACGCGCGGTGCCGGCGATGATCTTGATCGCGGCGTCGACGTCGTTGGCGTTCAGGTCGGGCATCTTCAGCTCGGCGATCTCGCGGACCTGGGCGCCGGTGAGCTTGGCGACCTTGGTCTTGTGGGGCTCGCCGGAGCCCTTCTCGATGCCTGCGGCCTTCAGGATCAGGCGCGCGGCCGGCGGCGTCTTGGTGATGAAGGTGAAGGAGCGGTCCTCGTAGACCGTGATCTCCACCGGCACGACCATGCCACGCTGCGACTCGGTCGCGGCGTTGTAGGCCTTGCAGAACTCCATGATGTTGACGCCGTGCTGACCGAGCGCGGGGCCGACCGGCGGAGCCGGGTTGGCCGCACCGGCCTTGATCTGGAGCTTGATAAGCCCCGTGACCTTCTTCTTCTTGGGAGGCATTGCTCTCTCCGGGTCCTAGTGAGAGTTTTTCGCCGCCGATCCGGTCATCCGGATGGAGGCATACCGCACCACGATAACGGGTATCGGAGCGGGGCTGAAAACCGAGCAGGTCAGACCGCCCTTCGAGGGGGCGGTCTGACCTGTCCGGAAGCTGTGTCTCAGAAGATCAGTTCTGCGATCAGTTCTTCTGGATCTGGTCGAAGCTCAGCTCGACCGGGGTCTCGCGACCGAAGATCTCGACGAGGCCCTTGACCTTCTTCGAGTCGGGGTTGATCTCGTTGATGGTCGCCTGCAGCGTCGCGAACGGGCCGTCGGTGACGGTGACCGAGTCGCCGACCTCGAAGTCCAGGACCTCGATGGTGCGCTTGACGGCGGGCGCCGGCAGACCGGCCTCCTCCGCGGCGGCCTTGGCGGCCTTCTCCTGCGCCTCCGGGGCGAGCATCTTGACGATCTCGTCCAGGGTCAGCGGGTACGGGTCGTAGGCGTTGCCGACGAAGCCGGTGACACCGGGGGTGTTGCGGACGACGCCCCAGGACTCGTTCGTCAGATCCATGCGGACGAGAACGTAGCCGGGCAGCTTGTTCTGCCGGACGTTCTTGCGCTCGCCGTTCTTGATCTGGACGATCTCTTCCTCGGGCACCTCGGCCTGGTAGATGAACTCCTCGACGTTCAGCGAGACGGCGCGCTGCTCCAGGTTGGCCTTCACGCGCTTCTCGTAGCCCGCGTAGGTGTGGATCACGTACCACTCGCCGGGAAGGAGGCGCAGCTCGTCGCGCAGGGCCTGGATCGGGTCGACGGGCTCGGCCTCGGCGGCCTCCTCCTCGACCTCGGCCTCGGCCTCGGCGGCCTGGTCCTCCTCGCCGGGCTCCTCGGACTCCTCGGACTCCTGGGATTCGGCGGCGGCTGCCTCGGCGGCGTCGACGTCGTCGTTCTCATCGGCCGGGGCGTCGTCCTCGTCGGCCTCGGCGTCGACCTCGCCCTCCACGTGCAGGGCGGCCTCTTCGGCAGCGACACCGGCCTTGGCGTCGGCGCGCTCGGCCTCGTCGGGGTCCACAGCGTCTGCCGCCTCGACGATGTCGAGCTCGTCCTCGACGGACTCGACGGAGTCGTGGCTCGCGTTCAGGTTCGGGTCAGACACGGTGGCTGCTTCTTCCTGGATACAAAAGGTGGTGGAACATGCGAAAACGGGCGGCACCCATCAAGGCGCCGCCCTCCGCGGGGATCAGCCGAAGACGAACTTGATGGCTTCCTGGAACCCATAGTCAATCACGGTCACCAGACCGATCATGATGACGACGAAGACAATCACCACGGTGGTGTACGTCGTGAGCTGGTTGCGAGTGGGCCAGACGACCTTGCGGAGTTCCGCGACGATCTGGCGGTAGAACAGCGCGAGCCGGCCCAGAGGACCCTTCTTCCCGCGCTTGCCGCCCTTTCGGGCCTTCTTCTCGCGGGTGTCGTCCTCGGCGTCAGGCATGTCGATGGAGCCCAGGGCGTCCGTCACGTCTCTCACCTGAATCCGGGTCGTGGCCGTAGCCGCGCCCGGTTGCGCCGCACGGCGTTGCATCGAAGTACGTACCTGCGCACACATCCGAGAAGGAGTGTGGAGCAGGGCCGGAGGGACTCGAACCCCCAACCGCTGGTTTTGGAGACCAGTGCTCTACCAATTGAGCTACGACCCTTTGCGTCCCCCAACCTACCGCATCCAGACGAGTGCACGGAGTGCTCACGCTCTGGGGTGCCCGGCGGGGTCCAACGACAGGTGAGTGTACGTGGTCCGGGCCCTGACGTCGAACAGAGCACGGACCGGACTGGTCCGTCCGGTGACTGAAACGGTGTGCGGCGCCTCTGAGGCGTCTGGGACGATTGGCCGCATGACCTCTGCAACGCCTTCCTCCGAGCGCCGGGTGTCCGCCCGTATCGGCGCCATTTCCGAGTCCGCCACCCTCGCCGTGGACGCCAAGGCCAAGGCCCTCAAGGCCGCCGGGCGTCCGGTCATCGGCTTCGGCGCGGGCGAGCCCGACTTCCCGACCCCGGACTACATCGTCGAGGCCGCGGTCGAGGCCTGCCGCGACCCGAAGTTCCACCGCTACACGCCGGCGGGCGGCCTGCCCGAGCTCAAGAAGGCCATCGCCGAGAAGACCCTGCGCGACTCCGGCTACGAGGTCGACGCGTCGCAGGTCCTGGTCACCAACGGCGGCAAGCAGGCGATCTACAACGCCTTCGCCGCCGTCCTGGACCCGGGTGACGAGGTCATCGTCCCGGCCCCGTACTGGACCACCTACCCGGAGTCGATCCGCCTGGCCGGCGGTGTCCCGGTCGAGGTCGTCGCCGACGAGACCACCGGCTACCGCGTCTCGGTCGAGCAGCTGGAGGCCGCCCGCACCGAGCGCACCAAGGTCGTCCTCTTCGTCTCGCCGTCCAACCCGACCGGCGCCGTCTACAGCGAGGCCGACGCCCGCGCGATCGGCGAGTGGGCCGCCGAGCACGGCCTGTGGGTCCTGACGGACGAGATCTACGAGCACCTCGTCTACGGCGACGCGAAGTTCACCTCGCTGCCCGTGCTGGTGCCGGCGCTGCGCGACAAGTGCATCATCGTCAACGGCGTCGCCAAGACGTACGCGATGACGGGCTGGCGCGTGGGCTGGGTCATCGCCCCGCAGGACGTCATCAAGGCCGCGACCAACCTGCAGTCGCACGCCACCTCCAACGTCTCCAACGTGGCCCAGATCGCCGCGCTGGCCGCCGTCTCGGGCAACCTCGACGCGGTCGCGGAGATGCGGAAGGCCTTCGACCGCCGCCGCCAGACGATGGTCAAGATGCTGAACGAGATCGACGGCGTCGTCTGCCCGACGCCCGAGGGCGCGTTCTACGCGTACCCGTCGGTCAAGGGCCTGCTCGGCAAGGAGATCCGCGGCAAGCGCCCGGCGACCTCCGTCGAACTCGCCGCCCTGATCCTGGACGAGGCCGAGGTCGCGGTCGTCCCCGGTGAGGCCTTCGGCACGCCGGGCTACCTGCGCCTCTCGTACGCCCTCGGCGACACGGACCTGGTGGAGGGCGTGTCCCGCATCCAGAAGCTCCTGGCGGAAGCCAAGGCCTAGGCCCCGGGCGGGCCGGCCCCGCAGCCCCGTCCTGAGCGGCGGTTCCCCTCCGGGAGCCGCCGCTCAGGCGTTGCGGCACCCCGCCCCGGCCCCGCTTTCGCGTTCGAGCAAGGCCCCGATCGGGAAAACCCCCTCCCGCCGGGCGCAGCGGTACGGCAGGATCACCCAATGGAGCACGTACGCGATCTCACGCTTCTGCCGAAGGCCCACCTCCACCTGCACTTCACGGGGTCCATGCGCCCCTCGACCCTGCTGGAGCTCGCCGACAAGTACGGTGTGCGCCTGCCGGACGCCCTGACCGCCGGGGAGCCGCCCAAGCTGCGCGCCACCGACGAGCGCGGCTGGTTCCGCTTCCAGCGGCTCTACGATGCCGCCCGGTCCTGCCTGCGCGAGCCGGAGGACATCCAGCGGCTGGTCCGCGAGGCCGCCGAGGAGGACGTCCGCGACGGCAGCGGCTGGCTGGAGATCCAGGTGGACCCCACCTCCTACGCCCCGCTCCTCGGCGGCATGATCCCGGCCGTCGAGATCATCCTGGACGCCGTCGACGCGGCCTCCCGGGACACCGGCCTGGGCATGCGCGTGCTGATCGCCGCCAACCGCATGAAGCACCCCCTGGACGCCCGCACCCTGGCCCGCCTCGCCGTCCGCTACGCCGACCGCGGGATCGTCGGCTTCGGCCTCTCCAACGACGAGCGCCGCGGCATGGCCCGCGACTTCGACCGCGCCTTCGCCATCGCCCGGGAGGGCGGCCTCCTCGCGGCCCCGCACGGCGGCGAGCTCACCGGCCCCGCCTCGGTCCGCGACTGCCTCGACGATCTGCACGCCTCCCGTATCGGCCACGGCGTCCGGGCAGCCGAGGACCCCCGGCTGCTCCGGCGGCTCGCCGACCGGCAGATCACCTGCGAGGTCTGCCCGGCGTCCAATGTCGCCCTCGGCGTGTACGAGCGGCCCGAGGACGTCCCGCTGCGGACCCTGTTCGAGGCCGGGGTGCCGATGGCGCTGGGCGCCGACGACCCGCTGCTGTTCGGGTCCCGGCTCGCGGCGCAGTACGAGATCGCCCGCCGCCACCACGCCTTCACCGACGCCGAGCTCGCCGAGCTGGCCCGCCAGTCGGTGCGCGGCAGCGCCGCGCCGGGCGACGTACAGGACAAGCTGCTGGCCGGGATCGACCACTGGCTGGCTTCCTAGCGGTCAGCGGGTGAGCCGCAGGTCGCCCTCCCAGCAGTCGGCGCGTACCCGGTCCCCGTCCGGGAAGCCGATCTCCAGCCGGGTGCGGCCGGTGTCGGGCGCCGCGAACTCGGCGACCGTCGCCACCGTCTCGCCGAGGTGCCGCAGGAAGGGGTGGTCGCCGAGGTCCTCGCCGACCTCGATCCGGCCCCACTGCCCCATGTCGTAGGGCTCGTGGGGCGCGGCGGACTCCACGATGAGGCACCGGTCGGACCCGGTGCTGATCCTGGTGGACTCGCCCTCGCTGTCGATGAGCCAGACGTCGAGCGGTGCCTCGGAGCGTTCGCCCTCGTAGACGTGCCAGGACGCGACGATCCGGCTGATCGTGCGTCCCACCAGGCGGGTGGGGTCCGTACCGGCCCCGTGCAGTGGACAGAGCATGGCGGCCGGGGCTCCTCAGATGCTGACGCCGACCGTCACCGGTTCGTTGACCAGGGTGACGCCGAAGGCCGCGTGGACGCCCGCTCGGACCTCGCGGGCCAGGGCGAGGAGGTCCTCGGTGGTGGCCGTGCCGCGGTTGGTCAGCGCGAGGGTGTGCTTGGTCGAGATGCGGGCGGGGCCGGTGCCGTAGCCCTTGGTGAAGCCGGCCTTGTCGATGAGCCAGGCCGCGCTGGTCTTCGTACGGCCCTCGCCGGCGGGGTAGGCGGGCGGGGCGGTGTCGGGGCCGAGGCGGTCCCGGACGCGGGCGAGGAAGGCGGCGTACGCCTCCTCGTCGAGGACCGGGTTGTGGAAGAAGGAGCCCGCGGACCAGGTGTCGTGGTCGGCGGGGTCGAGGACCATGCCCTTGCCGGCGCGCAGCCGCAGGACGGTCTCGCGGGCGGTGGCGGCGGGGACGCGGTCGCCGGCCTCGACGCCGAGGGCGCGGGCGGTCTCCGGGTACTTGATCGGCGCGGAGAGGCCTCCCGCGTCCTCCAGGGCGAAGCGGACGCGGAGGACGACGTACCGCTCGGGCTGGTGCTTGAAGAGGCTGTTGCGGTACGAGAACGCGCACTCGGCGGCGGTCAGCGTGACCGTCTCGCGCCGGGTGCGGTCGTAGGCGACGACCTCGGTGATGGTGTCGCAGACCTCCTGGCCGTACGCCCCGACGTTCTGGATCGGGGTCGCACCGGCGGAGCCGGGGATTCCGGCGAGGCATTCGATGCCCGCGAGGCCCGCCTCGACGGTGCGGGCGACGGCGTCGCTCCAGTTCTCGCCCGCGGCCAGCTCCAGGGTGGTGCCGGTGAGGGTGAAGCCGGTGGTCGCGATGCGCAGGGCGGTGCCGTCGAAGCCGCGGTCGCCGATGACCAGGTTGCTGCCGCCGCCGATGACGAGGAGCGGGGTGCCGCTCTCGTCCGCGGCGCGCACGGCGTCGACCACCTCGGCGTCGGTGGTCGCGGTGACCAGACGGGTGGCGGGGCCACCGAGGCGGAAGGTGGTCAGAGGGGCGAGGGGGGCGTGGTGGAGTTCCTGCACGTGCACAAGAGTACGGTCCGTGACCCTCGCATCCCGGCGGGGCCACGGACCGTACGTCAGGCCCGGCTCTGCTGCTCGGCCAGTCGGCGCTCGGCTTCGGCCCAGCCGAGGGGCAGCTCGGCGGCCGGGACGGTCCAGAAGGTGAAGGCCGATTCCTTCATGAAGCCGGCGGCGGCGCGGGAGCTGGAGCGGTGCGGCTCGCTGCGGGCGAAGCGGTACAGGGCGTCGCGGTCCTCCCAGGCGGAGAGGGTGAGGAAGGTGCGGCGCAGCACCCGGGCGCGCAGGGCGACGCCGTGGGCGCCGGGGGCGGAGCGGATCTGGCGGATGATGCCGGGCGCCTTGAGGAAGAACCGGAGGGCGCCGGTGAGGGTCTCGGTCTCGAACCGGGAGGCCATGACGTAGACCTCGGCCTCGGGGGCGGGCGGCGTGGGAGTGGACCAGGGGATGTCGGGCACGGCAGGCGCTCCTTCATGTGTCCGGGATCTCAGGAGGGTAAGTGGCTCATCTGTATTTCGGGTAGTACCTGTTGAGCGGAGCTCAAGCGGTCCGGACCTTGTCGGGGGTCGGGGCGGGGGCCGGGGTCGCGGTCGGAGCCGGGGTCGCGGCGCGGGCCGCGGGAGCCTGGGCCTTGGCCGTACGCGGCAGCAGCAGGGCCAGGCAGGCGGCGAGCGCGACCGCACCGGCGCCGATCCACAGGGCGGGGACGGTCCCGTCGGCGAAGCTCTGCGGCGAGGCGTAGCCGCCCTGGGCGGAGAAGACCGAGGCGAGGACCGCGACACCCAGCGCGCCGCCGACCTCGCGCAGGGCGTTGTTGGTGCCGGAGGCCTTGCCCTGGTCGGCGGGGGCGACGGTGGACATCAGGACGTGGGAGGCGGGGGCGAAGTACAGGCCCATGCCGATCCCGCTGATGATCAGCGCCGGGAGCTGGGCGGCGTACGAGACGTCCGTGCTGAGGATCATCGCGAACCAGGCGAGGCCGAGGGCCTGCAGCGCGAGCCCCGCGGCGACGACCGGACGACCGCCGATCCGGTCGGCGAGGATCCCGGCGACCGGGGCGACGAGCATGGGCATGCCGGTCCAGGGGAGCATGCGCAGGCCGGCTTCGGTGGGGGTGTAGCCGGCGACACCCTGGAGGAACTGGCTGAGCAGGAAGATCGAGCCGAACATGCCGAGGAACATCAGCAGCCCGGCCGCGTTGATCCCGAGGAAGCCGCGGCTGCGGAAGAGCCGCATGGGGAGCATGGGGTTCGCGCTGGTGAAGCCGTGGCGGACGAAGGCGCCCACGAGGGCCGTTCCGGCGATCAGGCCGGTGAGGACGGGGCCGCTGGTCCAGCCGTGGGCGTTGGCGTTGACCAGGCCGTAGACGATGCCGAAGAGCCCACCGCTGATGAGGAGGGTGCCGGGGAAGTCGAGGCGGGCGGTCGGGGCCTTGGACTCGGCGAGGCGCAACCGGGCGAGCGGGATCAGGGCGAGGCCGATGGGCACGTTCAGCCAGAAGATCCACTGCCAGGAGATGTGCTCGGTGAGGCTGCCGCCGACGAGGGGGCCGCTGGCGACGGCGAGCCCGCCGACCGCGCCGTTGATGCCGAGCGCCAGGCCTCGGCGGGCGGCCGGCACGGCGGCGGTGAGCAGGGTGAGGGAGAGCGGCATCATGACCGCCGCGCCGACGCCCTGGACGGCGCGAGCCGCGATGAGGGCGCCGATACCGGGCGAGAGGGCGGCTGCGGCGGAGGCGCCGGTGAAGATCGCGAGTCCGGCGATGAAGAGCCGACGCCGGCCGAAGCGGTCGCCGAGGGCCGCGCCGAACATGAGGAGGACGGCGAAGGTGAGCGTGTACGCGTTCACCGTCCACTCCAGATCGGCGAGCGCGCCGCCGAGATCCTTGCGGATGGCAGGGAGGGCGGTGGTGACGACGAGGTTGTCGAGAGCGGCCATGAAGCCGGCGGCGGAAGTGAGGACGAGGGCCCAGAGGGCGGGTCCGCGGAGGTGCTGGTTGTCCTGGCTTTGCTCGTTGTGGTTCACGATGCCCCTCACCGTTTCTTTCTGTTAGTTATCACTGACTAACTTTCCTGCGCATACGAAGGCGGCTCTGAAAACGGGCGCTCCCAAGCGGAGCCGCGCACCACGCCCACTCCCCCGGCCCCCCGCTCACCCCTCCGGGTGACGCCGGGCCCGGGCCCGGGCCTCGGGATACAGCCCCTCCCATACACGGTGCTCGGGCGGGAAGCCCATGGCCGCGAGGGTGTTGATCAGCATTCCGATGGCCATGAAGGTGGTGGTGTCGTGAACCTCGCCCCCGAGCGGGATGCGGACGGTGTCCCAGAGCTCCATCCACCCCTTCCGGACGACCTCCCCGAGCTCGTGGTCCCCGGCCGCCTCGGCGGCGCCGACGGTGACGTACATCTGGAGCTGCATCTGCAGCTTGTCGGGGTCCTCGGCGATGAGCCGGACATAGGCGTTGGCCATGGCCTGGGCGGCCTCCTCCCCGTGCAGGCCTTCGGCGGCGGCGACGAAGACCTCCCGGGTGTCGCGGAGGCAGCGCTCGGCGGCGGCGAGGAAGATGGCGGGCTTGTTGGGGAAGAGCCGGAAAAGGTACGGCTGCGAGACGCCGACGCGCTTGGCGATCACCTCGGTGGAGGTCCCGTAGTAACCGCCGCGGGCGAACTCGTGCATCGCCGCGCGGATGACGCTCTCGCGTCGCTCGTCTGCGCTCATCCTTGCCATGGAAGCTAAGTTAGTACTTAATCACTAACTCTGCAAGACCCGTACCAAGGGACCCGCCCGCGCATCCCGGGCCGGGCGGCCCAAGCGGGCCTCGCGCGAAGCGACCACGCACCGGTGGCTCCGCCGAAACGAGCCCTGGACCGGCCACCGGGCCAGGGCACCCCCACCAACCCCGCAGGGATGGCTCCGGCCGGACCCAAGCCCATTCACCGGCTCCGCAGGGCGGCGGGCACGGCTGTCGCTCAGCCTGGGCAGCGGCTCGGGCCACCGACTCGGCCGCAACCGAGCCTGGCGGCCCCAGAACGGCCCGATCGGCCGTTAGCTGCGCGGAGCGGCTCCCGAGCAGCGGCGTTGCCGAGCCGGGACGAGTGGCAGGGACGGCCCACCAGGCAACTGCGGCGCGTAGCCCCCGCCGGGGGTGCGGGGCGAGCCGACTCACGCCGGGTCGAACAGGTGCCCATGCCAAGCCGAGCCACCGCGGCGCGTGACGTCAGGCCACCCGGAGCCGGAGGCGGAAGCCGGCCACACCGCCGGGCCGGGACCCGATACGGGCTCAACGGTCAGCCGCGTCGGCACGGCCCCCGAGGGCTGGTCGAGCCGCAGTCCCCCACTACGGGCCGGGTCGAAGCCGGAATCCCAAGGCAGCGCTGAGCCAGGTCGAAGGCGCTGCGGCGGGCCGGTCTCGACCTGGTCGCGGACGCCGGGCTCTGAACCGAACAGGACCCGGAGGCAGACCACGTGCCGGCCGGAGCCGAACCGAGGACATGGCCGGAGCCAAAGCCAGACACAGGGGCAGCAACGGGGGTGGTCGGTCCCGCCTGGCCGGACCCTCCGGACGGTGGCGCCGACTCAGCCCGAGCGACAAGCCGTACCAGGCAGGAGCCTCACCGAGCTCCTGTCTGAACGGGTCGGAGCGGCAAAGCCGAAGACGGGGGGGCCGCCAGGCCAGCCGGGCGGCGAGCCGAGGGCCGGACCTCACCAAGCTCCGGTCGGAGCAGGCCGGGCGGCAGCCGAAGGACGGGGCCCGCCGGCGCCGGGCCAGCCGGGACAGTAGCCCGCCAAGGCCCAGCCGGAGCGGCAAGCCAAGCACCAAGTCCCCACTGAGTTGCGGTCGGAACGGCAAAGCGAGGGCCGGGGCCGCTGGCATCGCCGAGCCAACCGGGCGCCCAGCCGAGCCCCGACCCACCAACGCCCGCTGCATCGGGCCTCGCAGGGCCAGCCGGGGCCCGGCCGTCCCCGCCGAGTCCGGTCGTAGCGGCAGCCGAAGGCCCGTGGCCGCCGGGGCCGTGGCCCGCCGGGCCCAACCGGAGCGGCAAGCCGAGCGTCGGGCCCCACTGCGTTGCGGTCGGAGCGGCGAAACCACAGTCTGGGCGCCCCCGATGCCTGGGGCCACCGAGCCCAACCGAGCGCCGCCCCCGCCGGCCTCCGCCGCGGTCGGGCCCGCCAAGCCACCCCGGCGCCAAGCCGAGCGCGAACCCGCCGAGGCCGGTCGGAGCGGCAGCCGAAGGCCCGGGCCGCCAGCGCCGGGGCCCCGCCAGCGCCCGGCTGGGGCTGGGGCCCGCCGGGCCGGGCCAAAGCCGGCGGCAAGTCGAGCGCCACGGCACGCTTCGGGCGGGCGCGGTCCGCAGGGGCTCCGGGCAGGGGGCGGCCCCGACGTAGGTGGCCTCAGGCCAGGGTGACCACCGCGCGGGACATGCCCAGGACCTTCTGGCCCGCGCTGAGGGCCGTCAGGTCGACGCGGACGCGGTTGTCGTCCAACTTGGCCGCGACCTTCCCCGTGACCTCGATCACCGCACCGGCGTCGTCGTTCGGGACCACCACCGGCTTGGTGAACCGCACGCCGTACTCCACCACCGCGCCCGGGTCGCCGACCCAGTCCGTCACCACGCGGATCGCCTCGGCCATCGTGAACATGCCGTGCGCGATCACGTCCGGCAGCCCGACCTCCTTCGCGAACTTCTCGTTCCAGTGGATCGGGTTGAAGTCCCCCGAGGCGCCCGCGTACCGCACGAGGGTGGCGCGCGTCACCGGGAAGGACGCCGCCGGCAGCTCGGTGCCGACCTCGACGTCGGCGTACTTGATCTGCGCAGTCATCTCAGGCCTCCTCGGGGGCGCGGGAGACGAGCTTCGTCCACGCCGTCACCACGTGCTCGCCGGACTCGTCGTGGACCTCGCCGCGGATGTCGATGATGTCGTTGCCCGCGAGCGACTTCACGGCCTCGATGGTGGAGGTCACCGTCAGCCGGTCACCGGCCCGCACCGGGCGGGTGTACGCGAACTTCTGGTCGCCGTGCACGACGCGGCTGTAGTCCAGGCCCAGCTGCGGGTCCTCGACGACCTGGCCCGCGGCCGCAAAAGTGATCGCGAACACAAAAGTCGGCGGGGCGATCACATCGGGATGCCCGAGCGCCTTGGCGGCATCGGGGTCGGTGTACGCGGGATTTGCGTCACCCACCGCCACCGCGAATTCGCGGATCTTTTCCCGACCGACCTCGTACGGATCGGTGGGCGGGTAGCTCCGCCCGACGAAGGACTGGTCGAGCGCCATGGCTCACTACCTCCTGTTGAACGACAGGAGGCCGTCCCCCAATGCAGGGGACGACCTCATGACGGTGCCTGTGTTCGAGACGGCGCTGGGGTCAGCGGGTCTCGCGGTGCGCGGTGTGCGAGTTGCAGCGCGGGCAGTGCTTCTTCATCTCAAGACGGTCCGGGTTGTTACGCCGGTTCTTCTTGGTGATGTAGTTCCGCTCCTTGCACTCCACGCAGGCCAGCGTGATCTTCGGGCGGACGTCGGTGGCAGCCACGTGAGTGCTCCTTGGACGGACTATGGGACGGATGAACGCATAAAAGAGTAGCCGATCGGGAGACCGACCCCGCAATCGGCTACTGTGGGTAGCGGCGACCGGACTTGAACCGGTGACACAGCGATTATGAGCCGCTTGCTCTACCGACTGAGCTACGCCGCTTTGATGTGATCAGCTCCCCACCCGAGGGTGGGGAACCTCTCTCACCAGAGCCCCAATGCGGAATCGAACCGCAGACCTTCTCCTTACCATGGAGACGCTCTACCGACTGAGCTATTGGGGCGAGCGATGAAGACATTACACGGTTGCCCGCCGATCGCCCAAATCCTTTGCGGTGCCTGGCCTCGGAGCGCCCCGTGAAGCCTTTCCGGATCAACGCGGGGAGCCCGTCGGGGCGTTTCGGGGTCACTTTCGGGGCGATATGTGGCCGGGCTCACAGGAAGGGCCGCCCTCCGTCAGCTCGGCGAGCCGGCCGGGGCGCGGTCAGGCGCGGTCAGTCGGAGCGCAGCCCGCCGGAGCGCAGCCGCGTACGCCGTGGCGCGGGGGCACCACACCGGTACGACTATTGCGCTCCTCCGCGAAGCGGGGAGCCCCGCACCCTAGGCTCGGAGCACGCTGCGTGATCTTGGGCCGCAGGCCGCGGCCGCCCGGCCCAGGAACCGCCCGAGCCCCCGCAGGAGCGCGATGTCCGACAGCCAGCCGCAGCAGCCGCCCCCGTCCCCGCGCCGCGGCAACGGTCGCGGCGCGGAGGGCGGCCACGGACCCCTGCACCCCACCGGCAACGCGTATCCGGCCGCCTCCAACGAGGCCACCACCCTCCTGCTCGCCGGAGCCCGCCTCACCGACGGCCGTACGGTCGACGTCCGGCTCAGCGGCGGCCGTATCCAGGCCGTCGGCACCGCGGGCAGCCTGCGCACGCCGGCGCTGTCCCGGGTGGACCTGAGCGGCTACCTCCTGCTCCCCGCCCCCGCCGAGCCGCACGCCCACGGGGACACGGCCCTGACGGCCGACGGGGAGGGGCCGGTCTCGTACACCGCCGACGAGGTGCAGCGCCGGGCCACCGAGGCGGTTCTGCTCCAGCTCGGCCACGGGGCGACGGCCGTGCGCTCCCACGTCCGGATCGGCGACGTCCACGGCCTCGGCCCCGTCGAGGCCGTACTGCAGGCACGCCGTTCGCTGCGCGGGCTCGCGGACCTGACGGCCGTGGCCGTACCGCGGCTGCTGACCGGGGTGGCCGGCGCGGACGGGCTCGCCATGCTGCGTGACGCCGTCAAGATGGGCGCCTCCGTGATCGGCGGCTGCCCGGACCTGGACCCCGATCCCGCCGGTTTCCTCGAAGCCGTCCTGGAGCTCGCCGCGGAGCACGGCTGCCCCGTGGACCTGCACACGGACGGTGACGATCCCGGCCGGCTGTCCCGGCTCGCCGCGATGGCCGGCGGGCTGCGGCCCGGCGTGAGCATCGGCCCTTGCGGCGGCTTGTCGCGGCTCCCGCTGGACGCGGCGACCCGCGCCGCCGACCAGCTCGCCGCGGCCGGGGTACGGGTGACCTGCCTGCCCCAGGGAGACTGCGCGGCCCTGGAACGCCGCGGCCTGCGCACCGCCCCCGTACGCCTGCTGCGCGCGGCCGGGGTCCGGGTCGCGGCGGGCAGCGGCGCGCTGCGCGACGCCGGGAACCCGGTCGGGCGGGGGGACCCGCTGGAGGCCGCGTACCTGCTGGCCTCGCAGGGCGGTCTGCGGCCCGCGGAGGCGTACGGAGCGATCAGCACCGCCGCGCGGGAGGCCATGGGTCTGCCGGAGGTGCGGGTGGAGGCGGGCTTCCCGGCGGAGCTGCTCGCCGTGCGCGGGGACCGGATCTCGGGCGTGCTGTCCCTCGCCTACAGCCGGATCGTGATCCACCGCGGCCGGGTGGTAGCCCGTACGAGTGCCGTCCGGGAGTACTGCGACTCGGCGGTCGCGGTGGCCCTGGACCTGCCCCGGCAGGGCCGAATGGAGCCCGGCCCCTGATCCTGCGCCGGGCGTTCCCGGGCGGGCGCGCCCGGCTCGTCGTACGGTCGGGGCATGCGCATCGTCATCGCGGGTGGACACGGTCAGATCGCGCTGCGGCTGGAGCAGCTGCTCGCCGCGCGCGGATACGAGGTCGCGGGCATCATCCGCGATCCGGCGCAGGGCGACGACCTGCGCGCAGCGGGCGCCGAACCGGTGCTCTGCGACCTGGAGTCGGCCTCCGTGGAGCATGTGGCGGGCATTCTGCAGGGCGCGGAGGCGGCGGTGTTCGCGGCCGGGGCGGGGCCGGGCAGCGGGGTGGAACGCAAGGGCACCGTGGACCGGGATGCGGCGGTGCTGTTCGCCGATGCGGCCGAACGGGCCCGTGTGCGGCGCTTCCTGATGGTCTCTTCGATGGGGGCGGACGCGCATCACGAGGGCGACGAGGTCTTCGACGTCTACCTGCGCGCCAAGGGTGCGGCCGACGACCACGTACGGACGCGGCTGGGGCTGGAGTGGACGATCCTGCGGCCCGGCTCGCTGACCGACGAGCCGGGCACGGGCCAGGTCCGCCTGGAGGCGCGCACGGGCCGCGGGGCGGTGCCGCGCGACGACGTGGCGACGGTGCTGGCGGAGCTGATCGAGACCCCGGCGACGGCCGGCCTGACCCTGGAGCTGGTCTCGGGATCGACCCCGGTCCCGGTGGCCGTGAAGGCGGTGGCGGGCAACTGACCTGACCGGCCGTCACGGCTCTGGCCGTAGCCCTGGCCCTGGCCCTGGCTCAGAACTCGGCCGTGACCTGGTCGTCGGAGCGTCCGACGGAACCCTGCTGGTACTGCTTCTCGTAGGCCGTGCGGATCCGCTCGATGCGCACGCCGCGTTCGTCGGCCTCGCTCTCGGGGTAGAGCAGCACCACCTCGTACGACGTCTCGCGGACGGTCCTTCCGTCCTGGCCGCGCCACTGGCCGCGGCCGTCCTGGAGGGTCAGTCCCTCGGGGAAGGCGGGGGTGATCTCCCGGTCCAGGAACCGCATGAACTCCTGCTCTCCGACGGGCGGCCGGCCGCCCGGCCGTCCGGTGCCGAAGTACAGCCGCGTCTCCTGGTAGGGCGCCCCGACGTGACCGTGCAGTGCGGCTCCCACCAGGGCCGGGATCCCGGCCCCGAGCAGGGCGAGGAGCACCCCGCCGCCGGCCTTCCCACCCGATGCAGACATCCGTTTCACCCCCGGAGAACGAACAGGAGGCGAGGCCGATGCGGCCGATGACCGGCTCCGACGTGGAACGGGCGGCAGCCGACATGGTGTCGGCCCCGGCCCCGCACGCGGACCGCGTCCGGCAGGGCCGGGCCGGCTCCCTCGACTGGAGCTGCTGGACGACGGCGGCCCACGTCGCGCACGACCTGCTGGCCTACGCCACCCAGCCGGCCGCCCGGCCCGAGGACGCCTACCTCCCGCTCGACCTGCGGGTCCGGGATTCGGCCCCGCCCGGCGAGGTCCTGCGGATCGTCACGGCGGCGGCCCGCATGCTGAGCCCGGCCGTGAACACCTGGCCTGCGACCGCCCGCGCCTGGCACTGGGGCCCCTGCGATCCGGGCGGCTTCGCGGCGATGGGGGTGGCGGAGATCCTGCGGGCCGGCTCCCGCCCGGGCGCCGCGCCCGGCTGAAGGCGGCCGCGGCGCAGGGCGGCGGCCGCACGCGGACCCTCCTACCCCGCCCACAACGGCTCGCCACCATTCGCCACCCTCCGCCGTACTTTCGCGCTACCCGTCCAGCGCCCTGATCTGGGACAGAGCGCGCGAGCGGCAGAATTCGCCACCTGGCGCCACGCACCGCAAGGGTTTGCGCCATGCCCCTGACCTGGGAAAACGCCTGCTTCCTCCCGCTGACCAGGCAAGAGCCTCTGTAAGGTGGGAGCCACACCGCGGGCTGGAATGCACCGGGGTGCTGGACGATCTGCGCGAGCAGGCAGAGACTCACCTGGACTCCCGCGCAACGAAGTCGGCCCGATTCCGGCACCACCCGGAATCGGGCCTCGCGCGGGCATCGTGGGCCCGGCCGACTAGACAGCGGCCGGGCTCACACCACGACCGATCGTCCGGACCTTCGGCCACGCCCTCAAGGCGTGAGCCGCTCGATGCACTCCGCGATGGCGGCAACCGCAGCCAGGACCGCCAACGCGGTCTGCAGCCAGTCGCGCTGCTGCCCGCGTCGTCGTCGTGCCTTGCACTTCTTCGGCCGCACCATCGATCCCACTCCTTCTCTCGTCCTCCGGCCAGAGCCGGACCCCGCCCCGACGGGCAAGGCGCATGCAAGGAGAGAAAGCGTCGAACTGCACGCAACTTACCGTGCGCCACACAACGGATACGCGCCCCGGAACCATTCGCCAGCGTTCGCCATGGACCGCCACAAGGGTCAGCCACCCTCGCCCCCGGCCCGCGGCGGTCAATCGGTCGGCGGCCGTTCCCGGGCATACGAAGGAACCCCCGTCCACTGCGTTTCCGCAGATGAACGGGGGTTCCACTCGCGTGGCGGCGCCAGGATTCGAACCTGGGTAGGCTAAGCCGACGGATTTACAGTCCGCTCCCATTGGCCACTCGGGCACACCGCCATGGGATGTCGCCGGTGAGGCCGCTTTGGGGCGGTGCTCGGTGGCAACGACGTAAACGATACCTGATGCCAGAGGGTGCTTCGCCACCGGATTGATCAGCGCTGCGCACGGGCGCGGTGGCTAGGCTTTGCGGAGCGGGCCGGGGATGTCCGGCCGCGCCCTCCGGGGCAATGACAGCCGACTTCAAGGAGCCACAGCACATGGCCGACTCCAGTTTCGACATCGTCTCGAAGGTCGAGCGGCAGGAGGTCGACAACGCCCTCAACCAGGCCGCCAAGGAACTCTCGCAGCGCTACGACTTCAAGGGCACCGGCGCCACCATCGCCTGGTCCGGCGAGAAGATCCTGATGGAGGCGAACTCCGAGGAGCGCGTCAAGGCCGTCCTCGACGTGTTCGAGACCAAGCTGGTCAAGCGCGGGATCTCGCTCAAGGCGCTCGACGCCGGTGAGCCCCAGCTGTCCGGCAAGGAGTACAAGATCTTCGCCACGATCCAGGAGGGCATCTCCCAGGAGAACGCCAAGAAGGTCGCGAAGATCATCCGGGACGAGGGCCCCAAGGGCGTCAAGGCCCAGGTCCAGGGCGAGGAGCTGCGCGTCAGCTCCAAGAGCCGCGACGACCTGCAGGCCGTCCAGGCGCTCCTGAAGGGCAAGGACCTGGACTTCGCGATCCAGTTCGTGAACTACCGCTGACCCCGCTGACCCGCTGAACCGGGTCAGCGATCGGCCCGCACGCCGGCCCGGTGGTCCCCCAGGACCGCCGGGCCGCGGTCGTTGCAGGGGCGTGACGGCACACGGGCCCGGCGTGCGCGGCGCGCGCGCCTCGGGGGCCTCCGATGGGCACTTGGGCCGCTCTGTGTGCGCCCACCACGCTGGTGGCATCCATCACCGCGCGGCAGGAAGGTGCGCGCAGGCCTGGGGCCGGCTCGTTTCGCGAAGACCTCGGGGCGTCCGTCGTCGTCGCGCTCGTCGCGCTGCCGCTCTGCGTGGGGGTGGCCGTGTCGCCTCCGGGGTGCCGGCCGAGCTGGGGATCGTCACCGGGGTGGTGGGCGGGCTCGTCACCGGGTGGCTGCCCGACAGTTCGCTCCAGGTGAGCGGGCCGGCCGCGGGGCTCACCGTGCTCGTCTACGAGGCGGTGCAGGCGTACGGGCTGCCCGCGCTCGAGGTGCTGGTGCCGGCCGCGGGGTCCTGCAGCCGGGCATGGGGGTGCTGCGGTTCGGGCGGTGGTTCCGGGCGATCTCCCTCGCCGTCGTGCACGGGATGCTGGCCGGGATCGGGCTGGTGCTGATCGCCGGGCAGCTGTACGCGGTGGGCGGTGGGCGGTGTGCCCGCGCCCGGCCGGACCCTGGAGAAGATCGGCGGGGTGCCGGCCCTCGGCACCGAGGCCGATTGGGCCGCCGTGGCGCTCGGCGCGGCGACCATCGCCGTCCTCGCGCCCTGGCACCGCATGCCGGCCCGGCTGCGGCTCGTCCCCGGGCCCTGGTCGGGGTGGCGCCAACCTGTTCGAGGGGGTGCTCATCGGGCTGGGCCTCGCCGTGGTCAAGGCGGCCTGGGAGACCTCGCACGTGCACATCGAGGAGGTCTGGGAGGGCGGGGAGCTGTGCGTGCAGGTCCTGGGCAACGCCAGCTTCCTGCGGCTGCCCCGGCTGCTGGACGCGCTGGAGGCGCTGCCGCCGGAACAGCCCGTACGCCTGGACCGGATGGGGGAAGGACCGGGCCCCCGTGCCCGGCCGGGAAGGCGTCGCGTAGGGCCGCCGTCACGGGCCGCCCCGTGCGACCGGCCCGCCATCCGGCCCGGCTACGCTCCGCCCGTGGACAACGGGCTGAAGCGCACCCTCGGCGTCACCGACGCCGTGGTCGTCGGGCTGGGCGCGATGGTCGGGGCCGGTATCTTCGCCGCGCTCGCCCCGGCGGCGCACGCGGCGGGCACGGCGGGCGGCACCCTGCTGGCCGCCCTCGCCGGGGCGGCCCTCGTCGCCTACTGCAACGCACACTCCTCGGCGCGGCTGGCCGCCCGCTACCCCGCCTCCGGCGGCACCTACGTGTACGGGCGGGAGCGGCTCGGCCCGTTCTGGGGATATCTGGCGGGCTGGGGCTTCGTCATCGGCAAGACCGCCTCCTGCGCGGCCATGGCGCTCACGGTCGGGGCGTACGTATGGCCGGGGCAGCAGCATGCCGTGGCCGTCACGGCGGTGGTGGCGCTGACCGCTGCGAGCTACGGGGGCGTGCAGAAGTCCGCCCGGATCGCCCGGGTGATCGTGGCGGCGGTGCTGGCCGTGCTGGCCGGGGTCGTGGTGGTGTGCCTGTCCTCCGGAGCGGCCGATTCGGGGCGGCTCGGCGGCAGTTGGGGCGGCGGGGGCCTGTCCGGGGCCCTCGGGCTGTTGCAGGCGGCGGGGCTGCTGTTCTTCGCCTTCGCGGGCTACGCCCGGATCACCACCCTGGGCGAGGAGGTGCGTGATCCGGAGCGCACGATCCCGCGGGCGGTGCCGCTCGCCCTGGGGATCGCCCTGCTGGTGTACGCCGCAGTGGCGGTGGCGGCGCTGTCGGTGCTCGGCGCCGAGGCGCTCGCCGGGTCGGCGGCCCCGCTGGCCGACGCGGTCCGGGCGGCCGGGCGGCCCGGCCTGGCACCCGTGGTCCGGGCGGGGGCGGCCCTGGCGGCGCTGGGCTCGCTGCTGGCGCTGGTGCTCGGGGTGTCGCGGACCACCCTGGCGATGGCGCGGGACGGCCACCTCCCGCGCGCGCTGGCCGCCGTACACCCCCGCCACCAGGTTCCGCACCATGCGGAGATCGCCGTGGGTGCGGTGGTCGCGGCCCTCGCGGCGACCGCTGATCTGCGGGGTGCGATCGGTTTCTCCTCTTTCGGCGTACTCGCCTACTACGCGATCGCGAACGCTTCTGCGTGGACTCTCGATTCAGCTGTCAAGGGCCGGGCCGTGGCAGCGGTCGGGCTGTCCGGCTGTGTCGTACTGGCCTGCGCGCTCCCCGCCGCCTCGGCCGCCGCGGGGGCGGCGGTGCTGGCACTGGGCGCGCTGGCCTACGCCGTACGCGGGCGGCTCACCGGCGGGAACCGAAGCCGGCTATGAGCGCGGCACGGGTCGGCTCCGCGGCGTCCAACGGCGCCGTCAAGGGCATTCCGTATCCGTGCGCACCGCGGTGCGCACCTGCGGCGACTTGCATCGGCAACTGCTCGGTCCCGTTCATGACCCCATCGTGACCCACCCCACTGACAATCGCCCTGACCTGCACGATCGAGCCCGAGGAGGCAGTTCGGAGCGACCGTCAGCTCTCGCCGCCGGCCGTCCTGCTCTCGCCGCCGCCCGCTCCGTCGCGGGTTTCTGACGAGCCCTCGCGGGCCGAGTCGTACCCGACGAAGTACGTGGGCCTGCGCTGCACGGCGGTGTAGATCCGCCCGATGTACTCGCCGAGCAGCCCGACGCAGATCAGCTGCACCCCGCCGAGGAAGAGCATCGCGACGAACAGCGAGGTCCATCCGGGGACGGTGCTGCCCACCAGGAAGATGACGAGGGTGACGGCGATCATCAGGAAGCAGGTGACGAAGCTGATCACGCCGAGCCAGGTCGCGAGCCGCAGCGGGGCGGCCGAGAAATTGGTGATGCCGTCGACGGCGAGGCGGATCATCTTGCTCAGCGGGTACTTGGTCTCGCCCGCCACCCGCTCGCCCCGCCGGTAGGTGACCTGGCCGCTGGGGAAGCCGAGCCACGGCACGAGCAGCCGGTAGACCTGGTGCTGGTCGGGAAGGGCCTTGAGGGCTTCCACGGCCTCGCGGCTGAGCAGCCGGAAGTCCCCGGCCTGCGCGGGCACCTGTTTGCCGACCATGCGGCGCATCAGCCAGTAGTAGGCCCCGGCGGTGCGGCGCTTGAAGCCGGTGTCGGTGCTGCGGTCGGAGCGGACACCGTAGACGATGTCGAGGTGTTCGGCCCGGGCCAGCTCCAGCATCTCCGGAATCTTCTCCGGCGGGTCCTGGAGGTCGGCGTCGATGCTCGCCACGTACGCCCCGACGCAGCGGTGCAGTCCGGCCCGCAGGGCTGCCTGGTGGCCGGAGTTGCCGCGCAGCCGCACGATGCGCAGTTGCGGCCAGGTGCTGTGGAGCTCCTGGAGGAGCCGGGCGGTGCCGTCGGTGCTGCCGTCGTCGACGGCGACGACCTCGTACGCGTCGGTGGTGGCGTCGAGTACGGGCCGCAGGCGGCTCACGAGGGCGGGCAGGGCCTCTTCCTCGTTGTACATCGGCACGATCACCGACAGGGTCGTGTCCGGGTTCGCGGCCGGCACTGGCACTGGTTCTTCCTGCCCGTCGGTTGGCGGCTACCGGGACGCGAACGGAGCGTCGGTCGGGACGATCTCGCGGCCCAGCGGCAGCAGGGAGAGCGGCACCATCTTGAAGTTGGCGATGCCGAAGGGGATGCCGATGATCGTCACGCACAGGGCGATGCCGGTGACGATGTGGCTCAGGGCCAGCCACCAGCCCGCCAGGACCAGCCACAGGACATTGCCGATGCAGGAGGCCGTGCCCGCGTCCCGGCGCTCGACGGCGGTGTAGCCGAACGGCCAGAGGGCGTACACCGCGATGCGGAATGCGGCGATGCCGAAGGGGATGCCGAGGATGGTGATGCACAGGAGCACACCCGCCAGGCAGTAGCCCAGGAACAGCCAGACGCCGCTGAGGACGAGCCAAATGATGTTCAGGATGGTTTTCACTGACTGCGGCCTGCCATCTGTTCGAGCCGGGCGATGCGCTCGGCCATCGGAGGATGCGTGGAGAACATCTTAGAAAGGCCCTGGCCCGGGCGGAACGGGTTGGCGATCATCATGTGGCTCGCGGTTTCCAGCCGGGGCTCGGGGGGCAGCGGCAACTGCTTGGTGCCCGCGTCCAGCTTGCGCAGGGCGCCCGCCAGGGCGAGCGGGTCCCCGGTGAGCTGGGCGCCGGACGCGTCGGCCTCGTACTCGCGCGAGCGGCTGATGGCGAGCTGGATCACGGAGGCGGCCAGCGGCCCCAGGATCATGATCAGCAGCATGCCGAGGAGGCCGGGGCCCTCGTCGTCGTCGGACCGGCCGACCGGGATCAGCCAGGCGAAGTTCACCAGGAACATGATGACGGAGGCGAGCGCTCCGGCGACCGACGAGATGAGGATGTCGCGGTTGTAGACGTGGCTCAGCTCGTGGCCGATGACCCCGCGCAGCTCGCGCTCGTCGAGGAGGCGCAGGATGCCCTCGGTGCAGCAGACGGCGGCGTTGCGCGGATTGCGGCCGGTGGCGAAGGCGTTGGGTGCGTCGGTCGGCGAGATGTAGAGCCGGGGCATGGGCTGGCGTGCGGACGTCGAGAGCTCGCGCACCATGCGGTAGAGCGCGGGCGCCTCGAACTCGCTGACGGGGCGGGCGCGCATCGCGCGTAGAGCCAGCTTGTCGCTGTTCCAGTACGCGTACGCATTGGTCCCGAGGGCGACGAGGACGGCCACGATCAGGCCGGTCCGCCCGAAGCGGCTTCCGATCAGGATGATGAGTGCGGACAGCCCGCCGAGGAGTACGGCGGTCTTCAGCCCGTTGTGCCGGCGGTGCACGGTACGCCCTCCAAATGGTGCGGCAGGAAGACCCCCGTCGAGGATCCGAGGACACCTGCGGGTCTACGGTCCAGTGGAGCCTCCCTTCCGGGTCAACGCGAGGGGAGGGCGTCCGGTTCCCGGAGCGTGCCGGGGCCGCCGTCCGCCCCGGCCGGGGCCGGACGGGCGGCAACGGACGTTGCTCCGTACGGGGCAGGGCGTACAAAGGAGGGCGTACGGCCGCGGGCCTACGGGCGGACGGCGTACGGGCCGGACGGCGTACGGGCCGGTGAACGAGCCGGAGTACGGGGCCGGCGTACGGGCTACAGCGGGAACAGGCTGCCCGCGGCGAAGCGCAGGACCAGCTGCGGGGCGCCGGACAGCACCACCGCGACGACGGCGGTGACCACGATCGCGGCGCCGACCGGCCAGGGCGTCTTCGCCGGGGCCGCGTCCGGGGCCGGGTGCTCCGGCGCGCGGAACAGCAGCGCGGTCCACCGCAGGTAGTAGTACAGGGCGATGACGACGTTGACCGCCATGACCACGGCCAGCCAGCCCAGGCCCGCGTCGACCGCGGAGCGGAAGACGGTGACCTTGGCGAACAGGCCGATCAGACCCGGGGGCAGCCCGGCCAGGCAGAGCAGGAAGAAGGCCAGCGCGAGCGCGGCGGCGGGGCGCTGCGCGTACAGCCCGCGGTAGTCGCTGATGCGGTGCAGCGGCTTCGTCCGGGCGACCAGGGCGGCCACGGCGAAGGCTCCGAGGTTCACGGCGGCGTACATGAGGGCGTACGCGACGGTGGAGCCGATCTGGTCCCGGTCGGAGTAGGCGGCGGCCGCGATCGGGACCAGCAGGTAGCCGGCCTGGCCGACCGAGGACCAGGCGAGCAGGCGTACGGCGCCGTGCGGCCGGTCGGCGGACTGGCGCAGGGCGGCGGCGTTGCCGAGGGTCATGGTGAGCGCGGCGAGGACGGCGAGGGCCGGACCCCAGATCTGCCCGTACGCGGGGAAGGCGACCACCGTGACCAGGATGAGGCCGGTGAAGCCGACGGCCTTGCCGATCACGGAGAGGTAGCCCGCGATCGGCAGCGGCGCGCCGACGTACGTGTCGGGCACCCAGAAGTGGAAGGGGACGGCCGCGGTCTTGAAGGCGAAGCCGACGAGGGTGAGCGCGACGCCCGCCATGGCGAGGGTGTCGAGCTGCCCGGGGACGTTTTCGAGGAGGACGGCGACCTGGCTGAGGTGCAGGGAGCCGGTGGCGGCGTAGACGAAGCTGACGCCGAGCAGGGAGACGGCGGTGGCCGTGACCGAGGACAGGAAGAACTTGAGGGCTGCCTCGGAGGAGAGCCGGTCGCCGCGGCGCATGCCGACGAGCGCGAAGGCGGGCAGCGAGGCGACTTCCAGGGCGACGATCAGGGTGGCGAGGTCGCGGGAGGCGGGCAGCAGGGCGGCGCCGGCGGCCGAGGAGAGCAGCAGGAACCAGTACTCGCCGGCCGGCATGCGCCCGTCGCGGATGCCGGTGACGGACAGCAGGGCGGTGACCAGCGCGCCGGCCAGGACCAGGAACTGGATGACGAGCGTGAAGTGGTCGGCGGTGTAACTGCACGCGCCGGGGTCGCCGATGAGGCAGAAGGTGGCGCGGTCGCCTGCCCTCAGCGGCAGCAGGAAGGCGGTGGCGGCGGCGAGGCCGGCCACGGAGACCCAGCCGAGCAGCGGCTTGCGCCCTTCGGGCACGAAGAGGTCGGCGACCAGGACGACGAGGGCGACGGCGGCGGTGAGGACCACGGGGGTGATCGCGAGCCAGTCGACGCTCTGGACGTACGTGGCGGTGGGTGCGGTTGCGGCGAGGGCCGTGTGCAGGGCCGTCATGCGTTGCCTCCGGCGAGGAGCTTGTGGACGGCCGGGTCGGTGAGGCCGAGGAGGACCGCGGGCCACAGGCCGGCGAGGACGGTGAGGGCGGCGAGCGGGGTCCAGGCGGCGAACTCGTAGTGCTGGACGTCCGCGAGGACGGGCGCGGGCCCGGCCTCGGACGGGCGGGGCGCCGCGGGGTCGCCCATGCAGACGCGCCGTACGACGATCAGCAGGTAGGCGGCGGTGAGGAGGGTGCCGAACGCACCGAAGACCATGTACGTGAGGAAGGCCGGGCGGGACAGGCCCGCCGCCGGGTCGAACGCGCCGAACAGGGAGAGCATCTCGCCCCAGAAGCCGGCGAGGCCGGGCAGGCCGAGGGAGGCGACGGCGGCGAAGGCGAGGAGCGCGCCGAGGCGCGGGGCGCGGCCGTAGAGGGCGGCGCCGGTGGCTCCGGCGAGGGTGTCCAGGTCGGCGGTGCCGTAGCGGTCCTTGAGGGCGCCGACCAGGAAGAAGAGGAGGCCGGTGATCAGGCCGTGGGCGATGTTGGCGAAGAGCGCGCCGTTCACGCCGGTGGGGGTCATCGAGGCGATGCCGAGGAGGACGAAGCCCATGTGGCCGACGGAGGAGTACGCGATGAGCCGCTTGAGGTCGCCCTTGTTGCCCTTGCGGGCCAGCCACAGGCAGGCCAGGGAGCCGTAGACGATGCCGATGGCGGCGAGGGCGCCCAGGTAGGGGGCGAAGGTGTGCATGCCGCCGGGGGTGACGGGGAGCAGGATGCGGACGAACCCGTACGTGCCCATCTTGAGCAGGACGCCGGCCAGCAGGACGGAGCCGACGGTGGGCGCGGCGGTGTGGGCGTCCGGCAGCCAGCTGTGCAGCGGCCACATCGGCGTCTTCACGGCGAGGCCGATGCCGATGGCGAGAGCGGCCAGGACCTGGGTGGTGTGGGTCAGTCCGCGCCCGTTGTCAGAGGCGAGTGCCACCATGTCGAACGTGCCGCTGTTCAGTCCGATCAGCAGCAGTCCGAGGAGCATGACCACGGAGCCGAGGAGGGTGTAGAGGATGAACTTCCAGGCGGCGGCCTGCCGCTGAGCCCCGCCCCAGCGGGCGATGAGGAAGTACATCGGGATGAGGACCATCTCGAAGGCGAGGAAGAACAGCAGCAGGTCGAGGACGGCGAAGGTGGCGAGGGTGCCGGACTCCAGGACGAGGAGCAGCGCGACGAAGGCCTTGGGGGAGGGGCCTGCGGGGAGCTTGAAGTAGCTGTAGAGCGCGCAGAGGAAGAACAGCAGCGCCGTCATCAGGAGGAGGGGGAGCGAGATGCCGTCGATGCCGAGGTGGATCCGGACGTTCAGCGCCTGGATCCAGCTGATGTCGGTGGTCGCCTGGAAGCGGGCGGGGGCGTCGTGGTCGAAGCCGAGGGCGAGGGCGATCGCCGCGGCGAGGATCACGCCGGTCACGGTCACGCCGTGGCGCAGCACGGCCTGGTCGGGGCTCCTGCCCTTGAGACCGGGCGGGGGCGGCAGCAGGGCCGCGGCGGCGCCGAGGAGCGGTGCGGCCACGACGAACGCCAGAAGGAACTGCATCACGGACGGGCTGATATCGATCACGGCTGACTCTCGGCTCACGATCCGGCGTTGATGTTGGCGAGGACGGCGGTGGCGATCGCCAGGACCACGGCGCCGGCGAGCAGGGCGCTCAGGTAGCTCTGCACGTTGCCGGTCTGGGCGCGGCGTACGAGGCTGCCGAGCAGCCGGGGGCCGGTGCCCGCGCCGCGGACGTACGTGTCCACCACCTCGCGGTCGAGGAAGCGGACGAGGCCGGCGGCCGCCCGGACGGGGCGGACGAAGAGGCGGTCGTAGACGGCGTCGAGGTGGAAGCCGTCGGCGGCGTGCCGGTGCAGCGGGCCCAGGAGCGCCCGACCGGGGTCGGGGGCGGGGCCGGCCGGGACGGCGGGGTGCTCGTGGGTGACCTCGGCGACCTCGGGGGTCTCGGCGGCGGACTCCGCGGCGGCGGTCGCGGCGGAGTCGGCGGCGGCGACGGCGACGGCGGCGGGCTGTTCGGCACCCCCTGCTCCGGCGCCGGTGACGGGCATGGCGGGGGCTGCGGGCAGCTTGGCCGTGGCGCGCTGCCACAGGGCGTAGGTGAGGACCGCGCCGAGGACGGCGGCTCCGGTACCCAGGACCGAGGTGGTCACCGTCGGGCTGAGCTCGCGGCCGTCGAACCAGTCGGCGAGCGGGCCCGCGGCGAGGCCGAAGCCGACGGAGGGGATCGCGAGCAGCCACAGCACGCCGGTCATGGCGAGGGGCTCCTTGCCGTGGTCGGGGGCGGCGGCGCCCCGGCCGCGGAAGGCCATCAGCCACAGGCGCGCGGCGTAGGCGGCGGTGAGCAGGGCGGTCAGCACACCGGCGGTGAGCACCACCCAGCCGGCGGCGGCCGGTGCGAGCCGTTCGTGCCCGGTGGCGGTGTGCTCGGCGGCGACGAGGACGGCTTCCTTGGAGAAGAAGCCGGCGAAGGGCGGGATGGCGGCGAGCGCGAGCAGCGCGATCGTCATGGTCCAGAAGGCGTCGGGGACGCGCTTGGCCAGGCCGTCCATACGGGACATGGCGGCCAGGGAGTTCGTACCGGCGGCGTGGATGATCACGCCGGCGCCGAGGAACAGGAGGGCTTTGAAGGCGCCGTGGGACAGGAGGTGGAAGACGGCGGCGCCGCGGTCGCCGACGGCCAGGGCGCCGGTCATGTAGCCGAGCTGGCCCACCGTGGAGTAGGCGAGGACCCGCTTGATGTCGTCCTGGGCGAGGGCGGCGAGGCCGGAGCCGACCATCGTGACGGCCGCCATGACGGCCATGACCAGCAGCGCGGCCCGGGAGGCCGTGAAGACGGGCAGGAGCCGGGCGATGAAGTAGACACCGGCGGCGACCATCGTCGCGGCGTGGATCAGGGCGGAGACGGGGGTGGGGCCCGCCATCGCGTCCGGGAGCCAGGTGTGCAGCGGGAACTGCGCGGACTTGCCGGCCACTCCGGCGAGCAGCAGGAGGGCGATCAGCGTCGGGTGGTCGAGCCCGCCCGCGGCGACGGTGCCCAGGATCTTGGTGATCCGGAAGGAGCCGGCGTCGGCGGCGAGCGCGAACAGGCCGATGAGGAAGGGGACGTCACCGAGCTTGGTGACGAGGAAGGCCTTCAGGGAGGCGGAGCGGGCCGCCTCGGTCTCCCAGTAGTGCCCGACCAGGAAGTACGAGCAGATGCCCATGATCTCCCAGCCGACCAGCAGCACCATCAGGTCGCCGGAGTAGACGACGAGCAGCATGGCGGAGGTGAACAGGGAGACCAGAGCGGCGTACGAGGGGTAGCGCGGGTCCTCGCGGAGGTACGCCGTCGAGTAGAGCTGGACGCAGGTCGCGACGACGCCGACGAGGACGGCCACCAGCGCGGCGAAGCCGTCGAGGTGGAGGGAGAGCTCGATCGGCACGGACCCGGTCGGGGTCAGCTCGGTGGCGGTGTCGATCGCCTTGCCGCCGCCCTGGCGGACGGCGACGAGCACGGCCAGTACGGCGGCGGCCAGGGTGGGCAGCAGCGCGAGGGGCCGGACGAAGCCGGGGGCGGTCCGGCCGAGCAGCAGGCCCGCCACCGCGCCCAGGAAGGGGAGGAGGGGCACGAGGACGGCGAGGGTCGTGGTGCTCACGCGGCGACCTCCGGCCGTGCTGCGGTCTCGTCGGCCGGGCCGGGGAGGCCTGGCTGGTCGGGTTCGCGGCCCTCGGCGGTGTCGCGCAGCTTGTCGACGTCCGAGGTACCGCGGTTGCGGTAGACCATCAGCACGATCGCGAGGCCGATGCCGATCTCGGCGGCGGCGATGGCGATGGTGAAGAGGGTGAGGGCCTGGCCGGCGTGCAGGGTGTCGCGCAGCCAGACGTCGAAGGCCACCAGATTGAGGTTGACGGCGTTGAGCATCAGCTCGACGGACATCAGGACCAGGATGGCGTTGCGGCGGGCCAGTACTCCGTACAGGCCCGTGCAGAAGAGGAGCGCGGCGAGCACGGCGGGATAGGCGAGGTGCATCAGCGCTGGTGCCCCTTCTTGTAGTCGGGGCCGGCAGGGCCGCCGTTGCCGCCGTCGGCAGCGGGGTTGCGGCGGGAGAGCACGATGGCGCCGATCAGGGCCGCGAGCAGGAGGACGGAGAGCGCCTCGAAGGGCAGCACCCAGTGCTGGAAGAGGATCTCCCCGGAGACCCTGGTGGAGCCCTGGGCCGGCCCGTCGAGGTCGATCCAGGTGGTGCGGAAGGCGTCGACGACGACCCAGACGAGCGCGGCGGCCGCGACGAGGGCGACACCGAGCGCGACCCAGCGGTTGTTCGAGTCGGCGTCCGGGGAGCGGCCGATGGGGGCCTTGGTCAGCATCAGCCCGAAGAGGAGGAGCACGACCACGGAGCCGAGGTAGATCAGGACCTGGACCCAGGCGATGAACTCGGCGGTCAGCAGGAGGTACTCGACGGCGATGCCGCCGAGCGCGACGACCAGCCAGAGGGCGGCGTGCACGAGCTGGCGGGTGGTGACCGTGACGGCGGCCGCGCCGAGCGTGGCCAGGCCGACGAGGACGAAGGCGATCTCGACGCCGGTCGGCGAGAGGAAGCCGCTGCCGGCGCCCTGGGCGGCGGCTGCGAGGTGGGCGGTGAGCATCAGGCGGCGCCTCCCGCCGGGTCCTCGGTGCCGGTGCTGCCGGAACCGCCGGCCGGGTCGTTCGGGCCGGTGGCGCCGATCGGGCCGGTGGTGCCGGTCGGGCCGGGGCGGCCCGTCGGGCCCGTGGCCCGGGCATTCGGCTCGGGTTCGGCGGAGGTCGCGGCGGCCGCCGCGGCGGCGGCTTCGGCCTTCTCCGCTGCCTTGCGGGCGGCGGCGATCTCCTTGGGCTCCTCCGCGGCCGGATCCAGCGCGGGCGGGGCCGGTACGGTCCACATCCACTCGCGCAGCTTGTCCCGCTCGTGGGTGAGCTCCAGGATGTCCGTCTCCGCGTACTCGAACTCCGGCGACCAGAACAGGGCGTCGAAGGGGCACACCTCGATGCAGATCCCGCAGTACATGCAGAGGGAGAAGTCGATGGCGAAGCGGTCGAGGACGTTGCGGCTGCGCTCGCGGCCACCGGGGGTGGCGGCCGGGACCGTCTCCTTGTGGGAGTCGATGTAGATGCACCAGTCGGGGCACTCGCGGGCGCACAGCATGCAGACCGTGCAGTTCTCCTCGAACAGGCCGATGACCCCACGGCTGCGGGGCGGCAGCTCGGGCTGCACGTCCGGGTACTGGGCGGTGTGCGAGCGCTTCGTCATCGTGCGCAGGGTGACGGCCAGGCCCTTGGCCAGGCCGGATCCGGGGATGGGCATTACAGGATCGCCACCTTCACGATGCCGGTGAGCGCGATCTGCGCGAGCGCGAGCGGGATGAGTGTGGTCCAGGCGAGCTTCTGGAGCTGGTCCTCGCGCAGCCGGGGGTAGCTGACGCGGAGCCAGATCACGAGGAAGGCGAGGATCGCGGTCTTCAGGAGGGTCCAGCCCCAGCCGCCGCCGAAGGGCCCCTGCCAGCCGCCGAGGAAGAGGACGGTGGTGAGGGCGCAGAGGACGACGATGCCGGCGTACTCGGCGAGCAGGAACAGCGCGAAGCGCAGGCCGGTGTACTCGGTGTACGCGCCGAAGATGATCTCGGAATCGGCGACGGGCATGTCGAAGGGGGGTCGCTGGAGTTCGGCGAGACCGGCGGTGAAGAAGACGAGGCCGCCGACGATCTGCCAGGGCAGCCACCACCACTCGAAGGCGTCGACGATGCCGGGCAGGGAGACGGTCCCCGCTGCCATGGCGACGGAGGCGGCGGCCAGCAGCATGGGCAGTTCGTACGCGAGCAGCTGGGCGGCGGTGCGCAGCCCCCCGAGCAGGGAGAACTTGTTCGCCGAGGCCCAGCCGGCCATCAGGCTGCCGAGGACCCCGACGCCCATGACGGCGAGGACGAAGAACAGCCCGGCGTCGATCACCTGGCCGACGGCGCCCTTGCCGGGGCCGATGGGGATGGCGATGAGGACGAGGAGGTACGGGAGCAGGGCGACGGCGGGCGCGAGCTGGAAGATCCGGCGGTCCGCGTTGGCGGGGACCACGTCCTCCTTCTGCGCGAACTTGACCCCGTCGGCGACGAGCTGGGCCCAGCCGTGGAACCCGCCGGCGTACATGGGGCCGAGGCGGCCCTGCATGTGGGCCATCACCTTGTGCTCGGTCTGCCCGACGACGAGCGGGAGCACGAGGAAGACGGCGAAGACGACGATCAGTCGCAGCGCGACGTCGAGGACGTCATTCACGCGTCGCCTCCGTTGTCGGGTTCGGATTCGGTGGTGGTCTCGGCGGGCTTCGCCGCTGGCTTCGGCTCCGGCGCAGCCGCGGGCTCGGCCGTCGGCTTCGGCTCCGGCGCAGCCGCGGGCTCGGCCGCCGGCTTCGGCTCCGGCGCAGCCGCGGGCTCAGCCGCCGGCTTCGCCTCGGTCCCGGGCGGGGGGCCGACCTTGGGGGTGGACTTCGGCTCGCCCAGGGGCCCGGGGTCGGCCGCGGAGCCGGGGCCCTCCCCGGGCTCCGGTTCCGGTTCCCGGTCCGCGAAGGCGGGCCGGGGGTTGTGCCAGGGGGCGTCCGCGCTGCGCGGGGCGGGGCGCCGGCCCGGCGCCACCGTGCGCCCGGGCGCCGGCTCCTGGCTCGCGGAGCCCTCAGCCGCCGAGCGGCTACGGCGGGCCGCACGCGGAGCCTCCGCTTCCGGAGACACCGGGGCACCGGCCGCGGCACCCGCCGCGGCACTCGCAGCCTCGGCGCCTCCGGCCGGCGGCGTGACCGCCTGGCTCGCCGAGCCCTCAGTCACCGAGCGGCTCCGGCGCGCCGGACGCGGAGCCTCCGCTTCCGGAGACACCGCGGCACCCGCCGCGGCACCCGCAGCCTCCGCCGCCTGGCTGGCCGAGCCCTCCGCCACCGAGCGGGCACGGCGCGCCGGGGCGCCCTCGCGCGGGGTGCGGGCCGGGGCGCCCGCGGCGCGCGGGGTGCGGGCCGGGCGGGCGGGGGCCGGGGGCAGCTGACCCTTGAGGGGGCCCCAGTCGTTGGGGTCCGGGACGCCCGGAGGCAGCATCTGGCGGCGCTTCGGCGCGTCCGGGTCATGGGCCTCGCCGGGCTCCTTGGCCCCCGGCCAGGCCTTCGCGACCCGCGCGGCCAGCACGAAGTCCTTGCGCAGCGGATGCCCCTCGAAGTTCTCCGGGAGCAGGAGGGGAACCAGGTGCGGGTGGTCGGTGAAGACCACCCCGAACATCTCGTACGTCTCCCGCTCGTGCCATTCCGCGCCCGCGTAGACCGCGACGGCGGACGGCAGGGAAGGCGCGCCGTGCGGGACGGTCGTGCGCAGCAGGAGGCGGCGTACCCGGTGCTGTTCCAGCGCCGCCACGTGCGCGCAGATCCGGAAGCCGGTACCCGGCTCGTCCACCGCGCTCAGCCAGTCGAAGTAGGTGCAGCCCAGCTTGTCCCGGGCGATCTCCAGGGCCGGGATCCAGCTGCCGACGGGGACGTCGACCGTCAGGACGTCGTACGCGTACGAGGCCACCGCCTCCGCGCCGAAGACCGTGGCGGCGGCGTCCGGGAGGGTGTCGTACAGGTTCATGCGCCGGCTCCCGGTGCGGGCGGGGCCGTGACCAGGCCGCTGGTGAGCTGCGTGACGGAGGGTCCCGAGGCGTAGCGGTCCGCGAGCGACTCCCGGGCGATCTTCTCCTGGAGCTTGAGGATGCCCTGGAGCAGCGCCTCGGGGCGCGGCGGGCAGCCGGGGACGTAGACGTCCACCGGGATGATCTGGTCGACGCCCTTGGTCACGGAGTACGAGTCCCAGTACGGGCCGCCGCAGTTGGAGCAGGCGCCGAAGGAGATGACGTACTTCGGCTCCGGCATCTGCTCGTACAGCCGCTTGACGGCGGGCGCCATCTTGTCGGTCACCGTGCCCGAGACGATCATCAGGTCGGCCTGGCGGGGGCCGGGCGCGAAGGGGATGACGCCGAGCCGGATGAAGTCGTGGCGGGCCATGGACGCGGCGATGAACTCGATCGCGCAGCAGGCCAGACCGAAGTTGAAGACCCACAGGCTGTACCGGCGTCCCCAGTTGAGGATGACCTTCATCGGCTCCGGGGCAAGCCGGGAGAGCACTCCCAGGCGCTTGGGCTCGGGAAGCAGCTGCAGCTCGGGCTCGGGTGTCACGTCCATTCGAGGACGCCCTTCTTGTACGCGTAGAGCAGGCCGACGGCCAGGAAGCCCAGGAAGACGAACATCTCCACCAGGGTCGTGGCTCCGTAGCCGGCGACGGCGAACACGGTCGCCCACGGGAAGAGGAAGATCGAGTCGACGGCGAAGATGACGTAGAGGAACGCGTAGACGTAGTAGCGGACCTGGGTGTGCGCCCAGCCCTCGCCCACCGGGTCGACGCCGCATTCGTACGTCAGCAGCTTCTCGCGGGTCGGGACCACGGGCCGCAGCAGACGGCCCGCGCCGAAGGCGACGGCCACGAAGAGCACACCGAGGACGGCCAGCAGGCCGACGACCGAATAGCTCTCGAAATAGTCCGCTGCGAGCACGGTTACGGTCGATACCGTGGGGTCGGGCACGTCCGTTCCTCGCTCCTTGGCCGCTGTCGGTGATCTGGTACGGACGGGAGTCTAGGGCCTGGTCCCCGCGGGGTGGGGTTATCCCCCGTTCACTGCGGCCCGGCTCCCCCATGGCATGCGCCCGGCGGAATTGGCAGGCTGAGGCGCATGACCGTGAGCCTTCAAGTCTCCCACCAAGCCGCCGAAGACGGCGGGCTGCCTCCCGTCCGCCCTGCCCTGGGTGCCGTGGCCTGGAAGGAGATTGCCCATCTGCTGGTCAATCTTCCGCTGGCGCTTGCCGGGTTCCTCTACACCGTGTGCATGGTGTCGACCGCGGGTGGTCTGTCCGTGACCGCGATCGGTCTTCCGCTGCTCGCAGCCGGTTTGGCGGTGTCTCGCTGGTTGGGACGGTTCGAGCGGGCCCGGGCGCGGTGGCTCCTGGGCGTACGGGTGGAAGAGCCGAGCCCGCTGCCCGGGTGGCGGCGGTCCGGGGGGTTCTTCCCCTGGCTGTGGATCGCCGTGAAGGACCCGGTGGCCTGGCGGACGGTGCTGTTCGAGCTGGTGCGGCTGCCCTGGGGGGTGTTGACGTTCTCGGTGACGCTGACCGGGCTGTTCGTGCTGTGGCCGGTACTGCCGTACGTGTCGCGGGCCCTGTCGGACGTGGACCGGGCGATGGTACGGGGGCTGCTGTCGCCCTCTGACGGGCTGGAGCGGCGGATCGCGGAGCTGGAGTCCGACCGGGGGGTGGTGGTGGACACGGCCGCGGCCGACCTGCGGCGCATCGAGCGGGACCTGCACGACGGGGCGCAGGCCCGGCTGGTGGCGCTGGCGATGGGGCTGGGCCTCGCGAAGGAGAAGCTGCTGGAGGACCCGGACGCGGCGGCGGCGATGGTCGACGAGGCCCACGGCGAGGTGAAGCTGGCCCTGCAGGAGCTGCGGGACCTGGCGCGGGGGATCCACCCGGCGGTGCTGACGGACCGGGGGCTGGACGCGGCGCTGTCGGCGGTGGCTTCGCGGTGCGCGGTGCCGGTGAAGGTGGCGGTGGACCTGCCGGAGCGGCCGGCGGCCGCGGTCGAGGGGATCGCCTACTTCACCGTGTCGGAGCTGCTGCAGAACATCAGCAAGCATGCCGGGGCCCGCGGCGCGGGCGTGGAGCTGTGGCGGGCGGACACCCGGCTGCTGATCCGCGTGTCCGACGACGGCCGGGGCGGTGCCGGTATCCGGCGGGGCGGCGGAACGGGCCTGGCGGGGCTGGCGGAGCGGATCGGGGCGGTGGACGGGGTGTTCGCGGTGGACTCCCCGGAGGGCGGGGGCACGGTGGTCACGGCGGAACTGCCGTGGCGCGCCCGCTGACCGGATGACCGGCGGATCCCCGGGGTGGGGTTAACCCCCGGGGGCGGACGCCGACCCGCCCGATGGTGCGCGGGCGCACGCGGGCGGGAGGGTGGGGACATACATCAGGCGCGGGGAAAGGCGGGGCGGGGATCATGGGTGTCGTTGCGGTGTTGCGGGCTCCGGTGGCGGGGCGGACCTGGCAGGAGCTGGGGTACCTGTTGCTCGGGCTGCCGCTGAGCATCTGCTACTTCACCGCCGCCGTGACCGGCGTCAGCCTCGGTGCCGGACTGCTCGTCACCTTCCTCGGGGTCCCCGTGCTCGCCGGGGTGCTCGCCCTGTGCCGCGGCTTCGGACGGATCGAGCGGGTCCGGGTGCGCGGGCTGCTCGGCGTGGACATGGCCGATCCCGCTCCCGTCCGGGCCGGCAAGCCGGGGCCGCTCGCCACCGTGGGGGCGCTGCTCAGGAACGGCAGCGCCTGGCGGCACGTCCTGTACTCCCTGGTCCACTTCCCGTGGGCGGTCTTCGGCTTCTGCGTGGCCGTGACCCTGTGGACGACCGGGTGGGCCCTCCTGCTGTACCCCGTCTGGTACTGGGTGTTCCCGGAGCACGCCGGCGAGCGCGAGGTCCTGGTGTTCCAGAACGGCGACCACGCGATCTCCCTGGATTCACCCACCGGGACGGCCCTGGCCTGCCTGGCCGGGCTCCTCGTCACCCTGGCCACGCCCTGGGTGATCCACGCCCTGGCCACCGTCGACCGGCTGCTGGTCACCGCGCTGCTCGGCCCCTCCCGCCTCGACCACCGGGTCAGCGAGCTGGAGTCCGACCGGGGGGTCGTGGCCGACACGGCGGCGGCCGACCTGCGGCGCATCGAGCGGGACCTGCACGACGGGGCGCAGGCGCGGCTGGTGGCGCTGGCGATGGACCTGGGGCTCGCGAAGGAGAAGCTCGCGCAGGATCCGCAGGCCGCGGCCCGGATGGTGGACGAGGCCCACGGCGAGGTGAAGATCGCGCTCCAGGAGCTGCGTGACCTGGCCCGCGGGATCCACCCGGCGGTGCTGACCGACCGGGGGCTGGACGCCGCGCTGTCCTCCGTGGCCGCCCGGTGCACCGTCCCGGTGAAGGTGGCGGTGGATCTGGCCGAGCGGCCGGCGGCCGCGGTCGAGGGGATCGCCTACTTCACCGTGTCGGAGCTGCTGCAGAACACCAGCAAGCACGCGGGGGCCCGGGTCGCGAGCGTGGACGTGTGGCGGTCCGGGGACCGCCTGCTGATCCAGGTCGCCGACGACGGCCGCGGCGGCGCACGGACCGACGGGGCCGGGAGCGGACTGGCGGGGCTCGCCGAACGGCTCGACGCCGTCGACGGGGTGCTGGTCGTGGACTCCCCCGTCGGTGGCGGCACCACCGTCACCGCCGAGCTGCCCTGGCGTGGGCGCTCGGCCTGACCGGCCCGGCGGCCGGCCGCCGGCATCCCGGCGGCCCTCCCGGCTCGGCCGCCGCCCGGCTCCCCGGGGCACCGACCCGCAGCCGTTCGTTGATCCAATTACGCCTACACCGGCCCTTGAGGCTGGGATGCTTGGCTGGGACAGCGACAACGGGGATGTGCGGTGCGGATGCGGGAGCGGCGAGTCGTGGAAGACAGGGTGCGGGTGGTCATCGCCGAGGATTCGGTGCTGCTGCGTGAGGGGCTGACCCGGCTGCTGACCGACCGGGGGCATGACGTCGTGGCCGGCGTGTCCGACGCGGAGGCCCTGCTCAAGACGGTCGCCGAGCTGGCCGCGGAGGACGCGCTGCCGGATGTGGTGGTGGCCGACGTACGGATGCCCCCGACCCACACCGACGAGGGCGTACGGGCGGCGGTACGGCTCAGGCGCGAGCACCCCGGGATCGGGGTCCTGGTGCTGTCCCAGTACGTGGAGGAGCAGTACGCCACGGAACTGCTGGCCGGGTCCAGTACCGGCGTGGGGTACCTCCTCAAGGACCGGGTCGCCGACGTGCGGGAGTTCGTGGACGCCGTCGTCCGCGTGGCCCGGGGCGGCACCGCCCTGGACCCGGAGGTGGTGGCCCAGCTGCTCGGCCGCAGCCGCAAGCAGGACGTGCTGGCCGGTCTGACCCCGCGGGAGCGCGAGGTGCTGGGGCTGATGGCGGAGGGCCGGACCAATTCCGCCGTGGCCAAGCAGCTGGTGGTGAGCGACGGGGCGGTGGAGAAGCACGTCAGCAACATCTTCATGAAGCTCGGCCTGTCCCCCAGCGACGGGGACCACCGACGCGTCCTGGCCGTCCTGACCTATCTGCGCTCGTGACGGGCCGGGCGGGCCCGCGGGGGCCGTGATCGCGGATTTCCGCGCCGGTCCGACCTTGATCGGAATCTTGATCGACTGACACCCTGTCAGGTACGGCGGTTACCGCGCCTGGCCGAAGGGGCTCGCACTATTTCCTGCACGGCGCGAGATCCCGGAACGTCTCGGAATCTCTCGGAATCTCTCGGAATCTCTCGGCATTCTTCCGACAGACCGCCGCAAGACGACGGTCCAGAATATGAGCGTCCCCGAGGAAGGTCATCCCGACCGACGTAGGGTTGGCCTTGGGAGCGGGAACGCCACGCCTCGAAGGAGGTCCAGTTCAGTGACCAGCCAGGTCAGTAGCCCAGCCGAACAGGCCGACGGCGCCGAAGGGGCTGTAGTCGGCGAGCAGCGGACACCCCCGGGCCCGGGCGGCAAGGAAGTGCGCCGCCTCGACCGGGTGATCATCCGGTTCGCGGGTGACTCGGGTGACGGCATGCAGCTCACCGGTGACCGGTTCACCTCGGAGACGGCGTCCTTCGGCAACGATCTCTCGACACTGCCGAATTTCCCGGCCGAGATCCGCGCGCCTGCCGGGACCCTGCCGGGCGTCTCCTCCTTCCAGCTGCATTTCGCCGACCACGACATCCTGACGCCGGGCGATGCCCCGAACGTACTGGTGGCGATGAATCCGGCGGCGCTGAAGGCGAACATCGGGGACGTGCCGCGGGGCGCGGAGATCATCATCAACACCGATGAATTCACCAAGCGCCCGATGGCGAAGGTCGGCTACGAAACCTCCCCGCTGGAAGACGGCTCCCTGGGGGCCTACAACATCCATCCGGTCCCGCTGACCACCCTCACGGTCGAGGCCCTGAAGGATTTCGGGCTGTCCCGCAAGGAGGCGGAGCGCAGCAAGAACATGTTCGCGCTGGGCCTGCTCAGCTGGATGTACCACCGGCCGACCGAGGGCACGGAGACCTTCCTGCGGCAGAAGTTCGCCAAGAAGCCGGAGATCGCCGAGGCGAACGTGGCGGCGTTCCGGGCGGGCTGGAACTTCGGCGAGACCACCGAGGACTTCGCGGTCTCGTACGAGGTGGCCCCGGCCACCCGCGCCTTCCCGACCGGCACGTACCGCAACATCTCCGGGAACCTCGCCCTGTCCTACGGGCTGATCGCGGCGAGCCGCCAGGCCGATCTGCCGCTCTACCTGGGCTCGTACCCGATCACCCCGGCCTCGGACATCCTGCACGAGCTGAGCAAGCACAAGAACTTCGGCGTGCGGACCTTCCAGGCCGAGGACGAGATCGCCGGCATCGGCGCGGCGCTCGGCGCGGCCTTCGGCGGCGCGCTCGGCGTGACCACGACCTCCGGCCCCGGTGTGGCGCTGAAGTCCGAGACCATCGGCCTCGCGGTCTCCCTGGAGCTGCCGCTGCTGATCGTCGACATCCAGCGCGGCGGCCCGTCCACCGGCCTGCCGACCAAGACGGAGCAGGCGGATCTGCTCCAAGCCATGTACGGCCGCAACGGCGAGGCCCCCGTCCCCGTGGTGGCCCCGCGCACTCCGGCGGACTGCTTCGACGCGGCGCTGGATGCGGCCCGGATCGCGCTGACGTACCGGACGCCGGTCTTCCTGCTCTCGGACGGGTACCTGGCCAACGGCTCCGAGCCGTGGCGGATCCCGGACGTGGCGGACCTGCCGGACCTGCGGGTGCGGTTCGCCTCGGGCCCCAACCACGAGCTCGCGGACGGCACCGAGGTCTTCTGGCCGTTCAAGCGCGACCCGCACACCCTGGCCCGCCCCTGGGCGGTCCCGGGCACGCCGGGTCTGGAGCACCGGATCGGCGGCATCGAGAAGCAGGACGGCACGGGCAACATCTCGTACGACCCGGCCAACCACGACCTCATGGTCCGCACCCGCCAGGCCAAGATCGACGGCATCGAGGTGCCGGACGTGGAGGTCGACGACCCCGACCAGGCCGGCACCCTCGTCCTGGGCTGGGGCTCCACCTACGGACCCATCACCGCCGCAGTACGCCGGCTGCGCACCGCCGGGGTCCCCGTCGCGCAGGCACACCTGCGCCACCTCAACCCCTTCCCGCGGAATCTGGGCGAGGTCCTGAAGCGTTACCAGAAGGTAGTGGTGCCGGAGATGAACCTCGGGCAGCTCGCGATCCTCATCAGGGCGAAGTACCTGGTCGACGCCCAGTCGTACAACCAGGTGAACGGAATGCCGTTCAAGGCGGAGCAGCTCGCGAAGGTTCTTGAGGAGGCCATCAATGACTGAGGTGACGGACGCTCCCACCCTGCTCTCCCTGGTGCCCAAGGCACAGGCCAAGCAGTCCATGAAGGACTTCAAGTCGGACCAGGAGGTCCGATGGTGCCCGGGCTGCGGGGACTATGCGGTGCTCGCGGCCGTGCAGGGCTTCATGCCCGAGCTGGGGCTGGCGAAGGAGAACATCGTCTTCGTCTCCGGCATCGGCTGCTCCTCGCGCTTCCCGTACTACATGAACACCTACGGGCTGCACTCGATCCACGGCCGCGCCCCCGCGATCGCCACGGGCCTGGCCACCTCGCGCCGGGACCTGTCGGTGTGGGTGGTCACCGGTGACGGCGACGCGCTCTCCATCGGCGGTAACCACCTGATCCACGCCCTGCGGCGGAACGTCAACCTGAAGATCCTGCTGTTCAACAACCGGATCTACGGCCTGACCAAGGGCCAGTACTCGCCCACCTCCGAGGTCGGCAAGATCACCAAGTCCACGCCGATGGGCTCTCTCGACGCGCCCTTCAACCCGGTGTCGCTGGCGCTCGGCGCCGAGGCCACCTTCGTGGCCCGTACCGTCGACTCCGACCGCAAGCACCTCACGGAGGTGCTGCGCGCGGCCGCCGACCACCAGGGAACGGCGCTGGTGGAGATCTACCAGAACTGCAACATCTTCAACGACGGCGCCTTCGAGGTCCTCAAGGACCAGGAGCAGGCCCAGGAGGCCGTGATCCGGCTGGAGCACGGCAAGCCGATCCGCTTCGGCGCCGAGGGCCACAAGGGCGTCGTCCGCAACCCGGCCACCGGTGACCTTGAGGTCGTCGCGGTCACCCCGGAGAACGAGGCGCGGATCCTGGTGCACGACGCGACGCTCGCCAGCCCGACCACCGCGTTCGCCCTGTCCCGGCTGGCCGACCCCGACACGCTGCGGCAGACCCCGATCGGGGTGTTCCGCAATGTCGAGCGGCCCGTGTACGACACGCTCATGGCGGAGCAGCTCGATGCGGCGGTCGACGCCAAGGGCAAGGGCGACCTCAGCACGCTGCTGACCGGCAACGACACCTGGACGGTCGTCGGCTAGGGCGTCGCGAGGCGCCCGGCCGCAGAGCCATCCGGCCGCAGTGCCGCCGGCCCGTGAGCCGCCGAGCCCGGAGTTCCTCAGGAGCTCCGGGCTTCGTCGTACGCGGCGCGCGCCGCCTGCACGTCCGGGGTGCGCCGCTCGGTCCAGCGCGCGAGGGCCCACACCTGCTCGGCGGCCTCGCGCCCGAGGGGGGTGAGCGAGTAGTCCACCCGCGGGGGGATCACGGGCTTCGCGTCGCGCAGCAGGAAGCCGTCGCGCTCCAGCGTCCGGAGGGTCTGGGTCAGCATCTTCTCGCTGACGCCGCCGATCTCGCGGCGCAGTTCGCCGAAGCGGTGGGAGCGCTCGACCAGGGCGGCCAGGACCAGGACGCCCCAGCGGCTGGTGACGTGTTCCAGCACGCCCCGCGAGGGGCACATCGGTGCCTTCACGGAGACTTCCCTGCTCTCGTCGCTTACTTCCATGGCAGTAGCTTACTTTGAAGTGGGTACTTACGAAAGGTTAGCGCTTTCATTTAGCTTGGTGGCACAGCCGGATCCGACCGCCCCCCGCGACCGACGGACCCGGCAACAGACCCCACCGCAAGGAGCGCACCCCATGAGCATCGTCGTCACCGGAGCCACCGGAGCCCTCGGCCGCCTCGTCGTCGAGGAACTGCTGGAGCAGGTTCCGGCCGAGCGCGTCGCCGTCGTCGTCCGCAGCAAGGAGAAGGCCGCCGACCTGCCCGCGCGTGGCGTCGAGGTGCGCATCGCGGACTACGACTCCCCCGAGACCCTGGCCGGCGCCTTCCGCGCCGGCGACCGCGTGCTGCTGATCTCCGGCAACGAGGTCGGGCGCCGTGTGCCGCAGCACACCGCCGTCATCGAGGCCGCGAAGGCCGCCGGCGTCGCCCAGCTCGCCTACACCGGGATCCTCGGCGGCCCCGAGGCCGACTTCGACCTGGCCGCCGAGCACCAGGTCACCGAGCAGGCCATCCTCGACTCCGGCCTGCCGTACACCTTCCTGCGCAACGGCTGGTACCACGAGAACTACACGGGCCAGCTGGGCACGGTGCTGGAGCACGGCGCCGTCGTGGGCAGCGCGGGCGAGGGCCGGATCGCCTCTGCGGCGCGCGCCGACTACGCGGCCGCCGCGGCCGCGGTCCTGACCGGCGAGGGCCATCTGAACCGGGTCTACGAGCTGTCCGGTGACACCGCCTGGAGCCTCGCGGAGTACGCGGCCGAGGTCGCGGCGCAGTCCGGCAATGAGGTGGGGTACTCCGAGGTCCCGGCGGACACGCACCTGTCGATCCTGACCGGCGCCGGGGTCCCCGAAGGCTTCGCGGCGATCCTCGTCGACGTGGACGCGGCGATCTCCCGCGGCCGACTGGCCCACACCGGCGGAGACCTGTCCCGGCTCATCGGGCGCCCGACCACCCCGGTGGCCCACGCGATCGCCTCGGCACTGGCCTGAGCCCGCCGGGCGCCCGTCCCGCAAGGCCGCGAAGATGTCATGAGTATCTCGCGTAGACGGGCATGACATCCGCCCCGTACGGCGCTACCTTCGTGAAGTTGGCCGAAACACGTACGGGAGGCCCCGTGAAGGCAGAGAACGAGCAGCGCACGGGTCTGCTCTACGGATTCGGCGCATACGGGATGTGGGGGCTCGTCCCCCTCTTCTGGCCGCTCCTCAAGCCTTCGGGGGCCGTCGAGATCCTCGCCCACCGCATGGTGTGGTCGCTGGCCTTCGTCGGCGTGGTGCTGCTCGCACTGCGCCGCTGGGGCTGGATACGCGAGCTGTTGCGCCAACCCCGCAAACTGGCCCTGACCGCCCTGGCGGCCTCGGTGATCTCCGTGAACTGGGGGCTCTACATCTGGGCCGTCAACCACGGGGCCGTGGTCGAGGCCAGCCTCGGGTACTTCATCAACCCGCTGGTCACCATCGCGATCGGCGTGCTGGTCCTCGGCGAGCGGCTGCGCCGCGCGCAGTGGGCGGCGGTCGGCATCGGCGCGGCCGCCGTGCTGGTGCTCGCCGTCGGGTACGGGAGGCCGCCGTGGATCTCACTGGTGCTGGCCTTCTCCTTCGCCACGTACGGGCTGATCAAGAAGAAGCTCGACATGGGCGGCGTGGAGTCGCTGGCCGCCGAGACCGCGCTGCTGTTCCTGCCCGCGCTCGGATACCTGCTGTGGCTGGGCGCGCAGGGCCGGTCCACCTTCGCCGCCGAGGGCCCCGGGCACTCCGCCCTGCTCGCCGCGACCGGGCTGGTCACCGCGATCCCGCTGGTGTTCTTCGGCGCGGCGGCGATCCGGGTTCCGCTCTCCACCCTCGGGCTGCTCCAGTACATGGCCCCGGTGTTCCAGTTCGGGCTGGGCGTCCTGTACTTCCACGAGGCCATGCCGCCCGAGCGCTGGGCCGGGTTCTCCCTGGTCTGGGTGGCGCTCGCCCTGCTCACCTGGGACGCGCTGCGCACGGCGCGGCAGTCCCGGATCCGGCTCGACGCGCTGCGCGCCGCCGGGCCGTCGCCGACCGCACCGGCCCACGAGCCGGCGTAACACCGCTCCCCATACCCCCACGATCCCCGCTGCGGAACCTCCGCATCGGGGATCGTCCGTTTTCCGAACCACCCTGACCGGATCCCGGTCTTGACGCGCCGTCATATCTCACTCAACATCGGGCTCGCACTGACGCACGATCGCTCACCTGCGCCACCCCCGCACGTTCCGTTCCATCCCCAACGGAATCCCGGAGAGCCCCCACATGAGCCTGTCCGTCTCCCGGCGTCTTGCCGCCGGTACCGCCCTCGCGGTCGCCGGCCTGTTCGTCTCCACCGCCCCCGCCGCACTGGCCGCTCCCACGGCGGTCGCCGCGGCCCCGACTCCGCCCGACATCCCACTGGCCAACGTCAAGGCGCACCTCGCCCAGTTCCAGACCATCGCCAACGGCAACGGCGGGAACCGCGCCCACGGCAGGGCCGGCTACAAGGCCTCGATCGACTACGTGAAGGCGAAGCTGGACGCGGCCGGCTTCACCACCACGCTGCAGACCTTCACCTCCAGCGGCGCCACCGGCTACAACCTGATCGCCGACTGGCCGGGCGGCGACCCGAACTCCGTGCTGATGGCCGGTTCGCACCTGGACTCGGTGACCGCGGGTCCCGGCATCAACGACAACGGATCCGGTTCGGCCGCCGTACTGGAGACCGCGCTGGCCGTGTCGCGCGCTCAGCTCCAGCCCACCAAGCACCTGCGGTTCGGCTGGTGGGGAGCGGAGGAGCTGGGACTCGTCGGCTCCAAGTACTACGTCAACAACCTGCCGAGCGCCGAGAAGGCGAAGATCTCCGGCTACCTGAACTTCGACATGATCGGCTCTCCCAATCCGGGGTACTTCGTCTACGACGACGACCCGACGATCGAGCAGACCTTCAAGACCTATTTCGCGGGACTGAACATCCCGACGGAGATAGAGACCGAGGGCGACGGGCGCTCCGACCACGCCCCCTTCAAGAGCGCGGGCATCCCGGTCGGCGGCCTGTTCTCCGGCGCCGACTACACCAAGACCGCGGCGCAGGCCCAGAAGTGGGGCGGCACCTCCGGTCAGGCCTTCGACCGCTGCTACCACTCCTCCTGTGACACCACGGCGAACATCAACGACACCGCCCTGGACCGCAATTCCGACGCCATCGCCTACGCGATATGGAACCTCGGGGCGGCCACGCCGGTACCGCCCGGCCCGTCCTTCGAGAACACGGCGGACGTGAACATCCCGGATTCCCCCGGCGCCGCGGTGACCTCGCCGATCACGGTCTCCGGCGTCACGGGGAACGCCCCGGCCACCACCAAGGTCGACGTGAACATCGTCCACACCTACCGCGGTGACCTGGTGGTCGACCTGATCGCCCCGGACGGCACGGCGTACCGGCTGAAGAACTCCTCCGGTTCGGACTCCGCGGACAACGTGGTGGCGTCCTACACGGTCAACGCCTCCAGCGAGGTCGCCAACGGCGTCTGGAAGCTCCAGGTCAAGGACGTCGCGGCGCAGGACGTCGGCTACATCAACAGCTGGAAGATCACCTTCTAGGAGGCGGGCGCCCGGGAGGGGCCGTCCCGCAGGGCGGGCCGCCTAGGAGGACGCCCCCTGCGAGGACGGCCCGGCGGACTGCGGCTCCCGGATCAGGGCGCGCAGTTCCTCGGCCACCGCGCAGACGTCCGCGCGGCCCAGCTTCGCCGCCTCCACCAGGTCGCCGAGCTCCTCCGGGGAGGGCAGTTGCGTGGCTCCCGCCACCCGCAGGTACGAGCGGGTGGCGGCGGCCGCGTAGAACTCGTTCATCGGCGATTCCAGCGCGGGGCACACGGCGAGCGTGTGCAGGAACGCAGCAGCCCGCCACGCGGTGTCCGGGGCGGGCTGTTCGGGCACCAGGACGAGGTCGTTCTGGTGCCGGGCGACCGCGGCGGCCACCCCGGACGGATCCCATACGGCGGGATCGGACGGGAGATGGTGGGCCAGAGCCGTCCAGGCCCACTCCATGGTGATCTTCAATTGCCGAACCGCTCCTGGAAGTAGCCCCAGTGGTCGGCGAACTCATCTATCCCGGAGAGGAAGTTCTTCCGGTCCTCGTCGAGTTCGCGTTCCGTCACCTCTGTGATCAGCGCGGTGACCGTCGTCCCCAGCGCCGCCGCGCGCGCCTTCAGGCGTTCGTGGAACTCTTCGTCCAGGCGGATGGTGACGTGTCTCGACATGTCCTTCACCGTACAGCGGGGCCGCTGTACGCAGGGCCGGAACAGCCGAAGGGTGGGCAGGGACACAGTCCCCGCCCACCCTTCGGGCACACCCCTCACACGGGGTTACTTGTTGGCATCGGCCGCCTGCACCAGGGCGTCCTTGGTGACCGCGCCGACATAGACCTTGCCGTCGTCCGTGATGAGGGCGTTGACCACGCGGGTCTTGAAGAGCCGGCCCTCGCCGAACTTCCCGCTGACCTTGTCCCCGAGGCTGCTCAGGAACTGCTTGGCCTCCTTGGGGGCGTTCTTGTCGTTCTCCAGCTCCTTGAGGCTCTTGCCGGCGCCCGTGTCGATGCGGGCGATCGTCGCCCAGCCCTCGCCGAGCACCTTCGCCTCGCCCTTGCCGCCCGCTCCGCCGGTCAGGCCCTCAAGGCCGGGGAATGACTCCAGGCCCTTCCACTCCTTGCCGCCCTTGCCGTCCTTGCCCGGGGCGTGGTCGGCGCCCTCGGTCACCTTGGCGCCCTTGGGCGGGGTGAAGGTGAAGGTGTCGGCGGACGGCTTGGCGAAGTCCACCTTGGTGAAGCCGGCGTCGACGATCGGCTTGCCGCCCTCGGTCGCCAGCAGCTGGACGCGCAGCGGGACGCCGTTCTTCGCATCCACCGCGATCTTGACCGAGGCGATCGTGGAGCCGCTCTGCTTCGGCTTCAGCACCAGCTGGTAGGCGTCCCGGCCGGCCACCTGCGCGGTGTCGCCCACGCTGACGTCCGTGGTCGGGCCCGCGGCCTTCAGGATGTCCTGGGCCAGCTGCTGGGGCGATCCGGCCGGCCCCTCGGCCGGCTTCCCGGCGTCCTGGTTCTTCTCGTGCCAGACCTCGTTGGCCTTGCTGTCGTATCCCCAGACGTCCGCGCCGTTGTGGACGACGCTGTACTCGTCCTTGCCGTCCACGAACGTGAGCTTCTGGCGGTCCGGCCCGTCGGCGGCGACCCGTACCGTGTGCGTCCCGCTCGCCAACTGGGCGATCCGGTCCTCCGGGTTGGCCGAGCCGCCGGCCCCGCCCGCGCCGCCCGCCCCGCCGAGCAGGCCGCTCGCCAGGGAGGGCAGGCCGAGGTCGGTGCTGATGCGCGCACTTCCGGACAGCTGCTGCACCTCCGAGGCCGCGATCTTCTCGATCAGCTGCTGGGCCGTCACCCCCGGCAGGTCCGGGCTGCCGGAGTTCGCGAAGGCCGGGACCATCGCCACGGTCGCGGCGGCCACACCCGCCACCGCGACCGGAACGGCATACCGTGCGGCCTTGCGGGTCTTTGCGTTCGTTGCCATGTCTGCCCTACCCCTTTGTCACCCGATCTGGTGGCGTTGTGTCTCTATCTGACCAAAGGGGAGGGGGTCGGGGCGTCACTCCGCGGACTCAACTCCGCGTACGCCCCAGGGATGACACGCACCGGGCCCTGTGTCCCCTACCCGTAGGGGACACAGGGCCCGGGCCTCTGCCTTCGGTCGTACGCGGCTCACCGGAACCGGGGACCACGCCGCCTAGCCGGCGCGGTGCACCACCGCGTCGCACAGCTCCTCCAGGGCCGACTTCGCGAAGCACTCGGGCAGCGGGGCGAGCGTGGCCCGTGCGTCCTGCGCGTAGCGGATGGTGTCCCGGCGGGCCTGTTCCAGCGCCGGGTGCACCCGCAGCCGGGAGAGCACCTCGGCGTGCCGCGCGTCGTCGGTGAGGTCGCCGTCCAGGAGGCGTACCAGGTCGAGGTCCTCGGCGGCCCCGCCCTGGGCCGCCATCTCGCGCAACCGCAGCACGGGCAGCGTGGGGATGCCCTCGCGCAGGTCCGTGCCCGGGGTCTTGCCGGACTCGTGGGAGTCGGAGGCGATGTCGAGGACGTCGTCGGCGAGCTGGAAGGCGGTGCCGAGGCGCTCCCCGTACTGGGTGAGGATGTCGACGACCGACTCGTCGGCTCCGGACATCAGCGCGCCGAACCGGCCGGAGACCGCGATCAGCGAGCCGGTCTTGCCGGCGATGACGTCGAGGTAGTGCTCGACGGGGTCGCGGCCGTCGCGCGGACCGGCCGTCTCCAGGATCTGGCCCGTCACGAGCCGCTCGAAGGCCTCGGCCTGGATGCGTACGGCCTCCGGCCCGAGGTCGGCCAGGATGTGCGAGGCGCGGGCGAAGAGGAAGTCACCCGTCAGGACGGCCACCGAGTTGCCCCAGCGGGCGTTGGCGCTGGCCACTCCGCGGCGTACGTCCGCCTCGTCCATGACGTCGTCGTGGTAGAGCGTCGCCAGATGGGTGAGCTCCACGACCACGGCGGAGGGCACCACTCCCGGCGCGTACGGATCGCCGAAACGGGCGGCGAGCATCACCAGCAGCGGCCGGAACCGCTTGCCGCCGGCCCGCACCAGGTGTTGTGCGGCCTCGGTGATGAAGGGGACTTCGCTCTTGGTGGCCTCCAGCAGACCCGCCTCGACGGCGGCCAGTCCGGCCTGGACATCGGTCTCAAGAGCCTGGTCCCGCACGCTCAGTCCGAACGGCCCGACGACGGTCACGAGGGGTACTCCTGTCTGCTGACGATCACGCTGACGATCACCTGGATTGTCGATGTGTCGCTGCCATCACTCAAGCCAGCGTATCCGGTCTGTTTTCGATCACCGAGAGCGCCCGTCATGTCGCCGCCCGCGCACCGCCCGATACACGCCGGTATGTTTCATGATGGGGCGGAACGACCGGAGCATGCCTTTCAGCCAGAAGCGCGACCGACCTGGCGGACCGGGGAGTCGAATCCGATGATCATCCGTACCGACTTCCCCTACGACACCGCCCACGAGGACGTCCGCATCCCCCTGCAGGACGGCGTCGAACTGTACGCCCGGATCTGGCGCCCCCGGACGGACGAGGCGGTTCCGGCGCTGCTGGAGTACCTGCCCGGCCGGCTGACGGACCGGACCGCCCCGCGCGACGCACAGCGCCACCCGTGGTACGCGGGCCACGGTTACGCGTCGGTCCGGGTGGACGTACGGGGCCACGGCTGCAGCGGAGGGAGTCCCGGCGACGCGTACGGCGCCCAGGAGGCCGCCGACGGGGCCGCGGTGGTGGAGTGGCTCGCGCAGCAGCCGTGGTGCGCCGGCCCGGTGGGGATGTTCGGGATCGGGCGGGGCGGTACCGGCAGCCTCCGGATCGCCGCTCTGGCGCCGCCGGCCCTGAAGGCGGTGGTCGCTGTCTGCTCCACGGACGACCCCTACGAGAACGGCGTCCACTACTGGGGCGGCTCGGCGACGGCCGCGGGCATGTGCGCGCGGTCGGCGGCCCTGACGGCCTTCGCCGCGCGCCCGCCGGATCCGCTGTTCGCCGGCGACGGCTGGCGTGAGCAGTGGCTCGCACGGCTGGAAGCGGTCGAGCCGCCGCTCCACACCTGGCTGGCGCACCAGACCCGGGACGCGTACTGGCACCTCGGCAGCGCCGGTGAGGACCTCGGGGCGGTCGGCGCGGCGGTGCTGGCGGTCGGCGGCTGGCACGACCCCTTCCGGGACACGGTGCTGCGGCTGCTGTCCGCCCTGCCCGCCGACCGGGTGCGCGGGCTGATCGGCCCGTGGGCGCACCGGTACCCGGACCACGGGCTGTCGCCCGGCCCGGCCGTCGGCTTCCTCCAGGAGACGCTGCGGTGGTGGGACCACTGGCTCAAGGGCGCCGACAACGGGGTGATGGACGAGCCCCTGCTGCGTTCCTGGATCTCGGGGTCGCACCGGCCGGCGACGGCGTACGAGCACCTGGAGGGCCGCTGGGCCGGCGACCCGGCGTGGCCCTCCCCGGCCGTCGCCCCCGTCACCTACGGGCTCCAGGGCGCACCGGTGATCGTGGCCTCGCCCCAGCACACGGGCGTGGACGCCGGGCGGTTCGTCCCCTCCGGCGACGACGCCGACCTGCCGCCCGACCAGCGGGAGGAGGACGCGAAGTCGGCGTGCTTCGAGTTCCCCGTGCCGGACGCCGGCCCGGTGGAGGTCCTGGGCCGGCCGCAGGTCACCCTCCGGCTGCGGCTGGACGTGCCGTACGGGCAGGTGGTCGCGCGGCTGTGCGACGTGGCCCCGGACGGCGCTTCCACCCTCGTCACGCGGGGGGCGCTGAACCTCTCGGCACGCCGGGGCCGGGAGAAGGCGGTGCCGTGGCCGCTGGGCGCCTACGAGGACGTGTCCTTCGAGCTGAGCGCCATCGGGCACGCCTTCCCGCCGGGCCACCGGATCCGGCTCGCGCTCTCCTCGGCGTACTGGCCCTGGGTCTGGCCGCGGGCCGGTTCGGAGACGGGCTGGACGCTGGAACCGGCGGGCAGCGCCCTGACCCTGCCGGTGCGGTCCGCGGCTGCTGCCGCGGCGGACTCCGGGATCGTGTTCGAGGCCCCGGAACAGGCGCCGCCGCTGGCGGTGGCGGTTCCGGCCACGCTGGACGAGCCGGTGCCCGGGCGGCTCGTCGTACGGGACGTCGCGAGCGGGACGTGGCGCCTGGAGGTGGATCCCCGGTACGGGGGCACGCGCATCTACCCGGACGGACTGGAGGTCGTCGAGGAAGCGCTGGACGTGTACGAGATCCAGGAGGCGGATCCGTTGTCGGCGCGGACCCGCTCGGACTGGCGGATCCGCATGCACCGGCCCGAACTGGCGTGGGACACGCAGGTCGAGACCCATGCGGAGACCACCTGCGACGAGGGCGGCTTCGTCGTGGCGAACGAGGTGGTGTGCAGGGAGGGCGACGAGGTGGTCTTCCACCGCACGTGGCAGCGCCGCCTCCCCCGCGCGGCGACCTGAGGGCCGGACGGCCGGCGCCCGGACCTGAGGGGCAGCCCCCTCAGCCGAACAGCCGCTCCAGGACCACCGCGATGCCGTCGTCCTCGTTGGACAGCGTGACCTCGTCGGCCACGGCCACCAGCTCCCGGTGCGCATTGGCCATCGCCACCCCGCGCGCCGCCCACGCGAACATCGGGATGTCGTTCGGCATGTCACCGAAGGCGATCGTCGACCCCGCCGCCGCGCCCAGGACCTCCGCCGCCAGCGCCAGCCCGCTCGCCTTGTCCACGCCCGGCGGCTGGAGTTCCACGGTGTGCTCCCCCGCCATCGTCACGTTGACCAGGTCCCCGACCACCGACCGCGCCACCCGGGTCAGTTCGTCGTCGTCCAGTTCCGGGTGCTGGAGCAGCACCTTGTTGATCGGCGAGGCCCACAGGTCGGACCGGCGCCGCACCCGCACGGTCGGCAGGTGCGGGTGCCACATCCGGTAGCCGGGCCCTATCAGCATCTCCGCGTCCACGCCCTCCTGGTTGACCGCTGCGTAGACCTCCCCGATCTCCGCCTCGATCTTGCCCAGCGCCACCTCCGCCAGGTCCCGGTCCAGCGGAACGGAGTGCAACAGGCGCGCGCCCGCCACGTCGTACACCTGCGCGCCCTGCCCGCACACCGCGAGCCCCGTGTAGCCGAGGCCGTCCAGGACGTGCCGGACCTGGGGAACGGGGCGCCCTGTGACGATGATGTGCTGGGCGCCCGCGGCGCGCGCCCGCGCGAGCGCCGCGTACGAGCGGGCCGAGACGGTGTCTCCGGCCCGCAGCAGGGTCCCGTCCAGATCGGTGGCCACGAGTGCGTAGGGGAGGGCGGAATGCACGGCGGAATGCACGGAAGTCACGGCGGAAGTCACGGGCGCAAGGATACGGACCCCATTGGACAAGTCCTACAAATAGCGCCCGAATCCGGCCTCCCGCAGGCCCCACCAGCCACGTAACGTGTCAACAAGCCCCCGGGACACCCCCGGACCACATCGAAAGCGAGGCAGCACCCCATGCCCCAGCAGAGCCCCCTCGATGTCCCCGAGGGCGACCCGTTCGGGCCGCACAACCTCCCGTACGGCGTCTTCTCCACGCCCGAGGAGCCGCGCCACCGCATCGGTGTGCGCATCGGCGGCCACGTGCTCGACGCGGGGGCGGTCGCGGCCGCGCTCGGCTCCCCGTACGCCGCACTGCTCGGGCAGACCTCCCTCAATCCGCTGCTGGCCGCCGGCCGCCCCGTCTGGCGCGACGTGCGGCGTGCGCTGACCGCCTGGGTGACCGACCCGGGCCACCGCGCGACGGTCGAGCCGCACCTGACGCCGCTGGACGCCGTCACCCTGCACCTGCCCTACGAGGTCGCCGACTACGTCGACTTCTACGCGAGCGAGCACCACGCCACCAACGTCGGCAGGATCTTCCGCCCCGACGGCGACGCGCTGACGCCCAACTGGAAGCACCTGCCGATCGGTTACCACGGCCGCTCCGGCACCATCGTCGTCTCCGGCACCGAGGTCGTGCGCCCCAGCGGCCAGCGCAAGGCACCCGCCGACCCGGCGCCCGTCTTCGGGCCGTCGGTCAAGCTCGACATCGAGGCCGAGGTCGGCTTCGTCGTCGGCACCCCCTCCGAACTGGGCCGTCCGGTGCCGCTCGGCGAGTTCGAGGACCACGTCTTCGGGCTGTTCCTGCTCAACGACTGGTCGGCGCGCGACATCCAGGCCTGGGAGTACGTGCCGCTGGGCCCCTTCCTCGGCAAGTCCTTCGCCACCTCCGTCTCCGCCTGGGTGACCCCGCTGGACGCCCTGGAGGCCGCCCGGGTCACTCCGCCCGCCCGGGACTTCCCGCTACTGCCCTACCTCGACGACGCCGGGGCCGAGACCCCCGGCGGCTTCGACCTGCACATCACCGTCTCCATCAACGGGCAGGAGGTCGCGCAGCCGCCCTTCGCGTCGATGTACTGGACCGCCGCGCAGCAGCTCGCGCACATGACGGTCAACGGGGCCTCCCTGCGGACGGGCGACGTGTACGGCTCGGGCACGGTCAGCGGCCCCGAGGTCGGCCAGCGCGGTTCCCTGCTGGAGCTGACGTGGAACGGACGCGACGCCATCGAGCTCGCCGACGGCAAGCGCACCTTCCTGGAAGACGGGGACACCGTCACCCTCACCGCCTGGGCCCCGGGCCCCGACGGCACCCGGGTCGGCCTCGGCGAGGTCACCGGCCGCATCGTGGGATCCCGCTAGTCCGAACTGTGAACGGCGGGGTGGCGGATCTTTCCGCCACCCCGGCGAAACCGCAGGCCACAGCCCCGCCCCCGCACCGCGGGGTGGCGCAATACTGCTGCAACACCACTGTCGCCGCACCGCCGGTACGTTCCCTGCCATGCCAGCCGAACGCACCTCCGCCCACACCGCCCCGGTCGCCGCCGCGCGCCGGCGGCGACTGCGCGCGGACCAGGCGCGGCAGCTCGCCGACCTGCTGCGCCACCAGATCCTGGCCGGCGGCTACCCCGGCGGGGTCCTCCCCCTGGAGGACCGCCTCGCCGCCGAGTACGGCGCCGGGCGCAACACGGTCCGCCAGGCCCTCGACCTGCTGCGCGGGGAACGGCTCGTCGAACGCAGGCCCGGGGTCGGGACCGTCGTCGTCTGCGAGAAGTACCCGCACGGCCTCGACCGCCTCCAGGGCCTGGCCGAAACCCTGCGCGAGCACGGCAGGGTCACCAACGAGGTCCGCACGGTCGGCCCGGTGCGGGCCCCCGCCCCCGTCGCCGGCCGGCTGGGCCTGCCCGAGCACACCGAGGTGCTCTACATCGAGCGGCTGCGGCGCCTGAACGGCCTGCCGCTCTCCCTCGACCTCACGTACGTCCCGCTGGACGTCGGCACAGGACTGCTCGACTGCGACCTGGAGAACACCGACGTGTTCCGGCTGCTGGAAACCCTGTCCGGGCAGCCGCTCGGCCACGCCGAGATCACCCTGGAAGCCGTCAACGCCGACGCACACTCCGCCGCCGTCCTCAACGCCCCGCGCGGGGCCGCGGTCCTGCTGCTGGAGCGGCTCACCCACCTGCGCGACGGGCGCCCCGTGGACCTGGAGTTCATCCGCTTCCGCGGCGACCGGATCACCATGGGCGGCCTGCTCCACCGCTCCCTTTGAAGCCCCTCCCTCCCGTCCCCTCCTCGCCACGCCCCCCTTCGCCAAGACCCTTCCCTGGAGACAGCCATGCCTCTGGTCCCCCAGCGCGGCGACGTGCCCGTGACCATCGACGAGTCCCTGTGCATCGACGGCTGCACCCTCTGCGTCGACATGTGTCCGCTCGACTCGCTCGCGATCCACCAGGACAGCGGCAAGGCCTACATGCACGTGGACGAGTGCTGGTACTGCGGCCCCTGCGCCGCCCGCTGTCCCACCGGCGCGGTGACCGTCAACATGCCCTACCTGCTCCGGTGAAAGGCCCCCTCCCCATGCCCAGCACCAGAACCCCCGTACGCCTCGTCCCCCTCGCCCTCGCCGCCCTCCTCGCCCCGCTGGCCACCGCGTGCGGCAGTGCGTCCGGGGCGGACGGCGCCAAGACCGTCACCGTGACCGTCGGCTACCAGTCCAAGACCATCAACACCGTCACCGCCGGCACCCTGCTGCGCTCCCTCGGCTACTTCGAGCAGGAGCTCGCGGCCCGCGGCAAGAAGGACGGCGTCACGTACAAGGTCGACTGGCAGGACTACGCCACCGGCGCGCCCATCACCGCGCAGATGACCGCCGGGAAGGTCGACATCGGTTCGATGGGCGACTTCCCGCTGCTGATCAACGCGGCACGCGGCCGCGAGCTGAAGCAGCCCACCCGGCTGGTCTCCGTCACCGGCTACAACCTGCGCGGCGGCCTCAACACCGTGGTCACGGCCCCTGATTCGAAGCTGGAGTCGCTCGCCGACCTGCGCGGCAAGAAGGTGTCGACCTCCGTCGGCTCGGCCGCGGACGGCACCCTCGTACGGGCCCTGCAGCGCGCCGGGATCGACCCGTCGAGCGGCATCCAGAAGCTCAACCAGCAGCCCAGCGTGGGCGCTTCGGCCCTCCAGGCGGGCAGCGCGGACGCGCTGTCGCAGTTCGTGGCGTGGCCGGGGCAGCTGGCGTACGAGGGGAAGGCGAGAGCCCTCTACGACGGCGCCGAGCTGAACGTGCCGACTTTCCACGGGGTCACGGTGCGCGAGAAGTTCGCCGCGCAGCGGTCGGGGGTGCTGGACGACTTCCTGCGGGCGCAGCGCAAGGCGACCGACTACCTGCGGACGAACCCGGTCGCGGCGGCCGAGTCGGTGGCGAAGGAGACGGGGCTGCCGGCCGAGGTCGTCTACCTCTACAACGGCGCCCACGGCATCGCGACCTTCGATCCGGCGCTGCGCCCGGAGTTGGTCGCGGCGCTGAAGGCGGACGTGCCGGTGCTGAAGGACGCGAAGCTGGTGGCGGACGTGGACGTGGACGCGTTCGTGGACCCGGCTCCCCTGAAGAGGGTCGCCGCGGGCCAGGATTATCCGGTGGCCACGCCCGCCCGCGCCGAGCTCTGGCGGCGCGGCCAGGCCCGGGCGGAGTCCTTCGACTCCCCGCGCGAGCTCCTCAAGGCGGCGAAGGGGGCCGACGTCCGGGCGGCCTACGTGCCGGACGCGGTGACCGGAACCCTCTGGTTCGCGGACCAGGCGGTCTGGGTGGCCGAGGGCTCCGACCTGCGGGCCTTCGTCACCCGGGCGGGCGCCACGGCGTACGTCGACCGGCACCGGGAATCCGGGGCGCGGATCGTGGGCTTCGCCGAGGCCGGAGCCCTGGCCTCATGACCCCGGGGCGCCGACTGCTGCGCGCGGCCTCGCTCGGGGCGGCACTGGTCGCATGGCAGGGGCTGACCTCGTGGGACGTGAACCTGGGGCTGCTGCGGTTCGAGCAGTTCCCGACGGTGGGCGAGGTGGCGTCGAGGCTCCTGGAGCGGGCGTCGACCGGTCCGTACTGGCAGGACCTCGGCTCCAGCCTGAGCCGGATCGTGACGGGCTTCGTGCTGGCCGCGGTGCTGGGCGTGGCGGCGGGCACGGCCATCGCGCGCTCCCGGACGGCCGCAGACCTGCTGGGGCCGCTGGTGGAGGTGCTGCGGCCGATCCCGGCGATCGCGCTGGTGCCGGTGGCGATCCTGCTGTTCCCCTCGAACGAGCAGGGGATCGTCTTCATCACCTGCTCGGCGGCCTTCTTCCCGGTGCTGGTCTCGACCCGGCACGCGGTGGCGGCACTGTCGCCGGTGTGGGAGGAGGCGGTCCTGACGATGGGCGGTGGGCGGTGGCGGGTCCTGTTCTCGGTGATCCTGCCGGGCGCCCTGCCGGGCATCTTCGGCGGGCTGTCGGTGGGGATGGGGGTGGCGTGGATCTGCGTGATCTCCGCCGAGATGATCTCGGGGGAGTACGGGGTCGGGTACCGGACCTGGCAGGACTACACGGTGGTGGACTACCCGGCGGTGTTCGTCGGCATGGTCACCATCGGCGCGCTGGGCTGGCTGACCTCGACGGCGGTGGAACGGGCGGGCCGCCGCCTGACCCACTGGCTCCCGGCGCAGGGCCCGGCGGGGCCGGCGCCGCGGCCGGTCCCCCGGCTCCGCGGCCCACGCCCCGGCCAGGAACCCGCGGCCGACCCCCGGCCCGGGCAGCCCGATCCGCGCCACCGCCCCCGAACCTCGGCCCACACGGCTGACCCGGTTGCCCGCAGCACGCCCTGACCCGGTCACCTCACCCCCCCGACCCGGAGCTGGGGACCGGCCCCCCGCTCCGCACCCGGGCGCTCAGCCCGACGCGGCTGCGGGCGCGGGTCCCCTGGACGGGCCGGTTCGCCCGCCCTGCCGCCGCCCCGGAGGCTCCGCCCGAGCCACCCCGGCGGCGCCCCGTCCCGCCCGTACGCACCCCGCACTCGGAGGAAGGCAGCCCATGCCCGCACCCGTACCCGCATCCGCGCCCGCGCTCACGGCCGTTCCGGCCGGCGCCGCCCTCCGCCTCGACGGCGTACGGCTGGGCCGTCCCGGCGCTGCCGTTCTCGACCGGCTCGACCTCGACGTCCGGCCCGGCGAGGTGCTGGCCGTCGTAGGCCCCTCCGGCTGCGGGAAGTCGACGCTGCTGCGCACCCTCGCCGGGCTGCTGCCGCCGCTCGGCGGGAGGGCCGAGCAGGACGGCCGGCCCATCACCGGGCCGGACGCCGAACGGGCCCTCGTCTTCCAGGACGACGCCCTGCTGCCCTGGCGGACGGCCCGCGCCAACGTCGAACTCCCCCTCGCCATCCGCGGGACCCCCCGCGCCGACCGCCGCACCGTCGCCGCGGGCTGGCTGGTCCGCGTCGGCCTCGCCGACCACACGCACAAGCTCCCGCACCAGCTCTCCGGCGGCCAGCGCCAGCGCGTACAGCTGGCCCGCGCCCTCGTCGCGCGCCCCCGCGCCGTCCTCATGGACGAGCCGTTCGGGGCGCTGGACGCCCAGACCCGCGCGGAGATGCAGGACCTCCTCGTCGACGTCCTCACCGGGACCGGCGCGACCGTCGTCTTCGTCACCCACGACGTGGACGAGGCGCTGTTCCTCGGCGACCGCATCGCCCTCCTCGGCTCCGGCGGCGAGGTGCTCGACGTACCGCACCCGCGGCAGCGCGGCACCGACCGCTCACCGCTCCGGCAGCAGATCCTCAACTCCCTCTGAACCCGCAACCGCACCCGCACCCGAAGGGCCGCACCATGGACATCCCCGCGATCGCCGACGCCGAGGAACTCACCTGCGACGTCCTCGTCATCGGCGGCGGCACCGCCGGCACGATGGCGGCGCTGACCGCCGCCGAGCGCGGGGCCCGGGTGCTGCTGCTGGAGAAGGCGCACGTACGGCACTCCGGCGCCCTCGCCATGGGCATGGACGGGGTCAACAACGCCGTCGTGCCCGGCCGCGCCGAACCCGACGACTACGTCGCCGAGATCACCCGCGCCAACGACGGCATCGTCGACCAGTCCACCGTCCGCCAGACCGCCACCCGCGGCTTCGCGATGGTCCGGCGCCTGGAGTCGTACGGGGTGAAGTTCGAGAAGGACGAGCACGGCGAGTACGCGGTGCGCCAGGTGCACCGCTCCGGCTCGTACGTGCTGCCCATGCCGGAGGGCAAGGACGTCAAGAAGGTCCTCTACCGGCAGCTGCGCCGCCGCGAGATGCGCGAGCGGATCCGGATCGAGAACCGGGTGATGCCGGTACGGGTCCTCACCTCCCCCGAGGACGGCCGCGCCATCGGCGCGGCGGCCTTCAACACCCGTACCGGCGCCTTCGTGACCGTGCGCGCCGGGGCGGTGGTCCTGGCGACCGGCCCCTGCGGGCGCCTGGGCCTGCCCGCTTCCGGCTACCTCTACGGGACGTACGAGAACCCGACGAACGCGGGCGACGGCTACGCCATGGCCTACCACGCGGGCGCGGCGCTGACCGGGATCGAATGCTTCCAGATCAACCCGCTCATCAAGGACTACAACGGTCCGGCGTGCGCGTACGTCGCCAACCCCTTCGGCGGCTACCAGGTCAACCGGCACGGTGAGCGGTTCGTCGACTCCGACTACTGGTCGGGCCAGATGATGGCGGAGTTCGCGGCCGAGCTGGCCTCCGACCGGGGGCCGGTGTACCTGAAGCTCAGCCACCTCCCGGAGGAGTCCCTCGCGTCCCTCGAAACGATCCTGCACACCACCGAGCGGCCCACGCGCGGCACCTTCCACGCGGGCCGGGGCCACGACTACCGCACCCACGACGTCGAGATGCACATCTCGGAGATCGGCCTGTGCGGGGGCCACTCGGCCTCGGGCGTCCGGGTCGACGACCACGCCCGCACCACCGTGCCGCGGCTGTACGCGGCCGGCGACCTGGCCTCCGTACCGCACAACTACATGATCGGGGCGTTCGTCTTCGGCGACCTGGCGGGCGCGGACGCGGCGCGGTACACGGCCTACGAGGGTCCCCTGCCGGCCGATCAGCTGGCGGCCGCGCACGAGCTGGTCTACCGGCCGCTGCGCCATCCGGACGGGCCGCCGCAGCCGCAGGTCGAATACAAGCTCCGGCGCTTCGTGAACGACTACGTCGCCCCGCCGAAGACGGGCGCGAAGCTGTCGCTGGCGGTCGAGGCGTTCATCCGGATGGAGGCGGAGATCGCACGGATGGGGGCGCAGACCCCGCACGAGCTGATGCGGTGTGCGGAGGTGTCCTTCATCCGGGACTGCGCGGAGATGGCGGCCCGGTCCTCCCTGGCGCGGACGGAGTCCCGCTGGGGCCTCTACCACGAGCGCCTCGACCACCCGGAGCGGGACGACGCGGGCTGGCTGTACCACTTGGACCTGCACAAGTCGGCTTCGGGGGAAATGGAGTTCACGGCCCGACCGGTGGAGCCGTACCTCGTGCCGGTGGAGGGCTTCGCCCCGGCGGGCGGCCCCTCGCGCCACCTGGGCGCGGTGGAACCGCTCCCGGTGGCGACGGCGGGCCCGCGCGAAGCGGCGCCTGCGGCGCGTACGGCCACGGCGGCCGACGCGGGCGCAGCCACGGCATCCGGAGCCGCCGCGGCACCGGCCGGGCCGTCCCCCCGGATCCTCGACCTCCTGGCCTTGGCCGAGGAGTCCCCGGACCTGGCGGCCCTGCGCCCGTACCTCACCGACCCCGATCCGGCGGTACGGGCCGCCGCCGTGGCCGCTATCGGCGAAACCGTTCCGGCGGGGGCGGGCCCGGGGCTGGCGGCCCGCCTCGGCGATGCGGATCCGGCGGTACGGGCGGCGGCCGCGGCCGCGCTGCGGGAGTTGCTGGAGGTCCTGCCGGGCGACGCGGAACTGGGGGCCGCCCTGCGCGCCGCGCTGCCGGTTCCCGACCCGGCGGTCCGCTCGGCGGCGCTGGAGGCCCTGCGCGCGCTGCGCCTCGGGGACGCCGGCCTGTACGCGGAGTCCCTCGCGGACCCCGACCCGGAGGTCCGTATCCACGCGGTACGGGCGCTGGTCTCGGTGGACGCCGTCGAGGCCCTCGCCCGGGCCGCCGCCGACCCGGCGCGGGAGGTCCGGGTCGCGGTGGCCAAGGGCCTCGCGGCGGTCCACACCCCGGCCCCCGCCCCCCTGGACCCCCTCCTGTCGGACCCGGACCCGCTGGTCCGGGGCGCGGCCCTGGCGGCCCTGGCGGCGACGGGCTGCCCTGAGGCTTACGCGGCCGCCGCCGTGAAGGCCCTCGCCGACCCGGCCTGGCAGGTCCGCGCGGGGGCGGCGACGGCCCTGTCGGCCGCGACTTCGGATACCGCCGTGGCCGCCCTGGCCGAGGCCCTGAAGGACCCGAACGCGGACGTCCGCAAGGCTGCGGTCCTCTCCCTACGCGCCCACCGCACCACCCCGGAGGCCCGCACGGCCCTGGCCACGGCCACCTCGGACCCGGACGCCGACGTCCGGGCATATGCCAGTCGCCACTGACTCCGTCAATGGCACGGAGTGCTTTACACGTGCAGGCGGTCCGGAACGGATCTCCGGCGATACGCTGGACGGACTCGCGAGACTCCGTCCCATGGGAGCACTACACATGAGCGTCGATCCCGAGATCCCTGAGCGGGAGCCCTCGCTCCACTGGCCGATCCCCCCTGCGGGCGGCTGGACCGCCGACGACCTCGACCGGCTTCCCAACCTGCCTCCGCATACGGAGCTGATCGACGGGAGCTTGGTCTTCGTGAGTCCGCAGACTCTTTTCCACTCGCGCGCCGTGAGCTTCTTCGAATGGCAGCTTCAGTCGCTGCTTCCCGCAGGGCTGGAGGTGGTGCGCGAGTTCACCATCGACATCGACCGGAAGAACAGGCCCGAACCAGATGTCATCGTTGTCGACGAGGAGGTCGTGGACGATCCGTCGCTGACCCGCTTTCCCGCCTCCTGCGTCCACCTCGCCATCGAGGTGGTCTCCCCGGAGTCGGTCGAGCGCGACCGGGAAACCAAGCCCCTCAAGTACGCCCGCGCCAAGATCCCGCACTTCTGGCGAGTGGAGAACAGGGAGGGCCGGGCTGTGGTGTACGTCTACGAGCTCGACCCGGCAACAAAGGCATACGTGGCGACCGGCATCTTCCACGACCGCCTCAAGGTCTCGGTGCCGTTTCAGATGGACCTGGACCTGACCGCCATCACTCCGAAGCGCCGCGCCTCCGAATAGCACCACGTGCCAGGGCCCGGCTCCCCCTGCGGGAGCCGGGCCCTGACGCGGAACCGCCGGAGGCTACCGCACGAACGTGCTCGCCTGCCCCGCCAGGTCCAGGAAGTACTGCGGGGCCACACCCAGGACCAGGGTGACGGCCACGCCCACCGCGATCGTCGTCATCGTCAGCGGCGACGGGACGGCCACCGTGGGGCCGTCCGCCTTGGGCTCGCTGAAGAACATCAGCACGATGACCCTGATGTAGAAGAACGCGGCGATCGCCGACGAGATCACACCGATCACGACCAGCACGCCCGCGCCGCCCTCCGCGGCCGCCTTGAACACCGCGAACTTCCCGGCGAAGCCGGAGGTGAGCGGGATGCCGGCGAAGGCCAGCAGGAACACCGCGAAGACCGCCGCCGTCAGCGGCGAACGACGACCCAGGCCCGCCCACTTGGACAGGTGCGTCGCCTCGCCGCCCGCGTCCCGGACCAGCGTGACCACCGCGAACGCGCCGATCGTCACGAAGGAGTAGGCGCCCAGGTAGAAGAGGACCGACTTGACGCCCTCCGCCGACGTCGCGATCACACCGGCCAGGATGAAGCCCGCGTGCGCGATCGAGGAATACGCCAGCAGGCGCTTCACGTCGGTCTGGGTCACCGCGACCACCGCGCCGGCCAGCATGGTCACGATCGCCACGCCCCACATCACCGGCCGCCAGTCCCACCGCAGACCCGGCAGGACCACGTACAGCAGGCGCAGCAGTGCGCCGAACGCGGCCACCTTCGTGGCCGCCGCCATGAAGCCCGTCACCGGGGTCGGGGCGCCCTGGTAGACGTCCGGGGTCCACATGTGGAAGGGCACCGCGCCCACCTTGAACAGCAGGCCCATCAGGATCAGCGCGCCGCCGATCAGCAGCAGCGCGTCATTGCCCATGGTGTCGGCGAGCGCCGGGTCGAGCTGGGTGAGCTTGCCGTCCACCACGTCCGCGATCACCGCGTACGAGACCGAGCCCGCGTACCCGTAGAGCAGCGCGATGCCGAAGAGGAAGAAGGCGGAGGAGAAGGCGCCCAGCAGGAAGTACTTGACCGCGGCCTCCTGCGACATCAGCCGCTGACGGCGGGCGACGGCGCAGAGCAGGTACAGCGGGAGGGAGAAGACCTCCAGCGCCACGAACAGCGTCAGCAGGTCGTTGGCGGCCGGGAAGATCAGCATGCCGGAGATGGCGAACAGCACCAGCGGGAAGACCTCGGTGGTGGTGAAGCCCGCCTTGACCGCGGCCTTCTCGCTCTCGCTGCCCGGGACGGACGCCGCCTGCGCGGCGAAGGAGTCCACCCGGTTGCCGTGCGCGGCCGGGTCGAGGCGCCGTTCGGCGAAGGTGAAGACCGCGACGATCGACGCCAGCAGGATCGTGCCCTGCAGGAACAGCGCCGGGCCGTCCACGGCCACGGCGCCCATCGCCGCGATGTGCGCCTTGGAGCTGCCGTACCCGCCGGCGGCGAGGCCGACGACCGCCGCGAAGGCCGAGGCCAGGGCGGCGACGGCGAGGAACGTCTGCACGTAGTAGCGGGACCTGCGCGGTACGAAGGCCTCGACGAGGACTCCGAGGACCGCCGCGCCCACCACGATCAGCGTGGGCGCGAGCTGCGCGTACTCGATGTGCGGGGCGGGGATCTTCTCCACCGGCTCCGCGGCCGCCAGTGTCAGCAGCCCTTGGGCAGCAGCCATCGTGCTCACTTCGCCGCCTCCCCGTTCTTGGCCTCGACGGCCACCTGTGGCTTCGGGTCCTTCTCGTGGACGTCGGACAGGGTGTGCTTGACCGCCGGGTTGACGATCTCGGTCAGCGGCTTCGGGTACACGCCGAGCCCGATCAGCAAGGCGATCAGCGGGGCCACCACCAGCACCTCGCGCAGGCGCAGGTCCGGCATGCTCCGGACCTCCTCCTTCACCGGGCCGGTCATCGTGCGCTGGTAGAGCACCAGCGTGTAGAGCGCGGCGAGCACGATGCCGACGGTGGCGATGATCCCGACGACCGGGTACCGGGCGAAGGTGCCCACCAGCACCAGGAACTCACTGACGAAGGGCGCGAGGCCCGGCAGGGAGAGGGTGGCGAGGCCGCCGATCAGGAAGGTGCCGGCGAGGACCGGGGCCACCTTCTGCACACCGCCGTAGTCGGCGATGAGCCGCGAGCCGCGCCGCGAGATCAGGAAGCCGGCCACCAGCATCAGCGCCGCCGTCGACAGCCCGTGGTTGACCATGTAGAGCGTCGCACCCGACTGCCCCTGGGAGGTCATCGCGAAGATGCCCAGGATGATGAAGCCGAAGTGCGAGATCGAGGCGTAGGCGACCAGCCGCTTGATGTCGCGCTGCCCGACCGCGACCAGCGCGCCGTAGACGATGCTGATCAGGGCCAGGACGAGGATCACCGGCGTGGCCCACTTGCTGGCCTCGGGGAACAGCCCGAGGCAGAAGCGGAGCATCGCGAAGGTGCCGACCTTGTCGACGACCGCGGTGATCAGCACGGCGACCGGGGCGGTGGCCTCGCCCATCGCGTTGGGCAGCCAGGTGTGCAGCGGCCACAGCGGCGCCTTCACCGCGAAGGCGAAGAAGAAGCCGAGGAAGAGCAGCCGCTCGGTGTTGGTCGCCATGTCGAGCGTGCCGGCGGCGCGGGCGGCGGTGATCTCCTGGAGCGAGAAGTTCCCGGCGACCACGTAGAGCCCGATGACCGCGGCCAGCATGATCAGGCCGCCGACCAGGTTGTAGAGGAGGAACTTGACCGCCGCGTACGAGCGCTGCGCGGCCGCGTTCTCGTCGGACCCGGCATGTGCCCGGTCCCCGAAGCCGCCGATGAGGAAGTACATCGGGATGAGCATGGCTTCGAAGAAGATGTAGAAGAGGAAGACGTCGGTGGCCTCGAAGGAGATCACCACCATCGCCTCGACCAGCAGGATCAGCGCGAAGAAGCCCTGCGTGGGCCGCCAGCGCGTGGACTGCGTCTCCAAGGGGTCGGCGTCGTGCCAGCCGGCCGCGATCACGAAGGGGATCAGCAGGGCGGTGAGCCCGATCAGCGCCACCCCGATGCCGTCGACGCCCAGTTCGTAGCGGACGCCGAAGTCGGCGATCCAGGCGTGCGATTCGGTGAGCTGGTAGCGCGCGCCTCCGGGTTCGAAGCGGACCGCGACGAGCACGGCCAGGGCCAGGGTTGCCAGCGAGACGAGCAGCGCGAGCCACTTGGCGGCGGTCCGGCGGGCGGCCGGGACGGCCGCCGTGAGGACCGCGCCGACCGCGGGCACCGCGGCCGTCACCGTCAGAAGCGGGAAACTCATTTCACACCGCCCTCATCAGCAGGGTCGCGGCGATGAGGATCGCCGTGCCCCCGAACATCGAGACCGCGTAGCTGCGGGCATAGCCGTTCTGGAGCTTGCGCAGCCGACCCGAGGTCCCGCCGACCGAGGCGGCCGTCCCGTTGACCACCCCGTCGACGAGGCTGTGGTCGACGTAGACGAGCGAGCGGGTCAGGTGCTCCCCGCCGCGGACGAGTACGACGTGGTTGAAGTCGTCCTGGAGCAGGTCCCGTCGGGCCGCCCGGGTGAGCCAGCTGCCGCGCGGGGCGACGACCGGGACGGGCCTGCGGCCGTACTGGGCGTACGCGAGACCCACGCCGAGGAGCAGCACCACGACCGTGGCGGCGGTGATCGCACCGGCGCCGATGGGCGGATGCCCGTGCTCGAAGGAGGTGACCGGCTCCAGCCACTTCACGAAGGCCTCGTTCAGGCTGAAGAGGCCGCCCGCGAAGACCGAGCCGAAGGCCAGCACGATCATCGGGATGGTCATGGACTTCGGGGACTCGTGCGGGTGGGGCATCTCTCCGGGGCGGGCTTCGACGCCGGGCTCCACGCTGGGCGCGGTGGCCGGGTCGGGCGCCGGCTGCCAGCGCTTCTCACCGAAGAACGTGAGCACCATGACGCGGGTCATGTAGTAGGCGGTGATGCCCGCGCCGAGCAGGGTGACCGCCCCGAGGATCCAGCCCTCGGTGCCGCCCTTGGCGAAGGCCGCCTCGATGATCTTGTCCTTGGACCAGAAGCCGGACAGGCCCGGGAAGCCGATGATGGCGAGGTAGCCGAGGCCGAAGGTCACGAAGGTGACGGGCATGTACTTCCGCAGGGCCCCGTACTTGCGCATGTCCACCTCGTCGTTCATCCCGTGCATCACGGAACCCGCGCCGAGGAAGAGGCCGGCCTTGAAGAAGCCGTGCGTGACCAGGTGCATGATCGCGAAGGCGTACCCGACGGGGCCGAGGCCCGCAGCCAGGATCATGTAGCCGATCTGCGACATCGTCGAACCCGCCAGGGCCTTCTTGATGTCGTCCTTCGCGCAACCGACGATCGCACCGAAGAGGAGCGTGACCGCGCCGACCACGACCACTGCGGTCTGCGCGTCCGGCGCGGCGTTGAAGACCGCCCCGGACCGGGTGATCAGGTACACGCCGGCGGTGACCATGGTGGCCGCGTGGATCAGGGCCGAGACCGGGGTCGGGCCCTCCATCGCGTCACCGAGCCAGGACTGCAGCGGCACCTGTGCCGACTTGCCGCACGCGGCCAGCAGCAGCATCAGGGCGATCGCCGTCAGCTTGCCCTCGCTCGTCGCGTCCACCGCGCCGAACACCGGCCCGAAGGCGAAGGTCCCGAAGGTGGTGAACATCAGCATGATCGCGATCGACAGGCCCATGTCGCCGACCCGGTTGACCAGGAAGGCCTTCTTCGCGGCGGTGGCCGCGCTGGGCTTGTGCTGCCAGAAGCCGATGAGCAGGTACGAGGCGAGGCCGACGCCCTCCCACCCGACGTACAGCAGCAGGTAGTTGTCGGCGATGACGAGGAGGAGCATCGCCGCGAGGAACAGGTTCAGGTAGCCGAAGAAGCGGCGGCGGCGGTCGTCGTGCTCCATGTACCCGATGGAGTACACGTGGATGAGCGTGCCGACTCCGGTGATCAGCAGGACGAAGGTCATCGACAGCTGGTCGAGCTGGAAGGCGACGTCCGCCTGGAAGCCCTCGACGGGGATCCAGCTGAACAGCTTCTGGTGCATGGCCCGGTCCTCGGCGCCGCGCCCCAGCATGTCCGCGAACAGGGCCGCGCCGATGCCGAAGGAGACGGCGGCGAGCAGGGTGCCGAGCCAGTGGCCGGCCTTGTCGAGCCGCCGGCCGCCGCACAGCAGCACCGCGGCCCCGAGCAGGGGCGCCGCGACCAGCAGCGCAATCAGATTCTCCACTGTGTGAACGCCCCTTACAGCTTCATCAGGCTGGCGTCGTCGACCGAGGCCGAGTGGCGGGTACGGAACAGCGACACGATGATCGCCAGGCCCACCACGACCTCCGCGGCGGCGACGACCATCGTGAAGAAGGCGATGATCTGGCCGTCGAGGTTGCCGTGCATCCGGGAGAAGGTCACGAAGGCCAGGTTGCAGGCGTTGAGCATCAGCTCTACGCACATGAACAGGACGATCGCGTTCCGCCGGATCAGCACGCCTGCAGCGCCGATCGTGAACAGCAGTGCCGACAGGTACAGGTAGTTGACCGGGTTCACTTCGAGGCCTCCTCACGGCCGAGCCGCTCGGCGGCCCGCTGCTCCAGTGCCTTCATGTCCTCAATGGCCTCGCTGGAGACGTCCCGGATCTGGCCGCGGGCCCGCAGCGTCTTGTTGACGGTCAGCTCGGACGGGGTGCCGTCCGGCAGCAGACCGGCGACGTCGACCGCGTTGTGCCGGGCGTAGACGCCGGGCGCGGGCAGCGGCGGGAGCTGGACCCCTTCGCGTACGCGCCGCTCGGCGAGCTCGCGCTGCGTGGCGGCCCGCTCGGTGCGCTCGCGGTGGGTCAGCACCATCGCACCGACGGCCGCGGTGATCAGCAGCGCACCGGTGATCTCGAAGGCGAACACGTACTTGGTGAAGATCAGCGTGGCCAGACCCTCCACGTGCCCGGTGGAGTTGATCCGGCCGAGCCCGTTGAAGTGCTTCAGCGAGGCGTTGCCGATCCCGGCGACGAGCAGGACGCCGAAGCCGAGCCCGCACAGGACCGCCAGCCAGCGCTGCCCCTTGAGGGTCTCCTTCAGCGAGTCGGCCGCCGTGACGCCGACCAGCATGACCACGAACAGGAACAGCATCATGATCGCGCCGGTGTAGACGATCACCTGGACCACGCCCAGGAAGTACGCCCCGTTGGCGAGGTAGAAGACCGCCAGGACGATCATCGTCCCGGCCAGGCTCAGGGCACTGTGGACGGCCTTCTTCATCAGGATCGTGGACAGCGCGCCGATCACGGCGACCGTGCCGAGGATCCAGAACTGCACCGCCTCACCCGTGGAGGTCACCGTGCCGGCAGCCGCGGCGATCGCGCTCATGCCCCCACCCCCTCGCCCCGAGCGGATGCGCCCGACGTCTCGGTACCGGCGGGAGCCGCCGTCTCACCCTTGGACCGGGCGGCCTGGCGCTGCGTACCGGGAGCAGCGCCCGACACCAGCCCGCGGTAGTAGTCCTGCTCGTCCGTGCCCGGGTACATGGCGTGCGGTGCCTCGACCATGCCCTCGGTCAGCCCGGCGAGCAGCTGCTCCTTGGTGTAGATGAGCGATTCGCGGCTGGAGTCGGCCAGTTCGAACTCGTTCGTCATCGTCAGCGCCCGCGTCGGGCAGGCCTCGATGCACAGCCCGCACAGGATGCAGCGGGCGTAGTTGATCTGGTAGACCGCGCCGTACCGCTCGCCCGGGGAGTAGCGCTCCTCCTCGGTGTTGTCCGCGCCCTCCACGTAGATGGCGTCGGCGGGACAGGCCCAGGCGCACAGCTCGCACCCGATGCACTTCTCCAGACCGTCCGGGTGCCGGTTCAGCTGGTGCCGTCCGTGGAAGCGCGGGGCGGTGGTCTTCTGCTGCTCCGGGTACTGCTCGGTGAGGCGCTTCTTGAACATGGCCTTGAAGGTCACGCCGAAGCCGGCCACCGGGTTCTGCCACTTCTCGTTCGGGTCCGCGTCAGACATTCTCAGCACCCTCCTCTCGGTCACTGTCAGTATTCGTCCCGCCACTGACAATCAGCTCCCCCGCACCGCGGGGCCGCCTGCGCGGTACGGGGGCGAGCTGCTGGCCCGGCTTGGGCGGTACGGGGAATCCGCCGGCCAGCGGATCGAAGGACTCGGCTGCGGCGCCCTTGCCGGCGCCCCCTCCGGCGGCCTTCTCCTTGCGGTCGCGCAGCAGGTCCGCGACGAGGGACAGCAGCAGGATGGCGACGACCGCGCCGCCGACGTAGAGCACGATCTCCGAGAAGTCGTACCTCTCGTTGCGCAGCGCCCGTACGGTCGCGACGAGCATCAGCCAGACCACGGAGACCGGGATCAGCACCTTCCAGCCGAGCTTCATCAGCTGGTCGTAGCGCACGCGCGGCAGCGTGCCGCGCAGCCAGATGAAGAAGAAGAGCAGCAGCTGGACCTTGATGACGAACCAGAGCAGCGGCCACCAGCCGTGGTTCGCGCCCTCCCAGTACGTCGAGATCGGCGCCGGGGCCCGCCAGCCGCCCAGGAAGAGGGTGACCGAGACCGCCGAGACGGTGACCATGTTGACGTACTCGGCCAGCATGAACAGCGCGAACTTGATGGAGGAGTACTCGGTGTTGAAGCCGCCGACCAGGTCGCCCTCGGACTCCGGCATGTCGAAGGGGGCGCGGTTCGTCTCGCCGACCATCGTGACGACGTAGATGATGAAGGAGACCGGCAGCAGGACGATGTACCAGCGGTCGGCCTGCGCCTCGACGATCGCCGAGGTCGACATCGACCCGGAGTAGAGGAAGACCGAGGCGAAGGCCGCGCCCATCGCGATCTCGTACGAGATCATCTGCGCGCAGGAGCGCAGGCCGCCGAGCAGCGGGTACGTCGAGCCGGAGGACCAGCCCGCGAGGACGATCCCGTAGATGCCCACCGAGGCCACGGCCAGGACGTAGAGCATCGCGATCGGCAGGTCGGTCAGCTGCATCGTGGTGCGCTGCCCGAAGATCGAGACCTCGTTGCCCGAGGGACCGAAGGGGATCACCGCGATCGCCATGAAGGCCGGGATCGCGGCGACGATCGGCGCCAGGACGTAGACGACCTTGTCCGCCCGCTTGACGATGATGTCTTCCTTGAGCATCAGCTTCACGCCGTCGGCGAGCGACTGGAGCATGCCCCAGGGGCCGTGCCGGTTGGGGCCGATGCGCAGCTGCATCCAGGCGACGACCTTGCGCTCCCACACGATGGAGAACAGCACGGTCACCATCAGGAAGGCGAAGCAGAACACCGCCTTGACGACCACGAGCCACCAGGGGTCCCGGCCGAACAGGGACAGGTCCTCTGCGGCAAGTTGTACGAGGTCACCGTGTGCCGCGTTCACGCGTCCACCTCCGCGGTGGTGTCGGCTGCGCCGGCCGGGGTCGCCGGACCGATCCGTACGAGGGCGCCCGGGAGGGCGCCGGTGTCGGCGAGGACGCCGGAGCCGGCGGAGTTCAGCGGGAGCCACACCACCCGGTCGGGCATGTCGGTGATCCGCAGCGGCAGTTCCACGGAGCCGGCCGGGCCGGTCACCGCGAGGACGTCGCCGTCCTTGACGCCGCTCTCGGCGGCGGTGGCCGCCGACAGCCGGGCGGGGGCCTCGTGCCGGGTGCCGGCCAGGGCCTCGTCGCCCTCCTGGAGCAGGCCCAGGTCGAGCAGCAGCCGGTGGCCCGCCAGGACCGCCTCTCCGGCACCCGGGCGGGGCGGCGCCACGGTGTCCGCGGCCTGCGCGGTGGCCGTGGCACGCTCCCCCGTCCACGGGCCGAGGCCGTCCAGCTCGCGGCGTACGGCGTGGACGTCGGGCAGGGCGATCGGCCGGTCGGCGGCGTCGGCGAGCATGTGCAGCACACGGGCGTCGGCCGGGGCGAGCCGGCGGGTCATCTGGTCGGGCTTGAGCGCCGCCTCGAACGGCCGGACCCGGCCCTCCCAGTTGATGAACGCCCCCGCCTTCTCCGCGACCGCCGCGACCGGGAACACCACATCGGCGTGGTCGGTGACCTCGCCGGGCCGCAGTTCCAGGGAGACCACGAAGGCCTCCCGGAGGGCGACCCGCGCGCGGGCCGGGTCCGGCAGGTCGCGCACCTCGACGCCCGCGACCAGCAGGGCGGTCAGCTCGCCCCCGGCCGCCGCCTCGACGATCTGGCCGGTGTCCCGGCCGTAGCGGTGCGGGAGTTCGTCCAGCCCCCAGGCGGCGGCGACCTCGTCGCGGGCCCGCGGGTCGGTGGCCGGGCGGCCGCCGGGTAGCAGCGACGGCAGTGCGCCGGCCTCGACGGCGGCCCGCTCCCCGGCCCGGCGCGGGATCCACACGAGCGTGGCGCCGGTGGCGGTGGCGGCCCGTACGGCCGCGGTCAGCGCGCCCGGCACGCCCGCGAGGCGCTCCCCGACGACGATGACGGCGCCCGGCTCGCGCAACGCGTCGGCGGCCTCGGCGCCGCCGGCCTCCAGGCCGGTACGCGTGGCCAGTGCGTCCAGCCACTCGGGTTCGGTGCCGGGGGCGGCGGCCAGCAGGGTGCCGCCCGCCTTCTCCAGACCGCGGGTGGCGTAGGGGGCGAGGGCGAAGGTCCGCTGCTTGTGCTTGCGGTGGGCCTTGCGCAGCCGCAGGAAGACGCCGGGGGCCTCCTCCTCCGCCTCGATGCCGGCGAGCAGCACCGCGGGCGCCGCCTCCAGCGAGGAGTAGGTCACTCCGCTGCCGTCGAGGTCCTTGCCGGTGCCCGCGACGGCTGCGGCCAGGAACTCGGCCTCCTCCGCGCTGTGGATCCGGGCCCGGAAGTCGATGTCGTTGGTGTCCAGCACGACCCGGGCGAACTTGGCGTACGCGTAGGCGTCCTCGACGGTGAGCCGGCCGCCGGTCAGCACCCCGGCCCGGCCCCGTGCGGCGGCGAGCCCGGCGGCCGCGGCCTCCAGGGCCTCGGGCCAGCTCGCAGGGGCGAGGACGCCGTCGGCGCCGCGCACCAGCGGGGTGGTCAGCCGGTCGGGGCGCTGCGCGTAGCGGAACGCGAAGCGCCCCTTGTCGCACACCCACTCCTCGTTGACCTCGGGGTCCTCGGCGGCCAGCCGGCGCAGCACCTTGCCGCGCCGGTGGTCGGTCCGGGTCGCGCAGCCGCCCGCGCAGTGCTCGCACACGCTCGGGGAGGAGACGAGGTCGAAGGGGCGGGAGCGGAAGCGGTACGCGGCCGAGGTGAGGGCGCCGACCGGGCAGATCTGGATGGTGTTGCCGGAGAAGTACGACACGAAGGGGTCGCCCTCGCCGGTGCCGACCTGCTGGAGCGCACCGCGCTCCAGCAGCTCGATCATCGGGTCGCCCGCCACCTGCGTGGAGAAGCGGGTGCAGCGCGCGCACAGCACGCACCGCTCGCGGTCCAGCAGCACCTGGGTGGAGATCGGTACCGGCTTCTCGTAGGTGCGCTTCCTGCCCTCGAAACGCGATTCGGCGTTCCCGTGCGACATCGCCTGGTTCTGCAGCGGGCACTCGCCGCCCTTGTCACAGACCGGGCAGTCCAGCGGGTGGTTGATGAGCAGCAGCTCCATCACCCCGCGCTGGGACTTCTCGGCGACCTCGGAGGTCAGCTGCGTCTTGACGACCATGCCGTCGGTGCAGGTGATCGTGCAGGAGGCCATCGGCTTGCGCTGGCCCTCGACCTCGACGATGCACTGGCGGCAGGCGCCGACCGGGTCGAGGAGGGGGTGGTCGCAGAACCGGGGGACCTCGATGCCGATCTGCTCGGCGGCCCGGATCACGAGCGTGCCCTTGGGCACCGACAGCTCGATGCCGTCGATGGTCAGCGAGACCGTGTCTTCGGCGGCCTTCGGCCGCCCCGCCGCCTCCCCGCCACCGGCGGGAGCGTTGGTGGTGACGGTCATGCGTTCACCTCCGTGTCAGCCCAGAGGGTCGACTTCCTGGGGTCGAAGGGGCAGCCCCTGCCCGTGATGTGCTGTTCGTACTCCTCGCGGAAGTACTTCAGCGAGGAGAAGATCGGGCTGGCGGCGCCGTCGCCGAGCGCGCAGAAGGACTTGCCGTTGATGTTGTCGGCGATGTCGTTCAGCTTGTCGAGGTCGGACATCACGCCCTTGCCGGCCTCGATGTCGCGCAGCAACTGGACCAGCCAGTACGTGCCCTCGCGGCAGGGCGTGCACTTGCCGCAGGACTCGTGGGCGTAGAACTCGGTCCACCGGGTCACCGCCCGCACCACGCAGGTCGTCTCGTCGAAGCACTGCAGCGCCTTGGTGCCGAGCATGGATCCGGCCGCGCCGACGCCCTCGTAGTCGAGCGGGACGTCCAGGTGCTCGTCGGTGAACATCGGAGTGGAGGAGCCGCCCGGGGTCCAGAACTTCAGCCGGTGGCCGGGGCGCATCCCGCCGCTCATGTCGAGGAGCTGGCGCAGGGTGATGCCGAGCGGGGCCTCGTACTGGCCGGGGCCGGCGACGTGCCCGGAGAGCGAGTACAGGGTGAAGCCGGGGGACTTCTCGGTCCCCATCGCCTTGAACCAGTCCTTGCCGTTGTTGAGGATCGCGGGAACCGACGCGATGGACTCGACGTTGTTCACGACGGTGGGGCACGCGTAGAGCCCCTCGACGGCAGGGAAGGGGGGACGCAGCCGGGGCTGGCCGCGCCGGCCTTCGAGGGAGTCGAGGAGGGCCGTCTCCTCGCCGCAGATGTAAGCGCCCGCTCCCGCGTGCACCGTGATGTCGAGCTTGAGCCCGCTCCCGAGGATGTTCTCCCCCAGGTAGCCGGCCTCGTACGCCTCGCGCACCGCCTCGTGCAGGCGCCGCAGGACCGGCACGACCTCGCCTCGCAGGTAGATGAAGGCGTGCTCCGACCGGATCGCGTAACAGGCAATGATCATTCCCTCGATGAGGGAGTGCGGGTTGGCGAAGAGAAGGGGGATGTCCTTGCAGGTTCCCGGTTCCGACTCGTCCGCGTTCACGACGAGGTAGTGCGGCTTCCCGTCGCCCTGCGGGATGAACTGCCACTTCATTCCGGTGGGGAAGCCCGCCCCGCCGCGTCCGCGCAGACCGGAGTCCTTCACGTACGCGATGAGGTCGTCCGGGGTCATCGCGAGCGCCTTGCGCAGGCCCTCGTACCCCTCGTGGCGCCGGTAGGTCTCCAGCGTCCAGGACTGCGGCTCGTCCCAGAAGGCCGACAGCACGGGTGCCAGCAGCTTGTCCGGGGCGCCGTTCGTGTGCATTTCGGCGGTCACCGTCATCACTCCCCCTCCTCGGTGGCAGCCGGTGCCTCGCCACGCGGGTGCACGACCTTGCCCTGCTGCGGGCTTTCGCCCCGGGCGATCCGCAGTCCGATCAGCGAGGCGGGGCCGGCGCCGCCGCCCGCCTCGACGGCGCCCTCGCGCTCGTCGGGGAAGCCCGCGAGGATCCGGGCGGTCTCCTTGTACGTGCACAGCGGCGCGCCCCGGGTGGGGGTGACCGTGCGACCGGCGATCAGGTCGTCCACCATGGCCTTGGCGGACTCGGGGGTCTGGTTGTCGAAGAACTCCCAGTTGACCATCACCACGGGGGCGTAGTCGCAGGCCGCGTTGCACTCGATGTGTTCAAGGGTGACCTTGCCGTCGGGGGTGGTCTCGTTGTTGCCGACCCCGAGGTGTTCCTTGAGCTCCTCGAAGATGGCGTCGCCGCCCATGACCGCGCACAGGGTGTTCGTACAGACCCCGACCTGGTAGTCGCCCGAGGGCCGCCGCCGGTACATCGTGTAGAAGGTGGCCACGGCGGTGACCTCGGCGGTGGTCAGGCCCAGCGTCTCGGCGCAGAACCGGATGCCGGTGCGCGAGACGTACCCCTCCTCGGACTGCGTCAGGTGCAGCAGCGGCAGCAGCGCGGAGCGGCTGTCGGGGTAGCGGGCGACGATCTCCTTCGCGTCCGCGTCGAGCCGGGCGCGCACCTCGGCCGGGAAGTCGGGGGCCGGCAGCTGGGGCATGCCCAGGCTGAGGGGGCCCTGGGGCGTGGCCCCTCCGGAAGACACGGCTGTCATCGGTCGACGCCTCCCATCACGGGGTCGATGGAGGCGACGGCGACGATGACGTCGGCGACCTGGCCGCCCTCGCACATCGCTGCCATGGCCTGCAGGTTGGTGAAGGACGGGTCGCGGAAGTGGACCCGGTAGGGGCGGGTGCCGCCGTCGGAGACGACGTGCACGCCGAGCTCGCCCTTGGGGGACTCCACGGCCGCGTACGCCTGCCCGGCCGGGACCCGGAAGCCCTCGGTCACCAGCTTGAAGTGGTGGATGAGTGCCTCCATGGAGGTGCCCATGATGTTCTTGATGTGGTCGAGCGAGTTGCCGAGGCCGTCGGGGCCCATCGCGAGCTGCGCCGGCCAGGCGATCTTCTTGTCGGCGACCATCACCGGGCCCGGCTCCAGCCGCTCCAGGCACTGCTCGATGATCCGCAGCGACTGGCGCATCTCCTCCAGGCGGATCAGGAACCGCCCGTACGAGTCGCAGGTCTCGGTGGTCGGCACGTCGAACTCGTAGGTCTCGTAGCCGCAGTACGGGTCCGCCTTGCGCAGGTCGTGCGGCAGGCCCGCCGAGCGCAGGATCGGGCCGGTGGCGCCGAGCGCCATGCAGCCGGTGAGGTCGAGGTAGCCGACGTCCTGCATGCGTGCCTTGAAGATCGGGTTGCCGGTGGCGAGCTTGTCGTACTCCGGCAGGTTCTTCTTCATGGTCTTCAGGAAGTCGCGCAGCTGGTCCACGGCGCCCGGGGGCAGGTCCTGCGCGAGGCCGCCGGGCCGGATGAACGCGTGGTTCATGCGCAGCCCGGTGATCAGCTCGAAGATGTCGAGGATCAGCTCGCGGTCCCGGAAGCCGTAGATCATGATCGTGGTCGCGCCCAGCTCCATGCCGCCGGTGGCGATGCACACCAGGTGGGAGGAGAGCCGGTTGAGCTCCATCAGCAGGACGCGGATGACGGTGGCGCGGTCGGGGACCTGGTCGGTGATGCCAAGGAGCTTCTCGACGCCGAGGCAGTACGCCGTCTCGTTGAAGAACGGGGTCAGGTAGTCCATGCGCGTGACGAAGGTGGTGCCCTGCGTCCAGTTGCGGAATTCGAGGTTCTTCTCGATGCCGGTGTGCAGGTAGCCGATGCCGCAACGGGCCTCGGTGACCGTCTCGCCGTCGATCTCCAGGATCAGGCGGAGCACTCCGTGGGTGGACGGGTGCTGGGGACCCATGTTGACGACGATCCGCTCGTCGTCCGCCTTGGCGGCCGACTGGACGATCTCGTCCCAGTCGCCGCCGGTGACGGTGTAGACGGTTCCTTCGGTCGTCTCGCGCGCCGAGGCGTGGTCGGCGGAGGAGGCGTGGTGGGACGTGGACATCAGCTGTACGACCTCCGCTGGTCGGGAGCCGGGATCTGGGCGCCCTTGTACTCGACGGGAATGCCGCCGAGCGGGTAGTCCTTGCGCTGCGGGAAGCCCTGCCAGTCGTCCGGCATCATGATCCGGGTGAGGGCCGGGTGCCCGTCGAAGACCAGGCCGAAGAAGTCGTACGCCTCGCGCTCGTGCCAGTCGTTGGTCGGGTAGACCGCGACGAGCGACGGGAGGTGCGGGTCGCCGTCCGGAACGGACACCTCCAGCCGCAGGACCCTGCCGTGCGTGATCGAGCGCAGGTGGTAGACGGCGTGCAGCTCGCGGCCCGTGTCCCCGGGGAAGTGGACGCCGCTGACACCGGTGCAGAGCTCGAAGCGCAGTGCCGGGTCGTCGCGCAGGGTGCGGGCGACGCGTACGAGGTGCTCGCGGGCGATGTGGAAGGTGAGCTCGCCCCGGTCGACCACCGTCTTCTCGATGGCGTTCTCGGGGACGAGGTCCTGCTCCTCCAGGGCGCCTTCGAGCTCGTCGGCGACCTCGTCGAAGTACGAACCGTAGGGGCGGTGGCTGGCGCCGGGCAGCGCCACGGTGCGTACGAGGCGGCCGTAGCCGCTGGTGTCGCCGCCGTTGTTGGCGCCGAACATGCCCTTGCGGACGCCGATCACCTCGGGTCCGGCGGAGCCCCGGGGGGCAGGAACGTTGTTCCCGTTGCTGCCGTTGTCCGGGGGGGTCTGGCTGGTGTCGCTCACCGGAGCAGCCCCTTCATCTCGATGGTCGGGAGGGCCTTGAGGGCCGCCGCCTCCGCCTCGCGGGCCGCTTCTTCCCGGTTCACGCCGAGCTTGGAGCCCTGGATCTTCTGGTGGAGCTTGAGGATCGCGTCCATGAGCATCTCGGGGCGGGGCGGGCAGCCGGGCAGGTAGATGTCCACCGGGACGATGTGATCGACACCCTGGACGATCGCGTAGTTGTTGAACATGCCGCCCGAGGAGGCGCAAACCCCCATGGAGATGACCCACTTGGGAGCGGGCATCTGGTCGTACACCTGCCGGAGCACCGGCGCCATCTTCTGGCTGACCCGCCCGGCCACGATCATCAGGTCGGCCTGGCGCGGGGAGCCGCGGAAGACCTCCATGCCGAAGCGGGCCAGGTCGTAGCGGCCGGCGCCGGTGGTCATCATCTCGATGGCGCAGCAGGCGAGGCCGAAGGTCGCGGGGAAGACGGATGATTTGCGCACCCATCCCGCGGCCTGTTCGACGGTGGTCAGCAGGAAGCCGCTCGGCAGCTTCTCTTCCAGTCCCATGGGAAATTCAGCCCCTCAGTCCCATTCCAGGCCGCCGCGGCGCCAGACGTAGGCGTAGGCGACGAAGACGGTGAGCACGAAGAGCAGCATCTCGACGAGCCCGAAGATCCCCAGGGAGTCGAAGGTGACGGCCCAGGGGTAGAGGAAGACAACCTCGATGTCGAAGACGATGAAGAGCATCGCCGTCAGGTAGTACTTGATGGGGAAGCGACCGCCACCGGCCGGCGTGGGCGTCGGCTCGATGCCGCACTCGTAGGCTTCGAGCTTTGCCCGGTTGTACCGTTTGGGGCCGATCAGCGTGGCCATGACCACGGAGAAGATCGCAAACCCTGCGCCGAGGGCGCCGAGCACGAGGATGGGTGCGTACGCATTCACGCTCCTCGCTCCTTCCAGTCGTCCTTGACCGTTGGACCGCTGCGCCGGCGCGGGGGCCCCTCCCAGCGGGAGCTGGGGGAGTCCTGCCTCGCGAAGATCGTGTACATGTGAGGCAGTTCACAAGCCGGACTGATGCGCATCCTATGCCCGCTCGTCTGTGATCTGCGACACGGGTTGCAACACCGAGTTTGTGATCTCCACCACCCGACGAACGATCATGAAGGCTTCTAGGTGGCGATCTTTGTACGCGAAGGATTCACACGGCTACGAAAGGTGACATTAACTGCGTTACCGCAGGTAGAGAGGGACTGCCCCTATCAAACGATGGCCAGTGCAGGCAAATTCGCCTTGCGGGGCCCATCGGTGATAAAGGGATCCGCGTCGCCCGGTCGAGGGAGGCCGCGCGCACGGGAGTGGACGTGTGCATCCGTTCACGAACCCGGCGGGTTGTGCCCGGCCGGTTCACAGCGAGATCACGGGCGGGCCACAGACTCCCCGCGGTGAGACATTCCTGTGACCTGCGCCACGTCGAATTCGTGCCTCCGAAAGAGGGCTTGGCCAACTGTGCGCGGGGATGGTAGGCGGCGGATCAATTCGGACTAATTACTGAAACCCCATGATCACAGGCTTGTGAGGTGCTGTCCGATTCGTCCGTTACGGCGTCAATACGTCGCGCGACGCGCCCGGTTGCGCCCGAATCGCGCACAACTGTGGCGCACACCACGTTTCTTGAAGGGAACCGCGACCCCCTGATAGCGGTTGTACCCATGTCCCACACCGCTCACATACCCAGCCACCGGAAGCCCCGTCGCAGCGCCTCGAAGCTCGCGGTCCGCGCCGGAGTTGCCGGTGGCGTCCTCAGCACCCTGGCCATGGCCGGCACGGCGAGCGCGTCCCCGTCCGAGCCCGTGGCCGAGACGACGCTCGAAATGCCGGTCCTGAACCTGGATCTGGCCGCCGAGGTCTCCTCCGCCGTCACCACGGCCGCCGAGAACACGGCCGCCGCCGCCGTCACCGGCGAGCTGCACGCCCAGGAGGAGGAAGCCCGCACGGGCGCCGCCGCCGAGGCGAAGAAGGCCAAGGAAGACGCCGAGAAGGCCGACGCCGAGAAGAAGGCGAAGGAAGAGGCGGACCGCAAGGCCGCGGCCGAGCGCGCCACCCGCAGCTCCTCCCGCGCCACCCTGCAGAGCGCCTCCGCCTCCGGCAGCCTGGGCTCCGGCACCGTGACCGCCCCGGCCACCGGATCCGCGGCCGCCATCGTGAACTTCGCCCGCGCGCAGGTCGGCAAGGCCTACGTGATGGGCGGCACCGGCCCGTCCTCCTTCGACTGCTCCGGGCTCGTGCAGGCCGCCTACCGCCAGGCCGGCATCTCCCTGCCCCGCATGTCGCAGGACCAGTCCTCCGAGGGCACCTCGGTCTCCCTCAGCGCCCTCCAGCCGGGCGACATCCTGTACTGGGGCTCCCGCGGCAACGCCTACCACGTCGCCCTCTACGTCGGCGGCGGCAAGTTCGTCGGCGCGCAGAACCCCAGCACGGGCATCGTCGAGCGCTCCCTGAGCTACGACCGCCCGACGGGCGCCGTCCGCGTCCTCTGATCCCCGCTCCGCGGCACGCCGGACACCGCGAAGGGCCGGTACTCCCCCGCTCGGGGGCGGAGTACCGGCCCTTGGCCGTGCCCCGCTTCGGCTTCAGCCGAGCGACGCCGCCAGCTTGAAGCGGGCGTCGCGCTGCTTCTTGTAGAGCGCGAGCGTCTCGGCGTGCTCCTCGGTGAGCCGCTGCTGGTAGGCCTTGTCGACGGCGTACCAGACCCCCACGAGGTTCACCTCGTACTTGCACGCCACGTCGGCCTTGGCCGCCGAAACGGCCTTGGCGCCGCCCAAGTCGCTCTGCAGGCCCAGCTTCTCGACGACCTCGTACGGGGTTTTGAGCCCGGTATAGCCGGACTTGTCCATGCAAGCGGACCACTTGCGCAGGACCTCGACGACCCGGGAGTCGCCCTTGGAGCGGTCGTGCGCCTCGCCGGCCAGGCCGAAGGCGAAGAGGAGGTCCACGCTGTCCTTGGTCGGCGCGTACAGCTTGCGGTAGCCCTCCCGCCCACAGCCCCCGGCGGGCACCTTCTGCCCGCCGACCTCGATGCCGCTGTCCACGCGGGCGGCGTCCTCTTCGTTGAGCGCGTCGGGGGGCGGTTGTGCGCCCTGCCCGCCGCCGCCCGGCGGTTCCCCGTGCAGCACGGTGTACGCACTGTCGCTCAGCTTCGGGGCAGGCGGCTTGGCCGGCTTCCCCTCGCCCGAGGTCTTGTCGTACCCGTGGGCTGCCGCACGCGCCGGATCGGCCAGGCCGAACAGATAGGCGTGCCGGTCACCCGGCGCCCCGCCCGGAGAGCGCCCGACCGCCGTCACCCCCTCGTACGTGAACCCGTACCGGGCCATGCACGCGGCGACGAGGCCCTCCTGCACCCGGCCCATCCTCATGGTGTCCGCCTCGGTGTCCATGTACGCGTCCATGGGCAGGGACAGGGAGGACGTGGCCGGGTTCACGGCGACGGCACCCAGCTTCGGCTCCCCACCGCCGCCCCCCGGCCCGCCGCCGGCTTCCGAACAGCCCGCAAGGAGGACGGCCGCCAGCAGCGCCGCCGGGACGGGGATCCGGCGGACGCCGGCGGTGCGCATCGTGGAAAGCTCCCTCACCTGCTCAGGCGTGGAGGGTGTAGGTGGACGAGCTGATGGTGTTCTTGAAGGTGGCGGAGGCGTTGCCCTGGTAGTTCGACGGGATCTCGCCGACATTCCCGTCCATGTAGGCGTCGGTCGCCACCTTCCAGGCGTAGACATCCCGGTTCTTGTAGGACTCGGTGTTGTCGTTCACCAGCGAGGTGCCGCCCGTGCAACCGCTCTTGAAGTAGTTGTCGTTGAAGTTGAGGTCCTCGCCGTATAGGTCGAAGACACAACCGGACTGGTACTGGTTGTAGAAAAGCCCGAACTCGTCGACTTCGAGAATTCCGTCCTTCCCGTACGCGGCCGACGGGCCTGCCGTGCCCAGCAGAAGCGCGGCGGCCGAAACAGCGGTGAGACAACCCGTCGCCAGGTTGCGGAATACCTTCTCCATCATGTGCTCCTCGTCCTCGGGATGGAAAACACCCATGGGGTGGTGAACCGTGATCACGGTTCCTTCCGGCCGGGAAGTCAACAGGTCGGACGCCCTCCGGCAAAAGCCCCTTCTCACCTGATGGACAGTCATCTGAAGTTTCCGATAGGTAACTTGTGGCAGTGGATCTCCACTCCCTACTATCTGGCAGCGCGCTCCCCGCCACGTTTTACAACGGACGCGCACACCCCATCTCTACGGCCTTAGGGAATCGCCGACGTGCACGCACGCCACTTCGCTCCACTGCTCGCCATATGCCTTTCCCTGACGGCATGCGGAGGCGAAAAGGAGCCCAAGGCAATCGACAGTCCGCCGCCCACGCAGCAGGAAATCGCCTACCACGACTGTCTGAAAAAGCACGGCGTCCCCATCGTCTACCGGGGCAACGGAATGCCCTACGAGGACAAGGACCAGCCCTGGAACGAGGAAGCCCACACCGCGTGCGCTTCGCTTCATCCGGCGCCGCACAGTCCTGAACCGGCCGACCCCGACGTGCTCGCTGCCGCGCAGAAACAAGCCACGTGCATGCGGGCCGAAGGCATCTCGTGGTATCCGGACCCGGATCCGGTGACGGCCGAGTTCGACCAGAGCAAGGGCGGCACGCCCGAGCAGTGGTCCTCGCTCAAGACCGAGCACCTCGACACCCTTCGGAAGTGCCGGCCGGCGAGATGAGCGAAATCGGCCACACCGTGGGGACGGTGCAGGCCCCTGCGACCGTGGGGGACAAGATCGGCGGGCTCGACCGGGGCAGGCGTGCGGTCCTCGGCATCGTCGGCGGCGCCGCGCTGATGGCGGTCGGCGGTCTGCTGGCCACGGCACTGGTGAAGTCGCCCGCCCAGGTGGCGGCGGAGACCGGCCCGCCGGCCCAGGCTGCGCTGACCGCTGAGGTCGAGCGGCGGGTCCTCGCCGAGACCGTGGTGATGCGCGGGACCGTGGTCGCCGGTCAGAGCGTCGCGGTGTCGCCCCAGGGCGTGCGGACGGGTGAGGGCCAGGGGACTGCGGTGCTGACCAAGCTGCCGCTGAAGGCCGGGGATCCGGTCAAGGCCGGGCAACTGCTCGCCGAGGTGTCCGGGAGGCCCGTCTTCGCACTGCACGGCGGCCTGCCGATGTACCGGGACCTCAAGCCGGGCACCACCGGCGACGACGTCGCGCAACTCCAGCAGGCGCTGCGCGAGCTCGGGCACGGCACCGGCGCAGACGCCCAAGGGGTCTTCGGCCCCGGCACGAAGGCGGCCCTCGCCGCCCGGTACCAGGCCGTCGGGTACGACCCCCTGCCCGCGGTCGCGGACGGCGGCTCGGCGCTGAAGGCCGCCCGGGACGCGGTGCGGTCGGCGCAGTGGGCAGTGGAAGACGCCAGTGGCTCCGCCGGCGGAGCGGGCGGCGCCACGGGAAGCACCGGGAAACCCGGGTCCGGCGCGACTCCCGGTCCGGGTTCGGACTCCGGGGCGACCCCAGGCCCAAGCTCCGGCTCCGGCCGCGGCTCCGGCTCCGGCTCCGGCTCCGGCCGCGAACTCACGCGCGCCCGGCAGGCCCTTGCCGAGGCGCGGACCGCGCTGGCCGCGGCCGAGGCCGCGGACGGGCCGATGCTGCCCGCCGCCGAGACCGTGTTCCTCGGAGGTTTCCCCGCCCGGGTCAGCGCGGTCGGCGGGCAGGTCGGCGCCGCCGTGGCCGGGCCGGTGCTGACGCTCTCAGCAGGAGAACTCGTGGTGGAGGCCTACCTCAAAGACGACAAGAAACAGCTGCTGCGCGCCGGGATGACGGTGATGATCTCCTCCGAACTCACCGGCAGCGACGCCCGGGGCAAGGTGGCCTCGGTCGCCGCCGAACGGTCCGCCGCGCAGGCGGCCGGGGCCGGGCAGCCGCAGCAGGGGCCGGACCGGGGCGAGGGCCAAGGCCAAGGTGCCAAGGGCGGCACAGGCGGCACAGGCGGCGGGAGCAGCGGCGGCGAGGTCGGCTACCGCATGGTGGTCCGCGCCGACCAGCCGCTGCCGGCGGCATTCGCCGGGCAGGACGTACGGCTGACCATCGAGTCCGCCGCCACGGACGGTGAGGCCCTCGTGGTCCCGGTCACCGCGGTCTCCGCCGGTGCGGACGGGCACACCGTGGTCACCGTCCAGGGCGCCGACGGCGCACAGCGCCGTATCGAGGTCCGCATCGGCACCAGCGGAGACGGCTACGTGGCCGTGGCCCCCCTCCAGCCGGGCACCCTCACGGCCGGTACCCGCGTGGTCGTCGGAGCCGCACCCAAGGGGGCGCCCCGATGAGAGTCCGCCTGCGCCGCGGTCTCACCGGCCGCCGGCAGACCGGGCCCGGGCAGCCGGAGCCCGCCCGCCGTCCCGAGGACCGGGATCCGGAGCGCCCCCGCCGCCCCGCCGAAGCCCGGCCGCCCGAGGCCGACGCCCACGGCCCGGGGGCCGACGGGGCAGCGGAGCCCGACGCCCCCGTCATCGAGTTCCGCGGTGTCGGACTCACCTATCCCGGCCCGCCTCCCGTCGCGGCGCTGCTCCCCTTCGACCTGGTCGTGGCTCGCGGCGAGTTCATCACCGTCGTCGGGCCCTCCGGCTCGGGGAAGTCCACCTTCCTCAACGTCGCCGGGCTGCTCGACTCCCCGACCTCCGGCCGCTACCTCCTCGACGGGATCGACACCGCCGCGCTCGCCGACCGGGAGCGCACCGCCCTGCGCGGGCGCCGGATCGGCTTCGTCTTCCAGTCCTTCCACCTGCTCCCCCACCGGTCCGCCCTGGAGAACGTCACCCTCGCCATGCTCTACACCGAAGTCCCGCGCGCGCAGCGCCTCGTACGGGCCCGCGCGGCCCTGGAGCAGGTCGGGCTCGGGCACCGGGCGGACGCCGTCCCCGGGCGGCTCTCCGGTGGGGAGCGCCAGCGCGTCGCCATCGCCCGCGCGCTCGTCGGGCGCCCGTCGCTGCTGCTCTGCGACGAGCCGACCGGCAACCTCGACTCGGCCAACGCCGCCTCCGTCCTCGCCCTGCTCGACGAACTGCACGGCTCCGGCATGACCGTCCTCCTGATCACCCACGACCCCGGGGTCGCCGCCCGCGGCCGGCGGACCGTCACCATCCGCGACGGGCGGCTCTCCGGGTGAGCGCCGTCCGCCCCACCCGGCAGTCCCCGCGCGACACCGTCTCCGAGGCCGTCGCCGGCATGCTGCGCCGCCCCGGCAGGGCCGTGCTCACCGCGCTCGGCACCGTCCTCGGCGTCGGCAGCTTCGTGGCCGTGCTCGGCCTCACCGCCACCATCTCCTCGCAGATCGACGGCCGGTTCAACGTCCTCACCGCCACCGAGGTGACCATCGAGGACGTCGCCGCCCAGCAGAGCGAGTTCGCCGGGCCCGGCTTCCCCGCCGACGCCGAGCAACGGCTGCACGCCGTCGCGGGCATCGAGCACGCCGGGGTGCTGTGGACGGTACGACTGGACTCGCGGACCTCCCTCGGCTCCCTGCCGTCCGGCGGCGGAGAGTCCATCACCGGTGCGTCCGTGGTTGCCGCCTCGCCCGGGGCGGTCGCCGCCCTCGTGCCCACGCTCCGGGAGGGCCGCCTCTACGACGAGTTCTCCGAGCGGAGCCGACAGCGCGTCGTGGTCATCGGCGGCGGGCTCGCCGACCGGCTCGGCATCACCACTCTGGCCACCCGGCCCGCGCTCTACATCGGGCAGGAGCCCTTCACCGTGGCGGGGATCGTCTCCGACGTGGAACGCAAGCCGGAGAACCTGCTGTCCGTGCTCGTGCCCCGGGCCACGGCCGAAGAGCTGTGGGGGCCGCCCTCGCCCGGCAGTGCGAGCATGCTCATCGCCACCGAGCTCGGCGCGGCCCGGCAGGTCGCCGAGCTCGCCCCGCTCGCGCTGCGGCCCGACCACCCCGAGTACCTGAAGTCGGTGCCGCCGCCCGACCCCCGGCTGCTGCGCTCGGGAGTGACCTCCGACCTCAGCGCCCTGTTCCTGCTGCTGGCCGGGATCTGCCTGGTCATCGGCGCGGTCGGGATCGCCAACACGACCCTCGTCGCCGTCCTGGAACGGACCGGGGAGATCGGGCTGCGCCGTGCGCTGGGGGCCCGGGGGCGGCACGTGTCGGCCCAGTTCCTCGCCGAGTCCGCCGCGCTGGGGGCGCTCGGCGGCCTGGTGGGGACGTCCCTCGGCGAGCTGACGGTGGTCGGGGTGTCCCTCGTACGGGACTGGACGCCGGTGATCCACCCGCTGACGGTGGCCGCGGCTCCGCTCGTCGGGCTCGTGACCGGGCTGCTGGCCGGGGTGCATCCCGCCTGGCGGGCTGCCCGTGTGGAACCGGCCGAGGCCCTGCGAAGATAGCGGAGGCGCAGCGCCCGCCCCGATTTCACCTGAGGAGGTGGTGGCCCGTGCGGAGTGAGGAACGCCCCGAACACCTCGAACACCCCGAAGACGCCGCGGGCACCGCGTACACCGCAGACACCGCGCACACCGCGACCCCCGGGCACGGCAGCGGTGACCCCACCGCCGTGCCGGCCGCCACCGGGCTCTTCCTGCTCGCCGTCGGCGGCTGGCTCCTCAACACCACCCGCCCCTGGCACAAGCCCGGACATCCGCTCACCCTGGGCCTCGGCTGGGCCGCCGGCCTCACGATGCTGCTGTACGGACTGGTCCTGCTGACCCGCTGCGTGCGCTCCGTCCACGCAGCCGAAGCCGAAGGCACCCCCGGCAGCGCCCCGGACCGTTCCGCCTCCTGAGCGCCCCGGGCCGCACGGCCGTGCCGCGCGACCCCGCCTCGGCCGGTCAGGCCTTCGGGGCCACCTTCGAGAGGCCGTTGATGATGCGGTCCATCGCGTCGCCGCCCGCCGGGTCGGTCAGGTTGGCCAGCATCTTCAGCGTGAAGCGCATCAGCACGGGGTGCGTCAGCCCCCGCTGGGTGGCGACCTTCATGACCTTCGGGTTGCCGATCAGCTTCACGAAGGCGCGGCCCAGCGAGTAGTAGCCGCCGTACGTCTCCTTCAGCACCTTCGGATAGCTGTGCAGCGCCAGCTCGCGCTGGGCGGGCGTCGCCCGGGCGTGCGCCTGGACGATGACGTCGGCCGCGATCTGGCCCGACTCCATGGCGTACGCGATGCCCTCGCCGTTGAACGGGTTGACCAGCCCGCCCGCGTCGCCGACCAGCAACAGGCCCTTGGTGTAGTGGGGCTGGCGGTTGAAGGCCATCGGCAGGGCCGCGCCGCGGATCGGCTGCGTCATGTTCTCGGGGGTGTAGCCCCAGTCCTCCGGCATGGACGCGCACCATGCCTTGAGGACCTCGCGCCAGTCCAGCTCCCGGAAGGCGGAGGAGGAGTTGAGGATGCCGAGGCCGACGTTGGACGTGCCGTCGCCCATGCCGAAGATCCAGCCGTAGCCGGGCAGCAGCCGGTCCTGCGGGCCGCGCCGGTCCCACAGCTCCAGCCACGACTCCAGGTAGTCGTCGTCGTGCCGCGGTGAGGTGAAGTACGTACGGACCGCGACACCCATCGGGCGGTCCTCGCGCCGGTGCAGGCCCATCGCCAGCGACAGCCGGGAGGAGTTGCCGTCGGCCGCGACGACCAGCGGGGCACTGAAGGTGACCGGGGTCTTCTCCTCGCCCAGCTTCGCCTGCACGCCGGTGATGTGGCCGGTGCGCGGATCGCGGACGGGCTCGCCGACGTTGCAGCGCTCGTACAGCCGGGCGCCCGCCTTCTGTGCCTGCCGGGCCAGCGTCTCGTCGAAGTCGTCGCGCTTGCGGACCAGTCCGTAGTCCGGGAACGAGGCGAGCTCCGGCCAGTCCAGCTGGAGCCGCTGGCCGCCGCCGATGATCCGCAGGCCCTTGTTGCGCAGCCAGCCTGCCTCTTCGGAGATGTCGATGCCCATCGCCACCAGCTGCTTGGTGGCGCGCGGGGTCAGCCCGTCACCGCAGACCTTCTCGCGGGGGAACGCCGTCTTCTCCAGCAGCAGGACGTCCAGTCCGGCCTTGGCGAGGTAGTAGGCGGTGGTGGAGCCGGCGGGTCCGGCCCCGACGACGATCACATCCGCGGAGTGTTCGGAGAGGGGCTCGGTCACTGCGGGGTCTCCCGAAGGCTCGATAAAGGGTGCCCAACGGCACAGGACATGTGCAGTCTATGCAGCGAGAGAGATCGCGAATCCGAAGGGCTGCCCACTGTGACCACCTCGCCGACCCGGCCGCTCCCCGCCGTCCAGCTCCGCGTGCCCACCGACGAGGACGCGCACGCCTGGCACGCCGTCTTCGACGACCCCGACGTCATGGAGTTCCTCGGCGGTCCCGCCGAGCTGTCCCTGTACGAGGAGTTCACGGCGCGCCAGCGGATGCACGACGCACAGCTCGGCTACTGCCTGTGGACGCTGCTGGACGGTGAGGGCGCCGTCATCGGCTTCACCGGGGCGCAGCCCTGGCCCCAGGAGGAGTGGGGGCCGGTCGGCCAGATCGAGATCGGGTGGCGGCTGGGCCGGGAGCATTGGGGCAAGGGGTACGCGTTCGCCGCCGCGCTGGCCACGGTCGAGCGGATACGGGAGGCGGGCGTGCCGGAGGTGGTGGCGATGATCCACGCCGGGAACGCGCGTTCGGTGGCGGTGGCGGAGCGGCTCGGCATGCGGCTGGCGGAGGAGTTCCTGTCTCCGGGTGGCAACCCGGGCCGCCGCTACAGCCTGCAGCTCCGCCCCGAGTAGCCCCGGCCGTGCGAGCGGCGCGTCAGAAGACGGACAGGCCCGTCAGGGTGGTGAAGCGGTCCAGGGCCGCCACGGCCGCGACCGAGTTGCCGTGGACGTCGAGGCCCGGGCTCCACGCGGCCAGCGTGCAGCGGCCCGGGACGACCGCGACGATCCCGCCGCCCACCCCGCTCTTGCCGGGCAGGCCGACGCGGTAGGCGAACTCGCCTGCCGCGTCGTACGTCCCGCAGGTCAGCATCACCGCGTTGACCTGCTTGGCCTCGCTGCGCGTCAGCAGCCGCGAGCCGTCCGCCCGCAGCCCGTGCCGGGCCAGGAAGCGCCCCGCACGGGCCAGGTCGGCGCAGCTCATCTCGATGGAGCACTGCCAGAAGTAGTGGTCCAGCAGGGTCGGCACCGGGTTGTCGATGTTCCCGTACGAGGCCATGAAGTGGGCGAGGGCCGCGTTCCGGTCGCCGTGCTCGTGCTCGGACGCCGCGACCTCCGCGTCGAAGCCCATGTCCGGGTTGCCGCTCTCCAGCCTCAGGAACTCCAGCAGTTCACTGCTCGCGTCACCCGTCAGGGTCTGCAGCCGGTCGGTGACGACGAGGGCGCCCGCGTTGATGAACGGATTGCGCGGGATGCCGTTTTCGTACTCCAGCTGCACGAGCGAGTTGAACGGATTGCCCGAGGGCTCCCGGCCCACCCGCTCCCACAGGCTGTCGCCACCCTCCGCCAGCGCCAGGGCCAGCGCGAACACCTTCGTGATGGACTGGACGGAGAAGGGGACCTGCCAGTCCCCCACCCCGTGGACGTTGCCGTCGAGGTCGGCCACGGCCATCCCGAACTGCGCGGGGTCCACGGACGCGAGCGCCGGAATGTACGCGGCGGGCGCGCCGCTGCCCACCAGCGGGGCGACGTCCGCCGCGATCTGCTCCAGCAGCCCTTGGTAGTCCACCCGCCGCCGCGCTTACTTCGTGCCGCGGTGCAGCGCCACGATGCCGCCGCTCAGATTGCGCCAGGCCACCTTGGACCAGCCGGCCTTCTGCAGCAGCGCGGCCAGCCCGGGCTGGTCCGGCCACTCGCGGATCGACTCGGCGAGGTACACGTACGCGTCCGGGTTGGAGGACACGGCGCGGGCCACCGGCGGCAGCGCACGCATCAGGTACTCCATGTAGACGGTCCGGAACGGTGCCCAGGTGGGCTGCGAGAACTCGCAGATGACGACCTGACCGCCCGGCTTGGTCACCCGGTACAGCTCGCGCAGCGCGGCGTCGGTGTCCTGCACGTTGCGCAGGCCGAAGGAGATCGTCACCGTGTCGAAGACCTCGTCCCGGAACGGCAGCTTCGTCGCGTCACCGGCGGTCAGCGGCAGCCATGCGTGGCGCTTCTTGCCCTCCCGCAGCATGCCGAGGGAGAAGTCGCAGGGGACCACGTACGCGCCGGTCGCGGCGAACGGCAGCGAGGAGGTGGCGGTCCCGGCGGCCAGGTCCAGCACCGTGTGGCCCGGGCGGGCGCCGACCGCCTTGGCGACCTCCTTGCGCCACAGGCGGGCCTGGCCCAGGGACAGGACGTCGTTGGTGAGGTCGTACTTCGCCGCCACACCGTCGAACATGGAGGCGACTTCGTGCGGCTGCTTGTCCAGGGAAGCGCGGGTCACTGGCGTGGGCCCCTCAGGTGCGGTACGGGTGGGCTGATACCGGGCCATTCTCGCAGGCGCCCCCGCCCCCGGGCGCCGGGGGCAGGGCACACCCGGCGCGCAGGACGGCGGCGCCGGGGGTTCGCCCCGCGGCGGGCGGCCGGTTCAGCGCCGGCGGTGCAGCAGCCGGCCCCCGATGACCGTGGCCACGCACGTCGTCGCCCCCCGGGCGAGCAGCTCCGCCGGGTCCGCCACCGCGAACACCGCGAAGCGGGCCGGGGCGCCCGGCTCCAGGATCCCGTGGAAGGCCTGCGCGGCCGCGTCCCGTCCGGCGAACGGGTCCAGCGACGCGGCGTCGCCGTGGTGTCCGGCGGCGGGCGGCAGTACGGCCAGGCCCGAGCGGACCACCGCCGTCCGCACCGCCGGGACGGTGAGCCGCCCGGTCACCGCCACCACCCCGCGCGCCAGCAGCTTCTGCGTGGCCCGCCGGGCGCTGTGGCCCCAGCGGGCCTCGGTCATCTTCAGGTCGGCCAGCGCCTCGGCTCCGCTGATGGGCACGCTGCCCAGCTCGGTGACCTCGTACGGGTCGTCGGGGTAGTACGTCCGCTCCAGCAGCGCGTCCGCCCCGTGCACCAGCAGCCCCGGGGTCAGCACCCCGGGCCAGCGGCGGACCCGCGCGTACGGCCAGGCCGCGCCGAGCTCCTCGTACGGGCCCACCAGGATGATCCGGTCGCCCTCGACGAGGACCGCCCCGCCGGGCTGCGGCGCGCGGCCCGGCCCGGGGACGAGGAGGTCGGCGGTGTGAAGCGTCAGCACGGGGGCGTCAGTTGGAGGAGATGAGCTTCAGCTCGGGGTGCGCGGTGCCGCCCTCGATGGCCGTGGAGGAGATGTGAGAGACCACGCGGTCGTCGACCGGGTCGTTCGCCGGGTCGTCGTGCACCAGGAGGTGCTCGTACGTCGTCGCGCGCTGCGCCGGGACCCGGCCCGCCTTGCGGATCAGGTCGATGATCTCCTGGCGGTTCGAGCGGTGCTTGGCACCGGCGGAGGAGACCACGTTCTCCTCCAGCATGATCGAGCCGAGGTCGTCCGCGCCGTAGTGCAGGGACAGCTGGCCGGCCTCCTTGCCGACGGTCAGCCAGGAGCCCTGGATGTGGGCGATGTTGTCGAGGAACAGCCGCGCAATGGCGATCATCCGCAGGTACTCGAAGACCGTCGCCTGGGTACGGCCCTTGAGGTGGTTGTTCTCGGGCTGGTACGTGTACGGGATGAAGGCGCGGAAGCCGCCCGTGCGGTCCTGCGTGTCACGGATCATCGCGATGTGCTCGATCCGCTCGGCGTTGGTCTCGCCGGTGCCCATCAGCATGGTGGAGGTGGACTCCACGCCCAGCTTGTGGGCGATCTCCATGATCTCCAGCCAGCGCTCGCCGGACTCCTTGAGCGGCGCGATCGCCTTGCGCGGCCGCTCCGGCAGCAGTTCGGCGCCCGCGCCGGCGAAGGAGTCGAGACCGGCCGCGTGGATGCGGCGGATGGCCTCCTCGGCGCTCACGCCCGAGATCCGCGCCATGTGGTCGACCTCGGACGCGCCGAGGGAGTGGATGACCAGCTGCGGGAACGCCTTCTTGATGGCGGAGAAGTGCTCCTCGTAGTACTCCACGCCGTAGTCCGGGTGGTGGCCGCCCTGGAACATGATCTGCGTGCCGCCGAGCTCCACGGTCTCCGCGCAGCGGCGCAGGATGTCGTCGAGGTCGCGGGACCAGCCCTTCTTCGTGTCCTTGGGGGCCGCGTAGAAGGCGCAGAACTTGCATGCCGTGACACACACGTTGGTGTAGTTGATGTTGCGCTCGATGATGTACGTCGCGATGTGCTCGGTGCCGGCGTAGCGACGGCGGCGCACCGCGTCGGCGGCCTGGCCGAGCGCGTGCAGCGGGGCGTGGCGGTAGAGGTCGAGCGCCTCTTCCTTGGTGATGCGGCCCCCTGCGGCGGCGCGGTCGAGGACAGACTGGAGAGCGGCCTGGTCGGTCACCGGTGCGTCACCTTTCGGCGGTGTGTCAAGAGGTCCGGACCGATCCAGCCTACGCCAGCCCCGCTCACCGGATTCCAAGGGGCTCTCACGGGACGCGGGTCAGGTCGCCCTCCGGGTTTCCGGCGGGCACGTCACCCGACCTGTAGTGGAGTGTCCCGTTCGCGTTGAGGGTGAACCGCTCGTCGGCGGAGCCGTTGGAGCAGATGCCGGGCGCCGGGTTGGGGCCGCCCGAGGTGTCCAGGACGAGGGAGCGGTCGGTGGCGGAGGCGAGCTTCCAGTCGCCGCTGCAGTCGGTGCCCAGGAGGGGCAGGATCGACTTGTCCCGGGCGACGACCTCGCCGACCTTGCCGCCCTTGATGGTGATCTGGAACTCGCTGGGCACCCCCGCCCGGGCGGTGGTCACGGTGCCCTTCCAGGTGCCGGTCAGCTCCTTCGGGACATCGGTGCGGGTGCCCCGGGGCGGGGCCGAGCCGGTGGCGCCGCCCGTGGTCGGTGCAGTGGCCGCGGCCGAGCCGGAACCCGAGGGGGGCTCGGCGGCGTCGCCCGAAGCGTGCTGGTCCCTGCCGCCGCGCAGCAGGTCCAGCCCGTAGATCCCGCCGGACAGCACGGCCAGTACGGCCGCCGCGGCCAGGACCAGCGTGCAGCTGAAGCGGCGCCCGGCGGCCCTGACCGTGACCTGGCGGCCCGGGTCGGGGGCGGTCCGCGGCTGCGGCACCGCCGCCCCGGCGGTCTCGGTGGGCGGCCCGTAGGGCCCGTACTGCGCGTACGGGGCGCCCGTGCCCGCGCTGCCGTAGGAGGGCCCGTACGAGGGGTCGGGCGCCCCGAAGCTCCCGGAGACCGGGAACGGAACCGGGCCGGAAGCGGCTTCCACGACCTGGGCAGGGGCGGCCTCCACGGCCTGGGCGGGGGCGGCCTCCAGGTCGAGCAAGGCCACCGCGGCGCGGCTGGCCTCTTCCACCAGCGGGGCGGGGAGGCGGCCGGGGGCGGCCAGGGCGCCGTCCAGCGCCGCCGCGAGGTCCTGCGGCGCGGGCCGGTCGGCGGACGCCTTGGCCAGGCAGGCCGCGATCAGCTCGCGCAGCTCGCCCGCCGGGACCTCGGCGAGGTCCGGCGGCTCGTGCACCACCTTGTAGAGCAGGGTGGCCGAGTTGTCCCCGGTGAAGGGCGGCTGCCCGGTCGCCGCGAAGGCCAGGACCGCGCCCAGCGAGAACACGTCGGCCGCGCCGGTGACGCCCTTGCCGAGGATCTGCTCGGGCGCCATGTACCCCGGCGAGCCCACGGACACCCCGGTGGAGGTCAGCGAGGCGGTGCCGTCGGTGGCCCGGGCGATCCCGAAGTCGATCAGCCGGGGCCCGTCCAGGGTGAGCATCACGTTCGACGGCTTCACGTCCCGGTGGACCAGGCCCAGCCCGTGCACCGCCACCAGCGCGCGGGCCAGCCCCTCGCCGACGGCCCGCACCGAGCCCTGCGGCAGCGGCCCGTGCGCCGCCACGGCCCGGGCCAGGGACGGCCCGGCGACGTACCCGGTGGCCACCCACGGCACCGCCGCCTCCGGGTCGGCGTCCAGTACGGGCGCGGTCCACTCGCCGCCGACCCGCCGCGCGGCCTCCACCTCCCGGCGGAACCGGGCCCGGAACTCCTCGTCGGCGGCGAAATGCGGGTGCACGATCTTGACGGCGACGGTCCGCCCGCCCGCGCTGCGGCCCAGGTAGACGCGTCCCATGCCACCCGCGCCGAGCCGGCCGAGCAGCCGGTACGCGCCGATGGTCCGCGGCTCGTCCGCTTCGAGCGGCTGCATCGCGTTGCCTCCCCCGTGGTTGTGCGAACGCCAAGCAGCACCTTAGGGGGTGCGTGGTCGGGGCAGGCGGGGTTCGCGTTCACGTGGGGGTGACGGGCACCGCTCCTTCGGGTGCGGGGGCGGACGGCCCGCGGGGCTCGAAGCCGGCCAGCAACTGCTCCAGCGCCTGCTGGTCCGGGCCGACGAACGGGTCGATGCCCGCCGCGAGGCTCACCGTCCCGATCATCTGTTCGGTGATCCCGACGGCCGCCGGGAGGTGCGTGGAGACCACGGTCTCCGGGTCCATCTCGCGCAGCGGCGCCACCGTGGCGAGGTAGCGGTCGCGGTCCACGATGTGCACCCACGGGCTGTCCACAGAAGCCCACAGCAGCTGCGCGGCTTGCAGGTCCTCGGCACCGACCGCCGCCGCGTCACCGCCGTCGGCGAGGTCCGCGCTCGGCATCGGCGCGCCGAAGCAGTCCGAGCTGAAGCAGGCCCGCGAGCGGTCGTCGTAGAACCCGACGGTCGCGGGGTTGTCGAAGAGCGGCGGCCGGAACGCGGCGAGCGAACGGTCCCCGACGTCCAGAAACTGCCCGGGGTTGAGCAGGAAGACCCGGTCCATCGGCAGCGGCCGCTCGCAGGACATGATCCCGGCGGCGATGAACGTGGTCACGAGCCGTGCCTGCGGGGCGGCCTCCAGCAGGGCGAACAGCCCCCCGGTGTGGTCCCGGTCGGGGTGCGTCAGCCAGATCCACCGCACGTCGGCGGGGTCGAGCGCGGAGCCCAGCGCCTCCAGGAAGTCGCGGTCGGGCAGTCCGAGGCCCGTGTCCACGACGACGGGCTCCCGGGCGTGCAGGACGAACGCGTTGACCGGGAGGAAACCGATCCCGGGCACTTCGAGGCTGTCACCCAGGACGGTGATGTCTCGGCCGACCTTGCGATTGGTCATGGCGGAACTCCGAACGGCCCCCTTGGCGTATGACGCTCGCGGCCGGCGACGACAGGCGTCCCCTTGCCTTCCATGGTGGCCCCGCCCCGCCGCCCGCGCCGCCCGGAGCAGAGGAGACCCGGAGGAGAGGAGAGGAGGGCACCGGAGCACGTCGCACGCCGACCACCGCCGGCGCGAAGGCCGTCCCCGGGGGGATTCTCCCGAGGCGACGGGAATGCGAAAAGATCGCGAATTCCCGGGAAACGGCATATCAGCGCAGCGGATGCTCCGCGGCGGTCTTCAGGAGCTCCACGGTGACATCCGCGGGATAGCCCGTCGTCGCTCCCGTACGGCGTGCGAATTCCCGTACGCCGGCCAGCTGATCGGGTCCGAAGCGGAAGTCGAGCGTCGTGAAGTACCGCTGCAGCAGGTCGGCGTCGAAGGCCTCCCAGCGGGCCGCCTGCTCGGCGACCTTGGCGACCTCCTCCAGGGACAGGTCCCGGGAGGCGAGGAAGGCCTCGTGGACCTTGCGCACGACGACGGGCTCGCGGGCGAGGTAGTCCTTGCGGGCGGCCCAGACGGCGAAGACGAACGGCAGTCCGGTCCACTCCTTCCACATCAGCCCCAAGTCGTGCACGTCGAGGCCGAGCCGGGGTGCGTCGTGGAGCGAGGCGCGCAGCGCGACGTCACCGATCAGCACGGCCGCGTCCGCCTCCTGCATCATCACGCCCAGGTCGGGCGGGCAGGTGTAGTAGTCGGGCCGGACCCCGTACTGCTCCGAAAGCAGCAGCTGGGCGAGGCGCACGGACGTGCGCGAGGTGGAGCCGAGCGCGACCCGCGCGCCGTCCAACCGGGTCAACGGCACCTGGGAGACGATCACGCAGGACATGACCGGGCCGTCGCAGCCGACCGCGAGATCGGGGAAGGCGACGAGCTGGTCGGCGTTGCGGAGGAACTCCACGAGGGTGATGGGGGCGATGTCCAGCTGCCCGTCGACGAGGCGTTCGCTCAGCTTCTCGGGGGTGTCCTTGGTCAGCTCCAGGTCCAGCAGCGTGCCGGTTCTGGCCAGCCCCCAGTAGAGGGGAAGGCAGTTCAGGAACTGAATGTGGCCCACGCGGGGGCGACTGCGATAGACATCCACATCGCGAGACTAGCCGCCGGGCCTCCGTCAGCCTTCAGGCGGCCCTCAAACGTCCGAGTGACGTGATCTTTCCCTCTGGTCTCGGCCGCACTCTGCGTGCTAGGCTCGACGCAAGTTGCAGTTTGGTTTCCCTTGCAGTACGAGGCCTGCGGAGAATGTGACCCGCAGGCTTTTGTAGTTTTCAGACTTCTTAGCAGGTTCTGGAGCAGGGCGACCCTTTGGCCCATAGGAGGGCTCATGGCTACCGGAACCGTGAAGTGGTTCAACGCTGAAAAGGGCTTCGGCTTCATCGCCCAGGACGGCGGCGGCCCGGATGTCTTCGTCCACTACTCCGCGATCAACGCCTCTGGCTTCCGCTCCCTTGAGGAGAACCAGACGGTGAACTTCGACGTCACGCAGGGTCCGAAGGGCCCGCAGGCGGAGAACGTCACCCCGGCCTAGTCGCCTGGGCCAACCTCATCGCGGGTTGGATAGCAGTACCCAAGGAGCCCTGCCTCCTCCGTGCGAGCGGAGGTTGCGGGGCTCCTGCCTTTTGCGCCTTGACGGCTCACGGGGACGGCCCCCGTTCCGTGTCCCTGCCGGACACGGAACGGGGGCCGTTGCCTTCCCGTCGGCCGGCTACGCCGGCGGCGCGGTGATCTTGAGGTCCAGGATCAGGACGACCTTCTCCTTGGTGATCACGCGCAGGTGGTACGTGCCCGGCGCCACGTCCGCGGTGAACAGCTCCGGCAGTGCGATCGTGCCGTCGGCGCCCGTCGGGGCGAGGTCCAGGGTGAACAGCTTCTCGCCGTCCTTGCCCTTGAAGTACGGACCCTTCGTCTTCGCCGGATCCACCGGCACCCAGCCGCTGCCCGCCGCGTCCGGCTCGACGAGAGCGGCGGTGGCCTGCGTCCCCTCCACCGGCTTGCCCTGGGCGGTGGCCGTCAGCTGGACGCCCTTCAGGCTGGTGCCGGCGACGACCTCCAGCGGCTTCGCCGCATCCGGGCCGGTCCGGGTCAGCTTGTCCGCGACCGGGAGCGGCTTCGCCGTGACCGTGCCGGTGAGGTTCGCCGTGACCTTGGTCGTGGTGTCGTAGCCCGCGATCCGCAGGGTGAAGGTGCCCGCCTTGGCGCCGGCCTTGAGCTCGGCCGCCGCCGCGATGCCCTCGCTGTCGGTCTCCACCACCAGGTGGTCCTTGGCCTCGGCACCGAAGCCGGTGCCACCCGTGGTGTCGTCCTTGATCTCGAACAGCAGGCTCAGCTTGGCGGCCGGCTTGCCGTCGCTGAGCACCGCCTTGACCCGCGGCACGGTGATGGCGGCCCCGGCCTCGGCCTTCAGCTCGGCGCTCCCGAGCAGCTCCAGCTTGTCCAGGTGCGGGGCCGGCGGGGTCGGCTTCTGCGGCTCGGCCGGCTTCGACGGCGTGGGCGTCGGGGTGGGAGTCGGCGTCGGGGTCGGCTTCGGCGTGACGGGCTTCGTCTGCGCCGGCGGGTTCGACCTCGGGGTGGGCAGCACCGGAGTCGACGGGGTCGGGTAGCTGCCGACGGGCGGGTTCGGCACCTGGACGGCGCCGTTCTGGTACTGGTGCATGTACCCGAGCACGGTGTTCACGTACTCGCGGGAGTCGTTGTAGCTGAGGATCGCCTTGTCGAGCTTGGCCGGATCCGAGAGGTCGCGGTCGCCCGCGCACAGGTAGAGCCCGGTGCCCAGCGCCGCGTCGTAGATGTTGTTCGGGTCGCGCTTGCCGTCGCCGTTGCCGTCGGCACCCCAGGTGGCCCAGGTGGAGGGGATGAACTGCATCGGGCCGACGGCCCGGTCGTAGACGGAGTCCGCGTCCCACTCGCCCTTGTCGGTGTCCATGATCTTGGCGAAGCCGTTGCCGTCCAGACGGGGGCCCCGGATCGGCTTCTCGGTGGAGCCGTCGGCCTTCAGCCCGTAGCCCGAGGCGTGGACCGACTCGACCCGGCCTATGCCCGCGACCAGCTCCCAGGGAAGGTGGCAGCCGGGCAGCGCGGCGGCCACCGCGGTCTGGGCGCGCTGGTACGCGTCGAGGGCGGTCCCGGGTATGCCGCTGGCCCCCTCGCCCGCTCCGGCGGCGGGCGGCGCGGCCGGGTCGGCGACCGCGTCGGGCAGGTCGAGCCGCGCGTCGCCGCGGTCGGCGGCCTGCGGGCTGTCCGGCGTCGGCTCGGACTCGCCCGCGTCGGCGGTGGACGTGTTGGTCACCACGGCGGCGGTCGTCAGGCTGGCCGCGAGCGCGGCCGTGCACAGGACCTTGCGCGAGGTGTTGACGAGGTGACGGTGAAGCGGCTTCACAGTGCGGCGATCCCCCCAAGGCGGCCGGCAACGTATACGGCGGGTCGAGCCGTGAATATTCACTGTCTATCAGGTATTCGGGCGCGACTCGCCGCCACCCCGGCAGTTGTGGCACACCATTCGTCTCGACTTCACCGGGTCCGGCGACAGAACGCACAAAGACCCCACACAAAGACCTCACAGCCGTGCCGGAAAGGCCCCAAAGCCCGCCGGTTTGACCGTTCATGACCGCCGGTCCGCGCTGCTAGCGTCGGCGTACATGACAGCAGAGGCGACTGAGGTGCACGAGGCGGCCTTCCGCGCGCGTGCGGAGCGCAGGCGGACCGTCGGATTCGGCCTTCTTCTCGCGGCGAGCGGCATATGGCTCTGGCTCGCCTACCAGTTGTTCGTGCCGTTCACCCTCGACCACAACGGACGCAGCCACGACTGCGCCTCCCGGGTGTTCTACGACGACGGGGACTTCGGTACCCGCTCCTACGCCGACGCCGAGGGCGACCGTTGCGCCGGTGCGCGGGACTGGGCCGAACTGCTCGGCCTCCTGCTGGTCTCCGTGCCGCTGGCAGCCGGCGGGGTCTACCAGTACGCCTCCGGTGCCCTCACCGTCGCCCTGCGCCGTCACGAGGACGACACGGCCCAGATCAGGGCCATGTCCGCGCCCTGAGCCGGGTCAGCGGCCTGCGCCGTGCAGGTGCACGCGGAGCAGGAGCTCGTGCAGGGTGGCCCGTTCGGCCTCGTCCAGGGGGGCCAGCAGCTCGTCGCGTACGGCCGCCGTCTCCCCGGTCAGCTCCTCCAGGAGCCGGCGCCCCGGCTCGGCGATGCGCACCAGCACCCGGCGGCGGTCCGCCGGGTCGCGCTCGCGCTCGACGCGGCCGGTCCGGGCCAGCCCGTCGACCACCTTCGCCATGTCACTCGGGTGCACGTCGAGCCGCTCGGCGAGCTCGCGCTGCACCTGCGGGCCGTGGTCGGCGAGGGCGGCGAGCACCGCCATGTCCCACAGCCGCAGCCCGCGGGCCGCGAGCCGTTCGGCGACCAGGGCGCGGGCAGTCTTGCCCACCTTCGAGAGCAAGTAGGGCGTGAGCGCGGCCAGTCGGGGCGTCGCGGGGAAGGTCATGGACCTATCGTAGGGTGGAACCAATAGTAGGTGCCACCCTACTAATCCGCCCTACCAATCAGGCCTTCGCCATCCTTCGAAGGAGAGCCGGCATGGACGCCCTGCACCCCCGCCTCCTGACCGCCCGCTTCGACGCGGTCTTCCGCTTCTACGACGCCCTGCTCCCCGCGCTCCTCGGCGCCACCCGCACCCGCGGCACCGCCGAAGGCCCGTACGCCTCCTGGGACGTGGGCGACCAGGGCGTCCTGGCCCTGCTCGACCGGGTGGCGACCCCCGCCCCGGTGACACCCCGTCCCGCGGCCGCCCCCGACGACCGCACGATGCTGGTCAGTCGCGTCCCGGATGTGGACGCGGCCTACGCCGCCTGCCTGGCCCACGGCGCCGCCCCCGCGGCCCCGCCGGCCGACCGCCCGGAGTGGGGGCCGACGCTGCGCACCGCGCAGGTCCGCGACCCCGAGGGCAACCTGTGGGAGCTGCAGTCCTACGAGAACGCGCGGGAGCGGGTGTTCCGGCGCCCCGAGGAGCTTCCCGGCCACTAGGGTGACGGCCACGCTGGCGTCACGCACCGAGCCGGGAGCCGCCATGACCGCCGATCCGATCCGCATCCCCGACCTGTCGGACCGCCCGCACCGGTTGACCGTCGAACGCACGATGATCGCGAACGCGCACACCCTGTACGTGGCGTGGACCGCGAGGTTCGGCCGCTGGTTCGCCGCACCGGACTCGGTCCTCATGAGGCCGGAGGTCAACGCGCCGTTCTTCTTCGAGACGGAGTCCCCCGGGGCCCGGCACCCCCATTACGGGCGCTTCCTGCGCCTGGAGCCGGGCCGGCTGGTGGAGCTCACCTGGGTCACGGGCCGGGACGGAACGGCAGGGGCGGAGACGGTGGTCACCGTCGAGTTCGGCCCGCACCCCATCGGCACCCGCCTCCACCTCACCCATGCCGGCTTCTACGACGAAGCCGCCCGCGACCGGCACGAAGCCGCCTGGCACCAAATCCTGGCCCACCAGGACGACGTCCTGACCTGACCCCGCGCGGCCGCCGCGACGGGCGGGATCCCGCACTCGGGGGCGGGACGAGGCGGGGGCGGGTGGGGGTCGGGAATCCCCGCATGCGGGAGCGAAAGGCGAGGCGGGGGCGTCGGGGGTCGGGATGCCCGCACCCGGCATCAGGGAACGTCCGGGGGCGTCCCGTCAGTCCACTGTCCTTCCGTGTCGGTCCGGCCCGTCAAGGGCGCTCCTCCTCGTTCCTCGTCGTCGCGTCGCTTCGCGATGGCCTTCGGCCACCCTTGACTGCCCGGCCCGCCCCGGAAAGACAACAGACTGCCGGGAAGCCCCCGAAGGGTGGCCGGGGGGTCCGTGTTCAGGGGCGGGCCCGTCAGCGATGCCCGGGCCGTTTCCCGCCGCCAGTTCCCCATCCGGGGCCGACCGTCCCCTCTTCCCGAGCCCAGGTCGGGTCAAGCCGCAGACGACGCCCATCAGATGGGCAGCCGGGGCCCGCAGGGGCCACCATCGCGTCAGATCGCTACACAGCCGGTCTCGGCATAGCGTCTCCGGCCCGTCTGGGGTCGCTCATAGCCGCGACAGCTCGCTACACAGCTGATCTTGCTTTGGCGGCCGGCGACCGTCTGGAGTTGCTCATAGGCCGCCACAGACCCCACAGGGCTTCTCTCCGTTGGCGCCCGACGGCCGTCTGCGGCCGGGAGAGGCGCGCCAGATCGCTACACAGCCGAGGCCGGCATAGCGTCCGCGGCTCCTCTGGGGTTGATGGGACGTGACGACGAACTGTTCAGCACTACCGAGGCCCTGGGATGACTCGTGTGCCGTCTGCTGACATCAGACAAGCCGACTGACCGCAATCTGGACCGATCCGAGCGCCATTCAACCCCACGGCGGCCCTTTGAGGGCATTGGGGACCCTTCGTGGGCCTCTGGAGGCCCGAAAGGGCTCAGAAGGAGCCGGATGCCAGGCTTTTCGTCATCACGCGCGCAGTCAAGGGCCCATCCATCGACCAACTGGCCGCCAAATTGGGGCAAACAGGCCGCAGAGGCATGGCTGGCGTCATGCCTGCGTCGATGGCGCCCCTCCCCTCCCCCAGACGGCCGTCGGACGCCAAACCGAGCCCCGCTGTGTAGCGATCTATCGCGCCTTCCCCAGGCGGGCCGCGGACGCTATGCCGACATCAACTGTGTAGCGATCCATGGCGCCTTCCCCAAACGGCCGTCCGACGCCAATCAGGGCCTCGCTGTGTAGCGATCTGTGGCGGCTATGAGCGACCCCGGACGGGCCGGGGACGCTATGCCGTGACGGGCTGTGTAGCGATCTGACGCGATGGTGGCCCTTGTGGGCCCCGGATGCCCATCTGATTGGCGTCGTCTGCGACTTGACCCGACCTGGGCTCGGAAAGGGGATCTATCGGCCCCGGATGGGGACATGGCAGCCGGGATCGGCCCGTGGATCGCTGACGGGCCCGCCCCTGAACACGAACCCCCCGGCCATTCCCCGGGGGCTTCCCGGCAGTCTGTTGTCTTTCCGGGGCGGGCCGGGCAGTCAAGGGTGGCCGAAGGCCATCGCGAAGCGACGCGACGACGAGGAACGAGGAGGAGCGCCCTTGACGGGCCGGACCGACACGGAAGGACAGTCGACTGACGGGACGCCCCCGGACCCCCTCCGACCCCGGGTGCGGGCATCCCGACCACCCCGACCCCGGGCCTCCCCTGATGCCGAGTGCGGGCATCCCGACCCCCGAAGCCCCCGCCCCACCCTTCGATCCCGGGTGCGGGCATCCCCCGAAGCCCCCGCCCCGCCTCCAACCCCCGCACGCGGTCACCCCGCCCCCGACGCCCCCTCAGCCGTACAGCGCCTCGATCTCCGCCGCGTAGCGTTCCGCCACCGCCCCGCGGCGCAGTTTCAGGGTGGGGGTCAGGGTGCCCGACTCCACCGTGAAGTCCTCCGGCAGGATGTGGAAGGCGCGGATGCGGGCCGGGCGGGAGACCGTGGCGTTGGCCGCCGTGACCGCCTCCTCGATCAGGGCGCGGAGCACCGGGTGGGCTGTCGCCTCTCGGGGGGTCAGCGCCAGGCCCTCGCGCTTCGCCCACGCCGTGGTCTCCTCCGCGTCCAGGGTGATCAGGGCGACCGGGTGGGGGCGGTGATCGCCGATCAGGACCGCCCGGGAGACGTACCGGGAGCGCTGGAGGGCGAACTCGACCTCCGTCGGGGTGATGTTCTTGCCCGCCGAGGTGATGATCAGCTCTTTCTTCCGGCCGGTGATCCGCAGGTAGCCGTCCTCGTCCAGTTCCCCCAGGTCGCCCGTGCGCAGCCAGCCCTCCGCATCCAGGGCCTCCGCCGTCGCTGCGGGGTTCGCGTGGTAGCCCGGGAAGATCATGGGCCCCCGGGCCAGGACCTCCCCGTCCTGCGCGATGCGCACCTCGCAGCCCGTGATCGGGCGGCCGACCGTGCCGTGGCGGACGGCGCGCGGGTGGTTGAGGCTGATCACCCCGCCCGACTCGGTCATGCCGTAGCCCTCGTAGACGGCGATCCCGCAGGCCCGCAGGAAGTCCAGGGTCGCGGGGGCGATCGGGGCTCCGCCGGTCAGCGCCCAGGTCAGCCGGCCTCCGAACGCGCCGCGGACCAGGGAGTACAGCGATGTCTCCGCCTCCCGGTACACCTCCCGGGCCGACTCCGGCAGCCGGTTCTCCGCCGCCAGCAGCCCGAGCCGCACCGCCTCCCGGAAACGCTCGGCGCCGCCCTCCTGCGCCTCCGCCAGGGAGAGCACCACCGCGTGCACCTTCTCGAACAGCCGTGGCACCGAAGGCAGATGGGTGGGCCTGGCTTCGGCGAGCTCCGACAGCACCTCCTCGATCCGGCCGCCGAAATAGCACAGCTCACCGCCCTCCAGCAGGGTCGTGAACTGGATCAGCTGCGCCAGCAGGTGCGCGAGGGGGAGGTAGAGGTACGTGGAGTCGCCCGGGCCGCCCTGGACCAGCGGGAGCGTCGCGTCCTGGACGGCGCCCAGGTTGGCGTGGGTGAGGCGGCACCCCTTCGGCGGGCCCGTCGTGCCCGAGGTGTAGACGATTGCGGCGTCCGCGCCGGGCTCCACGGCATCCGCCCGAGCGAGGAGTTCGGGCTCCGGGGCCGGGTCGAGTCGCGGCAGCGCGTCCATCCGTACGACCGCGCGCAGCGCCGGCAGCTTCGCCCGCAGCGCCTCCACCCTTGCGGCCTGGGCCGCGTCGTCGCAGACCACGGCCACCGCCTCGGAGTCCGCCAGGACCCAGGCGAGCTCCTCCTCCCCCGCCGTCGGGTACACCGGTACGAGGACCGCCCCCGCCGCCAGGATCGCGAAGTGGGTGTACGTCCAGGCCGGCCGGGTCTCGGCCAGGACCGCCACCCGCTCGCCGGCCCCGACTCCCAGGCCGAGCAGGGCGCGCCCGGTCTGCCGTACCGCCGCCCCCAGTTCCGCATACGTACGGGTCTCCCACCCGCCCTGCTGTCCTCGGAACCGCAGCGCGGTCTCCTGGCCGTACCGCTCCTCGGTCCACTGGGTGAAGACCGCCAACGTGCTCGGCCGACCGTTCATCGCGCACCCCTCCCGGATCGGTGACCTTTGACGCTAGCCACCGCCGGACGGCCCCGGGCATGACCGGAAGCGTCACCCCCGCTGACCCCGGCGCTCATTGGGGCTACCGTCGAAGGCATGGGGAGGCGGACGGTCACCGTGCACCATGTGCGCGCCGTGCTGGCCGGGGCGGCGCGCAGCGGCATCGACACCGTGCCGCTGCTCCAGGAGGCGCAGATCCCGCCGCTGCTGCTCGGCGACGACCGGGCCCGGGTCACGTCGGCGCAGTTCGTCCGGCTGTTCCGGGCGCTGTACCGGAGCACGCAGGACGAGTTCCTCGGCCTGTCCTCCGTGCCGAGCCGGCCCGGCACCTTCGCGATGATGTGCCACGCCTCGCTGGGCTGCCGGGATCTCGGTGCGGCCGTGGAGCGGGCGGCGGCGTTCTACGGGCTGTTTCCGGGCGGGCCGGAGCTGGAGCTCGAAGTGGACGGCGCCGAGGCCCGCTTCACCGTGCGCAACGACTTCGCGCGGGACGAGGAGCGGTTCCTGACCGAGTGCGTGCTCGCCATCTTCCACCGGCTGAGCAGTTGGCTGGTCGGGCGCCGGATTCCGCTCGTGTCCGCCCGCTTCTCCTATCCGCCGCCGCCGCACCGCGACGAATACGCGGTCCTCTTCGACTGCCCGGTCCGTTTCGGGGAGGACCGGACGGGCGCGGTCTTCGAGGCGCACTGGCTGGCCGCGCCGCTCGTACGGGACGAGGCGGCGCTGGATGCGATGCTGCGCCGGGCCCCGTTCGACCTGCTGTCGCGGCCGGAGTACGGGACGACGGTCTCGGAGCAGGTGCGGCGAGCGCTGGCCGGGCAGTTGCGCGGCTCGCCGCGGCTGCCGGCGCTCGGGGAGGTGGCGGCGCGGCTGGCGGTGTCCCCGGCGACGTTGCGGCGGCGGCTGCAGCAGGAGGGGACCTCGTTCCAGCAGTTGAAGGACCACGTGCGGCGGGATGCGGCCATCGCGGGGCTGGCGGAGGGCGGTGAGCCGATCGCGGAGCTGGCGGCGCGGCTCGGCTTCTCGGAGGACACCGCCTTCCACCGGGCGTTCCGCCGGTGGACGGGGACGACGCCGGGGGCGTACCGGATCGCTTCGGGCGGCTGAGGCTGCGTTTCGGGCGGCTGAGGCCCCGTTTCGGCGGCGCGGGCGTGCCGGGTGGGGTGTGAGATCCCGTCAGGAAAGCTGAGCTGCGCGGTCAGCGACCTTCCGACCGGTCGGTCACTACCTTCTCCTCACCCACCCCGCACGGATCGAACCGTTGGGAGAGCCGCCATGCGTTTTCGAATCCCCCCGCGTCCGCGCCGCAGCAGCCTCGCCGCCGTGGCCGCCCTGGCCCTGACGGCCTCGGTGCCCGCCACCGCCGCCGCGGCGGAGCCGGCCGCGGAGGCCGGCCGCCCCGGTGACCTCGTCGCCGTCGCGCCCTCCGCCTTCCACCCGCTGCCCGGCCAGCCCACCGCCACCAAGGCCTGGAAGATCCAATACCGCTCCACCACCGCGGACGGTGCCCCGAACGTGGTCTCCGGCACCGTGATCGTCCCCCAGGACGGCCGCACCGGCCCGCGTCCCCTCGTCACGTACGCCGTCGGCACCGTCGGCATGGGCGACTCCTGCGCGCCGAGCAACAACCTCCCCCACGGCACCGCCATGGAGGCCAACCTGATCCAGCAGCTCACCCTGCGCGGCTGGGCCGTGGTCGTCACCGACTACGAGGGCCTGGGCACTCCGGGCGTCCACACCTACACCGTCGGCCCCTCCGCCGGCCACGCCATGCTCGACGCGGCGCGCGCGGCGACCCGGCTGCCCGAGGCGGGCCTCCCGGCCGACACCCCGGTGGGCATCATGGGCTACTCCCAGGGCGGCCAGGCCAGCAGCTGGGCCGCCGAGCTGCAGGGCTCGTACGCCCCGGAGCTGAAGGTGAAGGGCACGGCGACGGGCGGGGTCCCGGCCGACCTGATGGAGGTGGCCGACTTCAACAACGGCTCCTACGGGTCGGGGCTCATCTTCATGGCGGCCGCCGGGCAGGACGCGGCCTTCCCGGAGCTGAAACTGGACTCGTACCTCAACCCGGCGGGCAAGGCGCTGGTCGGCGGGATGAGAGACGGCTGCGTGGCCATCGACGCCATCGCCGGATCGTTCAAGCGGATCTCCGACCTCACCACCCGCAATCCGCTCGACCAGCCGGACTGGCAGGCCCGCCTGAACCAGAGCAGGCTCGGGCGGACGGCCCCGGCCGCGCCGGTGCTCCAGTACCACGCGCTCGGCGACGAGCTCATCCCGTACGCCGTCGGCCGGCAGTTGCGCTCCGAGTGGTGTGCGAAGGGCGCGAACGTGGAGTGGGACACGATCTGGGTCGGCGAGCACGTCAGCGGAGTGATCACGCACTCCCTCGCGGTCGGGAACTGGCTGGCCGACCGCTTCGCGGGGCGCTCGACGCACACCAACTGCCCGTAAGGAAGCGCGCGTTAAGACCCGGCGGGGCAGGAGCTGCGGCCTGCCGGGAGGCGGCCGTCGACCAGGAAGCGGGTCACGTGCTCCCGTACGCAGCGCGAGGCGGAGTAGCCGGTGCGGCCGACGCCGTGGTGGTCCAGGACCACCGCCGGGCCGCCGAGGCGCCGCGCCGTCTCCTGCGTCCAGCGGTACGGGGTCGCCGGGTCCGCGCGCGTGCCGACGAGCAGCATGCGCGGGAGCCCGGCCGGCTGGTCGATCCTGCGGAGGAAGTCGGTGCCTGCGGGGCGGCCGTAGCAGGAGAGCACGGCCGCCAGCTGCTGCGGCCCGAAGACCTGCGAGGCCCGGCGGAAGTCCTCCTCCAGCCCGTCGATCTCCTGCGCGAGGGCCGCGGCACCGGCCTCGTCCCGGCTGTGGCCGGGGTCGTCGGCGCAGTTCACGGCGGTCAGTGCGGCCGCGCCGTTGTCGGCGGGCACGGGGGGTACGGGAGGTGCAGGCGGTGCGGGGGCCGCGGCGCCGCTCTGCCCGCGCGGCGGCTGCGTCGGGCCGCCGAGCCGGAGCAGGCCGCCCGGGTCGCGCTCCCGTTCCACGAGGGCGAGGCCCGCGGCGAGAACGGGCCACGTCTGCTTCGCGTCCAGCGCGGTGGCGAGGGAGGAGACGGCGTCCTGGCCGGTGAAGTACGAGCCGTCCTCGCCGACGAGCGGTTCGGCGTCGAGCCGGCGGACGAGCGCACCGACCTTCTCTTGGGCGGTGCGGGGGTCGGCGCCGTAGACGCAGTCCTTCCGCCGGGCGCACCAGGCGAGGAATTCGTCCAGGGCCTGCTGCCGGCCCCGCGCGGTGACGAGCGCCCGCTCGACCAGCGGTTCGGTGAGGGTGTCGACGCCGTCGAGGACCATCCGGCCGGTGGTGCGGGGGAACTGGGCGGCGTACACCGCGCCGAGGCGGGTCCCGTACGAGAAGCCGAGGTAGTTGAGCTTGGCCTCGCCGAGTGCCTGGCGGATGCGGTCCAGGTCCCGGGAGACGTTCACCGTGCCGATGTACGGCAGGACGGGGCCGGAGGCGAGCTCGCAGCGCCGGACGACGGCGCGCAGGGCCGCCAGCCGCGCGGCGGCGTCCTTGTCGGAGGCCGGGTCGGTCTGCTGGGAGCCGCCGCAGCTGACGGGCTCGCTGTGGCCGACCCCGCGGGGGTCGAAGGCGACGAGGTCGTAGCGCTCGCCGAGGGCGGCGAAGGCGGCGGGGTCGGCGGCGAGTCCGGCGATGCCGGGGGCGCCGGGGCCGCCGAAGTTCAGCAGCAGCGAGCCGAGCCGCCGGTCGGGGTGCCCGGTGGCGGGCAGCTTGGCGACGGCCACCCGTACGACGCCCTTCCCCGGACGGGTGTGGTCCAGCGGCACGTCGAGGGTCCCGCACCGCATCCCGGCGGGCACGGCCGTCTGGGCGCACTCGCCCCACCGGATACCGGGCCGGGGGTCCTGCGCCACGCCCAGGGAGGCGGCCAGCAGCGCGACACCACCGCCGACGACGACACCGATCCGGGCCCGCGAACGCCCACGGGCCGGGGCCGGGGCCGGGGCCGGGGCCTGGGCACGGGCACGGGCACGGGCACGCCCATCGGCACGGGCACGGGCACGAAGAAAACCGGACCGGGACTGGGGCACGCCACCCTCCTAGGGCAACCCCCCGGGACCCATCGGCCCCCACCCTAGGCGCCCCCGGGCCCCCCTGCACGGCGAAGCAACCCGGGGCGACACCCGACCCCTCCGCCGGCGGGCCTACCCGTTCCCGGACGGCGGCGTCCGGTACATCGCCTCGATCTCGTGCGCGTAGTCCCGCGCCACCACGCCCCTCCTCAGCTTCAGCGACGGCGTCAACTGCCCCCGCGCCTCCGTGAACTCCCCCGCCACCACCGCGAACCGCCGGATCGACTCCGCCCGCGACACCAGCCGGTTCGCCTCGTCCACCGCCCACTGGAGGTCGGCCCGCAGTTCCTCGTCCGCCACCAGCTCCCTCATGGGCACGCCGGTCTTCTTCCGCATCTGCCGCCAGTGCGCCAGCCCCTCCGGCTCCAGGGTGATCAGCGCCGTGACGTAGGGCCGGTTGTCGCCGACGACCATGCACTGTCCGACCAGCGGATGAGCCCGCAGGCAGTCCTCCAGCGGGGCCGGGGCCACGTTCTTGCCGCCGGAGGTGATGATCAGGTCCTTCTTGCGGCCGGTGATCGTCAGGTATCCCTCCCCGTCCAGCTCGCCGATGTCCCCCGTCGCGAACCACCCGTCACCGCCCTGGACCGCCTGGGCCGAGTTCCAGTACCCCGTGAACACGTGCCGGCCCCGCAGCAGCACCTCCCCGTCCTCCGCGATCCGTACCGCCGTACCCGGCAGCGGCCACCCCACCGTCCCGAGCTTCGGTTTCAGCGGCGGCGTGACCGTGCTGGCGCCGGTGGTCTCGGTGAGCCCGTACCCCTCGAAGACTTCGACGCCCGCCCCGGTGTAGAAGGCCGCGAGCCGCCGCCCCAGGGGGGAGCCGCCGCTCAGGATGTACTGCACGCGGCCACCCAGCGCCGCCCGGATCCGGCGGTAGACCAGCGGCTCGTACAGGGACCGCGCCGCCCGCAGGGTGACCCCCGCGGCCCTGCCCTCCACCGCCGCCTCCCCGTACCGCTGCGCGATCCGCGCCGCCCGGTCGAAGGACGCGGCGCGGCCCATCCGTTCGGCGGTGGCCCGCGCGGTGTTGTAGACCTTCTCCAGGACGTACGGGATGGCCAACAGGAACGTCGGCTGGAATCCGGCCAGGTCCGCGAGGAGGTCCTCGGTACGGATGCTCGGCGCGTGTCCGAGCTTCACCCGCGCCCGCAGGCAGCCGACGGCCACCATCCGCCCGAAGACGTGCGACAGCGGCAGGAACAGCAGGGTCGACGCGGGCTCCCTGCTCACCGACTTGAAGACGGGATGGAGCAGTTCCACGGAGTTGTCGACCTCGGCGAAGAAGTTGCCGTGGGTGATCACGCAGCCCTTGGGCCGTCCGGTGGTCCCGGAGGTGTAGATGAGCGTGGCGACGGAGTCGGGCGTACGCAGGGCCCGGCGCGCGTGCACGACGGCGTCCGGCAGGTGCTCCCCGGCCTTGACCAGCCGGGCCAGCGCCCCGGTGTCGAACTCCCACAGGTGCGCCAGCCACGGCAGCTGGGCCCGTTCGGCGCTGATGATGCGCGCCTGCGCGGTGTCCTCGACGGCACAGGCGACGGCGCCGGAGTCCTGGATGACCCAGCGGGCCTGGAGCGCGGAGGAGGTCGGGTAGATGGGTACCGTGACCAGCCCGGCCGCCCAGCCGGCGAAGTCCAGCAAGGTCCACTCGTACGTCGTACGGGCCATGATCGCGAGGCGGTCCCCCTCGCGCAGCCCCTCCGCGATCAGGCCCTTGGCGACGGCCATCACCTCGGCCGCGAACTCGGCGGCGGTGACGTCCCGCCAGCTGCCGTCCCGCTCCTTCCGGGCGAGCACCGCCTCCCGCGGCGCCTCCCGGGCGTTCAGGAACGGGATGTCCCCGAGCGACCCGCTCCCCGGCACCCCGACCAGCGCGGGGACCTCCACCTCCCGAACGACCCCGTCGACGGCGGTGATCACGGGCTGGACCGGCTCCGGCAGGGCTTCCACGGCGCTCTCCTCGGCTCGACTCCGGCGTTACCGCCGGTAATCTACGGACGAGTCATCGCCCTGACCACCCTCTCGACAGGCCCTGACCGCCGTGCGCACGACTCCTCCACCCGCCGCCCATACGCCTCCACGCGGGAAGCGGTCAGGCCGCGACCGCCGCGTCGGGAGGGCAGTCCCGGCAGCGGCCCGGTTCGGGGGCGCGGAAGGCACGGTCGCAGCCGTCGCAGGTCTGGAACGGGTCCGGCCGTCTGACCTCCGGCTTGGAGGGCGCCTTGGGCAGGTGCGGCGGGAGCAGGGCGGCCAGGCGGTACGCGAGGACCGATGCGGGGTGGCGGAGCGGCTCGGGGAGGTTCGCCGACAGCGCCGGCCCGACGGCTTCGGGATCGGCCCCGCGCTCCAGCCAGAGCGACAGGGCCGGCGCGAGCCTCCGTACGTCCCGCTCGGACAGCAGCAGCCGCGGGTCACGGCCGCGCAGGTCGGCGAGGACGCCCGCTGCCCGGGGATCGACCGGCCCCGCCGCGGGCGGCTCGGGCTGCGGCCGCGGTTCCGGGCCCGGCTGGGTCCGGCTCCTGTGGGGGCGGGGAGGGCGGTGGGGGCGGGGGCCCGGCCGGGGCCCCCGGGTTGTTGTACGAGTACGTACGGGTCACCACCTGCCCCGTGTCCAGCCGTACGCGCCGCCGCTCCAGGTACCCGTGCGCCTCCAGCTCCCGGAGGGCGGAACCGATCCGGATCTCCCCCTCCCGGAACCGCTCGGTGAGCGCCTTGATGCCGACCGGGGCACCATCGGGCAGTGACTGGATGTACGCCGCGACCCCGATGGCCGTCGCCGACAGGTCGGAGTGCTGGAGCAGGTGGTTGCCGACCACGGTGAAGTGACGGGCGTGCCTCGTGTTGACGTGAATGACACCGTATCGGGGGGTCCCGGCGGGAACTCGGGACGAGGAACGCGAGGGCGCGCTAGTGTGCTCAAGAGCCATTGGGAAGATGCTGCTTCCTGGTTGGTCAGGCCCTCGGCCGGGATGGCAGTCCCGCCGGGGGCCGTCTCATGTCTGCGGTTGTCGGGGCGAGCATCTGCCCGCCAACCGGCGCGAAATCCAGTTGAGTTGGCACGGTTCACCCGACCGAGCGACGCGGGCCGGTGGGGTTGGGTTGGTTGGTTCTTTCCCCCGGTTCTTTGGCTCTTTATGCGTCTAGGCACGCCGGATCGCGGCGCCCCGCGACCCGGCCGTGAGGGAGACGTCCGCCCACACCACCTTGCACGGAGCCGGCCCTTCCCTGACGCCCCAACGGTCCGCAAATGCTTCGACCAGGACGAGCCCCCGCCCCGAGTCGCGGATCTGCGGGATCCGGTCTCGCCGGGCGCCCGTCACCTCGATGCGCAGCGTGCCCGAGGTGACGGTGAGCGCCAGCCGGAAGTCCCGCCCCGGGACGCGCCCGTGGGTCACGGCGTTGGCGGCGAGCTCGGCCACGATGTGCGCGGGCGCCACCAGGGGGAGCCCCCAGCCACGCAGTTGTTCCACAGTGAGCAGGCGGGCCAGCGGGGCGCCGCGGGGGGGGTGGCGGAGAGCTGGACGTGAAAGTTGACGAGTTGAGAGATCACGTCACTCAGCGTGGCCGTCCGTGCGTAACGTGAGAAGCGCCGCGGCCCGTACGTCCCGCGACGTCGAGGCTGAGGTGGCCGCCGCGCAGCAGCCAGCCGCCGTTCCAGGTGACCGGGGAGCCGCCACCGGTCCAGGTGATCGTGAAGCCGCCGTTCCCGCCGCCGTCCGCCATGACCGTGGCCGCTCCCTTCACGGTCTTGCCGTTCGGGGTGGTGGACTCCAGGTTCCAGTTGCCCTTGACGAAGGCGTCGAAGGCCCGGGCGGCCACACCCGAGGTGGCGGGAGCCGAGGCTGCGGTGGACGCCGCCCCGGTCGACGCGGTCGGGGCGGCGGTGGCGCCGGAGGGCCCACCGGTGGTGGGGGACCCGGAGGGGCCGGGGGCTCCCCCGGGGCCGGACGGTGGCGGGGCGGCCCGGTCCTTGCCCGGCCCGCATGCCGCGAGCAGTGACGCGCCCACGCCGATCACCAGGTAGCGCAGTGCGTTGCGCCGCCCGGTGATCCGTGCCGCCGCGCGTATCTCTCCCACCGTCACCGTCGTTCCCCCGTAGGCCTCTTGGACAAGAGCAGCCGACTATACGGCCGACTCCGGACCCGGGAACCGCTTGATCGTCCACTGCGTCATCGGCAGGGTGAAGGACGCAAGGCGATGACGTACGGGCGCGAAAACATCGATCTGCCCGAGGACCGGGGCTGTCTTCAGTGGGTCCTGGGCGTCCCGCTCGGGATCCTCCACCTGCTGAACGCCGCTGCCGTCCTCTCGGCCGTCCTCGCAGGCCCCCGGGGCGACTGGGACCACCGGGGCTACGAGCGCATCGACGCCATGTGCTTCATCTCCCTGTGCCTGAGCGTGCTCGGCCTGCTGATCACCCTCGTCCCGAGCATCCGCCGCGCCCTGGGCCCGTGGTGGCTCGTCCTGCCGCTCGCCCTCGGCGTGATCGCGTACACGCGCATGGCCACACTGGGCTGACCTCGCCGAAGGCCCAACAGCCGTGGCAGGTATCCCAGTTGCGCTGTCTCAAGGCCGTGGTGAAATGACCTGATGGCATGGAATGAGTGGGAGAGCGCGAAGGCCGAGGTGGCCGCCCAACGGCAGGTGTCGATGCGGCTCAACCAGCTGCCCGGCGGCCCGGGGGGCGGCAGCGGTCAGGCCGATCTGGTCGCACACCAGGACGACCTCGGTGGCGTGGGCCACGAGGCCTTCCTGCTGCACGGCAAGTTGCAGAAGCAGGCCGACATCGCCGGCGCCGGGTCGAACAAGGAGGGGGCCGGTTCCACGATGCAGGCCGCCGCAACGTTGAAGGCGAGCAAATTCGCCCTCGGAGTCGAGCTGGAGACGACGGTCTCGGTATGGACCTCGCAGGTCCAGACGGTTCTGCAGGCCTGCGCGCACATATCGAACCATCTGGACTACTCGAAGAAGGCGCACGCCGAAGACGATGCCGCGATCGCGGCTTCCCTCCGGAACCGGGACGGCTCTGCCGTGCCGGTGTCGCGTCTCACCGAGTACTTCAAGTAGGGGCAGCACGGAATGAACTACACCGAGCTCATCGAAGTCGATCTCGGCAAGCTGGGAACCGCGGTCGCGGACTGGAAGCGCATGGCCGCAGATCTGGAGCGCCTCGGCGGGGAGGCCAGCGACGGCCTGAAGGCGAAGGCGGAGAAGGCCCGCTGGGAAGGGGTCAACGCCGGAGTGACCCGCGACTTCACGGGAAAGACGGTGAAGGAGTTCGAGGACCTGCACGCGGAGGCGAAGAGCATCTTCAGCGTCCTCGACGACGCCCACACCGAGCTGAAGAGCCTCCAGCAGCGGGCGAAGGGCCTGGCGGACGACGCCAGGGAGAACGGGTTCTTCGTGAGGGTGGGCAAGGACGGGGGAACGGTGGTCGTGGAACCCCTGATGTGCACGGTGGAGGGCCCCAACCAGAGGCAGAAGGACCTGATGCGCTGGTACGCGGACACCCTCGCCGACGTGGTGACCCACGCCTCCGAAGTCGACGCCGCCGCGGTACGGGCGCTGCGCGCGAGCCACGGCGGCGACCCCACCAACCCGGGCCACGCGACGTACACCTCGCTCGACGGGGAGATGCTGCCCCGGGCCGTGAAACTGGCCGGTCTCGGCGAGGACGCCAACGACAAGCAGCGCAAGGAGCTGCGTCGGCTGTGGCAGTCGCTCAGCCCCGAGTCGCGGGCGCAGCTGTGGACGCAGCACAAGGACGACCTGCTGGCGGCGGGCCTGCTGGCGCCGTCGGTCAAGCAGGTGTCCGCGGACAAGGGCGCGGGGGCGTACGACTCCGAGTCCGCCGGCGCCGAGGACTACTGGAAGGAGCTCCAGGCGAACGGGATCTCCAACACGGGTGACTTCATGGGCAAGACGGACGCCGCCCGGCACATGGACCACTACCTGAACGGCTCGGGCCTTCCCCTCGACCTGGATGTCGACCGGATGCTGAACGACGAGGACGACCAGGTCCTCAATCAGCGGACGTCGAAGGTCCGCACCGAACAGCAGGAGGAATGGCGCCGCCAAGCGCTGGAGGCCTTCGAGAAGTCGGGCGGAAAGCCCGTCGCCATCCCGGTGGAGACGGGCGGGATGGGCTACACCCACGAGAAGGGGCCGGACGGTACGAACAACTGGTACCTGGCCGTGGGCAGCGCCATGACGAACCAGACCGGTGTGGTCACGGCGGTTCCGGGTCCGGACGGCAAGCCGCAGGTCAGCATCGATTACCAGGTCAACGTGTGGGACCGCTACAACTGGGACCCCGGCAAGGCGACTCCCATCGGCCCGACCACGGTGACCGACGCCGACATGGCCCGTCTGCACCGGACGGGGCTGGCGCAGGAGTTCGACATGAGAGGCAGCAGCTCCGTGCAGCACCACGACCTCGGCTCCGGGGGCTCCTGGCCCGAGCCGAAGGATCCGGGCCGGGACGGGACGCGGACGGACATCGGCCGGAACGGGGACGCACGGTGAGGGGTCTGCAAGGACGGAAGCGGTGTGCGGCGGTCGTCGCGGGAGCGGCTGCGCTCCTCGTCATGACGGCCGGGTGCTCGGGGTCGCCCGGCGGCGGCGGAACCCGCGAGACCCGCGGCGTGACCTACTGGGTGGACGGGGCCACCGTGGAGTCCGTCGCGAAGACCCTCCAGGTGCAGGTGCCGGCGACGGCCACCGAGGCCAAGGCCGCCCATCTGAACGGGCTCCAGGACGACAGCCTGATCCTGGCGTTCGTGCTGCCCACCGCCGAGGTGGACGGCTTCGTCGCGGGGCTGAAGCCCGAGGAGCCCCTGCGCCTGCGGGAGCAGCCCTTGACGTTCGACTCGGACGCGACGGCCCCCTTCACGCACCTGGGGCTGCCCGCGCCGGATCTGCTGGGCCATGTCCGCGAGGGCCAGATCTGCGCCCCCTGCAAGGACGATCTGAACTGGCTCAAGATCTCGGTGGCGAGCGTCGACGGCCAGAACAGCCGCATCTATCTGAGCGGCGTGGACTGACCGACGCACCGCAGCCCCTGCCCGGACGGGGGCGGGGGCTGCGGCGGGTACGGGGCGGTCAGGCGGCCACGGGTACCGGGGTGCGGTCCTCCAGGGGGGAGGACGAGGCGGCCTCGTAGGCCTTCTTGTCCAGGATTCCCTCGCGGGCCGCGACCACGACCGGGACCAGGGCCTGGCCGGCGACGTTGGTGGCGGTGCGCATCATGTCCAGGATCGGGTCGATCGCCATCAGCAGGCCGACACCCTCCAGGGGCAGGCCCAGCGTCGACAGGGTCAGCGTCAGCATGACGGTGGCGCCCGTCAGGCCGGCCGTGGCGGCCGAGCCGACCACCGAGACGAAGGCGATCAGCAGGTAGTCGGTGATCGTCAGCTGCACGTCGAAGATCTGGGCGATGAAGATCGCGGCGAGCGCCGGGTAGATCGCGGCGCAGCCGTCCATCTTCGTCGTGGCGCCGAACGGGACGGCGAAGGAGGCGTACTCCTTCGGGACGCCGAGGCGCTCGGTGACCTTCTGGGTGACCGGCATGGTGCCGACCGAGGAGCGGGAGACGAAGGCCAGCTGGATCGCCGGCCAGGCGCCCTTGAAGAACTGGATCGGGTTGACCTTGGCGACCGTCGCGAGCAGCAGTGGGTAGACACCGAACATCACGAGCGCCGAGCCGACGTAGACGTCCGCGGTGAAGGTGGCGTACTTGCCGATGAGTTCCCAGCCGTACGAGGCGATCGCGGTGCCGATCAGGCCGACGGTGCCGATCGGGGCGAGGCGGATGACCCACCACAGGGCCTTCTGCAGCAGCTCCAGGACGGATTCGGCGACGTTCAGCACGGGCTGCGCCTTGCTGCCGAGCTGGAGGGCGGCGATACCGGCGACGGCGGCGAGGAAGACGATCTGGAGCACGTTCAGCTCGGTGAACGGCGTGACGATGTCCTTCGGCACGATGCCGGTCAGGAAGTCGAGCCAGGAGCCCGTGCGCTTGGGCAGCTTGCCGTCCTGCGGGGTGAGGCCGGTGCCGGCGCCCGGGTTGGTCAGCAGTCCGATCGCGAGGCCGATGCCGACGGCGATCAGCGAGGTGATCATGAACCAGAGGAGGGTGCGGGAGGCGAGCCTGGCGGCGTTGTTGACCTTCCGCAGGTTGGTGATCGACACCAGGATCGCGAAGAAGACCAGCGGGGCGACGGCCAGCTTCAGGAGCTGGACGAAGATGTCACCGATCTGTTCCAGGGTGGTGGCGAGCCAGCTGACGTCCTGGCTGCGTGCGATCCAGCCGAACAGGACGCCGAGCGCGAGACCGGTGACGATCTGGGCCCAGAAGGGGAACTTGAACGAGGCCTTGGCGGGCGCGGGCGCGGGCTCGGGGGCGGACGCCGGCGTGGGGGCCGGGGCCTGAGGGGTCGCGGACACGGACACTCTCCGGGGGAAACAGAGGAAAAGAGAAAAGGGTGTGGGCGTGGGTTCAGCGACAGCCACAACAGGCCGCGGACACGCGGCGGCAGAGGTCGACGTGCAGGCGCTCCACGAGCGGGACGCCCGTGGCCATGGGGTGCGCAACTGTGGTCAACATGTTGAACACGCTAACACTTTCGCTTTGAGAACCTCAAAGGCGTACTTTGAGCCAGCGGCGGGTCGGCCCCGCCCCCCGGGGGCCCGGGGTGCCGGGAACATGCGAAAGCCCCGGCGCCACGGGTGGTGAACCCGGCGTCGGGGCAGTTCGGTGTGTGAGGAAGCTAACGGGGGCCGGCGGCGCTCAGGCGCGGGCGGCGTCGTCGGCCGCGTCCTCCTGCGAGCGGCTGGCGGCGAGCTTCGACTTCGCGTCCGCGACGCGTCCGGCGATCTGCTCGGACATCTCGTCGCGCTGCTTGCGCAGCAGTACGAAGGACAGCGGCGCGGAGATCACCAGGGCGAGCAGCACGACCCACGCGAAGTTGGCATCGCCCAGCCCCGCGGGCACCAAGCCCAGGCGGACCAGCAGGGCGACCAGGACGAGGCATCCGACGAAGACGCCCAGGCGCATCGCGGTGTAGCGGATCGTCGCGCTCGGCTTGAGGGACACGGTGACCCCTTCTTTCTCGTCGTCCTACGTCGTCACGTGCCCGTCCAGTGAAGCACGCCGGGCCGCCGTCACGGCCCGGCGGGGGGTGGGCGGGTGTTGCCGCGCAGCTCAGTGCAGGGGCAGCAGCATCGTGATGTCGTCGCGGTCGTCGCCCGGGGCCACCCGGATGGCGTCCGGGACGCGGCCGACCTCCTTGTAGCCGCAGGAGGCGTAGAAGTGCTCCAGCCCGAGCCCGCCGCGGCAGCCGAGCCGGATCGCCTCGATGCCGTCGAGCGAGCGTGCGGCCTCGGCGAGGGCGTCCATCAGCGCGCGCCCGACACCCCGGCCCTGGAGCTCGGGGCTGACCATCACCGTGTACGCCCAGACCCAGTGCGTCTGGAGCCGGTGCGCGTTGAAGGCGAGGACGGCGCAGGCGACGACCCGGCCGCCGCCGTCGCGGCCGACGAGGAGGCGGTGGCGCCCTTCGGCCATCGCGACGAGGTGCTTGACCAGCTCGGGGCGGATGTCGTCCACGGTGACGGGTGGCACGAACCCGACGGCGCCGCCTGCGTTGGAGACATCGGTCCAGAGCTCCGCGATGCCGTCGCGCAGGGCGGGGTCGACGACCGGATCGAAGGTGAAGGTAATGGTCATTATGGAAGAGTACCCATTACCTGCCGGGGTGGGCAACGGAGAAACGCGGCAGGCCCCGGTCCACCAGGGGACCGGGGCCTGCCGTCGGAGAACCGGAGCGGCCGGCTCAGACGCGCATCGCCTGCGGGGTCTCGCGCAGCGCCGCGTCGGGGCCGGGGTACTCGCGGATGACCTCGTAGCGCGTGTTGCGCTCGACCGGGCGGAAGCCGGCCTCGCGGATCAGCTCCAGCAGGTCTTCGCGGCCCAGCTTGTTCGGGGTGCCGTAGTTGTCCGCGTCGTGCGTGATCTTGTACTCGACGACCGAGCCGTCCATGTCGTCCGCGCCGTGCTGGAGCGCGAGCTGCGCGGTCTGCACACCGTGCATCACCCAGAACACCTTGACGTGCGGCACGTTGTCGAACAGCAGCCGCGAGACCGCGAAGGTCTTCAGGGCCTCGGCGCCGGTCGCCATCGTCGTCCGCGCCTGGAGCCTGTTGCGGACCTTCCCGTCCTGCATGTCCACGAAGTCGTGCTGGTACCGCAGCGGGATGAAGACCTGGAAGCCGCCGGTCTCGTCCTGGAGCTCGCGCAGCCGCAGCACATGGTCCACGCGGTGGCGCGGCTCCTCGATGTGCCCGTAGAGCATGGTCGACGGGGTCTTCAGACCCTTCTCGTGCGCGAGCCGGTGGATGCGCGACCAGTCCTCCCAGTGGGTGCGGTGGTCGACGATGTGCTGGCGGACCTCCCAGTCGAAGATCTCCGCCCCGCCGCCGGTCAGCGACTCCAGGCCGGCCTCGATCAGCTCGTCCAGGATGTCGGAGGCCGACATCCCGGAGATCGTCTCGAAGTGGTGGATCTCGGTCGCCGTGAACGCCTTGAGCGAGACGTTCGGCAGCGCCTCCTTCAGTGCGGAGAGCGAGCGCGGGTAGTAGCGCCACGGCAGGCTCGGGTGCAGGCCGTTGACGATGTGCAGCTCGGTGAGGTTCTCGTTCTCCATGGCCTTGGCCAGGCGCACGGCCTCCTCGATGCGCATCGTGTACGCGTCCTTCTCGCCCGGCTTGCGCTGGAACGAGCAGTAGGCGCACGACGCGGTGCACACGTTCGTCATGTTGAGGTGGCGATTGACGTTGAAGTGGACGACGTCACCGTTCTTGCGCGTCCGCACCTCGTGGGCGAGGCCGCCGAGCCAGGCCAGGTCGTCCGACTCGTAGAGGGCGATACCGTCCTCACGGGTCAGCCGCTCGCCGGAGCGGACCTTCTCCTCCAGCTCACGCTTGAGCCCAGCGTCCATCGGCTGGTCGCCTCCTCTGTGTCCTGACGCCCTGTGTCCCCGCAACCGTACTCTCAGCGTTCCTCGGGCAGGTCCCCGACCCGGTTCTCCCACTTCGTGGAGAGCACGATGGTGGTGCGGGTGCGGGAGACGCCCTTGGTGCCGGAGAGCTTGCGGATGATCTTCTCCAGGCCGTCCACGTCGCTGGCCCGCACCTTCAGCATGAAGGAGTCGTCACCGGCGATGAACCAGCAGTCCTCGATCTCGGCGAGGTCGCGCAGCCGCCGGGCCACGTCCTCGTGGTCCGCGGCGTCGGAGAGGGAGATGCCGATGAGCGCCGTGACGCCGAGGCCGAGCGAGGCCGCGTCCACGGTCGCGCGGTAGCCCGTGATGACGCCGGCCGTCTCCAGCCGGTTGATCCGGTCGGTGACGCTGGGGCCGGAGAGGCCCACGAGCCGGCCCAGCTCCGCGTACGAGGCACGTCCGTTTTCCCGGAGAGCCTGGATGAGCTGCCTATCCACCGCGTCCATATACCTGGAGCCTTCCATTATTCGGCGATCCCGCAAGTTTACGTATAGAATCTAAGGCACACAGGGTCGACACCCTGTGAATCCGTCAACAGATCAACGATGATCTGACGAGCTTCAGGAGTGGTTCACCGTGTACACGATCGAGATGGCCTACGCGCACATGCGACAGCTCCAGGAGCTGGCCAACCGATCCCGCACCGACCAGCCCGCCGCCGCCCACCGCAACGACAAGACCCGCAAGCCGGGCGCCAGGAAGCGCTAGTCACCGCTTCCCTCCCGGGGGCGGCTGGTTCCCAGCTGCCCCTCCCACCGGCGGTACAGCGTGTGCGGCACCCCTGCCGCATCCAGCACCCGCCCCGCGACGAAATCCACCAGATCCTGGATGTGCGTCGCGCCCGCGTAGAACGCCGGAGAGGCGGGCAGCACGACCGCGCCCGCCTCGTCCAGCGCCACCAGATGCCTCAGCGTCTGCCCGCTGAGCGGGGTCTCCCGCACCGCGACCACCAGACGGCGCCGCTCCTTGAGCGTCACGCTCGCGGCCCGCTGCAGCAGGTCCTTCGACAGGCCGAGCGCCACCCCCGCCACACAGGCCGTGGACGCCGGCACGATCAGCATCCCCTTGACGGGGTACGACCCCGAGCTCGGCCCGGCGGCGAGGTCCCCGGCCGCCCAGTGACGTACGCCGTCCAGTTCCGGCCGCGCGAAGGCGGCGGGCTTGCCGTCCGCCCCGCGCTGCAGCCACTCGGCGAGATCGTCCCGCCAGTGCGCGTCGCGGTAGGCGATGCCCGTCTCGTCCAGCAGGGTCAGCCGCGAGGCCCGGCTCACCACCAGGTCCACACTCTCCCCCGCCGCCAGCAGCCCGCGGATCACCGCCGCCGCGTACGGCGTCCCGGACGCCCCGGAAACCCCGACCACCCAGGGGGCGCGCTTGCCGTCAGTCATGGCTACGAGACTATCCGGCCACACCCTGCGGGCACTCGCTAAGGTGTCCTGGACGTTCCAGGGGGTGGGACGCACGAGGGGCGGCGCGGCAGTGAGCACGTTGCAGGACACCTGGACGCAGACCGACCGGGCGAAGGCCGCGGCCCGGCTGATGCTGGGCTGGGTGGCCCTGTTGTGGGTCGTGGAAGCGGTCGATCACGCCACGGGGCACGCCCTCGACGCGTACGGGATCCCGGCCCGCGACCCGGCCGGCCTGAGCGGCATCCTCTTCGCGCCGTTCCTGCACTTCGGCTTCGGCCACGTCGCCGCCAACAGCATTCCGCTGCTGGTCCTCGGCTTCGTCACGGCCCTGTGGGGCATCCGCCGGTTCCTCGCGGTGTGCGGGCTGATCGTCCTGGCGGACGGGATCGGCATCTGGCTGATCGCCTGGCCGAACACCATGACGGCGGGCGCCTCCGGTCTGGTCTTCGGCCTGTTCGGCTACCTGCTGGTCCGCGGGTTCGTCGAGCGCAAGGCGCTGGGCATCGCCGTGTCCGTCGGCGTCGCGTTCGTCTGGGGCGCCACGATCGTGGTCGGCGTCCTCCCCACCGACGCCACCGTGAGCTGGCAGGGCCACCTGTGCGGCCTGGCGGCGGGCATCGCCACGGCCCTCTGGTTCCGCCGCCCGGCCCCGGACCGCCCGGCCGTCCTCAGCTGACGGCGGAGGGGTCCACGGGCAGGGCCGAGGTGTCGATGGCGAACTTGCCGATCCCGGTCTCGACGGTCAGTGTCTCCCCATAAGGGATGGTGTCCCGGCCGATGTACCCATCCGGGCCCGGGTTCCAGAGGGTCACGCAGTGCGCCTTGTACGGGTCGAAGATCAGGTAGTGCGGGATGCCGCGCCGGGCGTAGGCCAGGTCCTTGACCTCGTAGTCGTTCCGGATGCTGCTCGGCGAGACCACCTCGATCGCCAGCTCGATCAGATCCGGTGGGTACGCACTGAAGTTCTTGTCCGCCTCCGCCGCGGGAATCACCGCAAGGTCCGGGCAGAACTCATTGTCGCCGTCAAACGGCACCGCGACATCGCTGATGAAACCCCACTCATCCGACATCTGGGCTTCCAGCACGTTCCACAGCAGACGGATGGTCCTGGCATGGTGCGGCTTCAGCGGACTCATCACGACGGCGCCCTCGACAATCTCCATCCGGTAGCCCGGGAACATGTCCTCGAACCGGCTGAGCTGTGAGTGCAGGCGGTCGCTCTCCGAGACGGTCACGTCGGCCTCCCTGTCCATGCACTCGATGGTAGGCCGGACGGTACCCACGGCGTCAGACCGTGCGCACGGAGATCCGCCACGGCTCACGCCATCGGGCTAAAGGGTCAGGCCCCGCACCGCGAGGTCCAGGAGGGCGCACACGAAAAGCGCGATTCCGATGAAGCCGTTGACCGTGAAGAAGGCGCGGTTCAGTCGGGACAGGTCGTGCGGCTTGACGATCGTGTGCTCGTAGAGGAACGCCCCGACCACGATCACCAGGCCGCACCAGAACAGCACCCCTGCCCCGGTCGCCACCGCGTACCAGGCCAGCAGGCCGGTGGTCACGACGTGCGCGCCGCGGGCACCCCACAGGGCCGCCGGCACGCCGAAGCGGGCGGGGACGGACTTGACGCCCTCCGCGCGGTCCGCGGCCACGTCCTGGCAGGCGAAGATCAGGTCGAAGCCGCCGATCCACACGCCCACCGCGAGGCCCAGGATCACCGCCTCCCAGGACCAGGCGCCGGTGATCGCCAGCCAGGCCCCGACGGGCCCCATCGCCTGGGCCAGGCCCAGGATGGCGTGCGGGAAGTTCGTGAACCGCTTGCCGTACGGATACACCACCATCGGGACGACGGCCACCGGAGCCAGCGCCAGGCAGAGCGGGTTCAGCAGCGCCGCCGCCCCGAGGAACACGGCCAGCGCCACCCCGGCGCCCGTCCAGGCCGACCGCACGGACACCGCGCCCGTGACGAGCTCGCGCCCGGCGGTGCGCGGGTTGCGGGCGTCTATCTCCCGGTCGATGATCCGGTTGGCCGCCATCGCGAAGGTCCGCAGCCCCACCATGCACACCGTCACGAGCAGCAGCTCGCCCCAGTGCACCGTCCCGTCGAGCCGGAACATCGCGGTGAGCGCGGCGATGTAGGCGAAGGGCAGCGCGAAGACCGAGTGCTCGATCATCACCAGCCGCAGGAAGGCCTTGACCTTGCCGGGGGCCTGCGGCGCCTGTCCGGGGCCGAGCACGCCATCGGCGGTGGTCATCATGCGAGGCTCCTGCGGAAGTCTTCGAGGCGGGCGCGGAGCGCGTCGGCGTCCACGGGCGGGATCTCCAGCGTGAGCGGGGGCAGTTCCTCGCCCTCCGGCGGGGTGATGGTGGCCAGGAAGCGGCAGTCCGCGCCGCCAGGACCGGGGTAGGCCTGCAGGCGCAGCACCTCGCCCGCCCCGACGATGAACGGCCCGGTCTCGAAGGACAGCTCGGCCAAGAGGCGGGCGGCGAAGTCCTCGGCCTCCGCGTCCCTGAGGCCCAGCAGTTCGAAGCCGCCGCCCTCGCCGGTCTCGTCCTCCCACATCAGCGCCCACACGTTGCCGGGCCCCGCGAACTCCTCCGGCGAGACGCCGGCTTGTTCGGCGGCCTCACGGACCTCGGGGTCGGCCGGGTCCAGGCGCGGGCGCACGACGGCCACGTACGCGGTGTCGGTGCCGATGAAGAGGGCGGGTCCGCCCATCGCCGGGCTCACAGTCCGTACTCCTTCCAGCGGCGGTCCACCAGGGCCGCCGTCGCGGGGTCCGACTCGACCATGTCGGGCCAGCCGCCGTCGCGGGTGTAGCCCTCCTCGGGCAGCTTCTTCGTGGCGTCGATGCCCGCCTTGCCGCCCCAGAACTGCTGGTACGAGGCGTGGTCGAGGTGGTCGACGGGGCCCTCCACGACGGTCAGGTCGCGGGAGTAGTCCGTGTTGCCCAGCGCCCGCCAGGACACCTCGTGCAGGTCGTGGACGTCGCAGTCCGCGTCGACCACGATGATCAGCTTGGTCAGCGACATCATGTGCGCGCCCCAGATGGCGTGCATGACCTTCTGCGCGTGCTTCGGGTACTTCTTGTCGATCGAGACGATCGCGCAGTTGTGGAAGCCGCCCGACTCGGGCAGGTGGTAGTCCACGATGTCCGGGACGATGATCTTCAGCAGCGGCAGGAAGAAGCGTTCCGTCGCCCGGCCCAGCGGGCCGTCCTCCGTCGGCGGGCGGCCGACGACGATCGACTGGAGCAGCGGCCGCTTGCGCATCGTCACGCAGTCGATCTTCAGCGCGGGGAACGGCTCCTGCGGGGTGTAGAAGCCGGTGTGGTCGCCGAACGGCCCCTCCGGCAGCATCTCGCCCGGCTCCAGCCAGCCCTCGACGACGACTTCGGCGTTCGCCGGCACCTGGAGCGGAACGGTCTTGCAGTCGACCATCTCGATCCGCTTGCCCGCGACGAACCCGGCGAAGAGGTACTCGTCGATATCGCCCGGCAGCGGCGCCGTCGACGCGTACGTCACCGCCGGCGGACAGCCGAAGGCGATGGCGACCGGCAGCCGCTCGCCGCGCTTGGCGGCGACCGCGTAGTGGTTGCGGCTGTCCTTGTGGATCTGCCAGTGCATGCCGACGGTGCGCTTGTCGTGGCGCTGGAGGCGGTAGAGGCCGAGGTTGCGCACGCCCGTCTCGGGGTGCTTGGTGTGGGTGAGGCCGAGGTTGAAGAAGGAGCCGCCGTCCTTGGGCCAGGTGAAGAGGGCCGGCAGCTGGTCGAGATCCACGTCGTCGCCGGTGAGCACGACCTCCTGGACGGGGGCGGCGTCGCCCTTCACCTTCTTCGGCGGCACGTGGACCATCGAGCCGAGCTTCCCGAAGGCCTCGCGGACCCCCATGAAGCCCTGCGGGAGCTCCGGCTTGAGCAGACCGCCGATCTTGTCGCTGATCTCGCCGTACGACGTGAGGCCGAGGGCCTTGAGCAGGCGGCGGTCGGTCCCGAAGACGTTCATGGCGAGCGGCATCGCCGAGCCCTTGACGTTCTCGAAGAGCAGCGCGGGCCCGCCCGCCTTGTTCACTCTGTCGACGATCTCCCCGACCTCCAGGTACGGGTCGACTTCGGCCTTGATGCGCTTGAGGTCGCCCTCCCGCTCCAGAGCCCGGAGCAGCGAGCGGAGATCGTCGTAAGCCATGGGGTTCAGTATCCGCCACCTACTACCCTGGGAGCGTCACCGGGGCCCGCTGCGGGCCCCCCGCCACTGCCGGGGAGTCGGTCCCACACCGTGCTGCGCTATCTGCCGTTCCTGCTGATCATCGCGCTGACCATCTACGCCTTCATCGACTGCCTGAACACGCCCGAGGAAGAGGTCAAGCACCTTCCCAAGGTGGTGTGGGTGCTCATCATCCTGCTCTTCTCGATCGTCGGGCCGGTGGTGTGGCTGTTCGCGGGCAGGCAGCGGGCTGTGATCGGCGGTGGGAGCCGGGGCGCGGGCCGCCGGACGCAGTGGGTGGCGCCCGACGACAACCCGGAGTTCCTGAGGTCCCTGCGCGAGGAGCAGGAGAACAGGAAGAAGGACACCGACCGGGACAAGGACAAGGACCAGGACTAGGCCGTTCCCCTCGTCGCGGTGCCCTGGCGGCGGGGCGGCCCGCCGCGGCGGCCGCCCGGGCACCGCGTCCGCCCTAGGACACTTCGGCGGGCCGGACCTGCGGGAGTGCGCCGACCAGCCACGGCATGTCGCGGCGGCGGGCGGCGATGAGCACCTCGCGCTCCCCTTCCCGGCACTGGGCGACCACGTAGGAGGTCTCCTCGGCGGCCACGTCCATGGCGTCGGGGTCCGAGGCCAAGAGCGGGCGGACCCGCTCCAGCACCAGTCCCGCCGGGAGCGGCTCGCGGCGGAAGGCGCCGGTCGGGTCGTTGGTGAAGGCGACCACCCCCGGCGCCACCACGAGGTAGGCGTTGCGCCGGGTGCCGGCGGGGCCGCTGCGGTCGCCGAGCAGGACCGCCCCGAAGACGTGCTCGCGCTCGTCGCGGCGCGGCGCCATCTCGATCGTGTCCGGTTCGCCGCGCAGGCCCTTGTACAGGCAGACGGCTCCGGCGCAGAGGACGGTGAGAGCGGCGGCGGCCCCGCTCCAGCGCAGGGTCTCCTCGATCCGGAGGTCCAGGGTCATGGCGATGACCGCGACGCCGACGCCCAGGACGGTCAGCGCGAGGGAGGGCACGACGAGCTGCCAGGGAGCGGCCCGCCGCGAGCGCCCGGACAGCCACCGCTGCCGGCAGCCGACCCACACCAGGGCCGGCCCGATGATCAGCAGGCCGAGCCCCCAGCCGAACGGCGCCGCGTAGGCGGTGTACGGGTTCTCCACGGTGTAGGCGGTGTGGACGAAGCCGGGGCCGTAGGTGATGTTCCGGACCTGGCCGCGCCAGCGGACCAGCCGGACCTCGGCGCCGTCCGCGACGATCGGCTCGGCGCTGTGCCACTGCATCCGCAGCCGCTGCTTCGTCCCGTCCCCGCGCACGACCTCGATGTCCTCGACCGTGTACCTGACCCCGGGCTTCCAGGACCGCGCCACCGTCGCCGGCACCGAGCTCAGGCACTGCGCCTCCTGCCGCGGCCGCAGGCCGGGGGCGCAGGTGTCCGCGGCCGCGAAGTCGCGGGCGGCCGCGGTGGCGGTCCGCACCGGCACCAGCAGCAGGCAGGCGCCGATCAGCATCATCACGGCGCCGAAGCCGATCGCGAGTCCGGCCGATCGCCAACTCGCCTGGTCCGCAGGTCGCTTGGGGTTCTCTTCGGAGTTCACGAAGCCCAAGCATGCCGCACGGCCCGGCGGCTCACTGCGCCCAGGGCAGGGCGCGGGTGCCCTCGGTCCCCGGGACCGACACCACGCCGTCCGCCCGCATGGCGACGTACGCCTCGAAGTCCTGCGGCGCGTGGATCCGCCGGAGGGTGCCGGGCGGGAGGACCAGGGTCCGGCCTGCCGCGACCTGCTCGGTGCGGTCGGCCGAGGTGACCTCCAGCGCGCCCGCGACCACCGTCCAGACCTGCTCGCGGTCGACGGAGTGCTCGGGGCCGGTGGAGCCGGCGGTCATGGCGACGTGCCAGGTGCTGAGCTCGGAGCTGCCCCGGCTGGGGGCGGCGAGGCCGGTCATGGTGGCGTTGGGCGTAACGGTGACGTGGTCGGGCGAGGTGGTGACGACGTGCACGGGAACTCCTTCGGGGCAGGATGAGTCAATCTGCTTTACTCACACGCCGAGTAAAGCAGATTGACTCGGCCGTGTCACCATGTTTGCGTGACCAGAGACGACGTACATGGAAGCCCGCAAGGCCCCGAGCTGGCCTTCCTGCTCGGCCTCGGCTTCCAGCTCCTGCTCGGCGAGTTCACCCGGCGCCTCGGCGAAGCCGGGTACGGGGACCTGCGCCCCGTGCACGGCATGGCCTTCCAGGCCCTCAAAGGCCCCGGGGCCACCGCCACCGAGCTCGCCGAACGGCTCGGGGTGACCAAGCAGGCCGCCGGGCAGATCGTGGACGACCTGGAGAAACGGGGCTACGTCCGGCGTGAACCGCACCCCGAGGGCGGCCGCCGCAAGCTGGTGGTGCTCACCCCCGCCGCGGACCGGCACCTCGCCGTCGCGGGCCGCGTCCTGCACGCGCTGGAAGCGGAGCTCGGGGCCGACGTCGACCTCGGCGCCCTGCGCCTGGAACTGGGCCGGCTGGTGCGCGGACTGAACGGGGACGGACCCCTGCCCGCCCTGCGGCCCGTCTGGTGAACGCCCGCACGCCCACAGGCACGCCCGCACGCCCGCCCCCCGCCCGGTGCCGACGCGCGGGCGCCTACGTCCGGGCGAAGGACGCGTAGGAGGACCGCAGCTGCGCCCAGCGGGCGTCCGTCCACTGCGACCAGTCCGCCGGATGGCCGCCCAGGGAGGTCTCCAGCAGCTCGAAGTGGTGGTGCCAGCCGGCCAGGCTGTCCAGGCGGTCGTCGTGCGAACCGTCGCGCTCGTTCAGGAAGCGGATCACCGTGGAGTCCGTGCCCACGGGCTCCAGGTGGAAGCGGATCCGCCCGTGCTCGGCGAGCGTGTACTCCACGACCCGCTCCACGTCCCAGGCCGTGATGTGGCCGGAATCGCTCGCGCCGCTGTTCAGCCAGCGCAGGGTGACGGCTCCGCCGAGCCGCCGTTCCAGGACGTCCGCCGCGGCCAGCCAGCCGCGCAGTCCCTCCGCCGTGGTCAGCACGGGCCACAGGCCCTCGTACGCGCACGGCAGGTGCACCTCGAAACGGAGCAGCCAGCGGTCTTCGCCGCGGCTCTCGCTGGTGGCATGACTCACAGGAGGCATACCACCAGCGTCCCACTCCGCCCGGTCAGATGCCCGCGTAGGAGTGCTTGCCGTTGAGCAGGATGTTGACGCCGTAGTAGTTCCAGATCCAGCAGGCGAAGGCGAAGAGCGCGAGGTACGCGGCCTTGCGGCCCTTCCAGCCGGCGGTGGCGCGGGCGTGCAGGTAGCAGGCGTACGCCACCCAGGTCACGAAGGACCAGACCTCCTTGGGGTCCCACCCCCAGTAGCGGCCCCAGGCGTCGCCCGCCCAGATCGCGCCCGCGATGATCGTGAAGGTCCACAGCGGGAAGACGGCCGCGTTGATGCGGTACGAGAACTTGTCGAGCGAGGCGGCCGAGGGGAACCGCTCCAGCACCGACCCGGCGAACCGCGACGGCGAACCGCCGCCGGCCAGCTTGGCCTCGTAGGAGTCGCGGAACAGGTACAGCACCGCTCCGGCCGCACCGATGTAGAAGACGGCGCCGCAGAAGATCGCCGTGGAGACGTGGATCCACAGCCAGTACGAGTGCAGTGCCGGGACCAGCTGGTCGCTCTCGGTGTACAGCCAGGTGGTGGCGATGCCCAGGTCGAGCAGGACGGTGGTGACCAGGAACAGGCCGAGCCAGCGCACGTTCTTCTTCAGCCCGAGCAGCGCCAGGTACGCGCCGACGGCCACCGTGGCGAAGGTGATCGAGAACTCGTACATGTTGCCCCACGGGGCCCGCTGCACGGACAGCGCGCGGGTGACGACGCCGCCCGCCGCGAGGAGGAACCCGAGCACGGTCAGCGACACCGCGATCCGCCCGTAGAGGTCGCCCTCCGCGGTGCCGCCGGCGGCGCCGGGGCCGTCCGGGACGTCACGGGTGCCCGCGGCGGACCGCGTGACCACCTGCGGCTTGTCGAGGACGGCGGTGCCCGCCTTGCCCCGCACCTGTACCGCGGGAGCGGCGGCGGCCTGCGGGGCGGTCAGCGCGGCCGCCGTACGGGCCACCTTGCTGCGGCTGCCGAAGGTCCACTCGGCGATGTGCGCGAGGAAGGCGAGCGTGTAAACCGCCATCGACGAATAGATCAGGTAGTTGCTGATCTGAGCCAGGTTCTCGTTGACCTCGGCTGCTGCGAGCGGCGTCATCCGCGCTCTCCTTCGGCAGTTTCCTTGACGGGGTGGTCGGGCGCCGTGGGCGCCTGCTCGTGCAGGGCGGCGGCCAGCTGCCCCAGTTCCTCGGGGAGCTTGGCCGACTCGCTGCGGCCCAGGCCGGCCATCTCGACGACGGTGGTGCCGTCCTCGGCGCGGACCGCGCGCACCCAGACGCGGCGGCGCTGGATGAACAGGGACGCTGCCAGGCCGCCGATGGCGGCGACGGCGCCGGCGAGGGCGAGACCGCTGCCGGGCTGGCGGGTGACGGAGAAGGTGGCCCAGCGCTCGATGCCCTCGAACTTCACGGTGCCCGCGCCGTTCGGCAGCTCCATGGCCTCGCCGGGCAGCAGCCGCTTCTTGAACAGCTGCCCGTCCTCGCCCTTGAACTCCTGCATCTTCGAGGTGTTCAACTGGTACACGTTCTGCGGCAGGCCCGAGTCCATGCCCAGGCTGCCGTGGTAGGCGCTGAGGGCGAGGACGGGGAAGTCCGCCGCCGGGAACTGGGAGAGCATCGTGCCCTTGCCCTCACCGGCGAACGTGGGGACGAACATGGCGTTGAAGCCGAGCTGCTCCTTCTGCCCGTCCTTGTTCGTGTAGCCGTCCGGCACCTTGACGGCGCCCGAGGAGCTCAGGTTGGAGTCGAAGGGCAGCATCGGCACGGCGTCCTTGTAGACCACCTTGCCGGAGGGGTCGGTCACCGAGACGACGGGCGCGTAGCCGTGGCCGAGCAGGTAGACCTTGGCCCCGTCGACCTCCAGGGGCTTGTTGACCTGGATCTCGCGCTGCTGCGGCGCGCCGTCTGCGCCCTCCCGGAAGGTGACGTACGCCGTGAAGTCGCGCGGGGTGCCCTTCTGCGGGCCGGTCCTCTCGTACGTGGCGTCGAACCGGTCGAGCGTGAAGGAGAACGGCGGCAGGTCGTCGGGGCTGAAGAAGCTGCCGTACTTGAAGTCGTCGTACTGGGTCAGCGTGTTGGCGAAGCCCTTGCCGCGCAGGACCAGCTTGCCGCCCTCGGACTTGAACAGCTGACCCCAGGCGAAGGCGACCAGCAGCACGATCAAGGCGACGTGGAAGACCAGGTTCCCGGCCTCGCGCAGATAGCCCTTCTCGGCGGCGACGGAGCCCTGCCCGGCCTCGGTGCGGAAGCGGCGCCCGCCGAGGACCGTCTTCGCGTGCGCGAGCACCTCCTCGGGGGAGGCCCCCGTGCGCCACGTCGCGTACGCGGGCAGCCGGTCCAGGCGCTTGGGCGCGCCGGGCGGGCGGCCGGTGAGCTGGCCGACGAACTGCCAGCTGCGCGGGACGATGCAGCCGATCAGGGAGATGAACAGCAGCAGGTAGATCGCCGAGAACCAGACCGAGCTGTAGACGTCGAACAGCTGGAGCTTCTCGGCGAGCGGCACCCAGAAGGAGTGGTCCTTCTTCCACTGGGCCACCTTCATGGCGTCGACCTGGCTCTGCGGAACCAGGGAGCCCGGGATGGAGCCCAGCGAGAGGAGGAAGAGCAGGATCAGCGCCACCCGCATGGAGGTGAGCTGGCGCCAGATCCAGCGGATCCAGCCGACCACGCCGATGCCGACGGGGCCGCCGGCGTCCTCGACGGGGGCGGTGGACAGCTGCGCCCCGGCCGCGACGGCGTCGGGTTCGGTTTCGCTTTCGGTCGTACTCATGTGCGTGTAGTCCTCAGATCCCCACCGTGAAGCCTTGGGTCCAGCTCTGCATGTCGTTGACGATGCTGTCCCACAAACCTGTGACGAGCAGCAGGCCGGTCAGGATCAGCATGCCGCCGCCGATGCGCATCACCCATGCATAGTGGCGCTTGACCCAGCCGAACGCGCCGAGCGCCTTGCGGAAGGCCACGGCGGCCAGGATGAAGGGGACGCCGAGGCCGGCGCAGTAGGCGACGGTGAGCAGTGCGCCCCGGCCTGCGCTGGCCTGGTCGAGGGAGAGCGTGTTGACGGCGGCGAGGGTGGGACCCATGCAGGGGGTCCAGCCGAGACCGAAGAGCACGCCGAGCGCGGGCGCGCCCAGCAGGCCTCCGGACGGCTTCCGGTGGAAGCGGAACTCGCGCATGGTCAGGCCCGGGATGGCTCCCATGAAGAACAGGCCGAGCACGATCACCAGGCCGCCCATCACCCGGGAGATGACCTCTTTGTGGCCCAGCAGGACGTTGCCGAACTGGCCGAAGAGGGCGCCGCTGGAGACGAAGACGGCGGTGAAGCCGAGGATGAACAGGCTCGCTCCGGCCACCATTCGGCCGCGCCGGGCCTCGGCGAGGTCGGCTCCGCTGACGCCGGTGACGTAGGAGAGGTAGCCGGGGACCAGCGGCAGGACGCAGGGCGAGAAGAAGGAGACCAGCCCGGCGAGCAGGGCCAGGGGCAGGGCCAGCAGCAGTGCACCGCTGAGCACCGTCGTGTTCACGCCGGTCGGCTCGGCGGCGAGGACGTACGCGAGCACGAGGTCACTGCTCCGCGAGCAGCGGGTCGATCATGGAGCGCAGCTGCTGTTCGCTGACCGCGACCAGGGTGCGGGCGGCGATCCGGCCCTCCTTGTCGAGGACGATCGTGGAGGGGATGGACTGGGCGTTCAGCGTGCCCGCGGGGAAGCGGAGCATCAGCTTGCCGTCCGGGTCGTAGAGGCTCGGGTAGGTGATCCCGAAGTTCTCCTCGAAGGAGGCGGCGTTCTGCTTGCTGGTGTCGCGGGTGTTGATGCCGACGAAGGCGACGGGCTTCCCGGCGGTCTCCAGCTCCTTGGAGACCTTCGCGAAATAGGGGGCCTCGGCGCGGCACGGCGGGCACCAGGATCCCCACACGTTGAGGACGACGACCTTGCCCTTGAGGGCGGTGGTGTCGAGGGTCTTGCCGTCGACGGTCTCTCCGTCGAGCTTGGGCGCCTCGTCGCGCGAGCCCTTGGCGACGGTGGAGATGCCGCTCTTGCCGGTCACGTAGTTGCCGCCGGCGCTGCCGGACGGCTTGCCGCCGTCGTCGCTGCACGCCGTCAGGGTCAGGGCGCTCGCGAGGGTCACCGCGGTCAGCAGGAGGACGCGGCCGCTGGTCGGGCGGCGGCGACGGGGGGCGCGGCCAATTCTCATGTGAAAAGTTTCGCATGGGCGTTTTGCGGATCTTCCGCACCCCCCGGGGCGGTGTGCAATCCGCTGGTCAGGCCGCGGGGAGCGGGGTGAGGTACGTCTTCCAGCCGCCGGCCGGGGGCTCGCCGGGGGCGAGGGCGCGCAGCCGGGAGAGCAGTGCGGGGTCCTGGACGTCCAGCCAGTCGGTGAACTGCCGGAAGGATACGAGTCGTACGTCCTTTTTGTCCGACATGCTCTTGAGGGCCTCCTCGACGGCGTCCATGTAGATCCCGCCGTTCCACTCCTCGAAGTGGTTGCCGATGAAGAGGGGCGCGCGGTTCGTCTCGTACGCACGGCGGAAGCCCGCCTGGTAGGAGGCGATGGCCTGGGTGCGCCAGGCCGGGTAGTTGGAGGGGACGCCCCGGGTGGTGTTCTTCGACTGGTTGGCGAGGATGTTGTAGTCCATCGACAGCACCTCGAAGGAGTGCCCGGGGAACGGCATGGACTGCAGGGGCAGGTCCCACAGGCCGCCCCTCTTCTGCGGCCAGACCTGGAGGCCGCCGGGCGAGGAGGCGTCGTAGCGCCAGCCCAGCTCCGCGGCGACCGGGAGCAGGTTGTCCCGCCCGAGCAGGCAGGGGGTGCGGCCGCCGGTGAGCTCCTTGCGGTAGTCGAAGGGCAGCGGGTCGACGTCGGTGAAGCCGGTGTGCGTGCGCCAGTTGGTGACGAAGGACACGGCCTGGTCGATCTCGCTGCGCCAGTCGGCCGGGGTCCAGTGCTCGACGGAGCCGGAACCGCCGCAGAAGTGGCCGTTGAAGTGGGTGCCGATCTCGTGGCCGTCGAGCCAGGCCTGCCGGACGCAGCCGAGGGTGTTGCGGACGTTCTCGTCCTTGAGGTAGCCGATGTCGGAGGCCCCGGCCGGGTTGTTCGGCGGCCGGTAGAGCTCCTTCTTGGACTCGGGCAGCAGGTAGAGGCCGGAGAGGAAGAAGGTCATGTACGCGCCGTGATCCGCGGCCAGCTTGAGGAAGCGCGGGAAGAGGCCGTTGCCGACCTCTCCCGCACCGTCCCAGCTGAACACCACGAACTGCGGTGGCGTCTCGCCCGGCTGGAGCGGCACGGGCCGGGGCGGCTGGTGCGGCTGGGGCCCGGTGTCGGCGGTGGAACCGTCGCCCAGGGGCCGGATCACCGACGCGGACGGGCCGGAGCCGCCGGGGCCGGGACGGCCGCCCGGGCCGGCCGGGCGGCCGCTGCCGCCGCCGCAGCCGCCGATCCCGGCCGCCACGGCCGCGGCACCGAGCCCGAGCAGCCCCCTGCGGGTGAGGTCGCGCGCATCGTCGCTCATGAATAGTCACATAAACGGACTTTTCAATGAAGTCGAGGTACCACGCGGTGGTTCCAGGGGACTTGTATGAATCTTTAGGCGCCGAACGCCTTGGACTTGCCCTTCACCGGCTTCGCCCCCGCCAGGAGATGCGCCGGAACCAGGTCCCGGGCCGGCTCGCTGTACCCCACCGACACCAGCCGGTCGCCCTGGTACGTGAACGAGGTCAGCGAGGCCAGCGTGCACTGGCGCCGCCGCGGGTCGTGCCACAGCCGGCGCTTCTCCGCGAAGCTGCGCACGATCCAGATCGGCAGCTGGTGGCTGACCGCCACCGCCTCGTGGCCGCGGGCCGCGTCGCGCGCCGCCTCGATCGCGCTCATCATCCGGACGACCTGCTCCACGTAGGGCTCGCCCCAGGACGGCCGGAACGGGTTCGTCAGGTGCTTCCAGTTGGCGGGCTTGCGCAGCGCGCCGTCCCCGACCCCGAAGGTCTTGCCCTCGAAGACGTTCTCCGCCTCCAGCAGCCGCGCATCCGTCGCCACGTCCAGTCCGTGCCGCTTGGCGACCGGCGCCGCCGTCTCCTGCGCCCGCTCCAGCGGGGAGGAGACGACGTACGTGACGTCACGCCCCTGCAGGTGGTCCGCGACCCGCTCGGCCATCCGGTGCCCCAGCTCGGAAAGGTGGTATCCGGAACGGCGCCCGTAGAGGACCCCGTCCGGGTTGTGCACCTCACCGTGCCGCATCAGATGGACGACGGTGATCTCCTTGCTGCTCATACGGTCCCCTCCGGGGAGGCCTCGGCGGCGGCGCGGGCGGCGGCGGGCAGGGCCGCCGCGATCCGCTCGATCGCCCGCGCATCGTGGGCGGTGGAGACGAACCACGACTCGAAGGCCGACGGCGGCAGGTAGACGCCCTGCGACAGCATCGAGTGGAAGAAGCCGTTGAAGCGGAAGGACTCCTGCTTCTTCGCGTCGTCGTAGGTGCGGACCTCGTCCTCCGTGAAGAACACGGAGAACATGTTGGACGCCGTCTGCACCCGGTGCGCGACGCCCTCCTTGGCCAGCGCCCCGGTCACCAGCTCCTGGATCTCCTTCGAGACGGCGTCGACCTTCTCGTACGCGGCCTCGTCGAGCAGCCGCAGCTGCGCCAGGCCGGCAGCGGTGGCGACCGGGTTACCGGACAGCGTGCCCGCCTGGTACACCGGGCCCGCCGGAGCGAGGAAGCCCATCACGTCGGCGCGGCCGCCGAACGCCGCGGCCGGGAAACCGCCGCCCATGACCTTGCCGAAGGTCATCAGGTCGGGCTTGACCCCGTCGATGCCGTACCAGCCAGCGCGGGAGGTGCGGAAACCCGTCATCACCTCGTCGGAGATGTAGAGCGCCCCGTTCTCGCGGCAGAGGTCGGCAAGGCCCTGGTTGAAGCCGGGCAGCGGCGTGACGACGCCCATGTTGCCGGGCGCGGCCTCGGTGATCACACAGGCGATCTCACCGGGGTGCGCGGCGAAGGCCGCCCGGACCGCCTCCAGGTCGTTGTAGGGCAGCACGATCGTGTCGCCGGCCTGCGCACCGGTCACGCCCGGGGTGTCCGGCAGCGCGAAGGTGGCCAGGCCCGAACCGGCGGCGGCCAGCAGCGCGTCCACGTGCCCGTGGTAGCAGCCGGCGAACTTCACCACCTTGGCGCGGCCCGTGAAACCCCTGGCCAGCCGGATCGCGGACATCGTCGCCTCGGTGCCGGAGGACACCAGGCGGACCTGCTCGACCGGCTCGATCCGCGCGACGATCTCCTCGCCGAGCGCGACCTCGCCCTCACCGGGCGTGCCGAAGGACGTGCCGCGGGCGACGGCGGCCTGGACCGCCTCGGTGACGGCGGGGTGGGCGTGGCCGAGGATCATCGGTCCCCACGAGCAGACGAGGTCGACGTACTCGCGGCCGTCGGCATCGGTCAGGTACGGACCGGTACCGGACACCATGAACCTGGGCGTTCCGCCCACGGCGCGGAAGGCCCGCACCGGAGAGTTCACGCCGCCAGGCGTCACGAGGGACGCGCGGTCAAAGAGAGTCTGCGAGACTTTGGCTTCATACGGGTACGGGTAGCTCACACCAGCCATGGTCTCATCAGGCCGCGACTGACTTGCGGACGGGCGTTTCACCGCGCCGCCCCGGGGGAGGTCACTGCCATGATGATCAGGCCACGTGGTGGGGCCACGGGGCCGGGGCAGGCAAGACCAGTCGGGTGGAGATATGCAACGCGGTGGTGGACCGGGCGAGGGTACGGACGGCCTCGACCCGCAGCGCGCCCGTGAGGCCCGCGAAGCCCGCCGACGGGGCAAGCACCGGCGCCGGGCCGCGGACGCGGCCGATCCCGTACCGGGGCCGATGGAAGCCCCCGACGTCGACCTGCCCAAGGGCCGCGGTATGGGCGTGACGTACAAGTACTTCGGCGCCCCCGACGGCGCGACGGCGGCCCGGGTCCCGGTCACGATGCGGCCGGAGGAGCTCGGCGGCGACGAGCTCGGCATGGGCGGCATGTTCACCAAGATCAAGCCGGAGACGATGGCCGCGATGGTCCTCACCGGCATCGAGGGCATACCCCTGCACAAGGTGCCCCCGCTGGAGCTGGTCGTCCTCCACCCCGACTACGCGGTGGTCAAGCTCCCGATGACGGTGGTCGATCCGCTGCGCGGCATCGGCGAGGAGTCGGTGGGCGCGGCGGCCTTCATCTGGTCGACGGTCCCGGACCGCGGCGGTCCGCGCGACGCGTTCAACGTCTACCAGCTGCTCCACGAATGGCAGGACTTCTCCCACCGCCTCCACGAGAACGGCCACCAGGCCTACTGCCTGGTCTGGCCCTGATCGAAGCCCGGGCGCGGCAGGTGCATCCCGACACGCCCGCCGGTGCCGTGCTGCCCGTCACAGCCCTGCTGTACGGGGGGCTCGGGGTGCGCCGCCACCGCCGGGGCGGGCGGCGGTACCGGCCGACGGTCCGGCGGTGGCCCGTGCCCGCGGCCGACCCCTACCACGCCGCCGCCGGGCGCTGGTGGCCCGAGGACGACACCCAGGCCGCCGCCTCCCAGCTGCTGCTCGAAGGGCTGGCCACCGTCAACCACCGCGGCAACCTGAGCCTCACCGCGGCCGGCGCCGACCCGCGCGCACCGCCGGGCACCCGCTGCCGGACGCCCTGCTCGCGGCGCTGCGCCGCCGCACGGCACCGGCCACCCTCGGCAGCATCGAGCTGCGCGACACCGCCTTCCGCACCGCCCGGGAGGATTCCACAGCACCTGGCTCGCGCGTGTGCCGGCCGCCGTGGTGCGCCGCGGCCTCGGCTGCACGGCCACCACGGTGATCTGCCTCCTCCTCGCGGAGATGCTGTTCGTCGCGTTCGCACTGCCGGCCCTCGCGCCGCGCGGGCCGGTGCAGGGCGGGCTGGTCGCCGCCACCGGCCTCGCCCTGGTGGCCCAGATCGTCTGGTTCCCGCTGTACGCGCGCAGCCGTCGGCGCTCCGAGCAGGCGGCGCCCCGGCCCCTGCCCCCGCCCCCGCCCCCGCCCCCGGCGCTCGCCGAACTGGCCCGCCGGGACCCGCAGGGCTCGGAGCGGCTCCGGGTGAGCCGCCTGCGCACCCGCCGCGGCCGCAACCGGGGCCGCCGCCGCCGCCGCACGACGCCCGGCGCGGCGACGGCGCGGCGAACGGCGCGACACCCGGCGCGGCGAACGTCGCTGCGACCAGGGTGGCGGGCGGACCCGCGGACGGACCCGCGGACGGCGGCTAGACCGGCGGTGGCGGGATGTTCTGGTTGAGGCGGAAGACGTTCGCCGGATCCCATTCGGCCTTCAGGGCCCGCAGACGGCCCAGCGCGCCCGGCCCGTAGGCCTGCCGGATCCGCCGCTCGCCCTCGTCCATCAGGAAGTTGACGTACACCCCCGCATGGTGCGGCTCCAGCGCCGCCCAGAACTCCCGGACCCAGCGGCGCTCCTCGTCGAAGCCGTCGGCGCTCGCGCAGATCCCGTTGATGTTGAGCATGTGGCCCACGCGGCGGTCACCGAACGCCGTGCCGTCCCCATCCGCCCGGGCCACCGCGCCGCCCAGCTGGAACAGCGGGAAGGAGCTGAGCGGGGAACCGATCCGCGCCGCGTACCGCGCCATGGTGTCGATCACCTCGTTAGTGAGGCGGTCGATGCCCGTACTGCGGAAGTAGTACCACCAGCCGTGCGGGAACGACGGGTCGAACATCGCCTGGTGCGCCAGGAACGGCTTCGGCACGCACAGGTCCAGCAGGGGCCGCCCGAATTCCCGCATCGGACGCATCACCTCCGCACCGGCCTCCACGTCCCCCGCGTAGCAGCCGATCACCATGACCACGGGCCGCCCGTGCAGCTCGGCCGGGATCGCCGGCAGCGGCGGGACCTTGCGGTGCACGACGATCGTCGTCAGCTCGTCGGGCACCGCCGTGATCCAGTCCCGGTAAAAGCGCAGCACCTGCGGGGAATCCTCCACGGACCACAGGACGGGCCCGGCCAGGACGGTCGGCCCGACCGGATTCAGCCGGAACGTGAACTCCGTGACGACGCCGAAGTTCCCGCCGGCCCCGCGCACTCCCCAGAACAGCTCCGGATGGCTCGTCTCACTCGCCGTGACCTGTTCCCCGCGGGCCGTGACCAGTTCCACCGACAGCAGCTGGTCGATGCTCAGTCCGTACTTGCGGCTCAGCCACCCGATCCCGCCGCCCAGGGTCAACCCAGCGACCCCGGTGTGCGTCACGATCCCGGACGGCACCGCCAGCCCGAACGGCTGGGTCGCGCGGTCCAGCTCCCCCAGCAGCACCCCCGCCTGGACCCTGGCCGTACGGGTCTCGGGGTCCACCCGGACGTCCTTCATCGGCGACAGGTCGATGACGACACCGCCGTCGCACACCGAGTGCCCGGGGAAACTGTGGCCGCCGCTGCGGACGGCGACGAGCGCACCCGTGTCCGTCGCCCACTTCAGCGCGGCGGCGACGTCGCCGGGGCCGGTGCACGGCGCGATGAGGGCGGGATGCCGGTCGATCGCGCCGTTCCAGACCCGCCGTCGCTCCTCGTACGTCGCATCGCCGGCCCGCACCAGGCTGCCGCGGAAGGACCGCGCCAGCTCGTGGTACGCGGAGTCGTCCAGCCGGACCGGCTCGGTCGAGACACCCATGGGCCCACTCCTCGCCCTCGCCCCTCCCTTCCGAGTCTTCCACCCCCCGCCACGCCCGGCCACGGCAAGCCGGCCGGACGACGACGAACGGCGGCGGGCCAAAGGCCGGGGCCACGACCCCCGCCACCCCGTAAATTCGGCCGCACCGCCCGGCCCCCAATGGCATGCTGACAGCGTGAACGGACCCGGCATTCAGCTCACCCTCGCCCCCGAACTGCGCCTGTTCGCCGCGCCCAGCCGGCGCGCGGAGCGCGTACCGACCCCGACCGACGGCGCCTCCAGCCTCGGACACGTCGTTGAATCGGCCGGCGTCCCGCTCACCGAGGTCGGCCGGCTCCTCGTCGACGGCGACGAGGTGCCCTTCTCGTACGTGCCCCGCGCCGGCCAGACCGTCGAGGTGTTCGGCGTCGACCGCCCCCAGCAGATCCCCGGCGCCACGCCGCTGCGCTTCCTCCTCGACGTCCACCTCGGCACCCTCGCGCGCCGCCTGCGCCTGCTCGGCGTGGACGCCGCGTACGAGAACGAGGACATCGGCGACCCCGCCCTCGCCACCCGCTCCGCCGCCGAGCAGCGCATCCTGCTCTCCCGCGACCGCGGACTGCTGCGCCGCCGCGAGATCTTCGCCGGGGCGTACGTCTACAGCGACAACCCCGACGAGCAACTGCGCGACGTACTGGGCCGGTTCGCCCCCGCCCTGGCCCCGTGGACCCGCTGCACCGCCTGCAACGGCCCGCTGCGCCAAGCCGACAAGGAGAGCGTCGGCGACCGCCTCGAACGCGGCACGCACCGCTCGTACGACGTCTTCGCGCAGTGCACCGCCTGCGAGCGCGTCTACTGGCGCGGCGCCCACCACGCCCGCCTGGAGCGGATCGTCAGCGAGGCGGTCGAGGAGTTCGGCGGCGTGGCCACGCCGTGACGGCGTGGCCACGCGGCGGCCCGACCACCCGGCGGTCAGAAGGCGTACGTGTCGCCCGTGTCCAGCGCCAGCACCGCGGGCTCGTTGTTGGACAGGTTCCGGTCCGCCGCGCCGCCGTCCCACCAGGTGTCGATCCGGACCACCACCTCCGGCACCCGCTCCCGTAGCCGCAGCAGCAGCCCGATGTGCCGGCCGCGCCCGTGCAGCGGCATGGCGCCCGTCTCGCACACCACCTGGCGCAGCCCGGCCCGGGCACAGCCCTCGGCCAGTTCCTGCCGGTCCGCGAGGTCGGCCGACAGGCGCACCCGCAGCGTGGCGTTGGCCACCGCCGACGGCCCCTCGTTCTGCGGGACCAGCCATACCCGCAGCTGCCCCTGGGACAGGGAGACGCGCCCGTGGTAGGACACGTCCGCCTCGGGCCCGCTCCGCGCCTGGGCATGCCCGGTCGCCCCGAGCACCAGCAAGCCCGCCACCACCACACTCCGTACGGCACCACGGCGCACCGCCACCACCTCCACGCGCGGACGCTAGCCCGCTCCGGCCCCGACCGGTCGGACCATCACACGAACGAGGGCGCGCCGCCCCCCACCCGGCCGACCGTCCCGGGCGGCCGCACGCACCGCGCGGCCGCCGACCCCCCGCCTATGCTGGCGGGTACTCACCCGTACCACGCCCGTACGAAGCCCGTACGGAGGACCGAGCGCACCAGGAGCCCCGCACATGAGCACGGCCACCCGAACCGCCGTAGTCACCGGCGCGAGCAGCGGCATCGGCGCGGCCACCGCCCGGCAGCTCGCCGCCGCCGGCTACCACGTCGTCCTCACGGCCCGCCGCAAGGACCGCATCGAGGCCCTCGCCGCCGAGATCGCCGAGGCCGGGCACGAGGCCACCGCCCACGCCCTCGACGTCACCGACCGCGCCGCGGTCGACGCCTTCGCCGCGTCCCTCGCCCGCTGCGACGTACTCGTCAACAACGCGGGCGGCGCCCTCGGAGCCGAGCCCGTCGCCACCGGCGACCCGGCCGACTGGCGCACGATGTACGAGGTCAACGTCATCGGCACCCTCAACGTCACCCAGGCCCTGCTCCCCGCCCTCACCGCCTCCGGCGACGGCACGGTGGTGGTCCTGTCCTCCACCGCCGGGCACGCCACGTACGAGGGCGGCGCGGGCTACGTCGCCGCCAAGAACGGCGCCCGCGTCCTCGCCGAGACCCTCCGCCTGGAGATCGTCGGACAGCCCGTCCGCGTCATCGAGATCGCGCCGGGCATGGTCAAGACCGAGGAGTTCGCCACCACCCGCTTCCGCGGCGACGCGGAGAAGGCCGCCAAGGTCTACGCGGGCGTCGCGCACCCCCTGTCCGCCGACGACGTGGCCGACACCATCACCTGGGCCGTCACCCGCCCGAGCCACGTGAACATCGACCTCCTGGTGGTCCGCCCCCGCGCCCAGGCCTCGAACACCAAGGTCCACCGCGAGCTGTAGCCCCCGCCGGGCGCGTAGGGGTGAATCAGCGCCGATTGCCGGTGTCCACGGCTACGCTCCGAAAGGGTGGGTCACGAAAGGGAGGAAGCCATCGCCGTGATACAGCACGAGACCACGATCGCGGAGGCCGCCGATCGTCTCTCCAAGGAGCTTCCCGGGCACCGAGTGGAGATTCTGCAGGGGAGGCTCACCGTGACACCACCTGCGGACGGCTCACACGCGCTGTCGCTGAGTTGGCTGATCGAGCAGTTCTACGACGCAGGGGCCAAGAACGCCGGCCTCAGATACCTGCAGGGCATCGGCCTCTGGCTGCCCACCGGCCCGGACGACTACGCCGTCCCGGACTTCTCACTCGTCGAGGCGGACTTCCTGGACTCCAAGGTCCAGAAGAACTGCTACGCCCCCGACGTCTTCCGCATGATCCTTGAGGTCACCTCCTCGAACTGGTCGGACGACATCGGCGTCAAGGTCGAGGGCTACGCCAAGGCCGGCGTCCCGGTGTACGTCGTCGCCGACCGCCACCACGACGAGGTCGTCCTCTACACCGACCCCCGGAGCGGCGGGTACCGCCGGCGCAAGGCCTTCAAGCGCGGTACCGCCGTCCCCCTCCCCGAGGACATCGGCGTCACCCTTGAGCTCTCCGTCGACCGCCTCCTCGACGGCGACGAGAACGCCTGAGCCCGGACACGGAAGGGCCCGGACCGATCACGGTCCGGGCCCTTCCATTCCCCCGACCACTGCACCCCGGGCTCAGCCCTTGATGCAGATGACCTGCTTGAGCTTGGCCACGACCTGGACCAGGTCGGTCTGCTGGTCGATGACCTGCTCGATGGACTTGTACGCACCCGGGATCTCGTCCACGACGCCCGAGTCCTTGCGGCACTCCACGCCCCGGGTCTGCTCCGCCAGGTCGCGCGCAGAGAACCGCTTCTTCGCGGCCGTCCGGCTCATCTTGCGGCCCGCACCGTGCGAGGCCGAATTGAAGGACTTCTCGTTGCCGAGGCCCTTCACGATGTACGAACCCGTGCCCATGGAGCCCGGGATGATCCCGTAGTCACCGCTGCCGGCGCGGATCGCCCCCTTGCGGGTGACCAGCAGGTCCATGCCGTCGTACCGCTCCTCCGCCACGTAGTTGTGGTGGCAGCTGATCTCCTGCGTGAAGGAGACCTTCGCCTTGCGGAACTCCCGCCGGACGACCTCCTTGAACAGGCTCATCATCACCGCGCGGTTGTACTTGGCGTACTCCTGCGCCCAGAAGAGGTCGTTGCGGTACGCCTCCATCTCGGGGGTGGCCGCGAGGAAGACCGCGAGGTCCCGGTCGACCAGGCCCTGGTTGTGCGAGAGGCCGCGGGCGACACCGATGTGGTGCGAGGCGAGTTCGTTGCCGATGCCCCGGGATCCGGAGTGCAGCATCAGCCAGACCGAGCCGGCCTCATCGAGACAGAACTCGATGAAATGGTTTCCCGATCCGAGCGTTCCGACCTGCTTCGTGGCCCGCTCGTGACGGAACTTGACCGCATCCGCAAGGTAGTCGAACCGCTCCCACAGGTCCCCGAACCCCGTCGGCCCGAACCCGTAGAGCCGCCCCGGGTCCACCGGCTCCCGGTGCATGCCCGCGCCCACCGGGATGGCCGCCTCGATCTTCGAGCGGAGCTTCGAGAGGTCGCCCGGCAGGTCGTTCGCCGTGAGGGACGTCTTCACCGCCGACATGCCGCAGCCGATGTCCACCCCCACCGCCGCAGGACACACCGCGTCCTTCATGGCGATCACCGAGCCGACCGTGGCGCCCTTGCCGTAGTGGACGTCCGGCATGACGGCCAGGCCCTTGATCCACGGAAGGCCGGAGACGTTGTGCAGTTGCTGCATCGCACTGGCCTCGACCGACGCGGGGTCGGTCCACATCCGGATCGGGACCTTCGCTCCCGGCACCTCTACATACGACATAAGGTCTTAATCCCCCGAAAAGCGCAAAAAAGTCTCCATACGCAAAAGCCTCGCTCTTGGCCCCAAACCAGACAAGGGACCGGCGCCGGCGCCAGCGTGTGCGATAGACATTGTGTTCATCCGCGCCCACGGCGCGGCAACGCATTTTCCTGACCGCCGGGCGGCCGGGCGGTCGAAGGGAGCCAGTGGACGTGCAGCGCAAGGCGGTACGGCGGGTCCTGCCAGGCATCGCGATGCTCACCGCACTCGTGGCCGGGGCGAGCGGCCTGACGGGGTGCACCAGCGGGAGCGGCGGCCGGTCCGCCAGCGACTCCAAGGCCGGGGACAGCACCACCGTGCCCGCACCCCCCGGCAAATACCGCAGCCTGCCCTCGCCCTGCAAGGCAGCCGACGGCAAGCGCCTCAAGGCCATGCTCCCGGCCGCGGCCACGCTCACCGAGGAGCAGCGCGGCCGGCTGTACGCCGGCACCGCCGACACCTCGTACGACGCCGACCGGCACGTCGCCTGCCGCTGGACGGCGCAGACCCCCGAGGAGACCCGGCTGCTGTCGGTCGGCTTCGAGCGCGTGGTGTCCTACGACCGGTCCACGACGAGCGACGACGACAAGGCGCGACAGGTCTACGTCCGCCGCCTGACGGACGCGCACCTGCCCTTCCCCGGCCCGGCCCCCACGGGCAGCCCCGGCACCGCCCCCACCACGGCCCCGAACCCCGCCACCAGCCCGGCCGCCAACCCGGCCACCGGCCCGTCCGCGGGAACCTCGACGACCCCCGGCCCCGGCGCGAGCGTCCCGCCGCCCGAGCTCGGTTCCCGCGTGCTCGAAGGGCTCGGCACCGAGGCCTTCCTCGACGACAAGCTGAGCGCGGCCGGCGCCAGCGCGGCCCAGGCGCGGACCGTGCGGATTGTGTTCCGCACCTCGAACGTCATCGTCACCGTCGAGTACAGCGTGCAGCCGTCGCTGCCCGGCACCGTCCCGTCGAGCCCCGAAACCCAAGACAAGGCACGGCAGTTGGCGCAGGCCCTCGTCGAGCGGTTCAACGACTGAACGGCACCGCGGACGGCCCGGCGTGACGGCGCGCACAGCAGGCGCGCGCCGGATCGGGCTACCGTTGCCCGGGTCCCGCGCCCCGAAAGGCGTCACCCGAACAGCTCACGGAACACGCCACGGCGTCGCCCACACGTCCACCCGTCGCCCACCACGTACTGGCCCACCACGTACTGAAGGAACCATGCACCGATCAGCCTCGCGCCGCCTCACCCGCGTCCTCGCCTGCGCAGCCGTCCCGGTGATCCTCACCGTCGCCGGATGCTCCTCCGACTCGGACAAGGGCTCGGGCTCGGACGGCGGCAAGAAGTCCAGCGCCTCCTCGTCCGCCAAGCCGAACGGGAAGCCGTCGGCCGGCCTGGAGAAGGCGGCGTTCGCGACGCTGCCCGACCCCTGCAAGGCGATCCAGACGAAGACCGTCGAGACCCTCGTCCCCGAGGCGAAGGACAAGAACGGCACGGCGACCAAGTCGAACGACCTCTCCAGCCGCGCCAGCTGCTCCTGGAACGGTCTCGACGAGGACGGCCTGAAGGGCTCGCAGTACCGCTGGCTGTCGATCTCCCTCGTGCGCTACGACTCCCACGCGTCGCTGGGCAGTGCCAACAAGCGTGCCGAGGAGCAGTACGCCAAGCAGACCGCGGCGGCGAAGACCACCGAGGGCGCGCACGACGTGAAGGAGGAGGCCGCCGGCGGCATCGGCGACCAGGCCACCTCCGTCGTGTACGGGGTGAAGAAGGACGTCGACTTCTTCAACACCACCATCGTGGCGCGCACCCAGAACGTGGTGGTCACGCTCGACTACAACGGTGCGGCGTACGAGGGCGCGAGCGCCCCGGACCAGGCGAAGCTGCTCCAGGACGCCATCGCGGCGGCGAAGGAGGCGGTGGCCTCGGTGGACGCCGCGAACCAGCAGCAGAAGCAGCCCGAGCAGCAGGCTTCCCCCTCGCCCCAGCAGTGATCGGCGGTAACCCACCGCATTAAAGGGAGGCTGACATTCAGTCACTCCCACCGTCACCCGTACGCTGTGCCTGCCGTAGCTCGACAAGGGGAGGGGATCGCGGGTGGCCGCGATGCAGCTGACTCGTACGCACCGGATACTCATCGGCGTCGTGGTCGCAGGAGCCGTGGTCATCGCGGGCATCGGCTTCGCGGGCTCGTACGCCGCGGTGCGGGCGCTCGCATTGCAGAAAGGCTTCGGCAGCTTCTCGCTGGTGTTCCCGATCGGCATCGACGCGGGCATCTGCGTGCTGCTGGCCCTCGACCTGCTGCTGACGTGGATCCGGATCCCGTTCCCGCTGCTGCGGCAGACGGCGTGGCTGCTGACCGCGGCGACCATCGCGTTCAACGGTGCGGCGGCCTGGCCGGATCCGCTCGGTGTCGGCATGCACGCCGTGATCCCCATCCTGTTCGTGGTCACGGTGGAGGCGGCCCGGCACGCGGTGGGCCGGATCGCGGACATCACCGCGGACCGGCACATGGAGGGCGTACGGATCACCCGGTGGCTGCTGTCGCCGGTGCCGACCTTCAAGCTGTGGCGCCGGATGAAGCTGTGGGAGCTGCGGTCCTACGAGCAGGCCGTCGGCATGGAGCAGGACCGGCTGATCTACCAGGCGCGGCTCCAGGCCCGCTACGGCCGGGCCTGGCGCCGCAAGGCGCCGGTGGAGGCGCTGATGCCGCTGCGCCTGGCCCGGATCGGCGTCCCGCTGGCCCAGACGGCCCCGGAGGGCCTGGCGGCGGCGGGGATCGACCCGGTACTGCTGCCTCCGGCGGATGCGGCGGGTTCGGCCCCGGCCCTGGAGGCGGGCAGGGCCGCGGGCCCGGCGCCCGCGGACATCGGCCTTCCCGGCGGGGCCGCGGGACCGGCGGCGGCCGCGGGCCAGGCCGCCCCGGCGGCCGCCGGTGCGGCGCCCGGCGCCCGGGCGGAGGGCGTGCAGGGCCCGGCCGGAGTCCCCGGGCACCACGCCCCGCCGCCCTTCGCGGTGGAGCCGACGGCGATGCCCGCCGCGCACAACAGCGCCTGGTTCGCGGCCCCGCTCGCCCCGCAGGCCGCGTACGAGGGCGGCTACAACCCGCAGTACGTCGAGGGCCTGGAGCCGACCCCGGTGATGCCCCCGGCGGGCCCGGAGGATCCGGAAGGCCCGGAGGGTCCGCAGGCCGCCCGGCCCCTGCCGGACCCGGCTGCGTCCGTGCAGCCGCCGGCGCCGCAGGTGCAGGACGTCGACGAGGTGAAGTTCGCGGAGGCCTCGTACGAGGTCTTCCGCGCCTACATCGACGAGTACGGCCAGTTCCCGAACCCGGAGCAGCTGGACATACACCTCGCGGACCGGCTCGGCATCGTGCACCCGCGCAGCGCCACCACGCTCAAGCGGCTCATGCCGGAGCTCAAGCAGCGCTACCAGCGTGACCTGGAGAACGAGCACATCGCGTAACGGGCATCGCGCTACGAGCCTCGCGTCACGGGCCTCGCGCACATGCCGTCCCACGCATGCGGAAGGGCCCGCACCCCTCGGGGTGCGGGCCCTTCCCGCGTCAGGGCGCGGTCCGGCTCAGGCGGCGAGCAGCTTGCGCACCCGGTCCGCCCCCACCGCCAGCAGCAGCGTGGGCAGGCGCGGCCCGGTCTCCCGGGTCACCAGCAGGCGGTACAGCAGGGCGAAGAAGGACCGCTGCGCGACCTTGAGCTCCGGCGTCGGCTTGGCGTCGGGCTCCAGGCCCGCCATCACCTTCGGCACGCCGTAGACGAGCGTGGTCAGCCCGTCCAGCGACCAGTGCGAGTCCAGGCCGTCCACCAGCAGGCGCAGCGACTCGCGGGCCTGGTCGTCCAGGGAGGACAGCAGCTCGGTGTCGGGCTCCTCGCGGACGAGGGTGCGCTGGTCGGCCGGGACCTGGGTGGTGATCCAGTTCTCGGCGCGGTCCAGGCGCGGCCGCACCTCGTCGAGGGAGGTGAGCGGCTTGTCCGGCTCCAGGTCGCTGAGGATGCGCAGGGTCTGCTCGTCGTGGCCGGCGGTGATGTCCACCACCGAGGCGAGCGTGCGGTACGGCATCGGCCGCGCCGTGCGGGGCAGCTCGTGCGAGGCGACCCGGACGGCGCGGGTGTGGGCGGCGGCGTCGGCCGGCAGGACGGAGCCGTCGGCGACCTTGGCCTCCAGCTTGTCCCACTCGTCGTACAGCCGCTGGATCTCCTGGTCGAAGGCGATCTTGAATGACTGGTTCGGCCGGCGACGGGCGTACAGCCAGCGCAGCAGCTGCGGCTCCATGATCTTCAGGGCGTCGGCCGGGGTGGGGACGCCGCCCTTCGACGAGGACATCTTGGCCATGCCGCTGATGCCGACGAAGGCGTACATCGGTCCGATCGGCTGCTCGCCGCCGAAGATGTGCACGATCTGCCCGCCGACCTGGAAGGACGAGCCGGGCGAGGAGTGGTCGACGCCGGAGGGCTCGAAGACGACGCCCTCGAAGGCCCAGCGCATCGGCCAGTCGACCTTCCAGACCAGCTTGCCGCGGTTGAACTCGCTGAGCTTGACCGTCTCGGTGTACTCGTCCTCGGTGCAGACGTAGGTCATCTCGGTCGTCTCGTCGTTGTACGAGGTGACCTTGGTGAAGTCCTTGCCGCAGGCGCCGCAGTACGGCTTGTACGGGAAGTACTCGGAGCCCTCCGCGCTGCCGTCGTCCTCGGCGGCCGCGCCCGATCCCTCGGCGGCCTCCAGCTCGGCGGCGTCGACGGGCTTCTGCTGCGGCTTCTTGCCGGCGCCCGGCTTCTGCTTCGTGCGGTACTGGTCGAGTACGGCGTCGATCTCGCGGCGGTGCTTCATCGCGAACAGCACCTGCTCGCGGTAGGCGCCGGAGGTGTACTGCTCGGTCTGGCTGATCGGGTCGTACTCGACGCCCATCTCGGCGAGCGCCTCGACGAAGGCGGCCTTGAAGTGCTCGGCCCAGGTCGCGTACGGCGATCCGGCCGGCGCCGGGACGGAGGTCAGCGGCTTGCCGATGTGCTGTCCGAAGGTCTCCTCGTCCACGCCGGGGATGCCCCGGGGCACCTTCCGGTAGCGGTCGTAGTCGTCCCAGGACAGGACGTGCCGGACCTCGATGCCGCGGCGGCGGATCTCGTCGGCGACCAGGTGCGGGGTCATGACCTCGCGGAGGTTGCCCAGGTGGATCGGGCCGGAGGGGGAGAGTCCGGACGCGACGACGACAGGTTTGCCGGGTGCTCGGCGCTCCGCCTCGGCGATGACCTCGTCCGCGAAACGGGAGACCCAGTCGGTCTCGGTGCTGCTCTGAGCCACGACACGTCCTTCTATCTCGTAATGCTGGCTTCAGCCATTCTCCCAGACGGAACGGGCCGCTCCGGGGTTGCCCGGGAGGGGCCTTTATCCCGGACTGCGGACAGCCCCCGCGTGGGATACTCGGGGCTTGTCGGAAAACCCAAGCGCGCCTCCGGGCACAACCTCACAGGAACGGCAGCTCATGGCCTCGGTCCATTCCCTCGCTTCCTCCGTCAACCAGCGCGTCGCGGACGCCCTCGCCTCCGCCCTGCCGGAGGCCGGTGCCGCCGACCCCCTGCTGCGACGTAGCGACCGGGCCGACTTCCAGGCCAACGGCATCCTGGCGCTGGCGAAGAAGGCGAAGGCCAACCCGCGGGAACTCGCCACGACGGTCGTCGAGGGCATCCCGACCGGCGGCGCGTCCGACGTGATCCGGGAGATCGAGGTCTCGGGCCCCGGCTTCCTCAACATCACGGTCTCCGACCGGGCGATCATCGAGACCCTGGCCGCCCGGGCCGGCGACGACCGCCTCGGCGTGCCGTACGCGGCGAACGCGGGCACGACGGTGATCGACTACGCGCAGCCGAACGTCGCGAAGGAGATGCACGTCGGCCACCTGCGCTCGGCGGTCATCGGCGCGGCGATGGTGGAGATCCTGGAGTTCACCGGCGAGAAGGTCATCCGCCGCCACCACATCGGCGACTGGGGCACCCAGTTCGGCATGCTCATCCAGTACCTGATCGAGCACCCGCACGAGCTGGACCACAAGGCCGACGGCGACGCGGAGGTCTCCGGCGAGGAGGCCATGTCGAATCTGAACCGCCTCTACAAGGCCTCGCGCGCGCTGTTCGACTCGAACGAGGAGTTCAAGACGCGGGCGCGGGCGCGGGTCGTCGACCTGCAGGCGGGCGACGCCGAGACGCTGGCGCTGTGGCAGCGGTTCGTCGACGAGTCGAAGATCTACTTCTACTCCGTCTTCAACAAGCTGGACATGGACATCCAGGACCCCGACGTCGTCGGCGAGTCCGGCTACAACGACATGCTGGCCGAGACCTGCAAGCTGCTGGAGGAGTCGGGCGTCGCCGTCCGCTCCAACGGCGCGCTGTGCGTGTTCTTCGACGAGTACAAGGGCCCGGACGGCAACCCGACCCCGCTGATCGTCCAGAAGTCCGACGGCGGCTTCGGCTACGCGGCGACCGACCTGTCCGCGATCCGCGACCGCGTCGGCAAGCTCGGCGCGGACACCCTGATCTACGTGGTCGACGCCCGCCAGTCCCTCCACTTCAAGATGGTCTTCGAGACCGCCCGCCGCGCCGGCTGGCTGGGCGAGGACGTCCAGGCGGTCCAGCTGGCCTTCGGCACTGTCCTCGGCAAGGACGGCAAGCCGTTCAAGACCCGCGAGGGCGAGACGGTGCGGCTGGTGGATCTGCTGGACGAGGCCGTGGAGCGGGCGACCGCGGTGGTCCGGGAGAAGGCCGAGAAGGTGGGCCTGACCGAGGAGGAGATCGTCGACAACGGGCGGTACGTGGGCATCGGCGCCGTCAAGTACGCGGACCTGTCCACCTCCGCCGCGCGCGACTACAAGTTCGACCTGGACCAGATGGTCTCGCTGAACGGCGACACGTCCGTGTACCTCCAGTACGCGTACGCCCGGATCAAGTCGATCCTGCGCAACGCCGGAGACCGCAAGCCGGTCGCGCACCCGGAGCTGGCCTTGGCGCCGGCCGAGCGGGCGCTGGGCCTGCACCTGGACGCCTTCGGCGAGCTGCTCGCCGAGGCGGCCGCCGAGCACGCCCCGCACAAGCTGGCCGCGTACCTCTACCAGCTGGCCTCCCTCTATACGACGTTCTACGACCAGTGCCCGGTCGTGAAGCCGGAACCGGAGCTGGTCGTGGGCGAGAACCGCCTCTTCCTGTGCGACCTGACGGCCCGCACCCTCAGCAAGGGCATGTCCCTGCTGGGTATCCGCACCCCCGAGAAGCTCTGACCCCGCCTGTTTCACAGGGGCGGCCCCGTCTCCCGGCCCGGGAGACGGGGCCGCCCCGTTGGGTTCAGGGGAGTGGGTTCAGGCGTTCACTGGTTCAGCGGGTAGGAGTGCCGGCCCGTCACCTCGTCGATCTCGGAGTGGGCCTTCTCCAACAGCTGGGTGGAGAGATCCATGAGCGCACGAGCCCCCGCGATCTCCTCGCCGACCCTCAACTGCTCCGGGTCGGAGGGATGACGCATGGCGTAGCCGCGTCCCTTGATCTCGGAGCCGTCACCGAGCCTGACCAGGGCCGCCGCACTGGTGCGGTGGCCTTCCTCGCTGAACTCCAGCTCCACGTGCCACCCGACCAGTGTGGACATGGTGCATCACCTCCAGGGGGGGTCACCCTGACTCCAGGGTGCGCCGAGGGGACGGCTAACGCGAGCGGGGGCGGGGGCGGGAGGGGGCTTCGGAAAAGCGGGATGCCCGCACCCGAACCCCGCCCCGCCCATCCCCCGTACTCAGCCCCCGCCCCCCGAAGCCGCCCCGACGTGAGTATCTGCGCTCATGTGCTCCGCCCACCGCCGCAGTTGACTACGGTCCATGAACGAGCACCCCGCCCCGGACACCTCGCCCGAATCACCCAACTCGCCCGACTCGCCCGACTCCCCCCACGCCCCCCACCGCCGCGCCTTCATCGCGCCGCTCGTGTCCACCCTGGTGACGCTGCCGGCGGCCCTCGTCGCGTTCTTCATCGTCGGGTTGTCGCCCATGGCCTGCGACTCCTGCAACGGCGACGTCGCTGACCGGTTCGACGCCTCCTACGAGGTCGCCTTCCCCACCTTCACCGCCGGCCTGCTGGTCGTCCTGGTCCTGCTGGTGGCCTGCTGGGCGCTGCCCTGGCAGCGGCGGAACGCCGCCCGGCGCGTCGTGCTCGCGCTGTTCGCCCCGGCCGCCGTGGTGCTGGACTACCTCGTGTTCGCTGCACTCGTCGACTGGCCGAGCTGACGCCGCCGCGAGCTGACGAACTCCCCCTCGCCCCCTCTGCCCCCACCCCCGTCCGTCCCTACGCTCCCCCCATGGGCAGAGCGCAGCGGGCAAGACGGTGGCCTCGGGCCGGAGTGCGGACCAGGGCTCTTGCGTGGGCCCTCGTCTGTTGGCGGTGCTGGCGCACCGGGCCGCCCCCCGGTGCCGCCCGCGTGTGGCCGCTGCGCTGACGGGGCCTCGTCAGCGCGTCTCGCGCAGCCAGCCCGCGACCTCGGTCGCCCAGTACGTGAGGATCGTGTCCGCGCCGGCCCGCTTGATGCCCAGCAGGGTCTCCAGGATGGCCCGGTCGCGCTCGATCCAGCCCTTCTCCGCCGCCGCCTCGATCATCGCGAACTCGCCGCTGATCTGGTACGCCGCCACGGGGACGTCCACGGCCTGCGCGACCCGGTACAGGATGTCCAGGTAGGGGCCGGCCGGCTTGACCATCACCATGTCCGCGCCCTCCTCCAGGTCGAGGGCGAGCTCCTTCAGCGACTCGCGCGCGTTCGCCGGGTCCTGCTGGTACGTCTTGCGGTCGCCCTGCAGCGAGGAGGCGACGGCCTCCCGGAACGGACCGTAGAACGCGGACGAGTACTTCGCCGTATAGGCGAGGATCGACACGTCCTCGTGGCCCGTCTCGTCCAGCGCGTCGCGGATGACGCCGACCTGGCCGTCCATCATCCCGCTCGGCCCGACCACGTGGACGCCCGCGTCCGCCTGGACCTGGGCCATCTCCGCGTACCGTTCCAGCGTCGCGTCGTTGTCGACGCGGCCGTGCTCGTCCAGGACGCCGCAGTGGCCGTGGTCGGTGTACTCGTCCAGGCACAGGTCGGACATGATCACCAGGTCGTCGCCGACCTCCGCCTTCACATCGCGGATGGCGACCTGCAGGATCCCGTCCGGCTCGGTGCCCGCGGTGCCCAGCGCGTCCTTGTTCTCGTCCGCCGGGACCCCGAACAGCATGATCCCCGCCACGCCCGCCTCGACGGCCTCGACGGCGGCCTTGCGCAGCGTGTCCCGGGTGTGCTGGACCACGCCCGGCATCGCCGAGATGGCCAGGGGCTCGCTGATGCCCTCCCGTACGAAGGCCGGGAGGATCAGGTCCGAGGGGTGCAGCCGGGTCTCCGCGACCATCCGCCGCATCGCCGGGGTCGTGCGCAGCCGGCGGGGCCGCGAGCCGGGGAAGGATCCGTACGTGCTCATCTTCTAGTCGCCTCTTCGAGCATCGACAGCAGTCGCCACAAGCGTAGAGCCCGGGCGCTCAGCACCCGGGCCCCACTCCGTTCCCGTCCTCGGCGACCGCCTGGCGGTACCGCCGGAGCCGGCGCCCGTCAGGTCGTACGACGCCTCCGCGCCCCCGGCCGGCGCTCGCTCGGCCGGGAGACCGACTCGCCGGCCTCCTTGGCCGCCTCGCGGCGTGCCGCGCCGTACTCGGCGAGGGCTTCGGCGAGCTTGCTCACGCTGGGCTCCGGCGACAGCACGTCCACGCGCAGCCCGTGCTCCTCCGCCGTCTTGGCGGTCGCCGGCCCGATGCAGGCGATCACGGTGACGTTGTGCGGCTTGCCGGCGATGCCGACCAGGTTGCGCACCGTGGAGCTCGACGTGAAGAGCACGGCGTCGAAGCCGCCGCCCTTGATCGCCTCGCGGGTGTCCGCGGGCGGCGGCGACGCGCGCACGGTCCGGTAGGCGGTGACGTCGTCGACCTCCCACCCGAGCTCTATCAGGCCCGCGACCAGCGTCTCCGTCGCGATGTCGGCGCGTGGCAGGAAGACGCGGTCGATCGGGTCGAAGACGGGGTCGTACGGCGGCCAGTCCTCCAGCAGTCCGGCGGCCGACTGCTCCCCGCTGGGGACCAGGTCCGGCTTCACACCGAACTCGACCAGCGCGGCCGCGGTCTGCTCGCCCACCGCCGCGACCTTGATCCCGGCGAAGGCTCGGGCGTCGAGCCCGTACTCCTCGAACTTCTCGCGTACGGCCTTGACCGCGTTCACCGAGGTGAAGGCGATCCACTCGTAGCGTCCGGTGACGAGCCCCTTCACGGCCCGCTCCATCTGCTGCGGGGTGCGCGGGGGCTCCACGGCGATGGTCGGCACCTCGTGCGGCACCGCACCGTACGAACGCAGCTGGTCGGAGAGCGAAGCGGCCTGCTCCTTGGTGCGCGGTACGAGGACCCGCCAGCCGAACAGCGGCTTCGACTCGAACCAGGCCAGCTCCTCGCGGCGCGCGGCGGCGCCCTGCTCACCGACCACGGCTATCACCGGGCGGGCGCCCTCGGGCGAGGGGAGCACCTTCCCCTGCTTGAAGACCTGGGCGATGGTGCCGAGGGTGGCGTTCCACGTGCGCTGGCGGGTCGTCGTACCGGCCACCGTCACCGTGAGCGGGGTCTCGGGCTTGCGCCCGGCGGCCACCAGCTCGGCGGCGGCGCCCGGCACCGTCTCCAGGGTCGCGGAGACGACGACGGTGCCGTCGCTGGCGCCGACCTCGCTCCAGCAGCGCTGCGAGGCGTTGCGGGCGTCCACGAACCGTACGTCCGTGCCCCCCTCGCCGCGCAGGGGCACACCGGCGTACGCGGGCACGCCGACGGCGGTCGCGACGCCGGGCACCACCTCGAAGGGGATGCCTTCGGTGGCGCAGGCGAGCATCTCGGCGGCCGCGTTGCCGTCGAGTCCGGGGTCTCCGATGACGGCTCGGACGACCCGCCTGCCGGAGCGCGCAGCCTCCATGACAAGATTGGCCGCATCCCGGATCACCGGCAGCCCGGCGGCCGCTGACGCTTCGTCAGCGATCGTCAGCTGTGGCGTGTCGACGCCCGTGCGTGCATGTGTGCGCACGACGTCGAGCACGTCGGGCTCCGCGATGAGCACGTCGGCGGCGCCGAGCGCCTCGACGGCGCGCAGCGTCAGCAGACCCGGGTCGCCGGGGCCGGCACCGAGGAAGGTGACGTGTCCGTGGGCGGCGACGGCCGGACAGGCGGAGGTGGTCGGACGTGAGGGGTTCAAAGCGATCGCTCCCCCATCAGACCGGCCGCGCCCTTGGCCAGCATCTCGTCCGCGAGTTCGCGGCCGAGCGCCATGGCCTCGTCGTACGACTGGGGCACGGGACCGGTGGTGGACAGCTGCACGAGCGTCGAGCCGTCGAGGGTTCCGACGACGCCGCGCAGGCGCATTTCATTGACAATCTGCCCGTCGGCCAGCAGGTCGGCGAGTGCGCCCACGGGTGCACTGCAGCCGGCCTCCAGGGCGGCGAGCAGGGAACGCTCCGCGGTCACGGCGGCCCGGGTGACCGGGTCGTCGAGCTCGCCGAGCGCGGCGACGAGCTCCGCGTCGGACGCGAGGCACTCGACCGCCAGGGCTCCCTGGCCGGGGGCCGGCAGCACATTGTCGACCGACAGGTAGTCGGTCACCTCCGCGCTGCGGCCGATCCGGTTCAGTCCCGCGGCGGCGAGCACGACGGCGTCCAGCTCTCCGTCGCGGACGAACCCGATGCGGGTGTCGACATTCCCCCGAATGGCGACGGTCTCGATGCGCTTGCCGAGGGCGTGCGCGTAGTGGTTGAGCTGTGCCGTCCGGCGCGGCGAACCGGTACCGATCCGCGCTCCGTCGGGCAGCTGCTCGAAGGTCAGGCCGTCGCGGGCGACGAGGGCGTCGCGCGGGTCCTCGCGCCGCGGCATGGCCGCGATGACGAGTTCCTCGGGCTGCGCGGTCGGCAGGTCCTTCAGCGAGTGGACGGCGAAGTCGACCTCGCCGCGCAGGAGCGCGTCGCGCAGGGCGGTGACGAAGACGCCGGTGCCGCCGATCTGCGCGAGGTTCTCCCGGGAGACGTCGCCGTAGGTCGTGATCTCCACGAGCTCGACGGGCCGGCCGGTGAGCGTCCGTACCGCGTCGGCGACATGGCCGGACTGGGACATGGCCAGCTTGCTGCGTCGCGTGCCGAGCCGGAGGGGCTGGTCGAGACGTGGATTCATGATGCCCGTCCTGAGTCGTGGTTCTGTTCGGCCTGGCCGGCCGGGTCGGCGTCGGCCCTGCTGACGGAGGCCACCGTCTGCGGGTCGAGGTCGAAGAGTTCGCGCAGCGCCTCGGCGTAGCCGGCGCCGCCGGGTTCGCTCGCGAGCTGCTTGACGCGCACGGTCGGCGCGTGGAGGAGCTTGTCGACGACGCGTCGTACGGTCTGGGTGACCTCGGCGCGCTGGCGATCGTCCAGGTCCGGCAGTCGTCCGTCGAGCCGTGCCACTTCCATGGCGACGACCTCGGCGGCCATCGCGCGCAGGGCGACGACGGTCGGCGTGATGTGGGCGGCCCGCTGGGCCGCGCCGAAGGCCGCCACCTCTTCGGTGACGATGACGCGCACGGCGTCCACGTCGGCCGCCATCGGCGCGTCGGCCGAGGCCTCGGCGAGCGATTCGATGTCGACGAGCCGTACGCCGGGGATGCGGTGCACGGCGGCGTCGATGTCGCGCGGCATGGCGAGGTCCAGCAGGGCGAGGCGCACGGGGGCCGCGTCGACCTGGCTGCGGGCGCCCCTGCGGGGCTGCCGCTGCGCGGCCGCTTCGCCCTGGTCGGCCCAGGTGCCGTGCAGTTCGAGGGAGTTGGCGTCGACCCCGGTCAGCGCGGAACGCCCGTCCCCGGCCGGCACCTCGACGGGGCACCCGTCGCGCTCGGCTCCGGCGGTGATGACCCGCGCGGCTCCGGCGTCCACGAGCCGCCCGCCCGCCCGGGCGGCGGCCGCGAGCCGGGCCACGACCTCCGGGTCGAGTCCGAGGGCCTGCGGCGTACCCGCTCCGGCCGACGGCCGGGGCTGCGGCGCGGGGTCCGCGGCGGGGACGAGCCCGGCGGGGGCGGCGGACACGGCCTTGGCCACGTCCTCCGCCGTCAGCACCAGTCCGGTGGCGCCCGTGCAGGACACCACCACGTCGGCACGTGTCAGCTCGTCCGCGACCGCGGCCATGGGCACGGCGCGCGCCGTCACCCCAGTGCCTGAGGCAACCAGAATCTCGGCCAAACGCTCCGCCCGCTCCGCGGTCCGGTTGGCGACGACGATCTCGGCGACGCCGACCCGCGCCAGCGTGGCGGCGGCCAGCGAGGACATCGACCCGGCGCCGATCACCAGCGCCCGCTTGCCGGCGGCCCACACGTCGACCGGTTCCCGCCCGGCGGTGAGCTGCTCCAGCCCGAAGGTCACCAGCGACTGCCCGGCCCGGTCGATCCCGGTCTCGGAGTGCGCCCGCTTGCCGACCCGCAGCGCCTGCTGGAAGAGGTCGTTGATCAGCCGGCCCGCCGTGTGGAGCTCCTGCCCCAGGGCCAGCGCGTCCTTGATCTGGCCGAGGATCTGGCCCTCGCCGATCACCATCGAGTCCAGCCCGCACGCCACCGAGAAGAGGTGGTGCACGGCCCGGTCCTCGTAGTGCACGTACAGATAGGGGGTGAGCTCTTCCAGCGCCACCCCGCTGTGCTGGGCGAGCAGCGTCGACAGCTCGGCCACACCGGCGTGGAACTTGTCCACGTCCGCGTACAGCTCGATGCGGTTGCACGTGGCGAGCACCGCCGCCTCCGTCGCCGGCTCGGCGGCGAGGGTGTCGTGCAGCAGCTTCACCTTGGCGTCGGCGGACAGGGAGGCCCGCTCCAGCACGCTCACGGGGGCGCTGCGGTGGCTCAGCCCTACGACCAGCAGGCTCATGCCGGCATCACCGCCGGGACGTCGCCCTCGGGGCCGGCCTTGCGCACGGCGGCGGTCTGCGCGGCCGCCGCGGCGGCGGCAGCGGGCGGGACGGCGGCCGCGGCGGGGGCGACGGCCTCGTCGGCCGTCGCGGCTTCCTCGCCGGCCTTGCGCTGCTCGTGGAAGGCCAGGATCTGCAGCTCGATCGACAGGTCGACCTTGCGCACGTCGACGCCGTCCGGCACGGACAGGACGGTCGGCGCGAAGTTCAGGATGGAGGTGACACCGGCGGCGATGAGCCGCTCGCTGACCTGCTGGGCCGCCCCGGCCGGCGTCGCGATGACGCCGATCGAGACACCGTTCTCCTCGATGATCTTCTCAAGGTCGTCGGTGTGCTGGACGGGCATGCCGGCGACCGGCTTGCCGGCCATCGCCGGGTCGGCGTCGATCAGGGCCGCGACGCGGAAGCCGCGGGAGGCGAAGCCGCCGTAGTTGGCGAGGGCCGCGCCGAGGTTGCCGATGCCGACGATGACGACCGGCCAGTCCTGGGTCAGGCCGAGTTCACGGGAGATCTGGTAGACGAGGTACTCGACGTCGTAGCCGACGCCGCGCGTACCGTACGAACCGAGGTACGAGAAGTCCTTGCGCAGCTTGGCGGAGTTGACTCCGGCGGCCGCCGCGAGCTCCTCCGAGGACACCGTGGGCACCGATCGCTCGGAGAGCGCGGTGAGTGCGCGCAAGTACAGCGGAAGCCGGGCGACAGTGGCCTCGGGAATACCTCGGCTGCGGGTCGCCGGTCGGTGAGTTCGGCCAGTTGCCACGATGCTCCTGCGGGATGAGCGGGGCTGCAGGCGGTCACTTGTCCCAAGACCGCCCCGTCGAAAGCAGGCTATGTCTTTGTGAACGCGTGCACAAAGATTGTGTCCGCTTTGTCCGCGCAAAGTGACCGGGGTCACGCGGTATGGGTATGCGGGGCGGGAACCCGCAACACGCCGAACCCGTTCAAATCCCGAGGGGGGCAAAACGGTACACACTCCTCATCAATACGCCCCCGAGACCCCACAAAACGCCCACGATGGTAACCGCCCGGGCGGTCAGCCCTCCAATGCCCGCCTGAGCCGGTCCGGGTTCACCCTCCAGAAGGTGTGCTGCTCGCCGTCCACCAGGACTACAGGGATCTGCTCCCAGTACAGGCGGTACAGCTCCGCGTCCTGCGTGATGTCCTTCTTCTCCCACGGCGCGCCCACCTCGGCGCAGACCGCCTCGATCACCGCCTCCGCGTCCTCGCACAGATGACACCCCGGCTTCCCCACGAGCGTGACCATGCGCTCGCCGGGACGCTTCTTTTCCTTACGACGCAGCAGAGGACTCATGCCCCCATTCTCCCGCGCCGCCACGTCACACCCGCGCCCCGAAGAGTTAACGCGGTGGCACCCCCGTCCGTGCGGGAACTCCCGAACACAGTGGCTATGCTCGCGTCATGGCCGCTCTGGGATGGCTCACCCCCCGTAGGCGCTCCGCCACCGCGCGGAGCGTGCTCGCAGGCGAGGCCTCCGCCGAGGCAGCCCGCAAGACCGCGCAGCGCCTGGAGGCGGAGGAGCCGGCACCGCAGCCGCAGCCGCCCGCCGAACCGGAGTTCCCGGTCGCAGGCGACGACCTCGCCGCCGCCTTCTTCGACCTCGACAACACCGTCATGCAGGGCGCCGCGATCTTCCACTTCGGCCGCGGCCTGTACAAGCGCGAGTTCTTCGACCGCCGCGAACTCGCCCGCTTCGCCTGGCAGCAGGCCTGGTTCCGGCTCGCCGGCGTCGAGGACCCCGAGCACATGCAGGACGCCCGCGACAGCGCCCTGTCCATCGTCAAGGGCCACAAGGTCTCCGAACTCATGGCCATCGGCGAGGAGATCTACGACGAGTACATGGCCGAGCGGATCTGGCCCGGCACCCGCGCCCTGGCCCAGGCCCACCTCGACGCCGGCCAGAAGGTCTGGCTCGTCACCGCCGCCCCCGTCGAGACGGCCACGATCATCGCCCGCCGCCTCGGCCTGACCGGTGCGCTCGGCACCGTCGCCGAGTCGGTGGACGGCATCTATACCGGGCGCCTCGTCGGCGAGCCGCTGCACGGTCCCGCGAAGGCCGAGGCGGTCCGCGCCCTGGCCGCCGCCGAGGGCCTGGACCTCGAACACTGCGCGGCGTACTCCGATTCGCACAACGACATTCCGATGCTGTCGCTGGTCGGGCATCCGTACGCGATCAATCCCGACACAAAACTGCGCAAGCATGCCCGCGCCCACGACTGGCGGCTGCGCGACTATCGCACCGGCCGCAAGGCCGTGAAGGTCGGCGTCCCGGCCGCCGCCGGGGTCGGCGCGATCGCCGGCGGCGCGGCCGCCGCCATCGCGCTGCACCGCCGCCGCAAGTAGCCCCTCCACCCCTCCTCCGGCCGCCGCCTGCACCGCAGCGGTCCGGGCCGCGCCGACCTGCGCCGCCCCGCCCCCGGCCGCTCGCCCCGGCGGACCTTCCCCGAGCCCCGTCCGCTGCCCGGACGGCCCGCACGTCTGCTCCACTCGGTCGCGAGCCAGCGTGGAAGCGTCCATTCCGCGCACCCAACCGATCAAGAATCGATCACCAACCGCGACCGAATATGCCTTCGACACGCAACAGAAGTGTCGTAACCGGTGATTTGAGCAACTGGGTGTAGCGCCGCCTGTACGAAGCGTTATTCTCCTCAAACGCATGCCACCGCCCATCTGTCGCCACGACGGGTGAACGGTTCCGCACTGCACGTGATGGAAGCTCTGCCTCTGGGAGTCCCGTGTACCCACCTGTCGGGGTTGACGCCTCGGGCCTGGCTACGCTGCGCGCAACGGTCCTCGACCACCTGCGCGGCTTCGTCCCCACCGCGTACGCCGTACCCGCCTTCGCCGCCGCGGTCCCTGCCGGCCTCGGCCCGGCCGGACCTTGCTACGCCCTGACCGACGGCGGAGCGACGGTGGGCAGACGCGGTCGTACCGGGGGAGGCGGAAGCGCCACGGCCACCGGCACGAGCGCGCCCGCCGCCCGCCGCCCCACCGCGGACAGCGACCAGGCCCGCATGATGGACCTGGTCGAGCGCGCGCAGGCCGGCGAGGCCGAGGCCTTCGGCCGGCTGTACGACCAGTACAGCGACACGGTCTACCGCTACATCTACTACCGCGTGGGCGGCAAGGCGACGGCGGAGGACCTCACCAGCGAGACCTTCCTGCGCGCGCTGCGCCGCATCTCCACCTTCACGTGGCAGGGCCGCGACTTCGGCGCCTGGCTCGTGACGATCGCCCGCAACCTGGTGGCCGACCACTTCAAGTCGAGCCGGTTCCGCCTGGAAGTGACCACGGGCGAAATGCTGGACGCGAACGAGGTGGAACGGTCACCCGAGGACTCGGTCCTGGAGTCCCTCTCCAACGCCGCCCTGCTGGAAGCCGTACGCAAGCTCAATCCCCAACAGCAGGAGTGCGTGACCCTGCGCTTCCTCCAGGGCCTGTCGGTCGCCGAGACCGCACGGGTGATGGGGAAGAACGAGGGCGCCATCAAGACGCTCCAGTACCGGGCGGTGCGCACCCTGGCCCGCCTGCTCCCGGACGACGCCCGCTGACCCGCTCCCACTGGCCCACCGCCGGCCCCGACACCCCTCCCCCACACCTCCCGTCTCTTCCCCTCATCCACAACCGGTGACCCCTCGATGACGCTGTGGTCCGATCATCCTTCGTCCGTAACCCAAGTGCCGCGCCGCTCGTTGTGCGGAATGCAGGCTCCCTGTGGACACGCCCTGCCCGAAGCCGCTCACTCGAAAGTGTGGATGTGCTCAAGGAAGGCAACCTTCCGGACACCTTGGGGAGTCGATCGTCATGACGAGAGGAGGTGCCGCCAGTGATCGCGAACGTGACTCCGCACCGGCGGGCGAACGCCTTCGCCCAGGCCCTGGAGGATCGGACCCTGTCCGACCCTTCGGAACCGGACTCGGCGGCCGAGCAGTCCGAGGCACCTGCCGAATCTGCCGACCACGACCGGCTGTTGGCCCTGGCGAGCGTGCTCGGCGAAAGAATGCCGCGCCCGGTGCTGGACCCCGAGGTCAAAGTGGTGCAGCGAGCGCAGCTCGTGGCCGCCATGGAGGCCATGGTGAGGGAAGAAAGGGCCGGGGGCGGTGCTGCTGCGGACCCTCAGGTGCCCGAGCAGCGGACCGGCCGCGGCGCCCACCGGGCGACTTCGCTCCGGAAATTGCGGCCCCGCTCCCGCTGGTCCAAGGGCATCGCAGCGGGCGGCCTCACCGTAGGTGTGGCCGCGGGGGCCTTCAGCGGCGTGGCCGCTGCCAGCACGGACGCCCTGCCGGGTGACTCCCTCTACCCCATCAAGCGGGGCATGGAGGACCTGAAGCTCGGGATGGCCGACGAGGACGCGGACCGGGGCGAGCTCTATCTCGACCAGGCATCGAACCGGCTGTCGGAGGCCCGCAGGCTGATGGAGCGCGGCCGGACCGGCGTACTCGACCACGAGTCGCTGGGCGCCATCCGCCGGGCCCTCGCGGGCATGAGCCACGACGCGGCCGAGGGCCACCGCCTGCTCCAGGCCGCGTACGAACGGGACGGCTCGCTCGGCCCGATCCAGACGCTGTCCACGTTCTCCCGCTCGCACCGCGACGCCTGGGGCCGGCTCCGGGAGAAGCTCCCGGCGCAGCTCACCGATGTGGGCGGAGAGGTCGAGTCGGTCTTCCAGGCCATAGACGAAGACGTGGCGCCCCTGCAGGGCCTGCTGCCCAAGCCGCCGGAGCAGACCCGCAGTCCGGGGGGTACGCCGGCCAAGCCGAGCGCTCCCGCCGCCACGCAGCAGTCCGCTCCCGCTGCGGGCGCGCCGTCGGCCAGCGCCACCCCGCCCCCGGCGACCGGAGGCAAGCCCTCCACGGCGCCCGGCGGCCTGCTGGGCGGCGCGGGAGACCTGCTGCAGCCGCCCGGGAGCCAGGGGACCCCGGCCCCCGCGGCCTCCCCGGCCGTACCGCAGCCGGACATCACCCTGCCGCCGCTCCTCCCGGGACTCCTCCCGGGACTGGGCATCAAGGCGGAGGACGCCGAGTAGGCACGCAGGACAGCAGTCGGCCCCAAGGCCCCCCCGCCGGGGCCCCAGGGCCCACAGGAGCTCCGAAAGCGTCTGGTCCCCACACGGCGCGGGGCGGGCAGCGGGTCCCCATA
>NZ_JBWKCE010000010.1:0-7101 GCF_056436685.1 Streptomyces sp. NPDC043680 | reverse complement strand
GCCGCCGGGGACGCCCCCGGGCCCGGGCCACCAGGCCGGCGTCCGCCCATTCGGCACGCCGCACCCCAGCCGCCCCTCCCCCCCCCGCGGGGGGCCCGAAGGCCCGACTGCTGCTCGGAAGGCTGCTGCTCGCAAGGCGGCGGCTCGGAGGCTGCGGCTCAGAAGAACACGGACCGGCGCTGCACCAGCAGCTTGTACAGGGTGTGCTGGATCTGCTCCCGCACCTCGTCGGTCAGGTTGAACATCAGCATCGGATCCTCCGCCGCCTCCGCCGGATACCCGTCGGTCGGGATCGGCTTGCCGAACTGGATCGTCCACTTCGTCGGCAGCGGCACCGCCCCGAGCGGCCCCAGCCACGGAAACGTCGGCGTGATCGGGAAGTACGGAACTCCCAGCAGTCGCGCCAGCGTCTTCGCATTGCCGACCATCGGATAAATCTCCTCCGCCCCCACGATCGAGCAGGGCACGATCGGCGTGCCCGCCCGCAGCGCCGTGGACACGAACCCGCCCCGCCCGAACCGCTGCAGCTTGTACCGGTCTCCGAACGGCTTCCCTATCCCCTTGAAGCCCTCGGGCATCACCCCGACCAGCTCCCCGGCCTCCAGCAGCCGCTGGGCGTCCTCCGCACACGCCAGGGTGTGCCCCGCCTTGCGCGCCAGCTCGTTCACCACCGGCAGCATGAACACCAGATCGGCCGCCAGCAGCCGCAGGTGACGCTGCGCCGGATGCCGGTCGTGCACCGCCACCTGCATCATCAGCCCGTCCAGCGGCAGCGTCCCCGAGTGGTTCGCCACGATCAGCGCCCCGCCCTCGGCCGGGATGTTCTCGATGCCCTTGACCTCGACCCGGAAGTACTTGTCGAACAAAGGCCGCATCAGGGACATCAGGACCTGGTCCGTCAGCTCCTTGTCGTAGCCGAAGTCGTCGACCTCGTAGTCCCCGGTGATCCGGCGCCGCAGGAAGGACAGCCCGCCGGCGAGCCGCCGCTCCCAACCCGGGCCCGCCTGCAGGCCCGAAGGCTCCCCCGCGGGCTCCTCGGCTGCCGCCGCCGGCTCGGCGGCCTCCACCGCCGCCCCCTGGGCCGGCACCGCCCGTACCTTCCGGGCCCCCGGACCCCGCCTGCGCGGCCGGTCCTCGTCGAACGGAATCACCTTGGCGTCCGCCACTATCGCTGCGCTCCCTCTTCGGCCTCTACGGCTCCGGCTCCGGCACCCTCGACGTCCAGCCCGTCCACACTCAGCACGGCCGCCACCCGGTCCACGGCCCGGCCCATCCGCTCCGGCGGCAGCAGCCCGCCGCCCCGGCTGCGCGCGAAGTCGGCAAAGGTCTCGGCCGTCGTGTACATGGGCTTGAATCCCAGCACGTCCCGCATCTGCGCGGTCTCCACGACCCGCCCGTGCGTGAGGAGTCTGATCTGCTCGGGGGAGAAATCGGTGACCCCGACCGCCCGCAGCGCCGAACCCACCCACGTCACCGCGGGCAGCACCAGCGGCACCGTCGGCCGCCCCAGCCTTCGCGCGCACTGGGACAGCAGCAGTACGCCGTCACCCGCGATGTTGAACGTCCCGCTGTTCAGCGTTCCCCGCCGGGGCTCCTGCGCCGCCAGCCGCAGCACGTCCAGCACGTCGTCCTCGTGCACGAACTGCAGCCGCGGGTCGTAGCCCAGCACGGTCGGCATGACCCGCATCGAGAAGTACTCGGCGAGAGCGGAGTCCGCGTACGGCCCCAGGATGTTCGCGAACCGCAGCACGCACACCGCGACGTCCGGCCGTCTTCGCGCGAAGCCCCGTACGTACGCCTCGACCTCGACGGCGTCCTTCGCGAAGCCGCCCGACGGCAGGGACTTCGGCTGCGTGGTCTCCGTGAACACGGCCGGGTCCCGCGAGGCGCCCCCGTACACGCTCGTACTGGACTTCACCACCAGCCGCCGCACCGTCGGCGACTTCTGGCACGCCCCCAGCAGCTGCATCGTCCCGATGACGTTGGTCTCCTTGACGGCGCTCCCGCTGCCGCCCGGCCCCGCACCGCTCCCGGTGACCGCCAGATGGACCACCGTGTCGACCGCGTGCTCGGCCAGCACCCGGGCGATGGACGACTGCCTGATGTCCATACGGACGAACTCGGCTGATCCGAGCCGGTGCGGCGGCGGGGCCGCATCGACCGCGATGACCCGTTCGACCTCCGGATCACGCTGGACACGCCGCACGAAGCGGCCTCCAAGCTGCCGGGCTGCCCCGGTAACGAGCACGACCTTCCCCACGAGCTCAGCGCCTTCCTCGTCGTCCTCCGCCAACCCCGGCTACACCGCAGCCCCTCCACCGGGATGGTGGAGGGGCTGCGGAGAACACGTACAGCTGCCGTTTACTTCTTGTTACGGCGCTGGACGCGGGTGCGCTTGAGCAGCTTGCGGTGCTTCTTCTTGGCCATCCGCTTACGCCGCTTCTTGATAACAGAGCCCACGACTACCCTCGCTCACTTCTCGGAACATCCCCGCGCCAGCGGGGATCGGTGCGGGGCGTCTGGGCCCACACGACCTACGTCGGCCTAGCCTACCCGCCAGAGCTCTCAGCCTGTAATCCGAGGGGATCGGAGAGTTTGCCGGAGCGTCAGTCTCAGGCCGATTCCACCCCCACATAGGACTCTCGGAGGTACTCGTGAACCGCGTTCTCGGGGACCCGGAAGGACCGGCCCACCCGGATCGCGGGCAGATGGCCGTTGTGCACCAGGCGGTACACGGTCATCTTCGACACTCGCATCACCGAGGCGACCTCCGCCACGGTCAGGAACTGAACCTCGGAAAGAGGCCTCTCGCCAGCAGCCATGACACACCTTGACCTTCCGCGCATGACGGGCACCGGCTTCCCCTCCGGTTACTCCTCGTCGTCGCACGCTCACTCCCCAGAGTAGGGGCGTGTGATACGAGTGGGGAAGAGGAGCTACGGCCACTCCTGCGCGGCCGGCAGACGCGCCCGGTCCAGTACGTACCGCGTGAGCGGAAGGTAGTAGTCCGCGCGCACCGCGTCATCAACCGGAACCGCCACCGCCACCCGTCCTTCCGCCTCTCCGACGAACAGCGCCGGATCGTCCGTATCCGCCAGCCCGATCGCCTCCACACCGAGCTGACCTGCGCCGCAGACCCACCCGTGGTCCCCCACCACCAGTTCCGGCAGCGGCCCGCCGACCTCCGCGAGGGCCCCCAGAGCGATCCGAACGGGCAGCGGCGAGTGGGTGTGCGCGCCGGTGGCACTCCCCGGCGGCCGCGCGCCGCCTTCCCGCACCAGCGCGACCCCCCGTACGTAATCGAGGCTGTGCCTGCGTACGCCGAACCGGGTCGCCACGTCGACACCGGCCCCCTGCGCCGGAGTGAGGACAACACATCCCACCGCCGACAGGGCCTCGGCCAAACTGGCGTAGAACTCCAGGAGACGGTGCGGGTGACCCGTCCCGAACAGTACGGGCGCCCTCGCCCGGGCCGCCTCCCCCAAGCGCGCCGCGAAAGCCTCCAGCGCCGCCAGCGTCCGCTCCGGGTCGATCACGTCCGGGCCGCTGACGTGCGCCGGATCGGCCGAGACCCCGCACTTCTGCGCCATCAGCCTCAGCAGATCACCCTCGCCCCACCCCCACTCCGGATCCAGCCCCAGCAGCACCCGCGGATCCCGCGCCGCGAACAGCCGATAGCTGCGCAGGCTCTCCTCGCGGGAGGTCGCGACGGGCCCGGCCAACCGGGCGGCCAGCAGATGTGCACGTAACGCGCCGGTGCTCAACACCCTCCCGATGCTGCCAAACCGGACCTGCCGGCTCATCAATTACACCGAACAGCCCCACACTTGGCGTAACGATGCTGCACGGCCCGGCAGCGCCTCAGGCGAGCAGACCCCGCAGCGGGAACACCGCCCGGCGGGTCGCCAGTACGGCCTGATCGACCGGGTCGGCCGGATCGTAGCCCGCCTCCCAGTCCCGCCAGTCGGCACTCCGCCCGTCCGTCATCCTGGCCGGCGCCGGCTGCCGGGTCCGCGCGTACACCGCGGCCCGCCACGCCTCGGGCACCGGCGACGCCGGGTCGACGGGCCGGTGCGCCGCGATCCCCACCAGATGCGTCCAGGACCGCGGCACGACGTCCACCACCGCGTACCCGCCGCCGCCCAGCGCCAGCCACCTGCCGTCCGCGTACTCGTGCGCGAGCCGGTGACAGGCCTCCTGCACCGCCCGTTGCGCGTCCAGCGACACCGCCAGGTGCGCGAGGGGATCCTCGAAGTGCGTGTCGGCCCCGTGCTGCGTCACCAGCACCTGGGGCCGGAAGTCCGCCAACAGCTCCGGCACCGTGGCGTGGAAGGCCCGGAGCCAGCCCACGTCCCCCGTCCCCGCGGGCAGCGCCACGTTCACCGCCGAGCCCTCGGCGGCCGGCCCGCCCGTCTCCTGCGGCCAGCCGGTCTGCGGGAACAGCGTCCTCGGATGCTCGTGCACGGAGACGGTGAGCACCCGGGGGTCGTCCCAGAACGCCGCCTGGACCCCGTCCCCGTGGTGCACGTCCACGTCCACGTACGCGACCCGCTCGGCCCCCAGCTCCAGCAGCCGCGCGATCGCCAGCGCCGCGTCGTTGTACACGCAGAACCCGGAGGCACCGCCCGGCATGGCGTGGTGCAGCCCGCCCGCGAAGTTCACGGCGTGCCCGGCCTCCCCCGCCCAGACCGCCTCGGCACCCGCCACCGACTGGCCCGCGATCAGCGCGGAGGCCTCGTGCATCCCGCGGAAGGCCGGATCGTCCACGGTGCCCAGCCCGTACGACCCGTCGGCCACGCCCGGGTCGGCGGACACCTCCCGTACCGCGGCGACGTAGTCCTCCCGGTGGACGAGCCGCAGCGTGGAATCCCCCGCCGGACGGGCCGCCCGTACCTCCACCTCCCGGTCCAGCCCGAAGGCGCGGACCAGGCCCATGGTCAGCGCCAGGCGCACCGGATCCATCGGATGGCCCGGTCCGAAGTCATACCTCGTTACCGCCTCGTCCCACATCAACAACCCGCGGCCGCTCATGCCCGACACCGTATCGGGCGCGGTCCGCGCCGAACGAGCGGGCGTGGAACAACGTCACCAGCACCAACACCATCGGCACGAGCATCGCTCCGCGGTAGCTCCAGGCGTCCCCGATCCCGCCGACGAGCGGCGACCCGATCAGGAAGCCGACGTAGTTGAAGATGTTCAGCCGGGCGATGGCCGTGTCCGACGCCGTCGGGAACGCACGCCCCGCCGCCGCGAAGGTCTGCGGCACGATCACGCACAGCCCGAACCCCAGCAGCGTGAACCCGACCATCCCCCACCACGCCCCGGGCGCCGCCGCGACGACGGCGAACCCTCCGGCGGCGACCAGCGTCCCGATCCGCACGACGACCACCGCCCCGAACCGCCGCACCCCGAAGTCCCCGACGGCCCGCCCCAGCAGCGTGGTCACCATGTAGACGTTGTAGGGGACGGTCGCCAACTGCTCCGAACCGCCCAGCACGTCCTGGAGGTACTTGGCACTCCAGTTGGAGACCGTCGAATCCCCGATGTACGCCGCCGCCATCACCAGGCACAGCGGCAGCAGCAAGCGGAACCCGCCGGCCCCGAGCCCCTTCTCCGGTACCTGCCCGGCACCGGCCTGCTGGTCGACGTAGGACCGGCTCCCGTGGACAACGAGCGGTAGCAGGACGACCACCGCCGGCAGGTACGAGGTGAAGAGGTCGAGGTGCCAGTGCGCCCCGGCCCAGGCCGCCGACGCCCCGAGGATCCCGCCGAGGCTGTACGCGGCATGGAAGCCGAGCATGATGCTGCGCCCGTACGCCCGCTGGAGGCTGACCCCGAGCATGTTCATGGAGGCGTCGAGCGCCCCGACGGACAATCCGAACGCCCCCAGCGCCAACGCCACGTGCCACATCTGCCGTCCGGCACCCACCCCCAGCAGGGACAGCAGGACGAACGGCTGCGCCCAGCGCAGGACGGTGCTCGGGGCGACGCGGCGGACGAGGTGCTCGGTGGCGACGCTGGCGACTCCGGCGAGGACCGGCACGGCGGCGAGGAAGGCCGGCAGCAGCCCGTCGGATATGCCGTACCGGTCCTGGATGGCGGGGATCCGGGTGACGAGGAGGGCGAAGGTCACGCCCTGCACGAAGAAACTGAACCCCAGGGAGCCGCGCCCGCGGCGCAACCGCACGTCGTCTGTCATGGCGGCACAGCGTAGGCCCGGCCCTTACCGGTGGGTAGAGATCTCACACGCCGAGTTCCAGCAGGCCCGGGAGCTCCTTCATGTCGCCGAAGAGCCGGTCGGCGGCGCCCAGCTGTCCGGCCGGCGTCATGGCCGTGAACCCGTACACGTCCATCCCGGCGGCGACGGCGGCCTGCACGCCGAGCGGGCTGTCCTCGATCACCACGCACCGCGCGGGCTCGACTCCCATGGTGCGGGCGGCATGCAGGAACAGATCGGGCGCGGGCTTCCCCTTCCCCACGTCCTCCGCGCTGAAGAGCCGCCCCTCCTCGAACCACTGCCCCAGCCCGGCCGCCCGGTGCCCGGCCCGTATCCGCTGGTGGCTGGAGGAGGAGGCCACGCAGTACGGCATCCCTCGCTCCTGCAGCAGCCGCAGCACGTCGGCAATGCCGGCGACGGGCTCCAGCTCCCGCTCGAACCCGGCGAGCGTGCGCTCCAGCAACGTCTGGTCGAACTCCTCGGGCAACCGCCGCCCGGTCCGCTCGTGCACCAGGTCGTGCACCCGGTGCACGGACGACCCCATGTAGTCCCGCAGGGAGTCCTCGTAGGAGGTCGGAAACCCCAACTCGGTCAGGTACGCGGCGAGGACGGTGTTGGCCAGCGGCTCACTGTCCACCAGCACGCCGTCGTTGTCGAAGATGACGAGGTCATAGCCCATGGCGCAAACCTAAGGGCACCCCGTCCCCGGCTGGCCACCCCGGTCGGGGCCCCTCAAGTTCCCTACGCCTTCGGGGACACCGCCGGCGCGGCGGCGCGGAGGCACAGGGGGGCCGTGAACGCAGAAAAGCCCCGCACCGAGCCCGGAAGGGCTGGTGCGGGGCTTCCCGCAATGATTGTTCGGCGGCGTCCTACTCTCCCACAGG
>NZ_JBWKCE010000009.1:0-272594 GCF_056436685.1 Streptomyces sp. NPDC043680 | reverse complement strand
CGTGGGCATCTGGAGGGCCGAAAGGGCTCAGAAGGAGCCGGATGCCAGGCTTTTCGTCATCACGCGCGCAGTCAAGGGCCCATCCATCGACCAACCGGCCGCCAAAACGGGACAAACAGGCCGCAGAGGCATGACTGGCGTCATGACCGCGTCGATGGTGCCCATTCCCAGCTCCAGACGGCGGCCGGACGCCAAACCGCGCCCCGCTGTGTAGCGATCTAAGGCGCCTCCCCCGGACGGCCGTCGGGCGCCAACGGAGACAAGCCCTATGCGATCTATGGCGGCCTATGAGCGACCCCAGACGGGCCGCGGACGCTATGCCGAGACGGGCTGTGTAGCGATCTGACGCGATGGTGGGCGGATGGCCGCCGATGCCCATCTCGTTGGCGTCGTCTGCGGCTTGACCCGGGCTGCGCTCGGATGGGGGGATCTATCGGCCCCGGATGGGGACATGGCAGCCGGGATCGGCCCGTGCATCGCTGACCTCCCCGCTCCTGGACTCTCACCTCCCGGCCATCCTTCGGGGGCTTCCCGGCAGTCTGTTGTCTTTCCGGGGCGGGCCGGGCAGTCAAGGGTGGCCGAAGGCCATCGCGAAGCGACGCGACGACGAGGAACGAGGAGGAGCGCCCTTGACGGCCCGGACCGGCACGGAAGGACAGTGGACTGACGGGACGCCCTCGGACCTCCCCTGATGCCGGGTGCGGGCATCCCGCCCCCGACGCCCCCGCCCGGCCTTCCGGCCACGCGTGCGGGCGCCGCCGACCCCGATCCCGCCCCGCCTTCCAACCCCGCCCCCCCCGGAGCTCCCACCCCCTCACACCCGCACCACCTCCACCCCCGCCGCCTCGAACGACGCCGCCACCGGGTCCGGGAGGCCCGTGTCCGTTACCAGGGTGTGGACCGATCGGGTGGGGCAGATGCGGGCGAAGGCGCGGACTCCGAGTTTGCTTGAGTCCGCCGCGATGACGACCCTGCGGGCCCGTTCGCACAGCAGGCGGTTCATCGCGGCCTCGTCCTCGTGGCGGGTTGCCGCGCCGTCGGCCGGGTCGAAGGCGTCCACGCCGACGACCGCGGTGTCCACCGTCAGCTGGCCCAGCACCTGCTGGGCCAGCGGTCCCGTGAGCTCGTATGACTGGGGGCGGGCGACACCGCCCGTCAGGACGATCTTGAACTGCGGTCTGATGACGAGCTCCCCCGCGATGTTGAGGGCGTTGGTCACCACGGTCAGTGCGGGCGAGCCCGTCGACAGGTCCGGCCGGCCGGCCAGCGCGCGGGCCACCTCCGTCGTCGTGGTGCCGCCCGTCAGGCCGATCACCTCCCCGGGCGCGATCAGCGCCGCGACCGCCTCGCTGATGCGGTGCTTCTCGGCGGCGCGCCGGGACGTGCGGTAGCGCAGCGGGAGTTCGTACGAGACCCCGTGCAGCACCGCCCCGCCGCGGGTGCGGACCAGCAGCTGCTGTTCGGCCAGTTGGTCGAGGTCGCGGCGGATGGTCGCGGCGGACACGCCGAGGGTTTCCGCCGCCGGCTCGACCTCCAGCTCACCGCGTTCCACCAGCAGATCCAGCAGCGACTGCCAGCGTTCCTTCCGGGTCATGGACCCCACGGCGTTCAACCCCCTCGGGTGCTCTCGCTTGTCCCGCTCGGCCTACCCGTCGACATTAACTGAGGGGATCGAGGCCGAAATGCTTGAAGTTGCGTGAAACTGCTCGATACTTTGCAGGAAAACGCAGCAAGCCGCACCAACACGCCCCCCGCGGGGCCAGGGAGCCGCCATGAGCCACGTCGCGCACGAGTTGGGCACGCAACCCGAGTGCTGGGAGCGGGCCGCCGAACTGGCCCCGGCGCAGCGGGCGGTGCTGCCGCAGCCGGGGGAGCGTGCCGCCTTCGTCGGGTGCGGGACCTCGTACTACATGGCCCAGGCAGCCGCGGTTCTGCGCGAGGAGGCCGGGCAGGGGGAGACGGACGCCTTCCCCGCCTCGGAGTTCCCCCGGCACCGCCGCTACGACAGGGTCGTCGCGCTGACGCGCTCCGGCACCACCACGGAGGTACTGGACCTGCTGGCCGGGCTCCGCGACTCCGGCGTGCCCACCACGGCCGTCATCGGTGACCCGGCCACCCCGGTGATGGGCCTCGCCGACGAGCTGGTCGTCCTCGACTTCGCCGACGAGCAGTCCGTCGTGCAGACGCGCTTCGCGACCACCGCCCTGACCCTGCTGCGCGCCCACCTCGGCCTGCACACGGCGGCCGTGGTGGCCGACGCCCGGACCGCACTGGCCGAGCCGCTGCCCGAACAGGCTGCGAGCTGCGGCCAGTTCACCTTCCTCGGCCGCGGCTGGAGCGTCGGGCTCGCGCACGAGGCCGCGCTGAAGATGCGGGAGGCCTCCCTGTCCTGGGCGGAGTCGTACCCGGCGATGGAGTACCGGCACGGGCCGATCAGCATCACCGGGCCGGGCACCCTCACCTGGTCGCTCGGCGAGGCCCCCGACGGGCTCGCCGAGCAGGTCCGGGCCACCGGCGGCCGCTGGGTCGCGGGCCGGCTCGACCCCCTGGCCGAACTGGTACGAGCGCAGCGGCTGGCCCTCGCGGTCGCCGCGCACCAAGAGCTGGATCCGGACCAGCCGCGCAACCTGACCCGCTCGGTGATCCTCACCGCCGGCGAGGAGGCGGTCCGATGAGCATCGTGTCCGCCGGAGCGCTCGTCGAGCGGGCGGCCGCCGACGGCCGCGCCGTCGCGGCGTTCAACATCATCACCTTGGAGCACGCCGAGGCCGTCGTGGCGGGGGCGGAACAGGCGGGCCTGCCGGTCATCCTGCAGCTGAGCGAGAACGCGGTGAAGTTCCGCGGCGGGCGGCTGCTGCCGATCTCGCGCGCCGCGGCCGCGTGCGCGGAGGCCGCCGCCGTTCCGGTCGGTCTGCACCTGGACCACGTCAAGAGCCCCGACCTGCTCCGTCAGGCTGCGGACGCCGGCTTCAGCTCGGTGATGTACGACGCCGCGCAGCTGCCGTACGCGCAGAACCTGGAGGCCACCCGCTCCGCCGCCGACTGGGCGCACGCCAACGGGCTGTGGGTGGAGGCCGAGTTGGGCGAGGTGGGCGGGAAGAACGGCGCGGCCCCGCTGGACCCGCACGCGCCGGGGGCCCGTACCGACCCCGACGAGGCGCGGCGCTTCGTCGCCGACTCCGGCGTCGACGCGCTGGCGGTGGCGATCGGCAGCAGCCACGCCATGACCAGCCGTACCGCCTCCCTCGACCACGTGCTGCTGACGCGGCTGGCCAAGGCCGTGGACGTGCCGCTGGTGCTGCACGGTTCCTCGGGGCTGCCGGACGCCGAACTGGCGGCGGCCGTGGCCGGCGGCATCCGCAAGGTCAACATCGGCACGGCGCTGAACGTGGCGATGACCGAGGCCATCCGCACGCACCTGACCCCGGCGGACCCCCGCCCGTACCTGACGGCTGCCCGTACGGCGATGGCGGCGACGGCTGCGGCGATGATCGCCGCGCTGACCTGAGCGAGCCGCTGCCGCTGCGCTGCGCTGCGCAGCGCCGGGTCGGCGGAGGACGAACCGCGCCGCCCTGTTCCGCGCGTGCGTGTCGAAACGCCGACCCGACCGGCCCTTCCCCCTTCTTGTAACAGGTTCTACTCTGTGCGCCGCTACAGCGACCGGCTGGACCGCCAGACACCCGGAGGGGCCGTGCACCTCGAATACACGCCTGAGCAGCAGCAGTTGCGCACCGAGCTGCGCGCGTACTTCGCCGACCTGGTCCCCGAGGACGTCTACGCCCGCTACGAGGACCCGGCGGCCCAGAAGCGCTTCTACCGGGAGACCATCCGCCGGCTCGGGGCGGACGGATGGCTCGGCGTCGGCTGGCCCGAGGAGTACGGCGGCCGCGGGATGTCGCCCATGGACCAGTTCATCTTCTTCGACGAGGCGGCGCAGGCCGTCGTACCGCTGCCGCTGATGGCGCTCAACACCGTCGGACCGACCATCATGCAGTTCGGCACCGACGAGCAGAAGGCGTACTTCCTTCCCCGCATCCTCGCCGGCGAGATCGACTTCGCCATCGGCTACAGCGAGCCCGACGCGGGGACGGACCTGGCCGCGCTCAGGTGCAGGGCCGTGCGCGAGGGCGACGAGGAGACCGGCACGTACGTCGTCAACGGACAGAAGATCTGGACCACCAACGGCGACACCGCCGACTGGGTCTGGCTCGCCGTCCGCACCGACCCGGACGCCCCGGCACACAAGGGCATCACCATGCTCCTGGTACCGACCTCCGACCCGGGCTACTCCTGCACCCTCATCAACACCCTCGCCTCCCACGACACCACCGCCAGCTACTACGAGAACATCCGCGTCCCCGCGAGCCGCCGCGTCGGCCGGGAGAACAGGGGCTGGCGGCTGATCACCAACCAGCTCAACCACGAGCGCGTCACCCTCGCCGCCCACGGCACCATGGCCATACGGGCCCTGCACGACGTCCAGCGCTGGGCCGCCGAGACCAAGCTGGCCGACGGCCGCCGGGTCATCGACCTGTCGTGGGTCCGCGGCCGCCTGGCCCGCACCCACGCCCGTCTCGACGCGATGAAGCTGCTCAACTGGCAGATGGTGAACGCCGTCCAGGACGGCACCCTCACCCCGCAGGACGCCTCCGCCGTCAAGGTGTACGGCTCCGAGGCGCGCCGGGACGCGTACGCCTGGCTGATGGAGGTGGTCGGCGCGGCGGGCCCCCTCAAGGACGGCTCGGCCGGCGCGGTCCTGCACGGCGAACTCGAACGCGGCTACCGCAGCGCCGTCATCTTCACCTTCGGCGGCGGCAACAACGAGATCCAGCGCGAGATCATCTCCTGGATCGGCCTGGGCATGCCCCGCGTACGCCGCTGACCGGCTGCGACGGCCGACGTGTGGGCCGGCGTTGCGTCCGTCCGGCCAGGCGTCGTGAGGTGGGGGTGGGTCGGGCGGTCCCGCGCCGTGGAAAGCGGAACGGACGGCTCGACAGGTCCGGTCGAACGGGCCGTCTGCCGGGCGCACCCGGGTGCCTGTGTGTGCAGACGGCACCGATACGATCGCAGGGCTCCATACCCCCGAAACGTAGCGGTGTCGCGGACACCCCGACTTCCAGAGGTGTCATGTCCGACAGGCTCGTCCTCGCCGGGGACCACGTCCCTGCGCCCGCCGAGGCTCCGCAGGCAGTCCCCGACGCCGTCCGGCGCCGCCGGACGGCCTGGTCGAGGGGCGGCGGAGCCGCTGGTGGGGCCACGTCTGCGCGGGCGCCGCGCATAGCCGTGCTGGACGGCCTGCGCCTGCTCGCGGCGCTGTCGGTGGTCCTGTTCCACTACCTGGCCGGCTCGGGGACGATCCCCTGGCAGCGGACCGCCATCGAGCTGTTTCCCGTGCTGCACCGGGTCGCCGGGTTCGGCTGGCTGGGTGTGGTCTTCTTCTTCATGATCAGCGGCTTCGTCATCTGCATGTCCGGCTGGGGCAAGTCGCTCCAGCAGTTCTGGCAGGGCCGGATCCTGCGCCTGTTCCCGCTCTACTGGGCGGCGGTCGTGCTCGCCTCGGCGGCCGCCCGCCTGGGTCCGCGGATCCCGGGCGAGCAGCGGGTCACCGTCGGCCAGATGTTCACCAACCTCACGATGCTGCACGAACCCCTGGGCGTGTACGGCGTGGACAACGTCTATTGGACGCTCTGGGTCGAGCTGCGCTTCTACCTGATCTTCTCGCTGGTCGTCCTGCTGGGTACCAGCCACCGCCGGGTCGCGAACTTCTGCTGGCTGTGGGCGCTGGGCTCGGTCCTGGCGCCGCGTTCGGGCATCCCGCTGCTCGACCAGCTCCTGGTCCCCTCGTGGGCACCCTTCTTCATCGCCGGGATCGCCTTCTACCTGATCCGCCGTGCGGGCCGGATCGAGGGGGAGACCCTGGGCATCCTGGCGCTGTCCTGGCTGCTGATGCAGCACCGCCTCCCGGCGATCATGGAGGGCGAGGGGCACGGCATCAACTGGAAGGTCTGCCTGGCCGCGATCACCGCCATGTACGTGGTGATGGGTCTGATCGCGCTCGGGAAGCTGGACGGGATCCAGTGGCGCTGGCTGCCGGTCGCGGGCGCGATCTCGTACCCGCTCTATCTCGTGCACCAGTCGCTGGGCGTGCGGGTGATCTGGCGGTGGAACGAGCAGTGGGGCGCATGGCCGACCCTGCTCGGGGTGGTCGCGGGCGCGGTGCTGATCGCGTGGCTGCTGCACCGCCTGGTGGAACGGCCGCTCGTCCCGCTGCTGCGCCGACTGATGGCCCCGGCCGCGCCGCCGTCCCCCTGATCCTCTGGCCTGGCCGGCGCCGGCGTGGAGGAGCCGCTCCGGGCCCCGGTTTTCCGAGGGGCGTCCGGCATGCGGGCGGGGGCACGGGCGCCCGCGGACGGTCCGCCGGTGCCCGGGGCGACGGGACCGGCCGTGCCCGTCCACGGGGACCTGCCCGCCGCGCTGTCGGCCCACCACCGGGGCGAGGGCGCGGGCCGGCAGTGGCACACCGACGACTGGCCCGGCTCCCTCACGACCCCCGCCTGACCCGGCCGCCGGCTCACCGGCCGCTACCGCTGCCGTACGGGGCGTACAGGTCGAGCAGTCGCTCCCGGGCCGCTTGCAGCCTGTGGGCGAGGACCTGCCCCACCCAGGTGGCGACCGCCGCCCTGAAGGCGGGGTCGCCGTCCATCAGCTCCCGTACGGCCTCCGCGTCGAATTCGTGGGTGCGCAGCGGGGTCGTCGCCTCCGCGCCCAAGTGCCACTGGTGCGGCCGGAACATCCACGACCAGCCGACCAGCTCACCCGGGCCGAGGTTCTCGATCACCGCCGGCTGCTTCCCGGGAACGTGCAGGTCCAGGGTGACCACGCCCGAGCGGACGATCCAGAAGCGGTCGGCCCGGCCGCCCTCGTTGAAGAGCCGGGTGCCCTCGGGGAAATTCACCTCGCTGGCGTGCTCCATCAGCCGTCCGCGGTATTCGGTGGGCAGTGCCTGGCCGATCCGGGTGGGCATCGGGTTGCGCATGGCGGCCTCCCTTCCTCGCCCTTCCAGTCTCCGTCCGGCCCGCCACCCCTGCGCCCCGCCACTGGCGCCGTCCGGGAACCGGTGGGACGCTGGCACGCGTTCCACCGAAACACGCGTTCCACCGATATCCGCGCAGTGCGGGAGGGAAGGGGCGATGCGATGACCGAAGCGGCGGGCGAAGCGAAGGGTGGGGCGAAGGGCGGAGCCGACCCCGGTCTGTACGGGCCCGGGTCCGTCGCCTGGCAGTGCCACGGCGACCCGGTCATGTGGATCGCGGGTGTCCGGGCGCTGTACCTCCAGGCGCTGCATCCGCGCGCGGTCCGCGGTGTCATGGAGAATTCGGACTTCCGCAACGACGCCTGGGGGCGGCTCCTGCGGACGGCCGATTTCGTCGGGACCATCACCTACGGGACCACCGAGGAAGCCGAGCGCGCCGGTGCCCGCGTCCGCCGGATCCACAGCACGCTGTCCGCGACCGACCCGGCCACCGGTGAGCGGTTTCCCGTCGATGATCCCGAGCTGCTGCTCTGGGTGCACTGCGCCCAGATCGACAGCTTCCTGCACGTCCTGCGCCGCTCTGGCGTGGCCCTCACGGCCGCCCAGGCCGACCGCTACGTCGACGAGAACCGGGTCAACGCCCGCCTCGTCGGCCTCGACCCCGCGCAGGTACCGGCGGACACGGCGGCCCTCGCCGCGTACTTCGACACGGTCCGGCCCGTGCTCGCCGCGGGTCCCGACGCCCGCGCCGTGGACGAGTTCCTGCGCAGTCCGCCCGTCCACCCCGCCCTTCTCGCTGGCCGAAACCTGCTGTGGCGCCCCGTCGCCGCCCTCGCGTACGGCTCCCTCCCCGCGCACGCGCACCGGCTGTACGGCAGACCCGCACCGCCCCCGGACACCGTCACCAGGAACCTGCGCCTTACCGGTACCCTGCTGCGCAGCATTCCCGCTGGTCTGCGCTGGCAGCTGCCCCCAGGTCACATCTTGAAGGCGATGCAGCGCATGGGTCCCGGGAGCCGCCCCTCGCCGTACACACTGCATACACCAGCGGCCATACTGGACCGGCCGGGGAGGGCGTAGGACGTAGCACGACAACGGGGGCGGCTTTAAGACATGGCGGAGTCCAGACTGATCCAGGGCCGGTACCGGTCGCTCGATCTGATCGGTCGCGGCGGCATGGGCGAAGTGTGGCGTGCCCGGGACGAGTCGCTCGGCCGGCAGGTCGCCGTCAAATGCCTCAAGCCGCTCGGCTCCGAGCAGGACAACCACTTCACCCAGGTCCTGCGCGAACGGTTCCGCCGTGAGGCGCGCGTCGCCGCGTCCCTCCAGCACCGGGGTGTCACCGTCGTCCACGACTTCGGCGACGACAGCGCCGCGGGCGGCCCGCTGTACCTGGTCATGGAGCTCCTGGACGGCCGCAACCTCAGCCAGCTCCTGGAGGACAACGAGGCCCGACCGCTCCCCGTGGACGTGGTCGTCGACATCGCGGAGCAGCTGGCCGCCGCCCTCGGCTACACCCACGACCAGGGCGTGGTCCACCGCGACCTCAAGCCCGCCAACATCATGCGGCTCACCGACGGCACGGTGAAGATCTGCGACTTCGGCATCGCCCGCCTCGCCCACGACATCGGCTTCACCGCCAAGCTGACCGGCGGCGGCATGGCCATGGGCACCCCGCACTACATGTCGCCCGAGCAGATCGCGGGCGGCGAGGTCGACCACCGCAGCGACCTGTACTCCCTCGGCTGTGTGCTGTACGAGATCGCCACCGGCGCCCCGCCCTTCGACCTCGGCGACTCCTGGTCGGTGCTCGTCGGACACCGCGACACCGCGCCGGTGCCGCTCCGCGAGCACCGCCCCGAGCTGCCCGAGTACGTCGAGCAGGTCGTCCTGGAGCTGCTGGCCAAGCGCCCCGAGGACCGCCCCGGCGACGCCCGCCACCTGCACCGGCGCCTGGTCGAGGCGCGGCTCGGTCCCGGCGGGCCGCTCGGGGCGCAGCCTGCCCTGCCCGCGTGGGCCCGGGGGATGACCGCGGGCCGCAAGGCCGGGATCGACGCCCGCCCCGCCAGCGGCGAATGGGCCGTCCTCACCGGCTCCTGGACCGCCGCGCGGCCCAGCGGGTCCCACCGGATCGTGCGGCCCGCCGCCGCCGAGGACCCGCGGCTGACCGCGCCGTACGGCATCGCCCGTACGCCCGGCCCCGGCGGCCCGGGCGGCGCAGGCTCCCGCGAAGGCGCGGAAGGCGCCGCGGCCCCGGCAGCCGGGGCGGGTGCCCGCCCCGAGGAGCTCACCGCAGGGCACACCCGTGCCTTCGCCCTGAGCCGGGCCGGCCGCCCCGACGAGGCGCTGGCCGCGTACGAAGCGGTCGCCGCGGGCCGCACCCGCCTGCTCGGCGCCGACCACCCCGACACCCTGGCCGCGCGCCAGGAGGCGGCGTACGAACTGGGGCGGCTCGGTCGGCACCAGGAGGCCCACGAGGTCTACCGGGCGGTGCTCGTCGCCCGCGAGCGGAGCATGGGCCCGCTGCACCCCGACACGCTGCGCTGCCGGCACAACCTGGCCTGCGCGCTCGGCGCCCTCGGCCGGTTCGAGGAGGCCCACCGCACCGCCGCCGGGGTCGCCGCCGACCGGGCGGCCGTGCTGGGCGACGAGCACCCGGACACGCTGCTGACCCGCTACGAGGCGGCGTACGCGCTGGGCCGCCTGGAGCGCTGGGAAGAGGCCCTGGAGGGATTCGCCGAGGTCGCCGCCGTCCGCGAACGGGTTCTCGGCCGCGACCATCCCGACACCCTCGCCGCCCGCTACGAGGTGGGCATCGCGCTCGGCCGCACCGGCCGCGCCGCCCAGGCCCTGGACCTGTTCCGGGGCCTGGTCCGCGACCGCACCCGCGCGTACGGGGCGCACGACCCCGAGACGCTTCGCGCCCGGCACGTCCTCGGCGTCAACCTGGGCCGCCTGGAGCGCTGGGAGGAAGCGGTGCAGGAGGCCCGGGAGGTGGGCGCGGCCCGGGCCGGCGTGCTCGGCGCCGAACACCCCGACACCCTCGTCAGCCGCCGCGAACTCGCCGCCGGGCTCGGCCGGCTGGGCCGGTGGGACGAGGCCCTGCCCGTGTACCGGGAGCTCGCCGGGATCCGGGAGCGGTCCCTCGGCGACGAGCACCCCGACACCGTCGCCGCCCACGCCGACGAGGTGTACTGCCTGGAGCGGCTCGGCCAGGTGTGCTACCAAGAGCCATGACGACCTCGCGGGGACTCGGGCAGGCCACGGTGCGGGACGATGCGGTACGCGGCCAAGGCGCCGCGCAGGACGACACCGCGTACGAGGGCGCCGCGTACGACGACGCGGTGTACGACGACGCCGTCTACGACGACGTGATCGTGGGCGGAGGACACAACGGCCTGGTGGCCGCCGCGTACCTGGCCCGGGCGGGCCGCTCGGTACTGATCCTGGAGCGGCTGGCCACCACCGGCGGCGCCGCGGTCTCCACCCGCCCCTTCGTCGGGGTGGACGCCCGGCTCTCGCGGTACTCCTACCTGGTCTCCCTGCTGCCCGCGAAGATCGTGCGCGACCTGGGCCTGCGGTTCGCGGTCCGGCGGCGCACCGTCTCCTCCTACACCCCCGTCCAACGCGGCGGCCGGCCCGGCGGGCTGCTCGTCGGCGGCGACGAGGCACGGACCCGGGAATCCTTCGCGCGGCTCACCGGCTCGGACCGTGAGTACGACAGCTGGCGCGCCTTCTACGGGGTGACGGGCCGCGTCGCCGAAAAGGTGTTCCCGACCCTGACCGAGCCACTGCCCACGCGGGACGGGCTCCGCGCCCGGATCGACGACGACGCCGCCTGGCGGATGCTGTTCGAGGAACCCCTCGGGCAGGCGGTCGAGAAGTACTTCGCCGACGACCTGGTGCGGGGCGTGGTGCTCACGGACGGGCTGATCGGCACCTTCGCGGATGCGCACGACCCCTCCCTCGTGCAGAACCGCTGCTTCCTCTACCACGTCATCGGCGGCGGCACCGGCGACTGGAACGTCCCCGTCGGCGGGATGGGCGCCCTCACCGACGCGCTGGCGGCCGCCGCGCGGCAGGCCGGGGCGCGGATCGCCACCGGGCACGAGGTGCTCCGGATCGACACCGACGGCAGGGCGCCGGCCGAGGTCACCTTCCGTACGGCGACCGGCGAGGGGCGGGTCGTCGCGCGGACCGTGCTGGTCAACGCCTCACCCCGGGCGTTGGCCGAACTCCTCGGCGAGGGGGGGCCGGTACCCGCCTCTGAGCGGCCCGAGGGGTCGCAGCTGAAGGTCAACATGCTGCTGCGCAGGCTGCCTCGGCTGCGGGACACCTCCGTGGACCCGCGCGAGGCCTTCGGCGGCACCTTCCACATCGCCGAGGGCTACGCCGAGTTGGCGCGGGCCTACGCCGAGGCGGCGGCCGGGGAGCTGCCCTCCGTACCGCCCTCGGAGATCTACTGCCACTCGCTGACGGACCCCTCGATCCTCGGGGCGGAGCTGGTGGAGCAGGGCTACCAGACGCTCACCCTCTTCGGCCTGCACACTCCGGCCCGGCTCTTCGAGAAGGGGCACGGCGGCAACACGGTGGCGCGCGAGGTGCTGCTGACCGCCACCCTTGCCCAGCTCGACGCGCACCTGGCCGAGCCGATCACCGACTGCCTGGCCTTCGACGCCGACGGCCGGCCGTGCATCGAAGCCAAGACCCCGCTCGACCTGGAGCGTGAACTGCGCCTGCCCGGCGGCCACATCTTCCACCGGGACCTGTCGTGGCCGTACGCGGGGGAGGAGCCGGGGGCCGGCGGCCGGTGGGGCGTGGAGACCCGCTACGCCAACGTCCTGCTGTGCGGCGCGGGCGCCGTGCGCGGTGGCGGTGTCAGCGGGGTCCCCGGCCACAACGCGGCGATGGCCGTGCTGGGGCACTGACCGATCCGCCTGCCGCCCCGCGCCCGCCCGCGCCCGGTCAGGTGAGGACGGGTTCGATGACGACGAGCGGGATCTCCCGGTCGGTCTTGGCCTGGTACTCGTCGTACGAGGGCCAGTGCCGCAGCATCAGCGGCCAGTACCGGGCGCGCTCCTCGGGGGTGGCCGTACGGGCCGTGCCCTGGAGGGTCTTCGGGCCGACCTGGATGCGGACGTCGGGGCGGGCGGTCAGATTGCGGTACCACAGCGGGTGCTCGGGGGCGCCGCCCTTGGACGCGACGAGGAAGTAGCGGCCCTCTTCCTCACCGTAGATGAGCGGGGTGCGCACGGGCTTGCCCGAGACCCGGCCGATGGTGGTGAGCAGCAGGGTCTGGGTTCCCCGCCAGTGGTGGCCCTCCGCTCCGTTGGTACGGGTGTACTGCCGGACGTGGTCCAGCTGCCAGCCGCCCTTGGGGTCGCTCGGGTTGTCCCAGTCGATGTCGGTCATAGGACCTGCCTGCCTTCGTGTTGAACGGTCAACGAAGTCGCCAACGAGTGGCCAACACCGCCGGGCACGCTTTTATGCCGTGGGCTGCCCGTCCGCACGCCTGCCCGGCCCGGCCTAGAATCCCGGCATGATCGCCGACCTGCAGTGCGTGGTACTGGACTGTCCCGATCCGCTGAGACTCGCCGCCTTCTACGAGGCGGTGCTGGGCGGAACCGTCAACCGGCCCGATCCGCGCTGGTCGCTCGACGAGGACTGGGCGACGCTGCACACGCCGTCCGGGCTCGTCCTGGCCTTCCAGCGGGTGGCCGACCACCGGCCGCCGCGCTGGCCGGATCCCGCCCACCCGCAGCAGTTCCACCTGGACTTCGGCGTCCCGGACCTGGACCGGGCGCAGGAGGAGGTGCTGGGCCACGGGGCGACGGTGCTCGACGCGGCCTCGGAGGGCCGCGGCTGGCGGGTCTATGCGGACCCGGCAGGCCACCCCTTCTGCCTGGTCCGCCAGTAGGGGCCGTCGTCGCCCGGCGGGGCGGGGGCGCTGCTCGCAGGCAGCCCGCCGGGGCGGGGCTCCGTCCGGTCCGCGCCGAGGGGCCCGGTGGCGAGGGCGCTGGTTGCGGTCAGTCCGCCGACCTGGTCCAGCCGACGGCCTCGATACGGGCCGCGTCGGCGGGGCGGTCCTCCGCGAAGAGGAGGCGCGCCGGCTCCGACACGCGCACGACGTCCACGTACACGCCGCGGCCCACGTACCGGCCGGTCGCGGTGTGCCGGAAGCGGAGCCGGACCTCCCGGCCCGCCCATGCGGAGAGCGGCGCTTCCAGGCGGTGCCAGATGCGGCCGGACCAGCCGCCCGCGCAGCCCTGGGGCCACTGTTCGGGGGAGCCGCCCGTGGTCCGCCGGGTGCTGAACGGCAGGGGCTGCCAGGTCCGCCCGTCGGCGGAGGCCTCCAGGTGGAAGGCGCCTTCGCCGGGCACGGTGTCCCACCAGACGGCGCAGCGCAGCCGGGCGGCGGCCGTGGCCGGGGTGAGCGGCGGCAGGGTGAGGGTGCCGCAGCCGCCGGTCTCCATGCCGGAGAACCAGGCAGGCCCCCCGTGCCTCGTCCGGACCGGGACGGCGCGGGCGAAGCGGTTGCCGACGGCGACGCGCGGTGCGCTGCCGGCCCGCCAGGTGCGCACGGGGTGGACGGAGTTGCCGAGCAGGATCAGGAAGGAGTCGGTGGACGGGTCCAGGACCAGGGAGGTGCCGGTGAAACCGGTGTGGCCGGCGGAGTGCGGGGTGGCCATGGCGCCCATGTACCAGTGCTGGTAGAGCTCGAATCCGAGGCCGTGGTCGTCGCCGGGGAAGGCGGTGTTGTAGTCGGTGAAGAGCAGCTCGACGGAGGCGGGGCGCAGGATGCGCTTGCCGGCGTAGACGCCGCCGTCGAGGAGGGTGCGGGCCAGGATGGCCAGGTCCCAGGCCGTGCCGAAGATGCCGGCGTGGCCGGCGACGCCGCCGAGGGCGTACGCGTTCTCGTCGTGGACCTCGCCCCACACCAGCCCGCGGTCCAGGCCGGACCAGGGCGGCCGTTGCACCTCGGTGGCGGCGGTGACCCGGCGCCAGGAGAGCGGCGGGTTGTAGCGAGTGCGGTGCATCCCGAGTGGAGCGGTGATCTCGTCGTGGAGCAGGGCATCCAGAGGGTGACTGGTGATCCGTTCCACGAGCAGTTGCAACGCGATGAGGTTGAGGTCGGAGTAGCGGTACACCGTCCCGGGGGTGTCCTGCGGGCGCACGGACCACAGCAGCCGCAACCGTTCCTCGCGCGTGGGCTGCTGGTAGAAGGGAGCCCAGGAGCGCAGGCCCGAGGTGTGCGTGAGCAGCTGCCGAGCCGTGATCAGCTCCTTCCCGCCGCCGGTGAACTCCGGCAGGTACCGCTCGACCGGAGCCTCCAGTTCCAGCTGTCCGCGCTCCATCAGCTGCACGGCGAGCAGCGAGGTGAACAGTTTGGTGAGGGAGGCCAGGTCGAAGACGGTGTCCTCGGCCATGGCGATCCGCTCCGCCGCGGGGAACTCGCGCACCCGGTCGGTGCGTCCGTCGTAGTCCGCGTACCGGACGGCCTCTCCCACGGCGCGGTGCAGGGCGACGGTGCGGCCCCGGCCGGCCAGGACCACGGCCCCCGCGTAGTAGGGGTGTTCGGGGGAGGGGCCGAGGAAGCGGCGGGCCTCGTCGACGACGCCGTCCAGGTGCTTCTCCAGCAGCCCGGCCTGCCGGGCGGAGCCGTACCGCAGCCGCAGCCCTTGCAAGGCGCGCCGCTCAGCGGGGTTCCCGGCGGCTCCGGCGCCCCCGGGCACGGCGGCCTGCAACAGCAGCACCCCGCCCAACGCCAACACCCCGACCCCCAGCCTCCGCCTACTCACCCCGCCCCCGGTGTCGGTCCCGCTCTCGGCCCCAGCCCCAGCCGCGGTCCCGGTGCCATTCGCGTTCCCGGCCCGGGTCCAGTTCCCGGCCCCGTTCCCGCTGCTGCCGCTGGCGCCCGGCTCGTCGGCGCTGCTTGTGGCGTGGTGGTGCACTCGGCGCTCGACCCCGCCCACCGGCCCCGCCGCGACCCCGCCCGCGGGAGATGGGTGTTCGGCGTGGCCCTTCCGTCCTGCCGTGCCGCTGCCGCGGCCGTCGCCGCCTGACCGGCGGTCCTGCTCTGCATGCGTACGCGGTGTGGTGCGGGCGGGAGCGGGGTGGTCGGTGCCCGCGTCCGCTCCCGGCGCATCGCCGCCCGCCCGGTGTTCGGCGTGGGCCTTCCCTGCCGGTGTGGCGGTTTCGGGGCCGTCGCCGCCTGACCGGCGGTCCTGCTCTGCATGCGTGCGCGGTGTGGTGCGGCCGGGAGCGGGGTGGTCGGTGCCCGCGTCCGCTCCCGGCGCATCGCCGCCCGCCCGGTGTTCGGCGTGGGCCTTCCCTCCCGGTGTGGCGGTTTCGGGGCCGTCGCCGCCTGACCGGCGGTCCTGGTCCGCGGGCGGGCGTGGTGCGGCCGTGCCGGCGGTGGGGTGTTCCGTGCCGCCGTTCCCGGGCGCAGCCTCCGGTGCGGCCGAGGCCGGGGTGGAGGGGGCCTTGCGCCGGCCCGGTCGCGCCTTCGGCGCCTGCGCGCCGCCGTCCCCCGAGTGCTCCTCCATCGCCGGCCTCCTGTCCGCCGTATCGGCCTCTCGAAGTATCTGCCCGGCCGGGCGGCGCGCTCCGCACCGACGGGCCCGTAAAGAATCTGACGCAGCATCAGAAAATCTCTTCCCTCGGCCGCCGCCCTGCGGCATGCTGCCGCCCATGGAGACGGAGCTGAGCAAGAAACTCGGGGTCGAGCACGCCATCTTCGGCTTCACGCCCTTCCCGGCGGTCGCGGCGGCCATCACCCGCGCGGGCGGATTCGGCGTGCTCGGCGCGGTCCGCTACACCGCCCCCGACGACCTGCGGCGCGACCTCGACTGGATGCAGGACAACACGGACGGCAAGCCCTACGGCCTCGATGTCGTCATGCCGGCCAAGAAGGCCGTGGACGGCATCGGCGAAGCCGACATCGAGGCGATGATCCCGGCCGGCCACCGCGCTTTCGTCCGCGACACCCTCGCCAAGCACCACGTCCCCGAGCTCGCCGAGGGGGAGGCCTCCGGCTGGCGGATCACCGGCTGGATGGAGCAGGTCGCCCGCAACCAGCTCGACGTCGCCTTCGACTACCCCGTCAAACTCCTGGCGAACGCCCTCGGTTCCCCGCCCGCCGACGTCATCGCGCGCGCCCACGGCCACGGGGTCCTCGTCGCCGCCCTCGCCGGAAGCGCCAAGCACGCCCGCCGCCACGCCGAGGCCGGCATCGACATCGTCGTCGCCCAGGGCTACGAGGCCGGCGGCCACACCGGCGACATCGCCACCATGGTCCTCGTGCCCGAGATCGCCGAGGCCGTCGCCCCGCTCCCCGTCCTCGCCGCCGGAGGCATCGGCAGCGGCGAGCAGATCGCCGCCGGGCTCGCCCTCGGCGCCCAGGGCGTCTGGCTCGGTTCCCTCTGGCTCACCACCACCGAGGCCGACCTGCACTCCCGCGCCCTCACCGAGAAGCTGCTCGCGGCCGGTTCCGGCGACACCGTCCGCTCCCGCGCCCTCACCGGCAAGCCCGCACGCCAGCTCCGCACCGAATGGACCGACGCCTGGGACGACCCGGCCGGCCCCGGCGCCCTCCCCATGCCGCTGCAGGGCCTGCTGGTCGCCGAGGCCGTCTCACGCATCCAGAAGTACGAGGTCACGCCGCTGCTGGGTACGCCCGTCGGCCAGGTCGTCGGCCGGATGAACACCGAACGCAGCGTCCAGGCCGTCTTCGACGACCTCACCCGCGGCTTCGAGCGCGCCATCGACCGCATCAACCGCATCGCCGGCCGAGCCTGAGGAGCGTGCAGATGAGCATGCAGACGAGCGAGCAGACGACGGGCCGCCCCAACGGATTCTGGGCCCAGGCCACCGCCGACCCCGAACGCACCGTACTCCTCACCCCGGAGGGTGAGGAATGGAGCGCCGGCCGCCTCCACGCGGCCGTCAACCAGCTCGTCCACGGCCTGCGCGCCGCGGGCCTGGAGCGGGGCGACGCCTTCGCCGTCGTCCTGCCCAACGGCGTCGAGTTCTTCACCGCCTACCTGGCCGCCTCCCAGGCCGGCTTCTACCTCGTACCGGTCAACCACCACCTCGTCGGCCCGGAGATCGCCTGGATCGTCTCCGACTCCGGGGCCAAGGTCCTCATCGCCCACGAGCGGTTCGCCGGCGCGGCGGCCGCAGCCGCCGACGAGGCGCGCCTGCCCGCGAGCCACCGGTACGCGGTCGGGGCGGTGGCCGGTTTCCGCCCGTACGCGGAACTGCTCGACGGGCAGCCCGCCGCGCCCCCGGAACACCGCACCCTCGGCTGGGTCATGAACTACACCTCGGGCACCACGGGCCGCCCCCGCGGAATCCGCCGCCCGCTGCCCGGCAAGCTGCCGGAAGAGACGTACCTCGGCGGTTTCCTCGGGATCTTCGGCATCCGGCCCTTCGACGGGAACGTCCACCTCGTGTGCTCGCCGCTCTACCACACCGCGGTCCTCCAATTCGCGGGCGCCGCCCTGCACATCGGGCACCCGCTCGTCGTGATGGACCGGTGGACCCCGCAGGAGATGCTGCGGCTCATCGACACCCGCGCCTGCACGCACACGCACATGGTCCCGACCCAGTTCCACCGGCTGCTCGCGCTCCCGCAGGAGACGAAGGACGCGTACGACGTCTCCTCCATGCGCCACGCGATCCACGGGGCCGCGCCCTGCCCCGAACACGTCAAGCGGGCGATGATCGACTGGTGGGGCACCTGCGTCGAGGAGTACTACGCGGCCAGCGAGGGCGGCGGCGCGTTCGCCACCGCGGAGGACTGGCTGAAGAAGCCCGGTACGGTCGGCAAGGCCTGGCCGATCAGCGAACTGGCGGTCTTCGACGACGACGGCAACCGGCTGCCGCCCGGCGAACTCGGCACCGTCTACCTGAAGATGAACACCGGCGGCTTCAGCTACCACAAGGACGAGGACAAGACGCGGAAGAACCGCATCGGCGACTTCTTCACCGTGGGAGACCTGGGTCTGCTGGACGAAGAGGGTTACCTCTTCCTCCGCGACCGCAAGATCGACATGATCATCTCGGGCGGCGTGAACATCTACCCCGCCGAGATCGAATCCGCTCTGCTCACCCACCCGGCGGTCGCCGACGCCGCCGCCTTCGGGATACCGCACGCCGACTGGGGCGAGGAGGTCAAGGCCGTCATCGAACCGGCCGAGGGCTTCGAGGCGGGGGACGCGCTCGCAGCCGAGATCCTGCACCACTGTGAGCGGCAATTGGCCGGGTTCAAACGCCCGAAATCGGTCGACTTCATCGAGACGATGCCCCGCGATCCCAACGGGAAGCTGTACAAGCGTCGACTGCGCGACCCGTACTGGGAGGGACGCGAACGCGCGATGTGAGCGCAGGGCGCAGCCGCACAGGGCCGCGGGCCGCCCGGGAGCCGTGAGAAGGGCCGCAGCAGTGCGTCGGGGGCCCTGCGCCGCACCGGGGGGACGAATCTGGCAAGTTGGCCGATATGAGTACGGCTACCCGCAGATTCCCCTTGTCCGACTGGACCGTGGCGGTCCCCGTGCTGGCGCTGGTCGCCCTCGTCCTCAGCTGGGGACGCGAGCTGCCCGGGCCCGCGGTGGCGCTCGTCGCGCTGTGCCTGGCGGGGGCCGTCCTGGCGGCCGTCCACCATGCCGAGGTCGTCGCCCACCGGGTGGGCGAGCCCTTCGGCTCCCTCGTCCTCGCCGTGGCCGTCACCGTCATCGAAGTGGCCCTCATCGTCACCCTGATGGCGGACGGCGGAGGCAAGACCGCCTCCCTCGCCCGGGACACGGTCTTCGCCGCCGTCATGATCACCTGCAACGGCATCGTCGGCCTGTCCCTGCTCGTGGGCGCGCTGCGCAACCGGGTCGCCGTCTTCAACGCCGAGGGCTCCGGTGCGGCCCTGGCGACCGTTGCGACCCTGGCCGTCCTCAGCCTCGTCCTGCCGACCTTCACCACCACCAAGCCCGGCCCCGAGTTCTCGCCGGCCCAGCTGACCTTCGCCGCCGTCGCCTCGCTCGCCCTGTACGGCCTGTTCGTCGCCGTCCAGACGGTCCGGCACCGGGACTACTTCCTGCCGGTGGGCAGCGAGGTGTCCGCCGCCTCCGGTGACGGTGACCACGCCGATCCGCCCAGCTCCCGCGCCACCCTGGTCAGCCTCGGCCTGCTGCTGGCCGCCCTCGTCGCCGTGGTGGGCAACGCCAAGGCCGTGTCCCCGACCATCGAGGCGGGCGTCGCCCGCGCGGGCCTGCCCCAGGCCGTCGTCGGTGTGATCATCGCCCTGCTCGTGCTGGCCCCGGAGACCCTGGCCGCCGTCCGGGCGGCCCGCCGGGACCGGGTCCAGACCAGCCTCAACCTGGCCTACGGCTCTTCCATCGCGAGCATCGGCCTGACCATCCCGGCCATCGCACTGGCCTCGGTCTGGCTCTCCGGGCCGCTGCTGCTCGGCCTCGGGCCGATCCACACGGTGCTGCTCGCGCTGACCGTCGTGGTCAGCGCGCTCACCATCGTCCCGGGCCGGGCCACCCTCCTCCAGGGCGGCGTCCACCTCGTCCTGCTGTCCGCGTACCTGTTCCTCGCCGTCAGCCCGTGAGTCCGTGAGTCCGTGAGTCCGCGAGTCGCCCCGCCGGTGCGGTGCCGGTTCGGTCCCGGCGCGGTCCTGTACGAGGGGACCGCGCCGGCCCCGGTTCAGCGACGCTCGCGCGGCCACACCACCTTCAGCTGCGGTGAGGCGAGGACGTCCCGCTCGCAGAACCGCGAGGTCACCCACCGCTCCCCGGACAGCAGCCGGGTCTGATCGGCGGAGTGGGGCGAGAGGGGGTTCGAGGACTGGCCGTACGTCAGCAACGTGCGCGCCACCGGGCAGTGGCCGCCGTCCCAGCCGACCGCCTGGATGTGGCTGGAGCCGTGCACGACCTCCGGGTAGCCTCCGGCGGCCGCGTCCCACGGCGCCTCGATCTTGTTCCAGACGCCCAGCGCCTCGGTGCCGCCCGACACCGGCAGCCGCTGCCCGCCGCGCACCACGAACTGGTGCGCGCCCAGCGGGGCGTCCAGTGCGATGCCCGCCGCCGCCAGTTCGGAGACCGTGTCCGCGAGGGCCCGGCCGATCCCGGGCGCGGCCGGGTTGAGCGCACGCGGCGTGCGGACGGGGTCGGCGGCCGAGAACGGCACCAGCCACAGGTCCTTGGCTGCCGTGCCCGCCGTGACCCTGCGCCAGAAGCGGTCGAAGAGGAGCGCGCCCCGGCTGCCGGTGTCGGCCGTGCGGTCCCAGCCGGCCAGCACGGCGCAGGCCGCCGTGACGTCCACCGTCCTGCCGTCGCTCGCCGTCGCCGTGCCGCCGGGCAGCGCGGCGCAGGCCTTGGCCGCGTCGGGCGCCGCCAGGTCACCGGCCGGGACGCGGTTGGCGAACTGCTGCGCCTGCAGGTCGGCGACGGTCAGCCGGCCCCGCGCGGCCATCGCCGCCACGTCCTCGACCGCTCCGCGCGTGCGCAGCGACCGCGGTGTGCCGAGGGTGCCCCAGATCCGCTCGTAGCCGGTCAGCGGCCGGTCCGCGTTGGCCAGCCAGGCGCTGTCGTTGGAGTTCTCGGCGTACGGGGCGTCGCGCAGGGTCGGTGCCTTCCCGGGGCCGAAGACGCCCGGCTGCACCGCGTCGGGGTCCGAGCCGATCGCGCAGTCGCCGCGCGCGCCGTCGAGGACGGCGAGCCCCGACGCCGGGTACGTGGCCCGTCCGAGCGGGGTGGAGCAGCGGGCGGCGAGCTCGTCGGTGATCCGGGGGAGCACCTGGGACTGGGTGAACAGGGTGGCGCCCGCGGAGTCCGCGGCGATCGTGTTGACCCAGGGCAGGCCCTGGGTACGCCTGAGGGCGTCCTGGATCCCGGCGACCGAACGGGCCTTGCCCAGGGCGAGGGCGGTGTCGAAGCCGCGCAGGTTCGCCGCGTTCGGGTCGTTCAGGGCGTAGGCGGTGGCCGTGCTCCAGGGCAGCGGCAGACCGGGGCCGAGGCCGGTGATGACCGGGCCGTAGCGGGTCCACCACTGGGTGCGGGTGACGCGCCGGCCGCCCGCCACCTGGACGGTGACCTGCCGTTCGGCCATCCGTTCCGGCTTCCCGTCGACCAGGTAGGTGGTCGGGTCGGTCGGGTCCAGGGTGAGCTGGTGCAGGTTGACGGGCGTGCCGGTGGCGACCGTGTGGCTCCAGGCGACCTTCTCGTTGAAGCCGATGTTCACCACGGCGGTGCCGAGCAGGGAGCCGCCCGAGACGTTCAGCTCGCCGGGTATCGTCTGCTGCGACTGCCAGAACCGGCGACCGCCCTGCCAGGGGTAGTGCGGGTTCCCGAGGAGCAGGCCGCGGCCGCTCGCGGTGGTGGACCCGGCGAAGGCCACCGCGTTGGAGCCCATGTCGTAGCGGCCGGTGTCGAAGAAGGCCCGCGCGGCCTCGGCGGCGGCCGCCGGATCGATCCCCGCCGCGTCGGGCGCTGTCGCCGTCGTACGGGCTCCGGTGCCGGGCGGCTGCGCTGCGGTTATCCCGTCGATGCCGCGGCCCTGGCCGCCGAGCACCGAGATCGCGAAGCCGCGGGAGGCCACGTCGAGGGCGGTGACGGGGCGGACCCAGGCGGCGCCCTTGCAGGCGGGATCGGTGATCTTGTTCTGGGCGAGCCAGGCGTTGTATCCGGCTGCCCAGCCGCGCATCAGCTCCTTCAGGTCCGTGCCGGGGCCGGCCGGGGCGGGGGTGGCGAGCAGCTTCTCGACGGTGCCGGACTGGCGGACGCCCGTGAAGTACAGGTCGCTGGAGAGGTTCTTGGCGGCGGAGGAGAGGGACCCGTCGGGCACCGCGTCGGCGCCGAACCAGCGCGAGCGCTCACCGGCGACGGTGACGAACCCGTCGGCCAGGACGCACACCTGGTCGGCGGCCTGGGCCCAGCCGGTGCCGAAGCCGAGGTTCGCGTAGTCCTTGGCCACTATGTGGGGTATGCCGTACTCGGTGTAGCGGATCACGGCGGACAGGCCGCCGCGGGACGGCCCGCGGTCCCCGGCGCCGGCGGCGTCGGCCGCGGCGGCCTGCGGTACGGCGGCCGCGGCGGCGAGCAGGGCGGCGCCGGTGAGGGCGGCGCGGCGGAGGAGCGGGCGGGTGCGGAATGGCAAGGTTGCCTCCCAAGTGGCGTGGCACGCGGGCGGGTTGCTCCTGGAGCAGCTGGTGCGTGCGTGCCCCCACACTCATGCAGGCGCGTTGACGGTCTGTCAACATCTCGTTTGGTATCCGAGCCGCGGTCTCGACCCCGCCACAAGCAGCCTCCGGCGGGTGTCGGCCCGCCCGCGTGCACGGCTGCCCGCGGGCATGACCGGCCTTCGCTCCGGACGGCTGGACGGCTGGACGGGTGGACGGGTGGACGGGTGGGCCGCCCTGAGGCGTGCTGCCGGGTGCCACCGGGCGACACCGTGCCGTCCATCGGCCTGCGGCTGGTCTGGCGGTCCGCCCCGGCTCAGTCCCGGTCGGAGAGGAGGCCGGTGTGGCGCAGGCGACGCACGGTGAGGTGTTCGTGGATCAGGCGGCCGACGAGCGCGCCGCCGTACACCACGAAGCCGACGCCGACCAGCCAGGACTGGACGACCAGCAGGGTTCCGAACGGGCCGTACGTGACCGCGTTCGAGGCGATCAGCGGGGAGAACACCAGCTGGGAGAAGACCCGCAGCCCGAGCAGGCCGATGCTGGTGGCCACCGCCCCCGGTACCAGCGCACGCCAGCGGACCCGGCCGCCGAGCAGCAGGCGCTGGGAGCCCCAGAAGAAGAGGCAGGTGCCGAGCAGGTCGCCCGTGGTGCCGAGGGCGGTGCCGACGGCGTCGTCGGAGGGTGCGGGGATCTCGACGAGCAGCGCGAGGTAGCAGACCAGCAGGGCGAGCCACACGACGTGCCGCCACATGGTGTGCCACCGGGCGGTCGGCAGGTCCCAGACCTTCTCGTAGCCGGTCTGGACGGCCGAGCCGAAGGTGAGGCCGAAGACGGCGAGAGCGGCGAGACCGAAGGCGGTGGTCCGCTCCAGCGCCAGGTCGGCGGCGCCGAACAGCATCTCGACCCGGGCGGCCGAGGCCTCGCTCACGCCGAGGGCCTGGCCGAGCCAGCGGCCGAAGCCGGAGCCGCTGCCCGGTGCGGCGGCGGCCACGACCACCAGCAGCGGCACCAGGGTCAGGAACCCGAGCGCCGCGAATCCCATGGCCCGGTGCATCAGCTCCATCTCGCGCCCCCGGCTCCAGGCCAGCCCGGCCGAGGAGGCCTGGAGCCGGGCTTGGATCCGGCGCAGCATCGAGGTCACGGAACTGGCCTACCCGGCGGCATGCGGCGAACCGCGGCGCCACCCGGGAAATGGGCCCGAAAGGGTGGTTTCGCGGGTCCGCCCGGAAGGTGTCCCGCTGTCCGCTACTGTGCCGTCCGCAGATCCACCAGCCGCTTGATCTTGCCCACCGAGCGCTCCAGCGTCTCCGGGTCGACGACCTCGACGGCGACCGAGACGCCGATGCCCTCCTTGACCGCCCGCACCACCTCGGCGGCCGCGGCCCGCCTGCGCCCGGCATCCGCATCCCGGCGCGCTTCCACCCGTACGGTCAGGGCGTCCATCCGGCCCTCGCGGGACAGCCGCAGCTGGAAGTGGGGTGCCAGGCCGGCCGTCCGCAGCAGGATCTCCTCGATCTGCGTCGGGTAGAGGTTCACCCCGCGCACGATGATCATGTCGTCGCTGCGGCCGGTCACCTTCTCCATGCGCCGGAAGGCCGGCCGGGCGGTACCCGGCAGCAGCCGGGTCAGGTCCCGGGTGCGGTAGCGGACGACCGGCATGGCCTCCTTGGTGAGCGAGGTGAACACCAGCTCCCCCGGCTCGCCTTCCGGCAGTACCTCGCCGGTGACCGGATCGACCACCTCCGGGTAGAAGTGGTCCTCCCAGATGTGCAGGCCGTCCTTGGTCTCGACGCATTCCTGCGCCACGCCCGGGCCCATCACCTCGGACAGCCCGTAGATGTCCACCGCGTCGATGCCGAGCCGCTCCTCGATCTCCCGGCGCATCTCCTCCGTCCACGGCTCCGCACCGAATATCCCCGTCCGCAGGGAGGTGGTCCGCGGGTCCATGCCCTGGCGCTCCATCTCGTCCAGCAGGGTGAGCATGTAGGAGGGCGTCACCATGATGACCTCCGGCCGGAAGTCCTGGATCAGCCTGACCTGGCGGTCCGTCATCCCGCCCGAGGCGGGGACGACCGTGCAGCCGAGGCGCTCCGCCCCGTAGTGCGCGCCGAGGCCGCCGGTGAAGAGGCCGTACCCGTACGCGACGTGGACGATCTGGCCGGGTCTGCCGCCGGCCGCCCGGATGGACCGGGCGACCACATCGGCCCAGGTGGCCAGATCCCCGTCGGTGTACCCGACGACGGTGGGGCGGCCGGTGGTGCCGCTGGAGGCGTGGATGCGGCGCACCTCGGAGCGGGGGACGGCGAACATGCCGAAGGGGTACTGGTCGCGCAGGTCGGTCTTCGTCGTGAAGGGGAACAGCGCGAGATCGGCGAGGGACCGGCAGTCGTCGGGGTGCACCCCCGCCTCGTCGAAGGCCCGGCGGTGGAAGGGGACCCGCTCGTAGGCGCGGTGCAGCGTCTCGCGCAGCCGCTTCAGCTGGAGGGCGGCCAGCTCGTCGCGGCCCAGCCGCTCGCTGTCGTCGTGGAAACCTGCGTACGCCGTCATGCCGTCACCTCATCGTGAGCGAGCCCCGCCAACCGACCGATCATTCGGTAGATTGCCGGACCCCGGCGCCGAAATCAATGACTCGAACCAGTGATCGCATGATGGGATCGGGCCCATGCCTCTGTTCACCACGTACGACGGAACCCGACTCGCCTACCACGTCCGGGGGGAGGGCGAACCGCTCCTGTGCCTGCCCGGCGGGGCCATGCGCGCCTCCGCCTACCTGGGCGACCTCGGCGGCCTGGCCGACCGGCGCCGGCTCGTCCTGCTCGACCTGCGCGGCACCGGCGGCTCCGCGGTCCCCGCGGACGAAAGGACCTACCGGGTCGACCACCAGGTCGCCGACGTCGAGGCGCTCCGCCTCCACCTGGGTCTGGAGCGCATGGACCTGCTGGCCCACTCGGCCGGCGCCAACCTCGTCCAGCTGTACGCCGCCCGGCACCCCGAGCGGCTGCGCCGGGTGGTCCTGGTCACCCCGACCGCCTGGGCCGTGGACCTGTCGTCCACGCCCGGGCAGAAGCTGGCCGCGGCCCGGCTGCGGGCGGGCAGCGAGCCGTACGACACTGCCATCGCGGCCTACGAGCGGATCCTGGCGGGCGGGGACGCCGACGCCGACTGGGACCGGGCCGCTCCCGTCTTCTACGGGCGGTGGGACGAGCGGGCCCGGGCGAACTACGCGGCCGGCGAGCAGCAGCAAAACCAGAAGGCGGCCCTGGCCTTCGCGGGCCCCGGAGCCTTCGACCCGCCCGCCACCCGCCAGGCACTGCGGCGGCTCACGGCCGAGGTGCTGGTGCTGGCCGGAGAGCTGGACGGCAACCCGCCCCCGGCCCTGGCCGCGCAGCTCGCGGAGCTCTTCCCGCGGGGTGCGGTCGACGTGCAGCCGGGCGCGGCGCACTTCCCGTTCCTGGACGACCCGGAGTGGTTCGCGGCCCGCGTCGAGCGGTTCCTGTCCCAAGGCGCCTGAGCGCCCGGGCCTGGCCGGGCGGCCCCGGCCGGGGCCGGCCCCCCGTACACCGACGGGCGCGCGGCCGCCCGCGCGTCGGCGTACGGTCGAAGCAGATGCCCCTCGCGAAGGGAGGCGGCGGCGATGTCCGTCATCGACCCCGCGGTGTCGGTACGCCTGAGTGCCGCCGGCGCCCGGCGCCTCTACGCGCTGCTGGCGGAGACGGCCCACCTGCTGGAGCACCCCGGCCCCGTACAGCTGACCGACGAGCAGGTCGGCGCACTGGGCGGGGGCGCGGACCGTGACGAGCTCGCCACCTGGGCCCGCGCCCTCGCGGCCGACCTGCGCTCCCAGCTCTAGGGGAGTGTCCTGTCTAGGCAGTGTCCTGCCGATCAGGCCGGCCGGCCGCGTCCGCCTCCGTGGCCACCGACTTCGCCCAGCGGTAGTCCGCCTTGCCGCTGGGAGAGCGCTCGATCGCGGGCGTGACGACCAGCTGGCGGGGGATCTTGTAGCCCGCCAGCCGGCTGCGGCAGTGGGTCTGGATCTCGTCCAGCGTCGGCTCCGGCGCGCCGTCCCGGATCTGGACCACCGCCGCGACGTGGTTGCCCCAGCGCGCGTCCGGCACCCCGGCGACCAGGGCGTCGTACACGTCCGGATGGGACTTCAGCGCCTGCTCGACCTCCTCCGGGTAGACCTTCTCGCCGCCCGTGTTGATGCACTGCGAGCCGCGCCCCAGCACGGTGACGATGCCCTGTTCGTCGACGGTCGCCATGTCGCCGAGCAGCACCCACCGCTCGTCGCCCTTCCGGAAGAAGGTCTCGGCGGTCTTCACCGGGTCGTTGTAGTAGCCGAGCGGGACGTGGCCGCGCTGCGCCAGACGGCCCGGTACGCCCACCGGTACGGGCTCGTGGGTCACCGGGTCCACCACCTGGGTCCGGTCGTTGACCGCGAGGCGGAAGCCCTTCTCCGGGCCCGCGTCGTCGGTCGCCCGCCCGTTCGATCCGGACTCCGAGGAGCCGAAGTTGTTCAGCAGCATCACATGCGGCACGAGCCGCTGGAACTCGGCCCGCACCGTCTCCGACATGATCGCCCCCGATGAGGAGACGCTGAACAGCGAGGACAGGTCCGTCCCCTTCAGCGGCCCGTTCAGGGCGTCGATGAGCGGCCGCAACATCGCGTCCCCCACGAGCGACACGCTCGACACCTTCTCCTTCTCGATCGTCCGGAGGACTTCCTCGGGCGCGTACTTGCGGTGGATCACCACCCGCTGTCCGTAGTTGAAGGCGATGAACGAGGTCAGCGTCGAGGTGCCGTGCATCAGTGGGGGAGCGGGGAAGAAGGTCAGCCCGGCGCCGCGCGCCGCGACCCGCTCGGCCAGCTCCTCGGGCCGCTTCACCGGCTCGCCCGAGGGCTCGCCGCCGAACAGCCCCGCGAAGAACAGGTCCTCGGCCCGCCACATGACGCCCTTGGGCATGCCGGTCGTGCCGCCGGTGTAGATGATGAAGAGGTCGTCGGGGGAGCGGGGCGGGAAGCCGCGTTCGGGGGAGCCCGCCGCTTCGGCGGCCGCGTACGCGACCGGCGCGATCGAGGGCTCCGGTGCGCCCTCGGGGGCCGCTCCGACCCGGATCAGGTGCCGCAGCCCCGGCGTCTGCGGCAGGGCGGCCGCCACCCGCGCGGTGAACTCGCCTTCGAAGACGAGCGCGGAGAGGTCGGCGTCGTTGTAGAGGTAGACCAGCTCCTCCTCCACGTACCGGTAGTTGACGTTCACCGGGACGAGGCGGGCCTTCAGGCAGGCCAGGACGGTCTGCAGGTACTCGATCCCGTTGTAGAGGTGCAGGCCCAGGTGCTCGCCGGCCTTCAGTCCGCTGTCCAGCAGGTGGTGGGCGATGCGGTTCGCCGCCGCGTCCAGCTGCGCGTAGGTCAGACGGCGCTCGGCGCCGGTCCCGGGGTGGTCCACGTACACCAGGGCCTCGCGGTCCGGGACCACGTCGACGACCGACTCGAACAGGTCGGCAAGGTTGTACTCCACCGTTCCTCCTCACCCCCGAAAGTCCCCCGTGGCGCAGCCGCCACCGGGCCGCTCGGCGGCCATTAGAGCGCCGCCCACCCGAACTGGGAAGGGCGCAGCCCAAGAAATCTGACTGAGTGTCAGAAAACCCTTGAAGTGCACACGGCCCTCCTGCAACCTGTTCTAGGTCTTGAGACGGGAGGACGGCAATGGGTGGGACGGAACACCTGACCGTGGAGCGCCGCGGCGCCACGCTGGTGCTCACCATGAACAGGCCCGAGGCGAAGAACGCGCTCTCGCTGCCGCTGCTGGTGGGGCTCTACGACGGCTGGCTGGAGGCGGACGCCGACGACACCGTCCGCTCGGTCGTCCTGACCGGCGCGGGCGGGGACTTCTGCGCGGGGATGGACCTGAAGGCGCTGGCCGGGAAGGGCATGGCGGGCGAGCAGTACCGGGACCGCCTGAAAGCCGACCCCGACCTGCACTGGAAGGCCATGCTCCGCCACCACCGCCCGCGCAAGCCGGTGATCGCGGCGGTCGAGGGCTACTGCGTGGCCGGCGGCACCGAGATCCTCCAGGGCACGGACATCCGGGTCGCGGGTGCGGGCGCCACCTTCGGACTGTTCGAGGTCAAGCGCGGCCTCTTCCCCATCGGCGGCTCCACGGTGCGGCTGCCGCGCCAGATTCCGCTCACGCATGCGCTGGAGATGCTGTTGACCGGCCGGCCCTACTCCGCCGAGGAGGCGGCCCGGATCGGCCTGGTCGGCCAGGTCGTCCCCGACGGGACGGCGCTGGCCAAGGCCCTGGAGATCGCCGAGCAGGTCAACGCCTGCGGACCGCTGGCCGTCGAGGCGGTCAAGGCCTCCGTCTACGAGACCGCCGAGATGACCGAGACGGACGGACTGGCCGCCGAACTGGTGCGCGGATGGCCGGTCTTCGACACGGCGGACGCCAAGGAGGGCGCCCGCGCCTTCGCCGAAAAACGCCCCGCGGTCTACCGCCGGGCGTAACCGCTTCCCCCGCGGCCCCCGCGCCCCGCGGCCCCGCGCCCCGCCATCCCGCGCCCCCGTCACCCCGCCGAACCGCCCCCGAGTCCGCCCCGGAGAATCGGAGAGCCCTCATGACAGCAGCCGCGTCCCCACCAGAGGTGCTGCGCGCGCCACTCGTCGTCGAGTTTCCCTTCACCCGGTCCCTCGGGCCCGTGCAGAGCGCCTTCCTGACCGGGCTGCGCGAACGCGTCGTCCTCGGCGTCAAGGCCACCGACGGCACGGTGATGGTCCCACCCGTCGAATACGACCCCCGCACCGCCGAGGAGATCCGCGAGCTCGTCGAGGTCGCCCCCACCGGCACCGTCACCACCTGGGCGTGGAACGGCCGGCCCCGCCCCCACCAGCCCCTCGACACCCCCTTCGCCTGGGCCCTCGTACGCCTGGACGGCGCCGACACCGCGATCCTGCACGCCCTCGACGCGGCCGGACCCGAAGCCGTGTACACCGGGATGCGGGTACGGGTGCGCTGGGCCGAGGAGCGGGTCGGGGCGATCACCGACATCGCCTGCTTCGAACCGTACGAGGGCCCCGCCGAGCGCGAACCGGCCCCGCACGACGGCGTCTTCGCCGACGCCGTCACCGGGATCACCGCACCGGCGCGCCTCGACTACACCTACAGCCCCGGCCGCGCCCAGACCGCGTACATCAACGCCCTCGCCGAGCAGAAGACCGTCGGCGAACGCTGCCCCTCCTGCCACAAGGTGTACGTGCCGCCGCGCGGCGCCTGCCCCACCTGCGGGGTCGCCACCACCGACCGGGTCGAGGTCGGCCCCGCCGGCACCGTCACCACCTTCTGCATCGTGAACATCAAGGCGCGCAACCTCGACATCGAAGTCCCCTACGTCTACGCCCACATCGCCCTCGACGGCGCCGACCTGGCCTTCCACGGCCGGATCGGCGGCATCCCGTACGACCAGGTCCGCATGGGCCTGCGGGTGGAACCCGTGTGGACCGAAGGCGGGCGCTACCCCGACCACTACCGCCCCACCGGCGAGCCGGACGCGGACTACGACGCGTACAAGGAGCTCATCTGATGCCCCGACCGACGGCCCGATCGACGGCCCGGTACGCCCGCGAGGTCGCCGTCGTCGCCTTCGCGCAGAGCGACCACCTGCGGCGCACCGACGAGCTCAGCGAAGTCGAGATGGTGATGCCGGTCCTGCACCAGGTGCTGGAGCAGACCGGCCTGAAGGCCGGTGAGATCGGCTTCACCTGCTCCGGCTCCAGCGACTACCTCGCCGGCCGGGCCTTCTCCTTCACCATGACCCTGGACGGGGTGGGCGCCTGGCCGCCGATCTCCGAATCGCACGTCGAGATGGACGGCGCGTGGGCCCTGTACGAGGCCTGGGTCAAGATCCAGACCGGCGAGGCCGACACCGCGCTCGTGTACGCGTACGGGAAGACCTCGCCCGGATCCGTACGCGACGTCCTGACCCGGCAGCTCGACCCCTACTACGTGGCGCCGCTGTGGCCCGACGCGGTGGCCCTCGCCGCCCTCCAGGCCCAGGCGCTGATTGACGCCGGGCAGAGCGACGAGGACGCCCTCGCCGCCATCGGAGCCCGCAGCCGGGCCGCCGCCGGGGAGAACCCGCACGCCCAGCTCCGGGGCGCCGTCCCGCAGGGCGACTACCAGGTGCGGCCGCTGCGCACCGGCGACTGCCCGCCCATCGGCGACGGTGCGGCCGCGGTCGTCCTCGCCGCGGGGGACACGGCGCGGCGGCTGTGCGCGCGGCCCGCCTGGATCACCGGCATCGACCACCGGATCGAAGCGCACGGCCTGGGCCTGCGCGACCTCACCGACTCCCCGTCGACCCGGACGGCCGCAGAACACGCGGGCGTGTTCGACGCCCCGGTGGACACGGCCGAACTGCACGCGCCGTTCTCCTCCCAGGAGGTCGTGCTCCGCAAGGCGCTCGGGCTCGGCGAGGCCGTCACCGTCAACCCCTCCGGCGGGGCGCTGGCCGCCAACCCGGTCATGGCCGCCGGCCTGATCCGGATCGGCGAGGCCGCCGCCCGGATCCACCGCGGCGCGTCCGACCGGGCCGTCGCCCACGCCACCTCCGGCCCCTGCCTCCAGCAGAACCTGGTCGCCGTCCTGGAAGGGGACCCCGTATGAGCACGTCGGGCAAGGAACCGGTGGCCGTCGTCGGCATCGGCCAGACCAAGCACGTCGCCGCCCGCCACGACGTCTCCATCGCCGGCCTGGTCCGCGAGGCGGCCGCCCGCGCGCTCGCCGACGCCGAGCTGACCTGGGCGGACATCGACGCGGTCGTCATCGGCAAGGCCCCCGACTTCTTCGAGGGCGTGATGATGCCGGAGCTGTACCTGGCCGACGCCCTCGGCGCGGTCGGCAAGCCCATGCTGCGCGTCCACACCGCCGGCTCGGTGGGCGGCTCCACCGCACTCGTCGCCTCGAACCTGGTCGCGGCCCGCGTCCACCGCACGGTGCTCACCCTCGCCTTCGAGAAGCAGTCGGAATCCAACGCCATGTGGGGCCTGTCGCTGCCCGTCCCCTTCCAGCAGCCCCTGCTGGCGGGCGCGGGCGGCTTCTTCGCCCCGCACGTCCGGGCGTACATGCGGCGCACCGGCGCGCCCGACACGGTCGGCTCGCTGGTCGCGTACAAGGACCGCCGCAACGCGCTGAAGAACCCGTACGCCCATCTGCACGAGCACGACATCACCCTGGAGAAGGTCCAGGCCTCGCCGATGCTGTGGGACCCGGTCCGGTACTCGGAGACCTGCCCCTCCTCCGACGGGGCCTGCGCCATGGTCCTCACCGACCGGGCGGGCGCGGCCCGTTCCCCGCGGCCGCCGGCCTGGGTGCACGGCGGGGCCATGCGCAGCGAACCCACGCTGTTCGCGGGCAAGGACTTCGTCTCGCCGCAGGCGGGCAAGGACTGCGCCGCCGACGTGTACCGGCAGGCCGGGATCACCGACCCGCGCCGGGAGATCGACGCGGTGGAGATGTACGTGCCGTTCTCCTGGTACGAGCCCATGTGGCTGGAGAACCTGGGCTTCGCGCAGGAGGGCGAGGGCTGGAAGCTCACGGAAGCCGGGGTCACCGAGCTGGACGGCGACCTCCCCGTGAACCCCTCCGGCGGAGTCCTGTCCACCAATCCGATCGGCGCCTCCGGCATGATCCGCTTCGCGGAGGCGGCGCTCCAGGTCCGCGGCCAGGCGGGGGAACACCAGGTTCCCGGAGCCCGGCGCGCGCTGGGACACGCGTACGGAGGCGGCGCGCAGTTCTTCGCGATGTGGCTGGTGGGGGCGCAAGCGCCCGCCTCCTGAGGAGGGTTGACGTCCGTGCGACTCCCGGGGGGCGGGTGCCCGACCGGCCGCGGGTGACGCACCGTGGTCTGTGCGACACCCGCCGCGATGGTTAACCTGGCCCCCGGACGACGTACCGGGAGGAGCACGCACGTGGCCGAGAGCATGACTTCGCAGCCCCTGGCCGGCTGGGGCAAGCCGGACCTCGATCTCAGCGGGGCGGACTGGCAGTCCAGCAGCCGGGGGGCGGGCGACGTCCAGATCGCCTTCGTCGAGGGATTCATCGCGATGCGCAACAGCGAGCGCCCCGAGAGCCCGTCGCTGATCTTCGCGCCGGACGAGTGGCGCAGGTTCGTCCTGGACGCGCGGGGCGGAGAGTTCGACCTGACGTAGCTCCGGGCCGCAGGCGGCGTACCACCGGGCGCGGCCGCCGCTCCGGTGGCGCCGCCTCCGGGCCCGGGAGGCGTGGAGGAACCCGGTCGCGATCTTTCCCGGCAGACGGCCTCGCGCGGGCGCGCGCGGGCGTACGCTGATCGCCGAACCGGCCTGGGGGGTACCAGCCATGACGGATCGCCGGACCCGCATACGGCGCACGATGTTCGAACGCGAGGCAGAGCTCGCCACGGTGGACGAGGCCTTGGACCAGCTCACCGACGCCGGCACCGGCACCGCTTCCGGCACGGGCGGCGCGCTGCTCGCCTTCTCCGGCCCGGCCGGTCTCGGCAAGACCACCCTCCTCGCCGAAGTGCGCCGGCGCGCCCGCGCCCGCTCCTGCACCCTCCTCGCCGCCCGCGGCGGCGAACAGGAGCAGAGCCAGCCCTTCCACGTCGCCCGCCAGCTCATCCAGCCCCAGCTGGCCGGCCGCTCCGAGGAGGAACTGCGCGCCGCCCTCGGCAGCTGGTACGCCATCATCGGCCCCGCCCTCGGCCTCTGCGCCCCCGACCAGGGCGCCCCACCCGACCCCCAGGGCCTGCGGGACGGCCTCGACTGGGTCCTCACCCACCTCGCCGTGCAGCGCGCCCCCGTCGTCCTCGTCCTCGACGACGCGCACTGGGCCGACCCCGAATCCCTCTCCTGGCTCGCCGCCTTCGCCCCGCGCGCCGAACACCTCCCCCTGCTCCTCGTCGTCGCGTACCGCCCCGACGAACTGCCTCCGCACGCCGATTCCTTCCGCACGCTGCCCGGCCGTGCCGGACAGCGCCCGCTCGCACTGGCACCGCTCACGGCGGGCGCCGTCTCCACCCTCCTCCGCGAAACACTCGGCGACCACGCCGACGACGCGTTCTGCCGGGAGGCCTGGACCGTCACCACCGGCAACCCCTTCGATGCCGTCGAGCTCACCGCCAAGGTCCGCGACGAGGGCCTGGCCCCCGTCGAGGCCAGCGCACCGCTGCTGCGCGACCTCGCCGCCGCTCAGCGGGGCAGTGGCCTCGTCGCCCGCCTGCGCAGCCTCGGCCCCTCCACGGTGCGCTTCGCCTGGGCCTGCGCCGTGCTCGGCACCGCCATCCCGCAGGACCTCGCCGCGCGCGTCGCCGGACTCGGTTCCGAGGAGGCCGCCGACGCGACCGGGCGGCTCCGCGGCGCCCGCATCCTGTCCGGGCCCGCCGAGGACCCCGACGCCGGTCTGGAGTTCGTCCACCCGCTGATCGCCACCGCCCTCTACCGCGCCATCCCGGACGCACTCCGGGTCGCCCTCCACGGCCAGGCCGCCGCCGCCGTCGTCGACGCAGGGCGGGGCCCCTCCGCCGCCGCCCGCCACCTGCTGGAGACCCACCCGGAGAACGACCCCTGGGTGGTGCGCACGCTGCGCGAGGCCGCCGCCGAGAACCTGCGGGCCGGCGCCCCCGAAGCTGCCCGCCGCCAGCTCGCCCGCGCCCTGCGCGAGCCCCCCGACTTCGACCAGCGGGCCGCCGTCCTGTACGAGCTCGGCTGCGCCTCCCTGCTCACCGAACCCGCGAACACCGTCAACCACCTGCGCGCCGCGCTCGCCGAACCCTCCGACGACCCCGGGCTGCGCCAGGGCATCGTCATCCGGCTCGCCCAGGTCCTCGCCCACAGCGACCGCCTCGCCGACGCCTCGGAGTGCCTGGCGCGGGAGATCCCGAAGACCCCGGACGTACGGGCCCGCCTGCGACTGCAGTCCGAACAGTTCATGTGGGACGCCTTCAACGCCGCCGAGACCGACTCCCCGGCCCGCTCGCGGCGCCTGGCCCGACTCGCCGACCGGCTGACCGGACGCGACCTCACCGAGCGGTACGTCATCGGCCTGCGCGCCTGGGACGCCTGCCTGCGCGGAGAGCCCTTGGACGTCGTCCTGCACCACGCCGACCGCGCCCTGGACGGCGGGTTCAGCTGGGCGCACGAGGACCGGGGCTTCGAGGTGCCCGTGCTCGCCGCCCTGGTCCACATGTACGCCGACCGGCCCTGGCGGGCGGAGGAGCTGTTCGACGCGGGCACCGCCGAGTTCGAGCGGCAGGGCTGGCGCGGGGCGCACCTCTCCTTCGCGTACAGCCTGCGCGCCTACATCCGCTACCGGCGGGGGCGGCTCGCCGAGGCCGAGGAACTCGTCCGGGCCGGGCTGCGGCTCGCCGAACGCGTGGGCCGGCGCACCCCCGTCCACTGGTACGCCATAGCGATCCTCGTCGCGACCCTGCTCGCGCGGGGGCGGGTCGAGGAGGCCTGGGAGCTGGCCCGGGAGCACGACTACGGACGGCCCTTCCCGGCCGCCGTCGTCTTCCCCGACTCCCAGACCGTCTACGCCGAACTGCTCCTGGCCCGCGGGGAGCGCAAGGCCGCCGCCGTCGAGCTGGAAGAGGTGGACCGGCGGCTGACCCCGCGCGGCATCCAGAACCCGGCCTGGTGCCCCTGGCAGCTGCACCTGGCCCGCGCCGTGGCCGCGGAGGACCCGGGCCGCGCGCGGGCCCTGGCCGGCGACGCCGTCCGGCGGGCCCGGGCCTTCGGCGCGGGCTCCGCCATCGGGCAGGCCCTGAGGGTGGCGGCGGAGGTCGCGGAGCCGGAGGACCGGGAAGGACTCCTGCGGGAGGCCGTGGCCCTGCTGTCGGCATCCCCCGCCGGATACGAACTGGCCTGCGCCCTGGCGGCCTTGGGTACGGCCCTGCGGGACCGGGACCTGCTCGTTCGGGCCGTGGCGGCGGCGCGGGAGTGCGGCGCGGACGGACTGGCGGCCGAAGCGGCCGCCGCCCTGCCGGGATACGGCGCCTTGCCGCGCTGCGATCCGGGCACCCTGCAACCGAATCGCCACACGGGGGACAACCGCGTATGAACACGCCACCATCGGCCCCTGGAGCGCAGCGCACCGCCGGATCACCGGTCCGGATCGGCGCTCTCGTTCCGCTGACTCGCCCCGGCTGGGTCGAGGCAGGCCGACACCTGCTCGCCGGACTCGAACTCGCCGTGAGCGAAGTCAACGACGCCGGCGGGATCGGCGGAAGACCACTGGAGCTGGTGGTCCGGGACACCGCGGCCGATCCCCAGAGGGCCGCGGCGGCCGTGGACGAACTGGCCGGCCTGGGCGTCGCCGCCTTGGCGGGGGAGTACCACAGCGTCGTCGCTCGCGCCGCTGCCGCCAGGGCCGACGCCCTCGGCCTGCTGTTCCTCTGCTCGTCGGCGGTGCTCGACGCGCTCACCGAACAGCCGACGGAATGGGTCGCGCGCCTCGCCCCGGCGCAGTCCCGCGGCTGGCAGATCTACGCGGACTTCCTCCTCGGCGCGGGCCACCGCCGCATCGCCGTGGCAGCCGAACCGAGCGTCTACTGGGCGTCCGGCACCCGCATCCTGCGGGACCACCTCGCTCCACGCGGCGGCACCGTCATCGAACTCGACATGCGCGCGCTCGCTCCCACGGCCGTGTGCGACGCACTCGTCGACCAGCGCGCGACAGCCCTCCTGCTCCTGGTCGGGCACCCCGAACCGGCCGTGTCGATCGTCAAGTCCGTCCGTCGCGACCAGCGCCTCGCCGGCCTCTTGACGGGTGCTCCGGCAGGGCAACCGGAGTTCGCCGAGTGGGTGACGTTGCTGGGTGACGACGGCGCCGCGATCCCGTTCCTGCGCTACCTGCCCGAGCGCCTCGGCCCACTGGGCGCACGGGTCGAGACGGCCCTTCGGGAGCGGCTGGCCGAAGCGCCCTCCTTCGTCGCCTTCGAGGGCTATGACACGGTCACCGTCCTCGCCGAAGTGCTGCGCCCTCACGGCGCGGACCGGGCGCGCACGGCCGCAGCCTGGCCGCGCGTCGCAGTCGAAGGCACCCGCGGACCGATCCGGTTCTCCCGTACGCCGGGCATCAGCGTGTGGCAATGGGCGTGGACGCCGATCCAAGTCGTCGACCGGGATCCGGCGGACCCCGACCGCTTTCGGATCCTCCACGCCGGCTGAGAGACACGGTGGGCCTTCACCGTACGGGCTGCGCCGAAGGCGTTCGCCCGTAGCTCAAGACGGGAGAGCCGGCCGCAGCGGGGGGCAGTGTGGTCCCCATGGACCATGCCTCCAGGATCTCCCTTCTCCAGAATGAGGCCGCGGCCTTCGAGAAGGCCGTGCGCACCGCCCTCGACCCCGGCGGTCCGGCGCCGCTGGTGCCCTCGTGTCCCGGATGGTCGGTCTCCGACCTCGTCGGACACCTCGGGGGAGTGCACCGCTACCTCATCCGCATCCTGCGGGAACGCCTCACGCAGGCCCCGGACCCGTCCGACCTCTCCCTGTACGGCCTCCCCTCCGACCCGGCGGAACTGGCCGCCTGGCCGCTGCCCGACCGGGCGCCGAGCCTGGGGCCCGCGCCGCAGGGGCTGACGGACTGGTTCGCCGAGGGCGCGCGGGGGCTCGCGGACCTGTTCCGGGAGCTCGGGCCGGACGTGCCGGTCTGGACCTGGGCGCCGGAGCGGACCTCGGGCTTCTGGCTGCGGATGCAGACGATCGAGCTGGCCCTGCACCGCTGGGACGCCCAGTCCGTGGCCGGAGCGCCGGCCCCGCTGGACCCCGCCCTGGCCGCGGACGCCGTCGCGCAGACCTTCGAGGTGATGGCCCCGGCTCGCCGGGGCTGGCGGACGGCCCCGCCGGGCAGCGGCGAGCGGTACCGCTTCCGGCTCGTGGACGGCCCGGGTTCCTGGACGGTCGTCTTCGCCGGGGACGCGGTACGGCTGGAGCCCGACTCCACCGAGCCGGTTGACGTGGAGGCCACCGGTTCGGCCTCGGACCTGGCCCTCTTCCTCTGGGGCCGGCTCCCCGACACGGTCCTGCAGGTCACCGGCGACCCCACCCGGCTCCAGCACTACTTCACACTGGTCCCGCCCGTCTGAGGAGCGGTCCGCCCACCGGCCCCGGCGCGGCCCGGGCGGCTCGGGCGGGGCACCGCCGGGGCGGGGGCCCCGCGGCCGGAAAACCCGTCCGGCCACGTACCATGGCGGCATGTCCTTCCTCCGCCGCAACCGCGCCGCCACACCCGCCGGCCCGGACTTCGACGTCCTGGCCATGGACCCGGGGGACTGGCCGGGCAATCTCGGGGCCGGGCTGCTCCCCGCACCCGACGGCAGCTGCCAGGGCGTCTTCCTCCGCTACGACCTCTTCGGCGGACGCGGCCCCGCAATGATCATCGGCAACCTCCCCGAGGGCTCCCCGGCCCGGGACCTCGCCGAGGGCCAGGTGCCCTTCGAGGTGGCCCAGCTCCTCGACGCCCTGGAGAACGACGAGGACGTCGCGGTCACCGGCGTCGAGGACTGCCCGGTGATGCAGGGCGACAACCTCCTCATCGTCCGGAAGATCAAGCTGTCCGAGGGCCGGATCAGCTGCGTGCAGTTCGACCGCAGCGACAATGTGCTGGTCACCATCGCCAGCTGGGACCGGCCCATCACCGATGACCTGTACGCCCTCCTGAAGCCGCTCCCCGCCGAGCTCTTCCAGCAGGGCTAGCGGGCCCGCAGCCCCCCGCACGGCCTACGCGTCCGCGATGTCGTTCGCCGCCACATGGCCGAACGTCATCGCGGGGCCGATCGTCGACCCCGCCCCCGCATAGCTGTGCCCCATCACCGCCGCGCTCGCGTTGCCCGCGGCCCACAGGCCGCGGATCACCGAGCCGTCGGGCCGCAGCGCCCGCGCCCGCGCGTCCGTGACGATGCCGCCCTTGGTCCCCAGATCACCCGGCACGATTTTGAAGGCGTAGAACGGCGGGGCCCAGATCGGGGCCAGGCACGAGTTCGGCCGGACCCCCGGGTCCGTGTAGTAGTGGTCGTACGCCGTGTCCCCCCGGTGGAAATCGGGGTCGGCGCCCGCCCACGCCTGCGCGTTGAACCGGTTGAGCGTCGCCCGCAGGGCTCCGGCCGGTACGCCGATCTGGCCCGCCAGCGCGTCCCAGGTCCACGCCATTTTCGCCGCGCCCGCCTCGTACCACGCGTCGGGGAAGACGAGGGTGGGCAGGACGTCCTTGAACAGGTACTTGTTGCGGTAGTTCTGATCGACGATCAGCCAGGCGGGGATGTGCGAGCCGGGTACGCCCCGGTCCTTCTCGTACATCACGTGCACCACGTCGCTGTACGGCGCCGCCTCGTTCACGAACCGCGCCCCCGCCGCGTTCACGATCAGCCCGCCCGGCAGGGTCCGTTCGGCGAGGCAGAAGTACGGTTCGCCCGGCAGCGGGATCGACGGGCCCCACCACGCGTCCTCCATCAGGGCCAGGGCCGCCCCCGCCCGCTGCCCCGCCCGGATACCGTCGCCGGTGTTCTCCTTCGCGCCCACCGACCACTGCGTGCCGATGGGCTGCTGCTGGTACTGCGCCCGCATCTGCGCGTTGTGCTCGAAGCCGCCCGAGCCGATGACCACGCCGCGCCGGGCCCGTACGACGCCCCGTACGCCCTCCTTCTCCACCACCACCCCGGTGACCGCCCCGCCCTCCTGGACCAGGTCCACCAGCGGGCTGTTCAACCACAACGGAACGCCCGCCTGGAGCAGCCCGGCCCGCAGGCCGGCCGCCAGCGCCTGGCCCATCGTCAGCGGCTTCTGCCCGCACAGCGCGGCCTTCGTACCGCGCGCCAGGCATTCCGTGGACACGGCGAGCCCCTTGGCGTTCACCGCTGCCAGGTTCAGCCACTTGTAGTCCTGGCTGAAGACCACCATCCCGGCCGGGACGGGCATGTACGCCGGGTTCAGGCGGGCGAGTTCGGCCCCGAGCAGGTTGCCGTCGAACTGGTCGGGCTCGATGGACCGGCCGTTCGCCAGCCCGCCCGGCAGGTTCGGGTAGTAGTCGCTGTACCCGTCCATGTACCGGAAGCGCAGCGGACTGGCGGCCATGACGAAATCCAGCATCCGCGGCCCGTTCGCGAGGAACGCCGCCTGCCGGTCGGCCGGTACGTCCGGGCCGACCACCGCCGCGAGGTACGCCGCCGCCTTCTGCGGGGTGTCGGGCACCCCCGCGTTCAGGATCACCGAGTTGTTCGGCAGCCAGATCCCGGCCCCCGAGCGCGCCGCCGAACCGCCGAAGGTCGGCGCCTTCTCGACCACCAGCACGCTCAACCCCCGCTTGGCGGCGGTGAGCGCCGCGGTCATCCCGGCCGCCCCCGACCCGACCACGACCACGTCGTACTCGCCGAGCGGGGCTGCGCCGGAGGCCCGCGCGGCGGCGGAGGGCAGGACCGTCGCGGCCAGCATCCCGGCCCCCGTACCGGCGAGGACCGTCCGTCGGGAGGGCAGGCCGGCGGCGGGCGGGGCGGCGGACGGCGGGCCGGCGGACGGGTCGGAAGCAGACGGCACGGCGGAAGCAGGGCTCGCGCTCATGGGCGGTCTCCAGCGGAGTGGGAGGAGGGGACGGCGGCTCCGGCGCAACTGATGCCGGGTCAGAAAAGGTGTTAGGGGGATCATGTGATGTCAAGGCATGCGCAGGGGTGACGAGACGGCCCGGAACGCACGAAATCCCGTGGTACGCACAGCAGGTGCGTACACCACGGGATTTCCGTACGGGAGGAGCGGGCAGCGGTCCGCCGGGATCAGCGGGTTCCCACCACCGCCCGTACCGCCCTGCGGGCCATGCCGCAGTCGTCGTGCAGGCGTCGCAGCAGCAGCCGCTGCTCCTCACCGGAGGACAGGGCGCCCGCCGGCAGGGGCTGGGTCGGGGCGGCCGCCAGCATGGAGCGCTGGACCGCCGTCTCGGACATCCGGATCTCCCTGGTCAGCACCAGCATCAGGTTGACCAGGAACGCGTCCCGGGCAGCCGGGCCGGCCGCCTGGGCCAGCCGGCTGATCTGGCTGCGCGCGGCCGGCGCGTCGCCCAGCACCGTCCACAGGGTGGCGAGGTCGTAGCCGGGCAGGTACCACCCCGCGTGCTCCCAGTCGAGCAGCACCGGCCCGGCCGGGGACAGCAGAAGGTTCGACAGCAGCGCGTCGCCGTGGTTGAACTGCCGCTGCACGCCCGCCAGTTTCAGCCCGCGCAGCAGATTCTGCAGATCACCGAGATCCCGGTCGGTGAGCAGCCCCAGTTCGTGGTACCGCGCGATCCGCTGCGGGTAGTTCAGCGGATCCCCGAACAGATCGGTCGGCGGACGCCACTGGTTCACCCGGCACACCGCGCCCAGGGCCGCCCGTACGTCGGCCCGCGGCGGGGCCTCCACGGGGTGCCGCTGCAATGCCGCGACCCGGCCCGCCATCCGCTCGACCACCAGCGTGCAGTTCTCGGGATCGGCGGCGATCAGCCGCGGCACCCGGACCGGCGGGCGGTGTCGGACGAACGCCCGGTACGTCGCTATTTCGTGCCGGTACCGCTCGCGCCACTCCGGCGAGTGGTCCAGTAAAACCTTCGCGACGGCGGTCGTCCGCCCGGTCGTCCCCACGAGGAGGACCGACCGGCCGCTGCGGCGCAGCACCTGCACCGGCGCGAACTCCGGACAGATCCGCTGCACCGAGGCGAGCGCCGTGCGCAGCTGCGCACCCTGCGGCCCCGAGAGGTCGATTCTGCCACTGAGCGGCTGGGGGCCGGTCCCCGGCATCCGCCGCGCCCGTACGGCGCCCTGCACCGGTGCCGCGGGGCGGCCGGGATCGAGGTAGGGGCCGCTGCCCGCCTGGAGCGTGCGGTGCGGCCGGACCGGGGCGGACACGGAGGACGTTGATGCGTACATGGAGTTACGGATCCCTTCGTGCGCCGACGAGTTCGAACGCCGCCCCGCCCGTCCCGTACTTCACCCTGGGGAGTTCCGCCGGTGACCGGGTCGGGGAGGCGCATTCCTACCTGACACCCGGCCGTGGGTGGCGGACCATCTTGCGTGCCCTGGCGAAGCCTGGCGAATAGTCGCTGGGCATCTGACGGCGGGCTACTGTCAAGTCAGCCGAGAACCTGGGGGCTTGACGTGAGCAGAGGACCAAACACCCGCCTGAGCGACCTGTTCGGCCTGGCCGGCTGGTCGAAGGGCGAGCTGGCGAGGATGGTCAACCGGCAGGCGGCCGCCATGGGCCACCACCAGCTGGCCACCGACACCTCGCGGGTGAGGCGCTGGATCGACATGGGGGAGACCCCGCGCGAGCCGGTTCCCACCGTACTGGCAGCCCTGTTCACCGAGCGGCTCGGTCGTGTCGTGACCATCGAGGACCTCGGGTTCGTACGGCAGCGGCGCACCACCAAACGGCAGCCGGACGGGGTGAAGGAGAACCCCGACGGAATGCCCTGGGCGCCCGAACGCACAGCCGCGGTCCTCACCGAATTCACGGGAATGGACCTCATGCTCAACCGTCGCGGTCTGATGGGCGCGGGAGTCGCGCTCACTGCCGGCTCCGCCCTCAGCAAAGCCATGTACGACTGGCTGCACACCGACCCCCGCACCGCACAGGACCCAGGCTTCGGCGAATCCTTCCAGGCCGACCAGGCGAGCTACGACCGCTACGAGGCCGCCCCCATCGGCTCCGAGGAGATCGAGGCCCTGGAGCGGTCCGTCGATGTCTTCCGCGCCTGGGACGCCTCCAGGGGCGGAGGACTGCAGCGCAAGGCCGTGGTCGGCCAGCTCAACGAGGTCGGGGGCATGCTCGCGTACCGCCACCCCGACCACCTGCAGCGGCGGTTGTGGGGGGTGGCGGCCAACCTGGCGGTGCTGGCGGGCTGGATGTCCCACGACGTCGGCCTCGAACCCACCGCGCAGAAGTACTTCGTGATCGCCGCGCACGCGGCGCGGGAGGGCGGGGACCGGCCGCGCGCCGGCGAGGCGCTGTCCCGCGCCGCACGTCAGATGGTCCACCTGGGAAAGCCGAACGAGGCCCTGGACCTGATGAAGCTGGCGCAGTCCGGGTCGGGCGAGCAGACGCTGCCCCGCACCCGGGCCATGCTGCACACCATCGAGGCCTGGGCGCAGGCCGCGATGGGGAAGGGGCAGGCCATGCGCCGCACCCTGGGCGAGGCCGAGGAGCTGTTCGTGTCGGACAAGGGCGATGTGCCGCCGCCCTCATGGATGCAGCACTTCGACGAGGCCGACCTGCACGGCATGCAGGCGCTGGCCTTCCGTACGCTCGCCGACCACGACCCGACCGCCGCCCCGATCGCGCAGCGGCACGCCAGGGAGGCGCTGCGGCTGCGCTCCGGCGGCCACCAGCGCTCGCAGATCTTCGACTACATCTCCATGGCCTCGGCCTGCTTCCTCGCGGACGACCCGGAGCAGGCCGACCGCTACGCCCGCCTCGCGCTGGTGTCGATGAACGAGACCTCCTCGCACCGGACCTGGGACCGGCTGCGCGAGATGTACCGGCTCACCGGCCAGTACGCCGGGTACGGGCGCATCGAGGACCTGCGCACGGAGATCAAGCTGGCCCTGCCCAACAGCCCGGCGCCGCACAGCGTTTAGCGAAGAGGTGAAGGGACGCGGCGGCGCAGGGTCCGGTCGAGGACGGCCGAGCCGGGCGGCGCGGCCTCGTGACGGCGTTCCCGGAGCCGAAGCGGATCTCGTGGCCGAAGCGCATCTCGTGGCGGAAGCGCGTCTCGGCGTCGAGGCCGGTGCGGGAGCGGAGCCGCTCCGGCGGGCGGGGAGCGCCTCACCCGCGGCGGATCAGCCGCCGATCCGGGCCACCAGCACGCAGGCGTCGTCCTCGCGCTCGCTCTCGCCGAACTCCTCGACCACCATCCGTACGCAGTCCTGTGCCGAGCCCGCCGCCGCGAACCGCGGTGCGAGGGCGAGGAGCCGCTCGGTGCCGTCCGCCCGGCTGAACTCGATGCTGCGCGGGGTCAGCCCGTCCGTGTGCAGGACGACCACGTCGCCCGGCTCCAGCTGCTCTTCGGCCTGCTCGTACGCCGCTCCGGAGGTCGCTCCCAGCAGGACGCCCTCGGGCGGCTGCAGGGCACGGCCCGAGCCGGCGCGGAACAGCAGCGGCGCGGGGTGGCCGGCCTGAGCCCAGGACAGGACGCGGCGGGCGGGGTCGTAGCGGCAGCAGACGGCCGAGCCGAGGGCCGGCTGGACCGAGGTTTCGAGGAGTTGGTTGAGCCATCCCATCAGCGGGCCCGGTTCGATCCCGGCCATGGCCATGCCCCGCAGGGCGCCGAGCATCATGGCCATCCCGGAGGTGGCCGTCACGCCGTGGCCGGTCAGGTCGCCGACGGTCAACAGGGAGCGGCCGTCGGGGAGTTCGAGGGCGTCGTACCAGTCGCCGCCGATCAGGGCGCTGGTCGCGGAGGGGAGGTAGTGCGCCGCGACGTCGAGCGAGCCCGCGGTGCGGTGCGGGAACCGGAGGGAGCCGCGCCACGGGGGGAGCACGGCTTCCTGCAGCTCGACCGCGAGCCGGCGCTCGGTCTGGGCGATCTCCCGCCGGCGCTGGAGCGAGTCACGGGTTTCGCGTACGGCGCGCTGGCTGCGGCGCAGCTCGCTGACGTCCCGCAGGACGGCCCACATGGAAGCCGTGCAGCCGTCGGAGTCGAGCACCGGTTCGCCGCGCATGTGCAGGGTCCGGACCCGGCCGTCGGCCCGGACGATGCGGAACTCGCCGTCTATGGGCTTGCCGTCGACCAGACAGGCCGTCACCATCGCGGTCAATAACGGCTGGTCCTCGGAGAAGAGGGTGGAGCCGAGTTCGTCGAGGGGGAGCGGGCCCGCCTCGGGGGACCGGCCGAAGATCTGGAACAGCTCGTCGGACCAGGTGACTTCGTCGGTCAGCAGGTTCCACTCGGCGCTGCCGACGCGGGTTTCGTGGGCCTCGCCGCCGGTCTCGGCGGGCGGTTCCTGCGGGAGCTCGACCTGCTCGGGGGCGGGCGGCAGGCCCTCCTTGAGCTGGCCGAGGTGGGCGCCGAGGTCGTCCAGGTGGTGGACGGCGAGGTCGCACAGTGCGCGCTGCCAGCGGCCCTGGGCGTCGTCGTCGTCGACGACGGTGTCGCGGCGCACGGCGTCCACCTCGCCGCGTAGCCGCCGGGTCTGCGAGATCAGTGCGTCCACCGACCCGGGCTCGGGCGGCTGCGCGGGACGGTCCGCGAACAGGTGGGACGGCATGAGAACTCCGATACAGGCGCGGCACGGCCAAGTCTGAAAGAAGGACCGGTTACGACTGTTGCACAGCCGGCCACGGCCTGTAAGGCGTTTGGCAACATCCGTAACGGCCTTGCTTCAGGCATATGCCAAGGGCCTTCGTGCCCTCCCTCACCTGTGCGAATGTTTCCGGTCAGCCGTCCCGGCCGCTAGACCGTGATCGGCACGGCGTGGATCTCGTTCGCCGGGTGCCCCGTGCGCTCGTGGATCCTCATCACCGCGTCGGCCGAGGGCGCCTCGGACAGGCAGTAGACCGTTCCCGACTCCGGGTCGGCCCAGGCCCGCTCGAAGTGCACCTTCTCCTCGCCTTCTATGGCCAGGTCCGCGTTGTGGGCGGCCAACAGCTGGGCCTCGGTAATGCCCTTCATGCCGTGGTGGACATCCATGTACTTCGTCACCGCCGCACACCTCCTCTTTCACGGTCTTCGCGCGGACAGGTGTCCCTTCCATCGTCCGCCCGCGGCCGGAAATGCGCTGCCTCACGGGAGGATCATCGAGCGCACGGCCGAAATCCGTGCCTCAGCAGGGAGCCGGGGCCCGAACATCCCCTGCGTCGGAGTACCCCCCGAACGGAGGACCCCGTGACGGCGCGGCTGACGCCGCGGGCGCGAGTCCGGCGTCCGAGCGCTTCCCCCCACCCGTCCCGGTCGCTACGCTACGTGCCGGTAACGAGCCGGAGCCTGCCGGGCGGGCGCACGCAGGGCGGGGACACGAGACATGACCGGGCCGAGCCGCCGCACCTTCCTCACCCACCTCGTCGCCGCGCCCACGCTCGCCCTGCTCACCCGGGCCGGGGCCGACCTGCTCGCCCCGCAGAGCGCCCGGGCCGTCGTCCCGAGCCTGCCCGCGCCGGCCGATCTGGTCGATCTGGGCGACCTGTTCATCCTGGCCGGCGCCCCCACCTCCGCCCTGCTCGCGCTCGCCGTGGAGGCGGACGGCACCATCCGCTTCCGGCTGCCGCGCGAGGAGGTCGGCCAGGGCCTCACCACCGCCGTCGCCATGCTCGTCGCCGAGGAGCTCGACGCGCCGCTGGCCGCCGTCCGCGTGGAACTCGACGACGCCCGGCCCGAGCTGCTGTTCAACCAGCTCACCGGCAGCTCCAACTCCATCCGCTCGCTCTACCGGCCCGTCCGCCAGACCGCCGCCACCGCCCGGGCCCGCCTCGTCGCCGCCGCAGCCCGCCGCTGGAACCTGCCCGCCTCCTCCCTCACCACTGCCAACGGCGCCGTACGGGCCCCCGACGGACGCACCGCCGGCTACGGCGGCCTCTCCGCCGCTGCGGCCGACCCCGCCCTCGTCGTGGCCGGCGCGGTGCCCAAGAAGGCGGGGCAGCACACGCTCGTCGGCAGGCCCACCGGCCGGATCGACGCCCGCGCCATGGTCACCGGGGCCCAGCAGTACACCCTCGACCTCGACGTGCCCGGCGCGAAGCCCTGCGTGGTGCGCCGCCCGCCCTCCTTCGGCGCCGCCGTCCAGGGCGTGTCCAACCTCGCCGCCGTCCGGGCCATGCCCGGAGTGCTGCACGTCGTCACCATCCCCACCGGCGTCGCCGTCGTCGCCGAGACCTTCGGCCAGGCCCTCGAAGCCAAGGCCGCGCTCCAGGTCAGCTGGGGCCCCGGCCCCGCCGACCAGCTCTCGGACGCCCAGATCCGCACGAAGCTGCGCGCCGCCACCCCGCCGCTGCTGGTGCCGCCGCTGCTCACCCCGTACGTGGACGCCGAGTTCGACTTCGCCTTCGTCAGCCATGCACCGATGGAGACCAACTCCGCCGTGGCCGACGTACGGGAGGACCGCGCCGAGATCTGGTCCGGGCTCAAGTCCCCGATCGTGGCCCGCGAGACCATAGCCGCCGACCTCGGCCTGCCGCTCGACAAGGTCACCGTCCACGTGGTCCAGGCCGGCGGTTCCTTCGGACGCCGGCTCTTCTTCGACGCAGCCCTGGAGGCGGCGCGCGTCTCCCGGGCCTGCCGCCGCCCCGTCCGGCTGATGTGGACCCGCGTCGACGACACCCGGCACGGCCGGATGCGCCCCGCCACCCACCACAAGATCCGCGCCACCTACGCCCTCGGCGAGGTACTGACCTTCGAGCACCGGGTGGCCGCGGCCGAGACCGACTTCCGGCACGGGCTCGGCGAGATCATCACCGCCACCGCCGCGAGCCTGCCGCCCGGCATCGGCAACGCGACGCTCGCCCAGACCCTCTTCCTCACCACCGTCAAGTCCCCGTACCACTTCGGGCTGACCACCCAGGCACTCACCGAGGTGCCCACCGGCATCCCGACCGGTTCCTGGCGCTCGGTGTACTCGGCCAACACCCGGGGCGCCGAGGAGATCGTCGTCGACGAACTCGCGGCTCGGACCGGCAAGGACCCGTACCGCTTCCGGCGCACCTTCCTGAAGACGGACGCCCAGCGCGCCGTGCTCGACAAGGCGGCGACCGAGGGGGAGTGGGGGCGACCCATGCCCCCGGGCTGCGCCCAGGGCATCGCCTTCCACGAGGAGTACAAGTCCCGTACCGCCTGCCTCGTCGAGATCGACACCCGGGACCCGGACCACGTCCGGGTCACCAAGGCGGTCATCGCCGTCGACGCCGGCCTCCCCGTCAACCCGCGCGGACTGGAGGCCCAGATGATCGGCGGCCTCACCGACGCGATCTCCACCACCCTGAAGGCGGGACTGCACCTGGACAAGGGGCTGCCCCTGGAGGGCAGTTACAGCCAGTTCCACTGGGCCCGGCAGCGCGACACCCCGCGCGAGCTGCGCGTCTTCGTGCTGCCCGCCACCGGTGAGGAACCGGGGGGCGCCGGAGAGCTCGGCGTACCGGCCGCGGTCGGTGCGATCGCCAACGCCTGGGCCCGGGCCACCGGGAACAAGCCGCGCAGCTTCCCGCTCGACTTCGACGTCGACTTCACCCCCTACCCGCGATAGCCCCGGATCCAGGAGTACGCCGTGCCCTCGCACACCTTCACCGTCAACGGGCAGAGCGTCATGGTGGACGCCCCCGACGACCTGCCCCTGCTGTGGGTGCTCCGCGACCTACTCGGGATCCGCGGCCCCAAGTACGGCTGCGGAGTCGACGTGTGCAAGGCCTGCACCAGCCATCTCGACGGTGCGGACGTCCGCCCGTGCGTGGTGCCCGTCTCCGCCTGCGCCGGCCGGAGCGTCACCACGATCGAGGGGCTGGCCGACGGCGACGACCTGCACCCCGTGCAGGAGGCCTGGCTCGAACAGGACGTCTCCCAGTGCGGTTTCTGCCAGCCGGGTCAGATCATGGCGGCCGTCGCCCTGCTCCGGCGGACCCGTACGCCCACGGACGCGGACATCGACGCCATCGCCAACATCTGCCGCTGCGGCACCTACTTCCGCATCCGGGAGGCCATCCGCAGCGCGGCAGCCCGGATGTGACCAGCCCGGCGGGACACGAGCGAGGAGGGGCCCCGGCGACTCCCCCGTCGGTCCCGGGGCCGACCGCTCATCGCCGAACCCCATGCCCGCGACGCCCGGTTCGCGGGATCCGGCCTGCCCGGTGACCTCACGAGACGGGTATCACAGCGCACAGTGAACGGGGGGGTGAATGCGGCGGCGCCACGGACGAAGGGACCCCCACATTCCGTGCTCTCCCGCCGGACCGCACATCGCGGACCGGTCGAAGTCCCGGCCCGAGGACGTCCTCACCGTGCACCGGCTCGCCCGGTCCGGCGGCTCGGCGGCGCTGCTGCACTGGCTCACCGCCCGCCTCGGACACCGCGGCACCCGCCGGTCCCGAACTCGCCGTCCGGCGCGGCCGAGCTGAGCAGCCGCGGCGTGCGGTCGGCCGTCCTGCACGGCGAGGGCCGAGCGGCCCTGCTGTTCACGCTGGACGAGCGGCGCGCCCTGGCCCCCGTACTGGACCAGCCGCACCTCCCACCCGCGTGGAGGCGCTGCTGGAGCGGTCTCTGCTCCGGTCGCCCAGCGCGCACCACGACCTGTGGCTGGCCCAGCGGGCCGAGGAGCTGGCATGACGGCACCCCGACGGCACGGCGCCGGCAGCCCGGCGCGGCGCCGTTCACGCCGGGCGTCGTGGTGACCGGCGTCCCCTACCCGCCGCGACCGCCGCGGCCGAGCTGGCCGGGGGCCGGTCCGCGGCCTGCTGGACCACCGCCGCGTGCGCCAGCGCCAGCTCCACCACCTGCGAAGGATCGGACAGCGAGCGGCCGGTGAGCTGCTCCAGGCGGCGCAGCCGGTTGGAGACGGTGTTGCGGTGGCAGTACAGCCGCTGCGCGGCCTGCGTCGTCGAGCCCCCGCAGCGCAGCCAGGTGCCCAGGGTGTCCAGCAGCACCCGGCCGTCCGCCGCGGGCAGCGCCAGCACCGGTCCCAGCACCACCGTCCGCAGCCGGCCCGCCAGTTCGGCCTGGGAGGCGACCAGCGCCGCGGGCAGCCCTTCGTCCAGCAGGGCCGTGCGCGGACCGCCGGAGACGGGGGCCGTGCGCAGCGCCAGTGCGGCCAGCCAGCGCGCCCGGGCCAGCTCGCCGGGGGACTCGACCACCGGGCTCACCCCGGCCCGGGACCCGAGCGGGGCGAGCACGTCCCGTACGGAGTCCAGCGGATGGTGGCCGAGTTCCACCAGGCCGGTCTCCCCGTCGGCCCGGATCCGCCACAGCACCCGCGGGCCGGGGGCGGCCGGGTCGTGCCCCGTACGGCCACCGGTGCCGCCGCCGGCGCCCAGGACGACCACCGCGTACCGGCCGCGTTCCGCCAGCCCCAGCTGGGCCGCGGCCTCCGAGGCCGCGGGGCCGCCCGCCGCGGCGGCCCCGTCCAGCAGGACGTCCAGGAGGGCGGCGCGTCGCTCCCGGTCACGCTCGCAGCGCGCGGCCTCCGTACGGCGGTAGGCCTCGGCCACCGCGTCCGTCATCTGGTCCAGTACGTCCCACAGCGCGGCCGCGGCGGGCAGCAGCCGGGGCAGCGCCGCCGGGTCGTGCACCGTGACGGCCTCGGTCAGGGTCTGCCACAGCAGCCGCCCGCCGCGCCGGTAGGTGCGGAGCAAGGAGTCCAGCGGAAGGCCCTGTTCGGCGCGCAGCGTGCCGGTGGCCCGGGCGTCGGCGAGCTCCACCGGCAGACCCCGGTAGCTGCGCAGCAGGCCGTCGACGGACTGCCGCAGGTTGTGGTGGATCCGCTCGCGCAGCTCGGCCCGGCCGAGCAGGGCGGCGTACGCGGGGTCCTCGGCCAGCGTCCGGTCGGCCAGCCGGTCCGCCGTGACGGCGATCCGGCGGGACAGGTCCTCGCCCAGCTCCTCGATGATCCGCTCCATGACGGGCAGGGTGGCACGAGTGAGGGGGCGGTGGGGAGGGCCGGGACGGAGCGGGACCCGCCGGTTCGGCTAGCGTGGGGCGGAGCACTGCACTTGCAGTGCTCCCGCGGGACGAAGAAGAACGACCGCCCCATCCACCCCAGGGAACCGCATGCGCCAGAACCCGCAGCGCCGCGCCGCACTGCTCGACGCCGCCATCGAAGTGCTGGCCCGCGAGGGCTCGCGGGGTCTGACCCTGCGGGCCGTGGACGCGGAGGCGGGCGTACCGACGGGGACCGCGTCGAACTACTTCGCCAACCGGGCCCAGCTGCTGGTGCAGATCCTGCACCGCACCCGGGAGCGGCTGACTCCCGACCCGGCCGACCTGGCAGGGCCGCTGGACACCAAGGTGCTGCTGGGACAGCTGGTGGCCCGGATGCGCCGCGAGCGCAGCGTGCACATCGCGATGCTGGAACTGCGGCTGGAGGCCACCCGCCGCCCCGACCTCCAGGCCGAGCTCGCCGGCTTCCAGGCAGAGGAGCTGGAGGCGAACGTCTCCTGGCACCTGGAGGCGGGACTGCCCGGCGACCGGCAGGGCGTGGTGCTGCTGTACCTCGCGATGCTGGGGCTGATCGTGGACGATCTGACCGCGCCGGCGCTGCTGGAGCCGTACCCCGTGGAGGGGCTCATCGAGACGATGGTCGAGCGCCTCCTCCCGGAGCGCCCCACCCCATGACTATCGTTCCGGTGGCACAGGACCGGCACGATACGCGGGAGGGGCCGTGGAGCACGCGGACACCGGGAGCGGGACGAGGACCGGGAGCGGCGACGGCGGTATCCGGTGGCTGGCGGACTGGGACGGTTGGTACGTCGGCCTGACCTTCGCCCGCGGCATCGGCCCCGAGGAACTCGCCGTGCGGCTCGGGGCGGTCCCGGGCGTCCGTCCGGGCCCGCTCGCCGCGGGCGACGCCTGGACCATGGTCACCGAGACGACGGACGGGGACGGCGTGGCCCGGGTCGGCAGCTGGGGCGGCTGGTCCTTCGCGGTCGAACACGGCGTGCCGGCGGGCGCGGAGCGCCTCACGGAGGTGTCCCGCTCCGGCGCCGAGGCCGTCCACCTCGACCCGCAGCCCGACCGTCCGCCCAAGCAGTTCGCGTACGCCCGCGACGGTGAGCTGGTGTGCTGCTTCGGCCTCGGCGAGGAGGGCTGGCGCGGCGGTCACCGGCCCGACTTCCTGCTCCCGGAGCTGGTCCGCGCCGGGATCCTCGCCCCGGACGGCAGCTACGCGGAACCGGAGGCGGAGGAGGAGGAAGACGCCGACCGTGACCGCCGCACCCTCGCCGTCCTGGAACGCCGCTTCGGCCTGTCCCTGCCCCGCCACCTGATCGAGGACACCCCGCTCCCGGCGTTCGTGACCTGCACCTGAGGGGGCGGAGCCGGCGCAGGGGAGTCAGCCGGCGAAGTCCCGGATGACCCGGCGGGCCAGTGCGGCGCGCGCGGGGGCCAGTTCGGCCGCCACCCCCGCCGCACGTGCGTCGTCGTACACGACCTGCGCCGGGTGCGGTCCGCCCGTGGCCGCGCAGTGGCGGCGCAGATGGGTCGGCGGGTGCGTGGTGTCCACGCTGTGCCCGCGCCGCGCCCCCACCCGGCGCAGCCGCTCGTACTCGTGCTCCGGTACGGCCGCCATGTGCGCGGCGAGCCGCTCCCACAGCCCCTGCTCCGCACGGTCGCGGGCCTCGCGCCCGGCCCGGCCGCCTCCCATCTGGGCCGCCACCGACTCGCGCCGCAGCTCCGGGCCGACCGAGCCGCTGATCAGGAGCCGGTCCATCAGGCCGACCGCTGCCTCGGTCGACCCGGCCCGGGCGGCGCTCGCGTCGGCCAGGTACTCGCCCCGCTGCGACTCCCGCAGCGTCAGGTGGTCCAGCAGCACGAGCAGCCCGAACACCGCCCACCTGGGCAGGAAGGTCGCGGCGTTCACGAAGTGGTCCAGCAGGCGGTACGGCCGGACCGGCGCGAGCGCGTAGAACCAGGTGTGCAGCGCCTGCAGCGCTCCGGCCGTCACGAACCCGCGCCGGACGTCCCCGTGGGCGAAGTGCCCCAGCTCATGACCCAGCAGGGCGACCCGCTCCTGCGGCGAGAGGATCTCCCACAGGCCCAGACCCAGGTACATCACCCGCCGCTGCCGCAGGCCGTACGTGGTCACGGCCGCGTTGGCCACCGGCTCCACCACCACCGCCTCCACCCCGGCCGTGCCGACGACGCCCGCCACCTCGTCGATCAGCCCGAACAGCCGCGGCGCGTCGGCCCGGTGCAGCACCGGGGCGTCCTTCGGCAGCCGCCCGGCCCGCGGCCTCAGCACCACCGCCACCAGCAGCAGCACCGCACCGACCGCCGGCTGCACCCCGGTGGTCCAGCCCAGCACGATCAGCAGCAGTCCCGTCACCACGAGCGCCAGGGTCACCCCGTGCACCAGCAGGGCGAGCGCGACGGCCAGTACCGAGGACACGTCCCGCCGGGCGGAGCCGCTCTCGCCCCCGCCGTTCTCCATCTCGGCCGCCAGCTGCTGCCCGTACGCCTGGGAGAGTCGCCGCTGCACGGCCGCGATCCGGCCCGGGGCCGGGTCGGGCGCGCCCGGGTCCACGTTCCAGTCGCATGCCGCGCACCAGCCGACGTACCGCTCGGACACGGTGATGGCCGCCCCGCACTCGGGGCACTGGCGCCCGGTCGCCGGCGTACTGCTGGTGATGTCCATGGATTCCCCCCTCGGCCGCGGAAGAGGAAAGATCCGCAGCCGGGGAAGGATAGAGGGCGGCGGCCGGAGGCCGGGACTCCGTGATCACCATTCGTGATCAAAAGGCGAAGGGTTCCGGCCAAGGTGTCGCGCGGTTCCGTGCATGTTCCCGCGGAAAATGCCAGAAGGCCCTTCCACAGTGTGGAAGTTGAGTAAGTTCCTCCTGTCGCGCCGAACGACCGTGCACCTCGCACGTCTGACCGGGAGGGGAGCCCGCGTGCCCGGGATCGACGAATGTCTGCTCGAAGCCATGGCCCTGCCCGGGGCGCGGGGGGCCTCGCTGGTCGACTGGAGCAGCGGGCTGGCCCTCGGTACCGCCGGGGACTCGCCCGTCGGGGACCACGAGACGACCGCCGCCGAAACCGCGGAGCTGGCCCGGGCCGCCGCCGAATACGAGTCCTTCGCCCCGCAGGCCGCCGACACCGCGGGCGAGCCCCCCGGACAGCCGGTCGAGGACCTCATCCTCACCACCCGCAGCGGCTACCACGTGCTGCGCTTCGTCGAGACCAGCTTCGACAGCAGCGTCTTCCTCCACCTGTGGCTCGACCGCACCGACGGCAACCTCGCCCTCGCCCGGCACAGACTCCGCGTCCTGGCCGAGGGGCTGGTGCTCAGATGACCACGGCCCACCCGGGCGGGCCGGCCTCTGCTGCCGTCTCCCCGCTGCTCACCCGGCTCGCCGCCGAGCGGGCCACCGGCGCCCTGCTCCGTGACCGCGGCACCCTCTTCCTGGAGGACGGGCGCATCGTGCACGCGGAGAGCCCCGCCACACCGGGTCTCGACGTCCTGCTCACCGCGGGTGGCGGCCTGGCCCCCGAGCGGTGGCGCGAGGCGGTCGACCGGGCCGGTGCCCGGCGCCAGGTCGCCCGCTTCCTCGTGGACAGCGGCGGTCTCGCCGGAGGGGAGCTGGAGATCTGCCACCTCGCCGCCATCTTCGACGCCGCCTTCTTCGCGCTGTCCCCGGGCAGCGGCCCCTCGCGCTTCCGCCGCGGCGCCACCCACTGGATCGGCTCGGTCCGCTCCGTCCCGGCCGCCGCCGTCGAACGCGAGACCCGGCGCCGCCGGGAGCTCCTCGACGCCGTCTGGCCCTACCCGCTGCTGGACACCGCCCCCGTGGTGCCCCGGGCCGCCGCCCCGGGCCAGACCGCCACCGCCCGCCAGCGGCTCCTGCTGGCCCAGGCCGACGGCGTACGGACCCCCGCGGACCTCGCATGGGTGCTGGGCCGGCCGGCGTTCCACACGCTGCTCGACGTACGGCGCCTCGCGGCGGCCGGACTGGTCGAGACCCCGCACGCGCCGGCTCTGACGCCGGCTCCCGCACCACCCCTGCCCGACTGGATGACCCAGACCCAATCCCCGGACGTGGCGCTGCTCCGCCGGTTACGTGACGCACTGGAGGCAAGCCTGTGAGGCTCCCGCTGCGACCGGCTCTGCGCTCCGAGCGCGCCGACCGCCCTGAGCGAAGGCAGCCCGAAAGGAGAAAGGCCGACATGAGCACGGCGATGGTGCCCGAGGCCGAAGCCGAGATACTGGCCGAGCTCCGCCGGCTGCGGGCCCGGGTCCCCCAGCTCACCGGCGCCCTCGCCGGCAGCGCCGACGGCCTGGTGCTGGCCCAGGACAGCGCGGCCACCGAGGCCGAGGCCGTCGCTGCCCTCACCGCGGCCGCCCTCGGAGTGGCCCAGCGGCTCAGCGACAGCACCGGCCAGGGCGGGTTCCGCGAGCTGCTGGTCCGCGGCGAACACGGGTACGTCGCCACGTACGCCGCCGGGGACGCGGCCGTCCTCACCCTCATAGCGGAGCCGCGCGTCAACGTCGGCCGCCTCCACCTGGAAGCCCGCCGCTCCAGCCTGCGCATAGCCGAACTCATCGACCACACCCTCGGGCGCCGGGGCCCCACCGCTCCGACGGCCTGAGCCCCTGCCCCGTACCCCGGCGCGGATCCGCACCGGGACTCCCACAAGAGCAACAAGAGCACAAGAGAGAGGAAACCCTCATGGACAACGTGGAGCTCGCGCTCAAGGAAGCCACCACGATCGACGGCGCGATCGGCGCCGCCCTGGTGGACTACGGAAGCGGAATGGCCCTCGGCACCGTCGGCGGCGGTAAGGACCTCGATCTCGCGGTGGCGGCCGCGGGCAACACCGATGTGGTGCGCGCCAAGGTCCGCACGATGGAGATGCTGGGCCTGAAGGACGACATCGAGGACATCCTGATTACCCTCGGCGGCCAGTACCACCTGATCCGGCTGCTGAAGGGACGCGAGAGCAAGGGCTTCTTCCTCTACCTCGCGCTCGACCGCAACCGGGCCAACCTGGCGATGGCCCGGCACCAGCTCAAGAAGATCGAAGCCGCGCTCGAAGTCTGAGCCCGCATTCGAGCGGTTACCGGCGCCGAGGTGGCGGGCGGCTGAATTCTTTGCCGTCCGCCCCGGTCCGGAGGGGGCATATGTCCAGGATGGGGCGACTTTATCAGCCCGTTACCGAGTAGGATGCTGTCATCAACTGATCATCGAAAAAGCTTAAAACGCTGGAGAACCCGCCACCCATGCCCCCGCGCCTGAGCATCGTCGTCCCCGTCTACAACGTCGAGCTCTATCTCGACGAGTGCCTGGAGTCCATAGCCGCCCAGACGTTCGCCGACTTCGAGTGCATCCTCGTCGACGACGGCTCCACGGACACCAGCGCCGTCATCGCCAAAGCCTTCGCGGCGCGGGACAAGCGCTTCCGGGTCGTCATGCAGGAGAACGCCGGTCTCGGCGCCGCCCGCAACGTCGGCGCCCGGCACGCCTCCAAGGACAGCGAGTACCTGGCGTTCGTCGACAGTGACGACACCATGCCGCCCTACGCCTACGAGCGTCTGATCGCCGCCCTCGACGAGACCGGCTCGGACTTCGCCGGCGGCAACGTGAAGCGCTTCCGCTCCGTCGGCATGCAGCAGTCCTGGGGCCACCGGGCCGCCTTCGCCCGGACCCAGCTGAAGACCCACATCTCCAAGTTCCCGGCGCTGGTCACCGACCGCACCGCGTGGAACAAGGTCTACCGGCGCAGCTTCTGGGACGAGCACGGCTTCCAGTACCCGGAGGGCATCCTCTACGAGGACGCCCCCGTCAGCATCCCCGCGCACTACTTCGCCTCCAGCGTCGACATCCTCAGCGACTGCGTCTACCACTGGCGCGTCCGCGAGACCGGTGAGCGCTCCATCACCCAGCGCTCCACCGACCCGGTCTCCCTCATCGACCGCGTGACCTCCGTCCGGCTGGTCCGCGAGGCCCTCAAGGCCAAGCAGGGCGCCAAGTACGTCCGGTACCTGCGCGACTACGACTACAACGTGCTGAGCGAGGAGCTCCCGCTCATATACAAGTACGTCGGGGAGGGCGGCGCCGACTTCCGCGCCGCGTTCGTCAAGGAGGTCGGCGGGCTCATCCGGGAGATCGGCACCGGACCCTGGAACGACCTGACCGTCGCCGACCGCCTCAAGGCCTTCCTGGCCCGCGAAGGCCGCGTCGAGGACTTCATCGCCCTCCAGCACCACCAGCGCGACTACGCCTACAGCGTGCCCGTCAAGGGACTGGCCCGCCCGCAGGCCGACTACCCCTTCCTGCACGGCCGCCCGCCGGTCCCCGCCAAGATCCTCACCCTCGGCCCGCGCGAGCGCCGCGTCGTCAGCCGCCTGGAGCAGGCCGTCTGGAGCGACGGCAAGCTGCTGCTGCGCGGCTACGCCCTGCCCGGCCACCTCGGCGCGGAGAGCCGCCTGGGCTCGCGCAAGATGCTCGTCTTCCGCGAAGGCGGCAAGCGACGCCGCACCGTCGTGAGCACCCGTACGGTCGCCTCCCCGATGGCCACCGTGAACTCCCCGCACCTGGCCGTGCGCCACGCCGACTGGGCCGGCTTCACCGCCGTCGTCGACCCCGCCGTCTTCCAGTCGGGCGGCAAGTGGAACGACGGCACGTGGACCACCTCCGTCGCCGTCACCGGTGCGGGCGGCCTGCACCGCGCCCGCCTCAAGGGCGGCGAGTCCGACACCGGGCAGAACCCGCCCGCCCACTGGGTCGCCCCCGACGTCCGCATCATCCCGAACGCCAGCGGCGCCCTGACCATCCAGGTCGAGGTCGTCCGCGCCCGCGCCCTGGACGTCCGCCCGGCCGGGGACGACGCCGTCGAGCTGGTCGGCGAGCTCGCCGCCGGGATCGCCGCCGGTGCGAGCCTGCGCGCGGAGCACGTCTCCACCGGCACCGTCCTGACCTTCCCGCTGGAGACCGGCGCGCCCGTCGCCGGCCGCACCCCCTTCACCGCGCGGGTCACGCTGGCCGACCTGGCCGCCGTACCGGACGCCGAGTGCGAGCCCGGCGGATGGGCGCCCGAGCCGTGGAGCCTGTCCGTCACCGCCGCCGACGGCACCGACCACCGGCTGGCGCACGACGAGCGCGGCGGCTTCGCCGGCCTGGTCGTGCCGCTGCCCGGCGGGACCGCCGGCCGCGCCCTGTTCGCCAAGCGCGGCAACACCGGACACCTGACGCTTTCGGTGCAGCCGTCGCCGCCGCTGATCGACACCGTCGCCACCCAGGACGGCCGGGTCACCCTGACCGGCCGGTTCGTCGCCCCCACCGACGAGCCGTACGAGCTGGTCCTGCACGACGCCCACGGCACCGAGTTCAGCTACCCCGTCACCCGCGACGGCGACCGCTTCGAGGCCTCCTTCGAGCCCGTGCTCCCCGAGGCGTACGCCGGCCGCACCACGCTGCCCAAGGGCCGCTGGTGGCCCACCCTGCGGCCGGTCGCCCAGGGCGGCACCACCGCCGGCCTGCTCGGGGTCGACCGCGGCGCCCCCGTCCAGTTCGCGCCCACCGCACTGCACAAGGGGCCGCACGCCTTCACCACGGAGGGCCGCCGGATGCGCGTCGAGGCGCGCTTCTACGACCGGATGGTGCTGGTCGCCGACCCGCTGCTCAGCCCGCACGACCGCTCCCGCTACACCCAGCGCCGCACCCGCTTCGAGACCTACCCGAAGCAGCGCACCCTGCCGGTCAAGGACATGGTGGTCTACGACACCTTCCAGGGGAACGGCGCCGGCGACTCGCCCCGGGCCATCCACGAGGAGCTGGTGCGCCGCGGCGAGAAGCTGGACCACGTCTGGCTGGTGCGCGACGGCCGCGCCGAGGTGCCCCCGACCGCCCGCGCCGTGCAGCACGACAGCGTGGAGGCCTGGGACGCCCTCGCCCGCGCCCGCTACTACGTCGTGAACGACAGCGTGCCGCTGCACTTCCAGCGCCGCGCCGGCCAGGTCGTCGTACAGACCTGGCACGGCACGCCGATCAAGGAGATCGGCCACGACTTCATCCACGACTACTACACGAGCCCCGAGGTCCTGGAGGCGCTGGAGCACGACAGCGCCCAGTGGTCGCTGCTCGCCTCCCCGAGCTCGTACGCCACCCCCCTCCTCAAGCGCGCCCTCGGCTACCAGGGCGAGGTCATCGAGGCCGGCAGTCCGCGCGCGGACGCGCTCGTACGGCCCGACGCCGAGCGGATCGCTGAGGTCAGGCGGCGGCTCGGCCTGCCCGAGGGCAAGAAGGTCGTCCTCTACATGCCGACCTGGCGGGAGAACCGCGAGTCCTGGACGGGCGGCTACAAGCTCGACCTCCAGATCGACCTCGACGCCGCGCGGCGCGAGCTCGGCGAGGACCACGTCCTGCTCGTCCGCGGCCACCACCACGTGACCGAGCAGGTCCGCGACTCCGTCCGCGACGGATTCGTGGTCGACGTCTCGCGCTGGCCCGACGCCGCGGACCTGCTGCTCGTCGCCGACGTCCTGATCTCGGACTACTCGTCCGCGATCTTCGACTTCGCGCTCACCGACCGGCCGATCCTGCTCTTCACCTACGACCTGGAGCACTACCGGACCACGCTGCGCGGCTTCAACTTCGACCTGGAGGAGAAGGCCCCCGGTCCGCTGCTGGCGGACTCGGCGAGCCTGATCGAGGCCGTCCGCAACGCGGATGCCGTCGGAGCGGAGTACAAGGAGGCCCGGGCCGCCTTCCGCGCCGAGTTCTGCGACCTCGACGACGGCCGCGCCAGCGAGCGGGTCGTCGACCGGATGCTGGAGCTGGGTGCCGGGCCCGCGGTGTAGGCCGTAGGAGTGCATTCAGGCGGACATGCGGACCGGCCCCGGGCCCACCGATGAATTTCGGGCCCGGGGCCGGTCTGTATGGGTGCGGGAACGGTGCCCCACCTTCCCGCCCGCCCAGCACCCGCCCGGAGGCAGTCATGACCAGCAACGGTTTCACCACGTGCCTGTGGTTCGACGGCAACGCGGAAGCCGCCGCCGACTACTACCTGTCGGTGTTCAAGGACGGCAAGCCCGGCCGGACCGCCCGCTACCCCGAGAACGGCCCGGGCCAGGCCGGTTCGGTGATGGTCGTCGAGTTCGAGATCAACGGCCAGAAGTTCGTCGGCCTCAACGGCGGCCCCCAGTTCACCTTCAGCGAGGCGATCTCCTTCCAGATCCACTGCGAGGACGAGGCCGAGGCCGACTACTACTACGACGCACTGACCCGGGACGGCGGCGAGGAGTCCGCCTGCGGCTGGGTCAAGGACAAGTTCGGGCTGAGCTGGCAGGTCATCCCGCCGGGAGCCATCGAGCTGATCAGCGACCCCGACCCGGAGCGCGCGGCCCGGGCCTTCCGGGCCATGATGCAGATGAAGAAGCTGGACGTCGCGGAGCTCCGCCGCGCGGCGGACGCCGCCTGACGCCAGGCCCGTTCGGCCCCCGCGGCTCCAGGTTTCCGGCCTACCGGCCGGCGATCCGGGCCAGGAGGGCCGGGAGGGCGGTGCCGATGGGCTCGCGGATCAGCTCGTCGGCCAGCAGGTCGTACGGCGTCTCCTCCGCGTTCACGATGATCAGCCGGGCCCCGGCCTCGGCGGCCATCCCGGCCAGCGAGGCCGCCGGCTGCACCTGCAGGGTCGTCCCGACGGCGATGAAGACGTGCGCGTTCTTGGCCACCGCCACGGCCTGGGCCAGCACCTCCGGGTCGAGCCGCTCACCGAACATCACCGTCGCCGACTTGAGGATCCCGCCGCAGGCCAGACAGGCGGGGTCCGGCTCCCCGGCGGCGACCCGGGCCAGCGCCTCGTCCATCGCCGACCGGGCGTGACAGGCCGTGCAGACCACCGAACGGGCGGATCCGTGCAGCTCGAACACCTTGCGGGCGGGCATCCCGGCGAGCTGGTGCAGCCCGTCCACGTTCTGTGTGATCACCCGCACCGGCGTGCCCCCGCGCTCCAGCTCGGCCACGGCCAGATGCGCCGCATTCGGCCGCGCCGCGAGGGCTCCGACCTCGATGCGCATCTGCCAGGACCGGCGCCGGATCTCCGGATCGGCCATGTAGTACGCGTACGTCACGAGCTTCTCGGCATCCGGGGCGCGCCGCCACAGCCCCTGCGGCCCCCGGTAATCCGGAATCCCGGAATCGGTGGACATCCCGGCCCCACTGAACACGGCGACAAGCGGCTTCCCCATGGAGCGACCCTACGTACGGCCGTTCCCCGCGCGCGACCGCATTATCGCGGCCGCACCGTGTCAGGGCCCTATTCGGCGCCGAGGCGTCCGCTGAGCCACTCCAGCGCCGGGGGGATCTCCCTGTTCCACGTGTTGAAGCTGTGGCCGCCGTGGTCGAGCGTGATCGAGGAGACGCGGGCGGGGTCCTTGACCTTTTTGATGAACTGCTGGGTCGCCTTGTAGTTCGGCTCGCCCTGGAGCGAGCTCGTGACCAGGAACGAGGTCGGGCCCTGCGGCCGGTTGTCCAGGTGCCACAGCAGGTCGGACCGCTTCTCCTCGTCCTTGTTCCCCTGGAAGAGGTCGCCGGACTGCCCGTCGATCTCCGGCTTGTAGTCCGCCGACAGGCCCACGCCGGCCGCGTACGTCTCCGGATGCTGGAGCGCCATCTTCAAGGCGCAGTAGCCGCCTGTCGAATCGCCGATGATCCCCCAGCCGCGGGACGAGCCGCCGACGCGGTAGGTGCCGGCCATCGCCTTCGTGACGTCCGCCCCGAAGAAGGCCTCGCTCTGCGGGCCCCCGGGCACGTCGATGCACTGCGTGTTGGCCCCCGAGATGGCGGGCCGCATCATCACGAGGATCATCGGCTGCATCTTCTTCTCCCGGGCGAGGGTCCACGCCGACCTCGGGTACCGCAGCTTCTTCAACAGGTTCTCGGCCATGCCGGGGTACCCCGTCAGGACGACGGCCGCGGGGAACCTGCGCTGCTCGTTGCCCTTGTGGAAGTACTCCGGCGGCAGGTAGACGTACGCGTCGGCCGCGGCCCGGGAGCGCTCGCCGTACAGGGTGATCTTCTCGACGACTCCGGCGGTGCGCGGACTGCCGCCACCGGGCACGTCGGGGGTCTGCCGTCCGAGGACCCGCACGGCCGCCCCGCCCGGCGCCGCCACCTCCTGGCGCTTCGTACCGGCCAGGTCCGCCCAGGAGTCGTAGAGGAGGAAGCTGCGATTGGCCGTGAGCGCCACCGACGAGAAGAACAAGACCTGGACGAGGGCGAGCAGTCCGACCCGCCCCAGCACCGCCCCCCAGCCGCGCCGCGCCAGCCGCGGCCACAGCCATACCGTGGCGGCGAACGCCAGCGCCGTGCAGAGCACGACGCACGCCAGGAACAGTCCACTCGTCAAACCCATGGCCGGGTGATTCCCCCTGCAGTCTCGGCTGGACGCACGGTCCAGAGCGCCGCCGGTCGGTGCGTACCTGGCTAGAGAGCCACACGGGTAAAACCGTTCCACCGATCACGTCGAAGGGTCGTTTCTGCGGTGAATCCCGCCCTCCACCGGAGTGAGATACGCCCTCCACCCCTGCCCGTCCCCGGCCCCGGTGGTTACACATCCCGCATGAAAATCACCCCGTACAGCCTGGGGGCCCTGCTGCTGGCCCCCCTGGCGCTGCTGGCCCCCTCATCCGCCCCCGCCCACGCCGACCCCGCCCCGGCCGCCGCCCATGCCGACCCCGCCCCGGCCGCCGCCCACCACCGGCACCGACACGGCGCGGCCGAGATCAGTACCTTCCTCACCGCCTTCTACGGGGCGCACGGACCCTCCCCGCGCGACCGCGAGCAGCGGGTCTCGCAGCAGCTCAAGGAGAAGCAGGCGCACATCCCGTACGTCGACGTCCTGCTGTGCGCCCAGAACGAGCCGCAGCACATCGCGATCGGACCGGTCACCGTCGCCCAGACGGCCGGCGTCGGCTGGGCCACCGTCACCACCCTCTGGGACGAGGGCGTCACGGACACGTTCACCGCGTACGTACGCCTGGACTCCCACCCGATCGTGCTGGACGACGTGATCTGCGCGGGCTGACCTCCCGGAACGGGAACCCCGGGGAAGAGCGCCGGGTCGACGCCCGCACGCGGCGGAGGCCCGGCAACTGCACTCTTCGGCAGCACCCGGTACGCCCCCGGACCCCCTCTGGTACAACACGGGACATGACGGGATTCGAGATCACCGGCGCGAGCGCCGCCGACATGGAACTGTTCCGCGTCTGGGCCGAGGAGGAGGGCTGGAACCCGGGGGAGTCCGACCGGTTCGCCTTCGCGGTGGCCGATCCGGCGGGCTTCCTCGTCGGCCGGATCGACGGGGAACCGGTGGCCTCCCTCTCGGCCGTGCGCTACGGGGCCGGCTTCGGGTTCATCGGCTTCTACATCGTCCGGCCCGCCCTGCGCGGCCAGGGCTACGGGATGCGGCTGTGGCACGCCGGGATGAACCGGCTGGAGGGGCGGCTGGTCGGCCTGGACGGGGTCGTCGACCAGCAGGCCAACTACCGCGCGTCCGGCTTCCGCCGGGCCTGGAACAACGTCCGCCACGAGGGCGTGCCGGGGGCGGCTGCCGGTGGTGCCGAGGAGGCGGCGCTCCTGGGCGGGGCCGAGCTGGTGGACGCGGCCCGGCTGCCCTTCGAACTGCTCGCCGCCTACGACCGCCGGTTCTTCCCGGAGGCCCGGGACGCCTTCCTGTCCGCCTGGACCGGTCTGCCCGGCCGGACCGCCGTAGCCGTCGTCCGCGACGGCCGGATCGAGGGCTTCGGGGTGATCCGACCGTGCAGCGGTGCCGCCAGGATCGGACCGCTGTACGCGGCGACGCCGGGCATCGCCGCCGCCCTGCTGCACCGCCTCGCGCGGCACGCGCCCGACGGCGTGGTCGCGGTGGACGTGCCCGACGCCAATGCGGCGGCCACGGCCCTGATGGCCGGACTGGGGCTGGTCCCCGTCTTCGAGGCCGCCCGCATGTACACGGGCCCCGCCCCGGACCTCGACCTGGCCGGGCTGTACGGGGTGACCAGCCTGGAGCTGGGCTGAGGGGCCCGGTGGCCGGGCGGCGGTCGCACGGCGCCGCCCGGCCGGTGGTGCCCTCGTGACCCGCTGCCGCTGCGCGGTTGCCGGGCGGCCGGGCCGTCAGGTGGCAGGCCGTCAGAACCTGAACAGCGCGCTGTCGGCGTGCCGCATGCCGCACGGGTTGCCGTAGGTGTACGCGTAGTTGATCCGGTGACCCTGCCAGACGCCGTCGGCCGTCACCGTCATCGGGTTCCACTCCTTCGTACAGTCCACGTTCCCCTGCGGAGCCGCGAGCGCGTCCAGTTCGGAGGCGTTCGCCCGCAGTTCGGCGCACGCGGCCTTCGGCGACGGGTGGGTTCCGCCCGGCTTCGGCGCGCACACCAGCGTCACCGCGCGCAGTACGGTGCCGGTCGCGGCGTCCTCCCCGTTGGCGACGCTGAGGACGAGGGCGGACGGCGCGTACAGGCTCTCCGTACCGGACGGCGCGGCGTCGGCAGCTCCGGGCCAGGCCAGTGCCGTGAGCGCGGTGAGCGCCATGGCGGCGGAACCGAGGCCGAGACCCTTTGCGATGGACCGCATTTCGAACTCCTTGGTTGGGTTGTGTCGGATAGCGGACAGGAGTCTTGCCCACCCCGGCCGCGAACGCCCGTTCGCACCCCTATTTCTCGTCACTGATCGTAAGCGCATGAGCGCAGACCGCAGCGGTGCCAGGCCGCTGACCAGTGGCGCAGCGTCCCGCCGAAACGGCCGAACACACGCGCTGAAACCTTTACGGAACCCCGTTTTTACAGGGCGGATGCGGCGCGCGGGAGGTAGAGGTCGAGCAGCCGCGTGCGAGTTTGTTGCAGCCGCAGGGCGAGCACCCGCCCGACCCAGTGCCCGATGGCCGAGCCGAAGGCGGGGTCGGCGTCCATGAGCATCCGCACGCTGCCCGCGTCGAACTCGTAGGCGCGCACCGGGGTCATCGCCTCGGCGCTCAGCTGCCACACGTACGGCGGGAACAGCCACGACCAGCCCACCAGCTCACCCGGGCCGAGGTTCTCGACGGGGGCGGGCCGGCGGGCGCCCGGTACGGGGACCTGGAGGGTCACCGTGCCGGAGCGCACGATCCAGAAGGATTCCGCCGGGCCGCCCTCCTCGAAGATCCGCGCGTTCTCGGCGAAGTTGACCTCGCGGGCCTGGGACATGAGCCGTCCGCGGTGCTCGGCGGAGAGGACGGCGGCGATGCGGATGGGGGAAGGTGTGCTCACGACGGCCTCCGATCAGGGCCCCCCGCTACCCCCAGTGTCGCCGAAGCCCGCGTGATCGCAGCTGTGCTCCGGTGGACCGCCGATACGGTGGCCCGCACGCGCCGACCGGTGCGCAGGGAGCCCCGGCGGATCACGGCGCGCCCCGGCCGGCCGGGCGCCCCTACTCCTCGGCATTGGCCTCCAGGCAGGCCAGCTCCATGGCGTCGAGCACCGCCTCGTGGCTGCGCCGGCTGAGCTCGGCGACGTTCTCGATCTGCGCCGTCGCCCAGGCGGCCAGCGTCATGACCAGCACCCGCAGCCCGTCGGTGCCGTGCTCGGCCAGGATCTCGTCCGCGACGACCATCGCGTTCTCGGGCACCTGCTCCGGGGGCTCCAGCCCGGCGAGCCCGCGCAGCATGGTGAGGGTGCGGCGGGAGATCTCCGGGGTCATCCCCGCCAGCCGCATGTCCTCTTCTTCGTCCATTGCCCCACCCTCCGAGTGCCGTCCCCCTCAGGGCACGGTAGAGCGGCGCGGCCCCCGCGCGGGCGCTTTCGCCAGGATCCTCCGGGGGCGGTGGCGGCCCGAGCCCCGCCGGGCCGCCCCGCGGGCGCCGCGGAGCAATCGTGCATCCGATGTGCCAAGTGCGGTGAACGGGGCGGTGATTCGTCCTAGGGTGCGGCCGTACGCACGGTCGGGGACGGCGGTACGCCCGTTGTCGGCCCTCACCGCACAGTGACACCGAACTGGGGGGTTCATGCGCAGAACCAGCAGGACCAGAGGTCTGGCCGCCGCCCTCACCCTCTCCCTGGCCGCGACCGGCGCGGGCCTCGGCCTCGGCCTGGCCCCGCAGGCGGCGGCCGTCACCCCGCCCGTGGCCTTCACCGCGGACCCGCTGCCCACCTGGCAGCCGAACGGCGTCGTCTGGGCCCTCGCCGAGGCGGACGGGACCGTCTTCGCCGGGGGTACCTTCTCCGCCGTACGTCCCCCCGAAGGGGCTGGCGGCGCCGAGCGGCCGGCGGTGAACTTCGCCGCCTTCGATGCCGCGACCGGCGCCCCGACCTCCTGCACGCTGTCCTTCACCGTCGGCTCGGGGACCGCCACCGTCCGCGCCCTGGCCCTGTCGCCGGACAAGAAGACCCTCTACGCGGGTGGCTACTTCGGCGCCGTGAACGGCACCCCCGTCTCCAGCCTCGCCGCCGTCGACGTCGCGAGCTGCACCGTGAAGCCCTCGTTCCGCCCGGCCTTCCCGGCCACCGTCCGCGCCCTCGCCGTCACCGGCGACACCGTCTACGCGGGCGGCGACTTCCTGACGGCGGCCGGCCAACAGCGCGAGCGCTTCGCCGCCGTGGACGCGGGCGACGGCGCCCTGCGGCCCTTCAGGGCCGACGCGGACGAGCCGGGCCGTGCCGTCGAGGTCACCCCGGACGGCAGCCGGGTCGTCCTCGGCGGCGACTTCTTCACCGTCAACGGGACGAACACGCACGCACTGGCGGTCGTCGACGCCGCCAGCGGCGCACTCGCCAAGGCCTATCCCGGCTTCATCGAGACCAACTCCGTCGTCAAGGACATCGCGACCGACGCGACCGGCTTCTACACCGCCAACGAGGGCACGGGCGGCGGCGTCTTCGACGGCCGGATCGCGCTCGACCTCGCAGGCTTCAACCAGCGCTGGCGCGACACCTGCCTCGGCGCCACCCAGGCCGTCCTCCCGTACCGGAACGTCCTCTACAGTGCCTCGCACGCGCACGACTGCTCCAGCGTCGGAGAGTTCCCCGACGGACAGCGCCACCACCTGCTCGCCCAGCCGACCGGCGGCACCGGCAAGCTGGGCTGGGCTCCCGACACCAACGACGGCATCGGCGAGGGCATCGGCCCGCGGGTGATGACGGTGGGGTCCCGCGGCGGGGACCCGTACCTCTGGGTCGGCGGCGAGTTCACCACCGTCAACGGCGCGGCGCAGCAGAGCCTGACCCGGTTCTCCTCCACCGGCGACACGGGCGCGCCCACCGTCCCGGTGGCGAGCGCCGTCAGCTTCAAGCCCGGCGAGGTGCAGGTGCGCTGGCGTACCAGCCTCGACCTCGACGACAGCGCGCTGACCTACCGCATCTACCGGGGCGGCGCGGCCACCCCGATCGCCACCGTGACGGCGGACTCGCTGTTCTTCCGGCGCCCGCAGGCCTCCTGGACCGACACCACCGTCACGGCGGGCCAGACCTACACCTACCGGGTGACCGCCGGCGACGCGGCCGGGAACACCAGCGCCCTGTCGGGGACCGCGAGCGTGACGGTGCCGGCCTCGGTCGACGCCTACCCGAACCGGGTGCGCACCGACGGCGCGCAGCTGTTCTGGCGCTACGACGAGTCGGCGCTGCCCTTCGCCGCCGACTCGTCGGACGGTGGCAACCAGAGCGGCGTGCACCTGAACGCACCGGCCCTGCGCCAGAGCCCCGGCGCGGTCTCCGGAGCGAGCACGGCGATCGGCTTCAACGGCAGTGACACGCAGGTCTACGGGGAGAAGCGGCAGACGGTGGGCAGCAGCTACACCCTGGAGACCTGGTTCAGGACGAACACCACCCGCGGCGGCAAGCTCTTCGGCTTCGGCAGCAACCAGACCCGCGGCAGCAATCAGTACGACAAGCACATCTACATGACAAATGACGGGCGGCTCGTCTACGGGGTCTACACCGGCGCCACCCGCACGATCACCACCAGCGCCGGCTACAACGACGACAGGTGGCACCACGTCGTCGCCACCCAGGGACCCGGCGGCATGGTCCTCTACGTGGACGGCGCCCAGAAGGGCACCCTGGCTGTCACCACGCACGAGAACTTCTCCGGGTACTGGCACGCCGGCGGCGACAGCCTCGGCGGCTGGCCCGACCGCCCGACCAGCGACTACTGGGCGGGCCGGCTGGACGAGACCGCCGTCTACCCGAGCGTCCTGAGCGCGGCGCAGGTGCAGAACCACTACACCCTGGCGTCCGCCCCGGCGGACTCCGTCGTCCGGGTGACGGCGGCCGAGGACACCTACGCCAACGCGGGCGCCCCGGACGCCACCTACGGCACGTCGAGCTCGCTCGCCGTCCGCGGCAGCTCCTTCTACGCCTCCTACCTGCGCTTCGACCTGCCCGCCGCCCCCGCGGGCACGGTACTCAAGTCGGCCGTGCTCAGCGTGAAGACCAGCACCATGAGCGGAGCCGGTACGGCCGACACCGTCTCCGTGGTCCCGGTCACCGGCGCCTGGTCCGAGGCCGGGACGACCTACACCAACCGCCCGGCGCTGGGCGCTCCCGCGCTCGGCAGCTTCCCGGGGGTTCCCGACGGCTCGGCGGTGCACACCGCCGCGCTGAGCACGGGCAGCGTCGCGGGCGCCCTGGGCACCGCCTACGGCCTGGCGCTGACCAGCACCGGCACGGACGCCCTGTGGCTGTGGTCCTCCGAGGCCCAGGCGAACGAGGGGACGCCGCAGCTGACCCTGACCTTCGGCGCCCCGTGACGGCGCGCCGACCACCGGGGAGGGGCGCGGACCGGCCGGTCCGCGGCCCCTCTTCACGTACGCGGGTCAGCGGACTGCGGCACCGTCCAGGGCGTAGGTGAAGGTGTACGCGACCGAGGCCTCTCCGTGCCGGGACGTGAAGGAGCCGGAGCCGGACAGTCCGGCCAGCTCACCCGTCGCGGAGCCGGGCACCACCTCGAACGTGCACTGCGTACCGGTGGCGTCGAAGGTGCCGCGCTGCTCCAGTACGAACGCCCCCTCGATGCCGTCGACCGCGCCCGACAGCAGCTCCAGACCCGTGAAGACACCGACGCTCTCCCCGGTGTACGTGAACGTGTAGCCGCAGGTGGTCGCCTCGGCCTCGATCCCGCCGGCGAAGGCGTTCGTGACCGTGGAGCGGGCCAGCCGCGGGGTGGAGTCGGCCGGGCCGACCGGCTGCTCCTCCCAGTCGGCGAAGGTGAAACGGCCGGTGGTCGTGGTGCCGGCGGCGCGCGGGGAGTCGGCGGTGCTCGTGGGCATGGGGGTTCTCCTGGTTCCGGGCCGGGCGGCTGAGGTGCCCGGCGCGATGACCAGCCTGTCCGGGATACCTGACATCCTCTGTCAGGTATCCCTGACAATGGCTGCATGCGCGCCGACCGGCTCCTCTCCCTGCTCCTGCTGCTGCAGAACCGCGGCCGGCTGACCGCGTCCGAACTCGCCGCCGAACTGGAGGTGTCGGTCCGCACCGTCCACCGGGACATCGAGGCGCTCGGCGCTGCCGGCATTCCCGTCCAGGCCGACCGCGGACGCGCCGGCGGCTACCGCCTGATGGGCGGCTACCGCACCCGGCTCACCGGCCTCACCGACGCCCAGGCCGGCTCGCTCTTCCTCGCGGGTGCGCCCGGCCCGGCACGGGAGCTCGGGCTCGGCGCCGATCTGGCCGCCGCGCAGCTCAAGCTCCAGGCCGCCCTGCCCGCCGAACTCGCCGCCCGGGGGCGCCGGCTCCAGGAACGCTTCCACCTGGACGCCCCGGCCTGGTTCCGCGACGCCGACCCCGTACCGCACCTCGCGCAGATCGCCCAAGCGGTCTGGGACCAGCGCGTCCTGCACGCCCGATACCGGCGCTGGAGCGGCGAGGAGCGCCCGGGCCGCGCGCTGCATCCGCTCGGCCTCGTCCTCAAGGGCGGCATCTGGTACCTCGTCGCCCGGGCGTCCGACGAGCGGGTGCGCAGCTACCGCGTGGCCCGCTTCCTCACGGTGGACACCGGCTCGGAGGGCTTCGAACGCCCCGCGGGTTTCGACCTCGCCGCGTACTGGCAGGAGTCCACCCGGCGCCTGGAGGACGCCTTCCACCAGGAGACGGCCCGGCTGCTGCTGTCCCCGCGCGGCCGGCGGCTCCTTCCGATGCAGTTCGGCGCGGCGGGCGTACGCGCCCTCGCCGACGCGGAGCCGGCCGACCCCGCCGACCCGGACGGCTGGGTCCTGGTGCACCTCCCGGTGGAATCCCGGTCCGTCGCCGTCGGCGACCTGCTCCGCCTGGGCACCGAAGCCGAGGTGCTCGGCCCTCCCGAGCTCCGCCGGGCCCTCGCCGACACCGTCGCCGCACTGGCCGAGCGCTACGCGGAAACCGGTTGTGCCGGGGACGGCCGGCCGGGGCACGACCACCGCATGACGATGCGAAAGGGCGTACGGCGCCCGGGGCTGTGAGCCCCCGACAGCCGGTCCACGGACCGGCCGACCCTGTGGACACCTGGATCGACGAAGCGCGCCTTGACCAGGGCGGAGCAGCCTGCCAGGCGGGCCCGCAGCGCGATCTTCACGGCCGTACGCGCGGACCGCGCCGGCCCGGTGGCGCAGCAGCTGCTCGCCCGCACCGCCGATGCGCGGGCCGGCGTACGGCTCCTCGTGCTGCCGCTGCTGTTGCAGCTGACCGGCGAGAACCCCCCGGACCGCCCCGCCTGGCCCGAGGCGGCGAGCGCGGCCGCAGCCCGGCTGCACGACCCGGACGAAGCGGTACGGCGGGCGGCGGCCTGGCTGCTGACGCAGGCCGACCGCCGCCGGGCCACCTGCCTGCTGACCCGCCCCGGAGAGGGACCGGACCCGGTGGTCCGCCTCGCCCTGGCCGAGGCCCTGCTGCTGAGACCCACCGCCGAAGAGCGGCAGACACTCCGGACGCTGCGGACCGACCGCGATCCGGCGATCCGGCTGCGGGCGTCGCGGCGGCCCGACGCGGACGCGGTCCTCGCGGACCTCGACGCCGCCGGGGCCCGGCTCGGCGGACCCGGCGGCCTCATCGGCTGGGGCGCCGGCACGGTGTGGGGGCTGGCGGCCCGGTCCCGCGGCGACGAGGCGACCTGCTACGCCCACGTGGCCCTGCTGGCCGGACGGTCCGCCCCCGTCGCGCAGCGCGCGGCGGTGGACATGGCCGCCGTGGCCCTGCGGGAATGGCGGGCGGCTCCGGTAGCGCTCGCACCGCCGCTGCGGCCGCTGCTGCGCCCGGGGGCGGACCCCCGGGTACGGGCGGCTGCGGCGGCCGTGATGGGCGCTTCGCTGGAGACGGCCCGGCTGTGCGCCGACCAACTCGCGGCTCTGCTCGACGAACTGCCCGAGACGGCCGCCGCGGCTCTCGGCCGGGTCGGCGACGCACGGGCACTGGCGCCGCTGAGCCGGCTCGTCGCCCGGGGCGGCTCCCGCGGGGTGGTCGGCGAAGCGGCCGAGGGCCTCGCCCGGTCCGGCGCCGATACCGGGCCCCTCGTGTCGGCCGCCGCGGGTCTGCTCGACCGTACGGACGACACGGAACAGGTCTGGGCGGCCCTGGGCCTGCTGCGCGCCTGCGGGCCGGCCTCGGCGGCCGCCGTACCGCAGCTCCGGCGCCTGCTGTCCGCGGCCGGTGACAGCCGCCTGCGCACGCAGGCGGTCCTGGCCCTCGGGGAGATCGGGCCGGGCGCGGCCGCCGCCGTACCGCTGCTCGAAGAACTCGGCGACCTCCGCGGCCAACACGCGCAGGGCGGCAGCCGCTTCGTCGACCACGTCCGCATGGCCCTGGTCCGGATCACGGGCGAACGGGCTCGGGCCGAGGCCGAGTTCGCCCGGCTGGACGAGCGGCCCGGCAGCGCGAGGCGGGCGACGTCGCGCCGGCCGCGCCCGCCCTGCGCGCGCTGGTCGAGCGCCGGGTCCGCGTGTCGGTGTACACCGGCGATCAGGACGAGGAACTGCGGGCCGACGAGGTCATCACCGCGGCCGCCCGCGAGGCACTCCGCGCGATCGACCCTTCAGGGGGGCGTTAGGCCGGGCGCTGCCAGCGGATCTCCCCGTCCTCGCGCTCCGGGGTCGGAACGAAGCCGCAGGCGGCGGCGACCGCCGCCGAGGCATGGTGCTCCGGGTGGATGTGCGCGATCAGCCGGCCGACCGGAAGGCCGGACAGCCAGCCGGTGAGCGCCCGGGCCGCCTCGACGGCCAGGCCCCGGCCCTGCCAGGGCGTACCGACCACCCAGGCCACCTCGGCGGTGCCCCGGGCGGGTGTGACCGTGGCCTGGACGGTGCCCACGAGCCGGCCGTCCTCGCGCAGCCGCAGCACCCAGTTGCCCCACACGGCCGACGGGTCGGGCGAGCCGGCCGCCAGCCGGGCGCAGCGGGCCCGGAGGGCCTCGGGCGGCAGCGGGGCACCGCCGGTGAAGGCGTGCAGCGCCGGGTCGGCCAGGGCGACGGCCAGCTCGTCGGCGTGGTCGGTCCGCAGCGGGAGCAGGTCGAGGCGGGCGGTGGCCAGCGGTACGGGACGGACCGCCGGCGGGCGGCTGCGGCGGACCTTCGCGGCAGCGCCCGGGCGGGGCACGTCCGCCACGGCCAGGCAGATGCCGAACACCCGATCGTGGCCGGTCCAGCCGTTGACACGACCCCGGTTGTTGCTGATCTGCACCCGGCGGCGCGGCCCGTCCACCGCCGATACCAGGTGCAGGTACACGGTGCCCGCGACGCGGGCCAGGACGATGTCACCGGCCTCGACCAGCGCCGGGTCGGCCGGAGCGACCCGGACCCGCTGCCTGCTGTGGATGAGCGGGACCATCGAGGTGCCGGTCGGCCGGAACTCCACGGTCTCGCCCCGGCCGACGCGGTCCGCCAGTACGTCGAGCATGCTCATCGGGCGAGTGTGCCGGGTGGTCGCACCCCGCGGTACCGGTTTTCCGCGCAGGCGGTCAGCGCGGCGGCTCCACCTCCAGGAAGCGGCGCCCGCGCGGGCCGCGGTACAGCAGGCACACCCACCCGAGCGGTTCGAGCACCGCCGCGCAGGCCGCCAGCCGGTCCTGTTCCTCCCCGGCCGCACCGCTGCCCGGCGGACCGAGCCAGCTCACCACGGCCCGCTCCTCCCCGGCCGGTCCGGGGGCGACCCGGTAGCCGGTCCGCGTACGCCGCCCCTGTGCGTCCACCGCCGAGGGCACCAGGTCCGCCGCCTCCAGCACCAGCGCCACCGCGCGGGGCAGCTGCCGCACCTCCCACGGGGCGGGAACGGCGGTGCCCGCCCGGCCGTTCACCATGCGGCGGATCTGCAGCAGCCCCTCGTACGCCGTGCGGACCTCGGCCGCCCGGGCCGCCGTGGCGGGCGGCTGCGGCCCGTCCCCGGTCGCCGGCTCGAAGCCCTGCGCGGATCCGTTCATCCCCACCGCCCTCCCGGTCGTCGTCCGTACGTCACGTGAGTACGCAGCTGAGTACCTCACGCTCGGGGAACTGAGTATCCGCCCCGATCCGCCGCCGAGCCGCAGCCGGTCGAATGAGGGCATGACCTCCGACGCCCCGCACCGCGCACCCGGCCCGCGCATGCAGCACGTGACCACCGCCGGCGCCGCCCTGGCCGTGGCCCTGCTCCCGCTCGTCGTCGGCGTCCTCGTGGCCAAGGGAATGGCCGCGGACCCGCACGCCCCGGTCAACGCCCTGATCACCGGCGGCGGTCAGCGGGCCGGCCTGCCCCGGGCCGAGTGGCGCCGCCGCGGCCACAACACCCTGCACCGCTTGCGCCGCGCCCGCCGCACCTGTGCCTCCGCCTGCGGCCGCAGCCGCCCCCCGGTCTCCCGGCCCTCCTGACCTTCCCGGCCTCTGACGGCGCGGTCAGCGGCCGTACTGGCGCATGCACAGGTCCACGACCGACGGCGGAACCGTGCCCTCGGCGGCCGCGCACAGGTCGTCCATGCCCCAGGCCGTGTCGGCCAGGTCCGGGGCCGGGGCGGAGTGGTGCCCGGTGCGGTGGGGGTCCGGCTTCGGCGAGTGCCCGCGCCGGGGCGCCGACGGGGGCTTCACGCCGCGGGCGGCCTGCGGGCGGAGCGCCCTGCCCGGGAGCCGGTCCGGGTGCCGGGCCTCGTCCGGGCCCGGCGCCCCGTCCTGGCGCGGTTCCCCGTCCTGGTCCCGCGCCCCGTACCGGTCCGGTTCCCCGGCCGGTTCCGGATCCGGCAGCCTGCCCAGGGGGAGGGCCCGGGACTGCGCCGGAGGCGCGGGGGGAGCCGCCTCGCGGGCGCCCGCCGGCGGTACGGGACCGCGCGCCGGAACCGCGGGCACGCCCGGGCCGACCGAGACGCAGCCCGCCCCGGCCAGCAGGGCGACGAAGGACAGGGGGACGGCCCGGCGCAACTGCATGCGACCACCATGCCGCACCGGGGCCCCGGCCCGGCCCGTCCGCTCACGCGGACGGGTGACGCGGGACGGATGCCTTGACGATTGCCCCGGCCGGGATGTTCCGTACGCTGCCAGGGACGGGAACGACCGTACGAGCGGCGACGGGGGAGGCGCGACCCCCGACGCCCGCTCCGACCGGCCCCGCCGCCCGCCCCGACGGACCGTACGGAGTACCGCTTCATGAGCACCGCTGACGCGCCCGGCACCCCCGCGCCGAACCCCGAGCCGGCACCGCCGCACTGGAAGAGCTGGGCGGCCGTCTTCGCCGTCGCCCTCGGGATCTTCTGCCTGATCACTTCCGAACTGCTCCCGGTCGGACTGCTCACCCCCGTGGGCACCGCGTTCGGCGTCTCCGACGGGACCGCCGGTCTCATGGTCACCGTCCCCGGGCTCGTCGCCGGCTTCTGCGCGCCGCTGGTCACCGTCGGCTCCGGCCGGCTCGACCGGCGGCCCGTGCTGTGCGGGCTGATCGCCCTGATGGCAGCCGCCAACCTCGCCGCCGCCCTCGCCCCCGGTTTCGCCGTCGTCCTGGCCGCCCGGCTCCTCGTCGGGATCAGTGTCGGCGGCTTCTGGGCCGTCGCGGGCGGGATCACCGTCCGGCTCGTCCCCGACCGGCACGTCCCCCGGGCCACCGCGCTCGTCTTCGCCGGTGTGCCCACCGCCTCCGTGCTCGGCGTGCCGGCGGGGACCCTCCTCGGTGAACTCGGCGGCTGGCGCGCCGCCTTCGGAGCCGTCGGCGTGCTCGGCGTCCTCGCGCTGACCGCGCTCCTCCTGCTGCTGCCCCCGCTGCCGCCCGCCCGGAACACCGCCTTCCGCGAACTGCCCGCCCTGCTGCGGGAGAACCCCGCGGTCCGGGCCGGGGTGATCGTCACCTTCTTCGTGGTCACCGGGCAGTTCGCCGCGTACACCTTCGTGCGGCCCGTCCTCCAGGACGTCTCCGGCATCGCCGCCGGCCAGGTCAGCGTCCTGCTCCTCGGCTACGGGGCGGCCGGTGTCGCGGGCAACTTCCTGGCCGGGGCGCGCGATGCGTACCGCACGCTGCTCGCGGTCAGCGCGGCTCTCGCCGTGATCCTCAGCCTGATCGCCACCCTGCCGGGAGCGGCCGCCGGCACCGCACTGCTGCTGGCCTGGGGGCTGGCGTACGGCGGGGTGTCGGCCAGCCTCCAGCGCTGGATGCTGCACGCCGCCCCGGCCACGGCGGAGGCCGCCACCTCGCTCATGGTGGCCGTGTTCAACCTGGCCATCGCGGCCGGGGCGTTGACCGGCGGCCTGGCCGTCGACGGGCTCGGGGCGCCCGCCGCGCCGCTGACCGGGGCGGCCCTGATGCTCCTGTCCGCCGTCACGATCGCCGTCACCGTCACCGTCCGGAGCGCGGCGGCTCCCGCGACCGACCAGTAGCCCGGATGGATGGGGCAGATCGGACAGCGGGCTTGACCGGGGCCGTCCCGGGCGGCAAGAGTGCGCCGGTCAAGCACCGGGAACCACCCCATGAGCTGTACTTCGGAGATGCCTTACATGTCCAGACCGGCCTGCTCCCCGCTCGCCCCCGCCATGGTTCCGGCCGCCCGGCGGCGCAGGGCCTGACCGGCCGGTGGGGCCGGCACCGCACCGCCGCGCCGGCCCCTGCCCCTGCCGGTGACCACCGTGTCCCACGCCTCCGATGAGAGCGGGCCCGCACCCGACGGCCCCGACGACCGCCTGCTCGTCCGCCCGTACGTCACCCCCTCGGGTGTGCCGTCCCGCTCGACGGGGCCCGCCTGGCCGCGGTCGGGGCCCGCAGCCGCTCCCGACCGTGCTCCCGTTCCGCCGCAGACCGCTCCGCCGGTGTCCGGCGCCGCGCAGCCGGTCGCGGGCGGGCGGCCACGGCGCGGGCGCAGCCGCCGCCCGATGCTCGTCCTCGTCGCGCTCGCCCTCGGCGCCGCCTGCGGCCTGGCGTGGCTGCTGAGCACCCCCGATCCCGAGCCCGGGCGGACCGCGGCGCCGCCCGCCCTGCCGGTTCCCGTGCTGCCCCAGCGCAACCCGGGCGCGGGCGAGCCCGAATCGGCTCCGGGGCCCGGCGCCTCCACGGGTCCCGCCGCGTCGGCGGGTACGCCGTCGGCCTCGCAGCCGGTGAGCGGGGGCCCGAGCACGCCGCCCCCGCCGAGTCCCTCCGCGAGCCGCACACCGAAGGCACGGACGTCCGGCACGCTGCGCCGCGGGGACACCGGGCCCGAGGTACGCGCCCTGCAGGAGCGGCTCTACGGGCAGGGGTTCACGTACGTCTCCGTCACCGGCGTCTACGACGACCAGACCTGGCGCGGTGTCACCCAGCTCCAGCGCGACCGCGGCATCAAGGGCGACCCGCAGGGCGTCTACGGCCCGGCCACCCGGGCGGCCTTCGAGGGCTGACGCCCCGCCGCCCGACCGCGCCGCGTCCCGGGCGCCACCCCTGCGGAGCCGGGCAGGCTACCACCGGGATATCGGGTGGACCAGCGCAAATGGCGCGGCCGAGAGTGGGATTCGTCCCCACGGAACCGCACCGTCAAAGGAGTTGCGCCATGTCTACCCTGCGCGTCACCGTCGAAGAGCTGACCGTCCACGAGCATCCGAACGCCGATGCGCTGGAGCTGGCCCAGGTGGGCCTCTACCGCGCCGTCGTGGCCAAGGGCGCCTACCGGACCGGCGAGTTCGCCCTCTACATCCCCGAGCAGTCCGTTCTGCCCGCGGGGCTGATCGAGGAGCTGGGCCTCACCGGCCGCCTCGCCGGAGGCTCCGCCGACCGGGTCAAGGCGGTCCGGCTGCGCGGTGAACTGTCGCAGGGCCTGGTGTGCCGGCCCCGGGCGCTGGCCGGTGTGGACCTGGCGCAGGCCGCCGAGGCGGGCACCGACTTCGCCGAGGTGCTCGGCATCACCAAATGGGCGCCGCCCGTCCCCACGACGATGAACGGCGAGGTTGAGGCAGCCCCCGAACTGCTGCCCTGGGTGGACATCGAGAACCTCCAGCGCTACCCGCACGTCTTCGAGCCCGGCGAGCGCGTCGTCCTCACCGAGAAGCTGCACGGCACGGCCTGCCTGGTGACGTACCTGGCGCAGGACGACCGCGTGCTGGTCTCCTCCAAGGGGTTCGGTGCCAGGCGACTGGCGCTGAAGGAGGACGACCGCAATCTGTACTGGCGCGCCGTACGGGGCCACGGGGTCCCCGAGGTCGCCGCGAAGCTCGCCGCCCGGCTGGGGGCGAGCCGGGTCGGCCTCTTCGGCGAGGTGTACGGGGCGGGCGTCCAGGACCTGGCGTACGGGACCGATGTCCGCGCGGGCAGCGCCGCCCCGGGCTACGCCCTCTTCGACGTGTCCGCGGAGATCGAGGGCCAGGTGCGCTGGCTGGACCCGGCGGAGCTCTTCCCGAATGGCGAACTTCCGCTCGTACCCAGGCTGTTCGAGGGACCGTACGACCTCGATGTGGTGCTGGAGCTGGCCGGCGGCAGGGAGACCGTGTCCGGCCGCGGCCTGCACCTGCGCGAGGGAGTGGTCATCCGTCCGGCAACGGAGCGCCACAGCCCGGTGCTCGGCGGCCGCGCCATCGCCAAGGCGGTCAGCCCCGCCTACCTCACCCGAAAGGGCGGCACCGAGTACGAGTGACCACCGCCCCCGCCCCGGCGGCCGGGAGCGTCCTGTCCGCGGCGCGCCCGGGCCGCCTCGCTTCCCGTGGTGGGCACGGGCTCTCGTGGTGGGATGGGCGGCTGACGGTTCAGGTTCACTGCTCACGGTTCACGGAGAGGTCGGTAGATGTCCGAGGACACCATGCGGGCGATGGCGTACGAGACGTACGGCGGGACGGAGGTGCTCTCCGAGACCCGGTTGCCGATGCCGAAGGTCGCCCCCGGTGAGGTGCTCGTCCGCGTCAAGTGCGCAGGCGTCAACCCCGTCGACTGGAAGATCATGGGAGGCGGCCTCGACGGCCTGATGGACGTCATGTACCCGGTGGTCCCCGGCTGGGACGTCGCCGGCACGGTGGAGCGGATCGGGATCGACGTGCCCGAGTTCGCCGTCGGCGACGAGGTGATCGCGTACGCCCGCAAGGACTACGTGCACGGCGGGACGTTCGCCGAGTACGTCAGCGTGCCGGTGCGCGCCCTCGCGCCCAAGCCGGTGTCGCTCAGCTGGCAGGAGGCGGCCGGGCTGCCGCTGGCCGGGCTCACCGCGTACCAGCTGCTCACCCGGCTCGCCACCGGCAAGGACGACATCGTCCTCGTCCACGGCGCCGCGGGCGGCGTGGGCTCCTTCGGGGTGCAGATCGCCCGGGCGCTGGGCGCCCGCGTCATCGGCACCGCCTCGCCGCGCAACCACGACCGGCTGCGCGCCTTCGGGGCGGAGCCCGTGGAGTACGGGGAGGGCCTGATCGACCGGATCCGCGCGATCGCCCCCGACGGGGTCACCGTCGCGGCGGATTTCGTCGGCGGGGTCCTCGACGTGACCCAGGCTGTCCTCTCGGAGGGCGGCCGGCACGCGTCGATCGCGGACCACTCCGTCCTGGGCGCGGGCGGCCAGTGGATGTGGGTCCGCCCGGTCGGCAGCGATCTGGCCGAGCTCGGCCGACTCGTCGACAGCGGCCAACTGACCGTCACCGTCGCCAAGACGTTCCCGCTGTCGGAACTGGCGGCCGCGTTCACCCTCAACCAGGAGGGGCACACGGCGGGCAAGATCGTCATCGAGGTCTGACGCCCGACCCTCCGGCGACCGCCCTCTGGCCACCCCGCCCTCCCACACCGGGCCCCGGCTCCCCGCCCCGGCCCTCCCCGCCCCGGCCGGTACGCGTCCCGCGCGGCCGGTCAGCGCAGGGTGGGGAGCGCCCCGCATTCCGACCAGGTGACCTCGACCCCCGGGAGCTCCGCCGACCAGCGGTTCGCGAGGGCGGCCAGCCGGGCCGGATCGGGCGGGGCGGCGCCCAGGCCGACCGCGTAGCGGGCCGAGACGGGGGAGCGGGCGAAGGGGCGCGGCCACGCGTGGGCGTCCTCGACGCCGGCCTCCGCCAGCGCCCCCAGGAGCGCACGCATGCGGCCGCGCATCCGGCCGAGGGACTCCTCGAACTCACCCGGCCCGTCGGCCCGTACGCAGACCACCGCCCAGGCGGCGTGCCGACGGTGCGGCGGTGGGGCGACCGGGAGTGCGGAAGATCCCGCCGGCAAGGCCTCCAGGTGTTCCCATGCCGCGTACAGCTCCCGTACGAGCAGATCGCGCAGCCCCGCGCCCACCTGGGCCGTGCAGCTGCGGACCGGGGCGGAGGGGGTCAGCACGGTCACGGGGCCGAACGCGGCGGAGGACTCCCCGGGCGCCGGCTCCAGGGCGACCGGGTCGCGCCAGTCCCAGGCGGCCCAGGTCCCGAAGAACTCCCGGAGCAGGGCACCGGGGGAGAGGTCCGCGGCTTCCCGGACCGTCCGCGCGGCCAGTACCGCCCAGGCCAGGCCCGGCAGTCCACCGAACGGCGCCGAGTCCAGGCCGCGGGCCCCGGCCCACGCCTTGACCTCCCGCGTCAGGCGGGCGAAGGCGGTGGCCCGCTCCGGCCCTGCCTCACCGGTGAACGCGCGTACCGCTTCGGCGTCGCTCACGGCGCTCAGCGCGATGGCGGCGGCCTCGCCGAGCTCCGCCCGCCGTGCCACCGCCCGGGCCGGGTCCACCGCTCCGGTGGCGACCACCACCAGGTCCACCTCCAGCCGGGACACGCACAGCCGCAGCCCCGGCACCCGGGCGCCCGTGACCTCCCGCAGCCGCTCGGCCCCGGGAAGCGCGACCGCGATCCGTTCCCGAACCTCCCCGATGGAGACCGTACCGGGCAGTGCCGCGACCAGGTCCAGGTCCGCGCCGGGCAGCGCGCAGCCCATCCGCCGCGAGCCGACCAGGTGCACCACCCCCTCGCCGAGCGCCTGCGCGATCCGCGCGGCGACCGTGTCCGCGGGGAGCGCCGGCTCGGCGGGGAGCGCCGGCTTGCCGGTGAGCTCGGCAGGGCGGGCCGCCTCGGACGCCGCCGCAGGGGGCGGCTCCGGCATCCACCGCACCTCGCCGGTCCCCAGCTCCACCGTCGCCCGCACCTGCATCGGCTCGTCCCCGCGCCGCGACAGCACGGCCAACTCGCCGACCCGCGCCGAGGTCCCGTCCCCGAGCCGCGCGGCGAACTCCGCCACCGCCCGCTGCGGATCGCGGCTGCGCCCCAGCGTCAGGTGCGGGGTGAAGCCGTCCTCGCGCCCCCGGCAGCCGGGGAACCGCTCCGCCAGCGCCCGCCGCAGCTGCTGCCAGGGCGCGTCACCGGCCGCCGCCGGGTCCAGCCAGACCGTGGCCTCCTCCCGCTGCCCGAAGCTGTGCACCCCGGCCATCCGGGCCGTGAACACCGGTGTCGCCGCGGCCACTTCGGCCACCAGCGGCAGCGCCTCCTCGAAGGAGGACTCCGGAACGAAGCCGAACAGCAGGTTCACGTGCGCGGGCCAGCGGCCGCTCCCCGGGTCGTGCTCCCGGCGCAGGTCCGCGACCGCCGGATCGTGCGGCGGCAGCCAGGCCACCGCCGTCCGCGGGGTCGCCCGTACGTCGAGCACCGGGTGCCCGTCGCCGCGCACCCCGAAGTCGAGCATCGCCTCCACCCCGAAGTGGTCCGAGACGAACAGCCCGTCCGCGGCGGGCGCGGTTCCGCGCAGGGCGCTCCCCAGGACCCGGGCGCCCGCCGACCGCAGCAGGATCCGGTCCAGCCGGGCCGCCCGGCCCGTCAGCGAGCCCACCGCGGCCAGCGGATTGGCCGCCGGATCGAAGGTCGGCGTCGCGTCCTGCGTCCCGTGCACCTCGCTCCACGCGTCCCGCATGCCCAGCACCGCGGCCGGCCCCTCGGCCCCGGCCCGGCCGTCGTTGAAGTCGCCGAGCAGCGCCACATCGGCCTCGATGCCGCTCAACCCCTCGGCGAGCCGGGCCAGTTCCGCCTCGCGACGCTCCGCCCCGCTCTCGCTGTGGTCGCTGGACAGGTGCACCGCGGCGACGACGAGCGGGCCGGATCCGGTATCCACCGTCACGGCGGCGACCGCCTTGTGCGGCCCCAGCAGATGCTGCCCCGCCTCCCGCACCGGGAGCCTGCTCAGCACCAGCAGCCCGCTCGCGGCGACGTCCGTGCCGCGCGGGTCGGCGGCCACCGTGTACCCGGCCCGCACCCACGGCTCGGCCAGCAGCATGCCGAGCAGCTCGGGCTCGACCTCCTGAAGGGCGATGACATCGGCATCGGCCGCCGCCAGGTCGGCCAGCAGCATCGGCCTGCGCCGGGCGGTGTCGATGAGTGGGGCGTCGTACCGGTCCCACAGCGTGTTCCAGGTCAGCAGCCGCACGGTCCGGGGGCCTGCACCGCGTGCATCGGAGCCGCCCTCGGCGGGCTGCCAGGCGCCGCCGCTCCCGCTGTCCACCCAGGTGTAGGGGGTCCGGGCGGTGAAGAACGGAGCCCGCAGCAGCCGCGGGTCGCGGACGCGGCCCGCCTGCGTGGAGTCGAGCCGGTCCACGCCGGTGGCCCGGTCCCACACGAGCTCGCCGTCCGCCTCGACGAACAGCACCCGGTGCCAGGGGATCTCACCCCCGGGGACGAAGGAGGGCAGCGGGATCCGCTTCGGCGCCGCCCCGCGCTGGAGCAGTCCGAGGACGAACCGCGCCGGATCGAACCGGGGGTCCCAGCGGACCTGGTGGTAGAGCTGCTCGCTGGTACGCATCAGCCGGCCTCGCTCCCCGCGGCTCCCGCGGCGCGGGCACCGGTGCACGCGTCCGGGCCGGTGTCCGTGTCCTCGACGGTCCCGCTCGCGCCGATGTACCAGGTGCGGTGGGCGCCTTCCTGCCCGGGGTACGGCGGGCTGAACCGGTGCAGCTGGGTCGTCAGCACCTGCGGCGGTACGGGGTCGGCGCGTACCGCGTTGCGCCGCCGCAGCTCCACCTCCTCGACCAGCACCACGGCGTGGGTGAGCAGGGCCTCCCGCCGCCGGGCGACCGCGCCGGCCAGGCCGCGCTGCTGCGGGGTGAGGGAGGTCGCGTCCCACACCACCGTTCCCCCGGTGTGCGCGGCCGAGGCGAGAGCGGCATCCAGCCGGGCCAAGCCCTCGCGCAGCACCTCCCCATTGGCCCGCTGGTCGGCTCGGGAGCCGCGGGCGGCGCGCAGGTCGTCGAGACTGACGTACGCCTCCACTCCCGGCAGGCTCCGGGCGAACGTGCTCTTGCCGCTGCCCGAGGGCCCGCACAACTGCACCAGCCGTGGGAACGCCCCGGCGCGCAGGCGCCAGGTCGCGGCCACCGCCTCCTCGGCGGTCGAGATCCCGCCCCGGGCGAACGCCTCGCGGGCCTCGGCCCAGCACCGGTCGGCCACCTCGTCGGACAGCCCGCCCAGTGCTCCGCGCAGCCCGGCGCGCAGGGGCCCCAGCGGGTCCGGGCCGAGCAGCCCCGCCTCTTCGGCGTACAGCGCGGACCACTCGGCGTACTCCCGCTCCTCGGGATCCCGCGTCGCCCCGGCCAGCGCGTGCAGGACGCCGAGGTCGGCCGCGGCGGCCATCCGGACCAGGCCGGCCCGGCGCTCCGCGTCCGGATACGGCAGCCGCAGGAGCGGGTGGAGCCCGACCAGGTCGGCGACCCGCCGGGCGAGCGGCATCCCGAGCGGTCCCGCGGCCAGCCGCGCCGCGGTCCAGGCGCGCGGCGCACGGTGCAGCAGGGCGGCCAGTACGCCGCACAGCCGGGCCTCCCCGGTCCGGCCGAGCGCGTCGAGCCGGCCCGTCACCTCCGCGAGGACCGGTTCGGCCGCGGCGGCGCCGGGCACGGAGTCCAGGCCGAGGGCGAGCGAGAGCCCGGCCGGGTCGGGCTCGGAGCCCGAGCGGACGGCCCACAGGGCGGCGGCCGGGCCGAGCCCGTTCGCCACCACCGGTGCGTACATCCAGTGCGTGTCGGTCTGCTGCACGTGGCCGCTGCGCACCCACTTGGCCACGCACCGCGCGAAGTCCTCCCGCGCGAATCCCGCCGTGGTGCGGACGACGTACCCCTCCTGCCGCGCGGTGTCGAGCCGCAGTCTGCGCAGGGCGCGCTCGTCGAAGGTGCCGCGCCACAGGACGCGCGGGGTGGGTATGCCGAGCCCGTGCAGGAACCGTACGGTCCGGTCCCAGTCCAGGCACTGGTCGCCGTCCCACACCGAGAACCCGTAGAACCAGCTGTCGAGGTCCTCGTAGGGGAGCGAGTGACGGGCGTACAGGTTCTCCCCGCACACTCGCCAATCCGCGGGTATCCCGGCGCCGATCCGGCCCTGGAGGCCCTTGACCCAGGCCCTTGAGGGGTGGTGCGCGGAGTCGAGCGAGCGGGCGTGCAGGCCGTCCGCGTAGAGGGTGGTGTTCTCCCCGTCGAGCTTCTCGGTCACCACCACCTCCCGCCCGACCAGCCCCGCAACCCCGCCGGCCCGTACGTCGTCGGCAGCCGACCCCGGCGACCAGGGCAGATGCGGGGTCCTGGGGTAGTGCGTGCGCATGGGGGCTCCTGCCGGGCGGGCGGTACCTGATCACTCTAGGTATCGGAGGTCCGCCGCCTCCACCCAATATCCGCCTCCGGCGGCCGGAGCGGCCGGAGTCCCGGCGGTGACCGGTGACCGGTGACCGGCGACCGGCGACGGCGGCTCAGGCGCCGACGGTGAAGCGGCGGCCCGCGTGGGCGTCCCGGTCGATCTCGTCGAGCAGCGCGACCGCGTAGTCCTCCGTCGAGATGCGGCTGCGGCCCTCCTCGTCCACGACCGGATCGTCCAGGGCCAGCCGGTACGTGCCCGTGCGTTCGCCGGGTTCGATCAGCGCGGCCGGGCTCAGGCAGGTCCAGCGCACCTCCTCCACGGGAACGGTCAGCAGGAAGTCCAGGGCGTCGGCGTGGGCGTGCATCACCGCCCTCTCGGCCTCCGGGACGCCCGGCGCCTGCCAGAGCGGCGAACCGTCGGGCGCGCGCAGCGACCCGGACCCGCCCACCGTGACCAGGCGGGGGCGGGCCGTGCCGGGGCCCAGCGTGCAGATGCCGCCGATCAGGGACTTCACGGCGTTCACGAGCACGTCCGGATCACCGGTCCCGGGGCCGATCGCGCTGACCACCACGTCCTGGCCGGCGGCCGCCTCGGCCACGGACACCGGATCGAGGACGTCGCCCTGCACCACCGCGGCAGCCGAGCGGACCGCACAGCGCGCGGGGTCGCGGACGACCGCCGTGACCCGGTGACCGCGCCCGAGTGCTTCGTGCAGCACCCTGGCGCCGATGGTGCCGGTTGCGCCGTACAGGGTGATCTTCGCCATGGCGACTCCCTGGAGGGTGGGGGATCCGAGGTCGTACGTACGGAGCCGGTCGGGCTCCGCACCCTCCATCCAAGCGAACCCGCCCGCCGCCGCCCGGCAGCCTGGCCGGGCCACTCGGATGACAGTGCGTCCGGTGGTTCAGTAGGGGCACAGGGCGACGATCGACGGAGCCAGCGTGCCCTTGGCCGCCTCGCACAGGGCGCCCATGTCGTAGGCGCGGGGCGGTGCGGGGCCCGGCTTCTTCGCCGCGGGCGGCCGCTTGCGGGCCTTCGGCGCCGGGGCGGGTCCGGGGCGCGCCACGCGGACGGGGCGGCGCTGCGGCCCGTCGTGGCGGGGCCGCGCGGCGCCGGGCGCACGCTCCGCGGGCGCGGGCTCGGCCACCGGCTCCGCGGCGGCGTCCGGCGGCGGGGCAGCCACCGCCGGCAGGGGGCTCAACGGCCGGGCCTCGGCCGCCGGTTCCGGAGCCGCCGCCGGGATCCGGGGCGGATCTGCGGGCCCGGTCGGCCGCACGGTCACGCACCCGGCGGTCAGCGCCGCCGCGGCAAGGATCAGGGGCAGGGACAGGGCTGCCCGGCTCGACTGCATCCGTCCAGCCTGCCGTACGGGAGGCGGCGGGACCTACGCGCCGTCACGCGTACGAGTGAGCGGCGGAGCGTCGCCGCAGGAGGGGAAATCCGGCCCGTCGGGGGTCCGGTCCCGCAGCATGGGCTCATGAGCGACAGTGCGATCACCTACACCCTCTACGTCCAAGCCGATCCCGCCCGCGTCTGGCAGGCCCTGACCGAGCCCGCCTTCACCCGCCGGTACTGGGGGCCGGTCTTCGAGACCGACTGGGCCGTCGGCTCGACGATGGACTGGGTGGAGCGCGGGGCCCGGACCAACGACCCCGAGCAGGTCGTCCTGGACTGCGTTCCGCACCGCCTGCTCTCCTACACCTGGCACACCTTCAGCCCGCAGTGGGCGGCCTCCGCCGGGATCACCGAGGAGCTGCGGGCCGAGCTGGCCCGGGAGCGGCGCACGAAGGTGACGTACGAGATCGAACCGGTCGGCGACACGCTGGCGCGGCTGACCATCCTGCACGAGGGCTTCCAACCCGGCGGCACCCTCATGGGCATGTGCAGCCGCGCCTGGCCCATGATCGCGTCCAGTCTCAAGACCCTGCTGGAGACCGGCGCCCCGCTCCCCGAGCCGGAAGGCGAAGGCCCGGAGCACGCCGGAACCTGAGTCGCAGCCCGCAGCCCGCAGCCCGCAGCCCGCAGCCCGGGGACCAAACCTCCGGCCGCCCGAACTGCCGTACGGCGCACCTGAGATCATGGGCAGAAACCACGAACAGGAGCGCCGGAATGACACGTGACGCCACCCTGGGCGCGATACTGGCCGCGGCCGCGGCCGGCCGGTTCCCGCCGCCCGACGGCGACACGACCGTCGTGCCGCAGCCGAGCCCGCGCGACGCGGGCGTCATCGCCTTCACCGCGCACTCCGTGGTGTTCACCGACGAGGACCCCGACTGGGTGCGGTCCACGCTCGCCGCCGTCGACTGCGATGCCCTCGCCGCCACCATGCACCCGCGTTTCCTCGGCGCCCTGCTCGACCGCACCGGCCGCGCCACCGACACCGTCGACCTGCTCACCGTCGCCGATCCGCTCCCCGGCGGGCCCGCGCTGGAGCTGCGGGAGATCGCCGACCCCGACCACCCCCGGGTGCGCCGGGCCCGGCGCCGCCGGTCCGACGTCCGGGTCTGGGCGGCCGACGGGGGAGTGCTGGTCCTCGGCCGCGGCGTCGCGGACCGCTGGGAGGTGGCGGTCGAGGTGGACGAGGCCGTCCGCCACCGCGGCCTGGGGCGGGACCTGGCCCGCGCCGCCCGCCATCTGGTCCCCGACGGGGAACCGGTCTGGTCCCAGCAGGCCGCGGGCAATGCGCGCAGCATCCGTGCCTTCCAGGCCGCCGGCTTCCGGCCGGTCGGCTCCGAGGCCCTCCTGCTGGCGCCGCACCCCGAGCCCGCGGTGGTGTGACGGACCCTGGGCGCCGGGCGCGCACGGAGGTCGTGTGGAATGGTGCGCATGGGGAGCAGTGAGAACCGGATACGCGCGGGGGGCATCCCGGCGCCCCGGACCGAGGACACGGCGACGCCGGAGCGCTGGCGGTACGCGCGGCACCTCGACGCCCTCGCGGCGTCGGCCGCGGCCGGGGCGGCGGGGGCGGCCGGGGCGCAGGAGCAGGCCGATACCGCGTGGGCAGCCGATACCGCATACGCCGCCGAGGCCGCCGCGGTCGGCGCGGTCCTCGGGGACCCCGATCCGGTCATGGCCGAGAGTGCCGTGGTCACCCACCTCGACCGCCGCGCCGCACACCTGCCGGCCGGCGCGCGCTTCGCCGCCTGGGCCCGGGCCATGGCCACGGTCCTCGACGACCGTGCCTTCCCGGCCCGGCGGCTGCGCGAGTGGACCCTGCTCAAGGCGATCGCCCAGGGCGATCCGTGGACGGCTGCCGAACTCACCGCCGCCTCCGACTGGTGCCAGCGGACCGCCGCCCAGGCGCTGACCTCGTACGAGGCCCTCAGCCTGCTCGCCGGCGCCGCCCGCACCCACCGCGTCCGCAACACGGCCGCCCAGCGTCTGCGCCGGGCGGCGGCAGCCTGAGGAAAACGTGTGGCTGGTCACACAGCCGTTCGGGGGTTTATGGTCTGCCTACCTGGCCGGGTATCAGCGTTGATCCGATGCCGCTCCACTGGAGGCTGCTCTCCGTGTCGCACGTTTCGCAAGCTCCCGTCACCACCCCCGACGGTGAGCCGGCCACGCCCGTCCCCACCGAATTCGGTCAGGTCGACGGCTGGTTCTCGGGCTATGACCAGGCCCTTTTCGACTGGTTCCTGACCCGCCAGAACGCAGAGGAAGGGACCAGGGGCGACCTCCTCGAACTCGGCGCCTTCATGGGGAAGAGCGCCATCTTCCTCGGCGGGTACCTCCGCGAGGGCGAGGAGTTCACGGTCTGCGACCTCTTCGACTCACCGGCGCCCGACGAGTCCAACCTCGCGGAGACGCAGGACTCGTACCCCACGCTGACCCGGCGCGGGTTCGAGACGAACTACCTCGCGTTCCACGAGGCGCTGCCGACGGTCATCCAGGCGCCGACCTCCGTGGTCGCCGACCGGGTGCGTCCGGCGAGCTGCCGGTTCGTCCACATCGACGCCTCGCACCTCTACGAGCACGTCGTCCAGGACATCGCCTCCTCGCGCGTCGTGGCGGCCCCGGGAGCGGTGGTCGTCTTCGACGACTACCGCTCCGAGCACTGCCCCGGCGTCGCGGCGGCCGTCTGGGCCGCGGTGGCCACCGGCGAGCTGCACCTGATCTGCGTCTCGGCTTCGAAGCTCTACGCGACCTGGGACGACGCGGCGCCCCACCAGGCCGCGCTCCTCGCGTGGCTGGAGGGCCGTACGGACCTGTGGCACGGCGTGGACTCGGTGGCCGGCCAGTCGCTGGTCCGCATCGGGGACCAGGGGGTGGTCCCGCCCCGGCCGCCGCAGCCGCTACGGGCCGCAGCCGAACCGGAGCCCGCTCCGGCCCAACCGGCGGAACGGGCCGCCCACCAGCCGGGTCCCCGGCCCGGGGCCGCCTGGCGCAAGCTGGCCAAGGACCTGCTTCCGCCGGTCATCACCCGTGCCATCGTGGCCCGGCGGCGCCGCCGGCGCTGAGCCGGCCGCCCGCGCGCATACGGCGCCGGCCCCCGCAGCGGCGGGGGCCGGCGCCGGCACGACGTGGCCCGACCCACGGCTGCCCCGGGCCCACCGCCCGGGTGGCCGGCTCCCGGAGGCGGGCGGCGCCGGACAGGCTAGCCGCCCCGGCGCACCCGGGCGGCGCGGCGCGCCTCGGCGATCTGCCGGGCCTCGGCCGTCTTGCGGGACTCCTTGCCCTTGCCCGGACGGCCGGGGCGGGTGCCGATCCCGCGGAAACCGAGGTCCGAGCCGGAGGGCCTGCCCTTGGCGTCGGTCGGTGCGGCGCCCGCCAGCGGAACGCCGGAGGGAGCCTGGGCGCCGGTGATCCGGCTCAGCGTGGCCTCGCCGGAGCGCACCTGGGTGGTGGTCGGCCGGATCCGTGCCTCGGACATCAGCCGGACCATGTCCCTGCGCTGGTTCGGGGTGACCAGGGTGACGACCTTGCCGGACTCGCCCGCGCGGGCGGTACGGCCGCCGCGGTGCAGGTAGTCCTTGTGGTCGGCGGGCGGGTCCACGTTCACGACGAGGTCCAGGTCGTCGATGTGGATGCCGCGCGCCGCGACGTTGGTGGCGACGAGGACCGTGATCTCCCCGCTCTTGAACTGCGCCAGCGTCCGGGTGCGCTGCGGCTGCGACTTCCCGCTGTGCAGACCCTGCGCCCGTACGCCCATGGCCCGCAGGTGCTTCACGAACTGGTCCACGCCGTGCTTGGTGTCCAGGAACATCAGCACCCGGCCCTCGCGGGCCGCGATCTCGGTCGCCGTCGAGTACTTGTCGGCCGCGTGGATGTGCAGGACGTGGTGGTCCATCGTCGACACCGAGGCCGCCGAGGGGTCGACGGAGTGTGAGACCGGGTCCTTCAGATAGCTCCGCACGAGCTGGTCGACATTGCGGTCGAGCGTGGCCGAGAACAGCATCCGCTGCCCGGCGTGGTGCACCTGGTCCAGGATCTCCGTCACCTGCGGCATGAAGCCCAGATCGCACATCTGATCCGCCTCGTCGAGCACGGTGATCCGCACCCGCTCCAGGTGGACGTCACGCCGTCCGACCAGGTCGCTGAGCCGCCCGGGGGTGGCCACGACCACCTCGGCGCCCCGGCGCAGCGCGCTGACCTGCTTGCCGATCGACAGGCCGCCGACCACGGCCGCCATGCGCAGGTTCAGGGCCTGGGCGTACGGGGTGAGCGCCTCGGTCACCTGCTGGGCCAGTTCGCGCGTCGGTACGAGGACCAGTGCCAGCGGCCGCTTCGGGTCCGCGGTGCGCCCGGCCGTACGGGCCAGGAGGGCCAGGCCGAAAGCGAGGGTCTTGCCGGAGCCGGTCCGGCCGCGGCCGAGGATGTCCCGGCCCGCCAGGGAGTTGGGCAGCGTGGCCGCCTGGATCGGGAACGGCTCGGTCACCCCCAGCTCCGTCATCGTCTCCAGCAGCTCACGGGGCAGGTCGAGCTCGGCGAACGACTCCACGGGCGCCAGCGCCGGGGTGACCGTCTCGGGCATCGCGAACTCGCCCTGCAGGGCGGCGGCCCGGGGGGCCTTGCCGAGGGCCTTCGCACCGCCCTTGGGGCCTGCCTTGACACCGGGCTTGATGCCGAAACGCCCATGAGCTGACGGGTTCTTCATGCAGAACCTTCCGTGAGACGCGAAAAGGGAGATTTTACCATCGGGCGCCACGGCGCTACGGAGCCACCGGCCGCAGCTCGCCGGCCCGCACCTGGGCCAGATGCGCGCGCATCTCCTCCGTCGCGCGCCCGAACCAGTCCGCGATCACGGCGACCTCGTCGGGGGTGTATTCGGCGAACACCGAGCCGAGCCGCGCGTAGAAGGGTTCGTACACCGCGACGATCCGTGCGGCGGCGGCCGGGTCGGCCACCACCCGGACCCGGCGGCGGTCGGCCGGATCGGGTCGGCGCCGGGCGTACCCGGCCCGTTCCAGACGGTTGAGCACCCCGGTGACGGCGCCGGTGGTGAGGTGGGTCAGCTCGGCGAGGTCGCCGGCCGACAGGGGGCTCTCCCCGGCGCCCAGGATGTGGCCCAGGCAGGTCAGGTCGGTGACGTTCAGCCCCAGCAGCTGCGCCACCTCCTGCTGGCCGATCAGGCCCAGCGCGACGTACTGGTCCATGCGCGAGATCGCCTCCCCGGCCGTGGCCGCGGGGCGGGGCTTGCCCTGCACCCGAATACTCCTTAGTGTCTAAGTTACTTAGTTCGCGAGATATTTATCTTGCGAGGTAAATCTTTGCTCTGCGTCGAGCCTACTGCCGACCCGTCCCACCAGGAGAATCATGAGCGCGCACGGAGACGTCGACCTTGGCCACACCGTTGCCGGCTGGACCGGCACGGCCCTCGCCGTCCTGGGCTCCGCCCTCGCGGGCCTCGCCGTCTGCACGGCCTGGATCCCGGGTGTCTGGTTCGGCCTCGGCCTCGTCGCGGTGGCGGCGCTCGCCACTTGGCTCCTGCACCTGGCCGGCTGGGGCAAGCCCGGCGGGCCGCGGCCGGCGGCCGAGCGGGACTGGCGCCGCCGGGACACCGTGGCCCGTACCGGTCACGCCCAGTGCCTGGGCTGCCGGATGAGCGGACCGCGGCGAGCCGCGGCAGCCGCCCCCCGGCCTCGGTCCGCCGCGCTGTCGCCGGCCGGGGACGGTAGTGCATGAGTGCGAAAGGTCCCCGGTTGGCCGCGTTGCGGGTGTGGTCTGCGGGGCGGATGGGAAGGATCGAGACGGCTGCACCGCACGTGCGGCCCGCGTGGAACGTTGTGAAGGATCTGCACGATGGCAACAGGCACTGTGAAGTGGTTCAACTCGGAGAAGGGGTTCGGCTTCATCCAGCAGGACGACGGTGGGCCCGACGTGTTCGTGCACTACTCGGCCATCCAGTCCAGCGGCTACAAGTCCCTGGATGAGGGTCAGAAGGTCGAGTACTCGGTCACGCAGGGCCCCAAGGGCCCCCAGGCGGAGAACGTGACGCCGGCCTACTAGCGTCGCTTCACGTGTCGAGAACCCGGTGAGCCCCGCCGATCCGCCCGGCGGGGCTCACGGCTGTCGCCGGTGCGTGCCGTGCAGGGCCAGGAGCAGCGGCCAGAGGAGGTCCGCCAATCCGGCCGGGTCGCCCGGTACGAGCCCGTGCAGCCAGTCCGCGAGGACGCCGGCGAAGGTGGCGGCCACCGCGGAGGCCACCAGATCGGCGTGCGGGGCGCCCACCGCGGTGCGCTCGGCGTGGGCGTGGGCGCGGGCGCGCAGCTCGCGGTGGAGCCGGTCGCCGAGCGGACCGCCGCCGCCCGGCAGGAGCAGGGTGCGGTAGAGCGCTCCGTGCGCGGCGGCGTCGGCGAGGAATGCGGCCAGGGCGGCCGGGGGACGGGCCGGGGCCTGCGCCCCCGGGCCCGTCTGCCAGGCGTGCAGGGCGTCGACCGCGGCGTGTACGACGTCGGCGCAGGCGTCCAGGGCGAGCGCGGTGAGGTCCTCGTAGTGCAGGTAGAAGGTGGCCCGGCCGACACCGGCCCGGCGGACCACGGCCGAGACGCTGACCTCGCCGAGCGGGCGGTGCGCACACTCGGCGAGCAGGCTCTCGCGGAGTCGGGCCCTGGTGCGCGCGGTCCGCGGATCCTCGGCGCTCACGCGGCCGAGAGTGCCGCGCCGAGGGCGAGGGCGGCGGGCAGGGCCTGGGCGACGAGGATCCGCCGGTTGGCGGTCGCGGCCCCGTAGATGCCGGCGACGATCACGCAGACGAGGAAGAAGACCTGCGTGGCGAGGGAGCCGGTGACGAGCGACCAGACGAGTCCCGCGGCGAGGAAGCCGTTGTAGAGCCCCTGGTTGGCGGCGAGGGTGGCGGTGAGCCGCGCGGTTTCCGCGTCGAACCCGGACAGGGCCCGACCGGGGGGCCGCTGCCACAGGAACATCTCCAGGACCAGGAAATAGGCGTGCAGCGCGGCGACGACGCCGATGAGCGCCTGGGCAACGATCTGCACGACGACCTCCACGGGTCCCGACCCCAGCCCGGAACACCGGGCGACTTCCTGGACAACTGTACAGGAAGTCGCCCGGTGTTCCGGGCTGGTCGGGCGCAGCCTCCTAGGGCGTGCGCACGGTGATGGCCGAGACCGGGCAGGCGCGGGCCGCCTCGTGGAGGAGCGGGCTGCCGTTGCCGTCCTCCCGGCCCGGGATGACCTGGCTGTAGCCGTCGTCGTCCTGGGTGAACACGTCGGGGGCGGTCAGCGCGCACTGGCCCGCACCGATGCAGACGGTGGTGTCGATGTCGATGTCGATCCGCGGACGCGGTGAGGCTGATGACATGTGATCACCATGCCACGGGGAGTTCGACCATGCCCTGAATGGTGTCCCCGGGTTTGAAGGGAATCCGGTCGGGGTCCTCCGCAAGGCGGAGTCCGGGCAACCGCTCGAACAGCGTGCCCAGGGCGATCTCCATCTCGGCCCGGGCCAGGTTCTGCCCCAGGCACTGGTGCACGCCGAAGCCGAAGCCCAGGTGGTGCCGGTCCGGGCGGTGCCAGTCGAGTACGTCGGGCTCGGTGAAGACCGCCTCGTCCCGGTTGATGACGGAAGTGGAGAAGACGATCCCGTCGTCCGCCCGGATCCGCACCCCGCCGATCTCGATGTCCTCGGTGGCCACCCGCAGCATCCCGTCCGCGATCGACAGGAACCGCATCAGCTCCTCCACCGCCGCCGACATCAGCGACGGGTCCGCGCGCAGCTCGGCGAGCTGCTCCGGGTGCCGCAGCAGGGTGAACGTACCGAGCGAGATCATGTTCGCCGTGGTCTCGTGCCCCGCGATGAGCAGGATCGCCGCCAGGGACACCAGCTCCTCGACATCGGTCTCGCCGGTCTCCAGACGCCGGGCGACGAGCTCGTCCAGCAGCCCGTCCCCCCGCTCCGTCCGCTTCCGCTCGATCAGGTCGGCCAGATAGCCGTTCAGCTCCTCCCGGGCCGCCTCGACATCCGAGGGCTCCGGCCCGCGCAGCAGCCGCCGTGACTGCGCCTCGAAGAACTCGTGGTCGGCGTACGGGACTCCGAGCAGGGCGCAGATCACCATCGACGGCACCGGGAGGGCGAAGGCGCTCACCAGTTCCGCCCGCGGACCGCCGGCCACCATCGCGTCGATCAGCCGGTCGACCGTCTCCTGGATCCGGGGCCGCAGCGCCGCGGTCCGCTTGAGCGTGAAGCTCGGGATCAGCATCCGGCGCTGGGTGTTGTGGACGGGGTCGTCGACGCCGAGCAGGGCCGTGCGCCGGTTCTGCAGCCCCTTGAACCGCCGGGTGGGGGTGGGGAAGTGTGCGTTCTGCCGGTCGGCGGACAGCCGCCCGTCGCCGAGTAGGGCGCGCGCCTCGGCGTGACCGGTGACCACCCATACGGAGCGGCCGTCGAAGAGGGTGACCCGGGAGAGCGGCCGGCTCTCGCGCAGGGGTGCGTAGGCGGTGGGCGGGTGGTAGGGGCAGGTCCGGTCCTGGGGGAAGGCAACGGTTTCTGACATGCGACACCTCATAGGCATGGATGGCGTGGTTCCGTCTCGCCGGAGTCCATTACATGCCCTAGGCACCTATCTGATCCATGCCAGTTTCGGCCAGACAGCCCCTTTTCGCCCGCACGGGGAAACGGGGGTCAGAGGTGGGCGTCCAGGAACTCCCGGAGCTCCGCCCGGGTCAGTACTCCGCTCCGACTGGCCGTGGCCGCACCGTCCTTGACGATGACGACGGTGGGCGCCCCGGTCACCCCGTAACGCCTGGTCGGCTCGGGGCAGCGGGTCATGTCGGTGCGTACGGCGGTCAGGCGCGGGCCGTACTCCTCGGCCGCTTCCGCCACGAGGGGGTCCATGGCGCGGCACCCCTCCAGCGCCTTGGGCCAGGTCCCGATGAAGTAGGCGAGAACCGGTCCCCCGGCCATCCCGAGGATGAAGTCGAACTCCTCGTTCTCCAGTGGATGGTGTACCCGACGTGCCATGGGTGGAGCTCCTCCTGCGTGGATCCGGAACGTGCGCTGCCCCCTCATCATCGCCGCCGGGGCGGGCCGGCCCGTTGTCAGTGCCGTCTGTGAAGCTGGGCGGTATGGACGACAGGATGCTGCGGCGCCGGGTCTACGGCGCCGACCACGACGACCCCGACCCGGGCGCCCGCCCCGGGCACGTCTACGGCGAACTCGTGGGCGGCCCCCTCGACGGGCTCCTCCTCGACATCACGGGGTGGAGTGCGGAGCAGCGCGCCGAGGAGGCCAGGCTCCCCACGGAAATAGGGCGGTACGGAGCCGGTGGCCGCGCCCACTACCGGCGCCGGGCGAGCGATCCGGACCGCTGGGACTGGACGGGTGACAGCCCGTGAGCCCGGGCCGGACGGGCCGGGCCCGGGCGGCCGGGGCCCGGCCCGGGCGGCGCGGCGGGGGGTCAGCTCGCGGCGGCGGCGCCCCGGCTCACCTTGCGGGCCCACAGGACCAGCGGGACCTGCAGCGGCAGCCGGCCGACCGCGACGGCCTGGACGGCGGTGGAGCGGCGGCGCGCGTCGACGGCCATCTTGACGTTGGCGGGGAACACGCCGACGAAGAACGCCGCCGCGGCCAGCGCCGCCACCCGGCGGGTCCGCGGATGGGCGATGCCCGCGGCGAGCGCCAGCTCGGCCGCGCCGCTCGCGTACGTCCACTGGCGCGGGGTGCCGGGCAGGGAGCGGGGCACGATCGCATCGAACTGCTGCGGCTTGACGGCGTGTGCCACACCCGCCGTGGCCAGGAGGCCGGCGAGCAGCAGGGGGGACGAAGGAGTGCGCGGCATGGGGTTTCCTCTCGGAAGGACGGCCGGGGGCCGTGATCCTACTCGCGGGTAGCGGCAGCCGGGCCGACGCGGCCCGGCCTACCGCGCCGGTTGCGCGTGCCGCCGGGCCGGACCGGGCCCGGGGCTGCGCGGACCTGCGGTCGCCGTCCCGGAAACTTCTCCGAAGAATTTCCCGGGAGCTGTCGATCCCGGCGCCGCCCGTTCGACACAAGGGTGAGCCGCGGGGAAAGGCCCCGCCCGCACGACCGAGGAGTCACCATGCCGCGCTTCCTTTCCCTGATCCGTATCGACGAGCAGAGCCTGCCCGCCGACACCGCTTTCCCCGAGGACTTCCAGCAGCGCATGGGCGCACTCCTGGAGGAGATCACCAAGGCCGGGGTCATGCTGGACACCGCAGGGCTGCTGCCCACCTCCGAGGGCACCCGGGTGACCTGGTCCGGGGGAAAGCTGAGCTACACCGACGGCCCGTTCACCGAGACCAAGGAGGTCGTCGGCGGCTACGCCATCCTCCAGGCCAAGGACAAGGCCGAGGCGCTGGAGTGGACGAAGCGGTTCCTGGAGATCCACCCCGAGCACTGGACGGTCGGCGCCGAGCTGCGCCAGATCGACGAAGGCTGATCGCGGCGAGCCGGTCGCGGGGACCGGCACCGGCGCCGGTCGCACGACCGGTCCGCCGGGCTGTTTGCCCGGATCCGTCACGGCTGGTCTGATGGGTGGCCGTGACGGAAGAACGTACGGCGCAGGCGGTCGAAGCGGTGTTCCGGATCGAGTCGGCGCAGATCATCGCCGCCGTCACGCGCATCGTGCGAGACGTCGGCATCGCCGAGGAGATCGCCCAGGACGCCCTGGTCGCCGCGTTGGAACAGTGGCCCCAGTCGGGTGTCCCGGAGAAACCGGGTGCGTGGCTCACGGCCACCGCGAAGCACCGCGCCATCGACCTCGTCCGCCGCAAGGAGACCTACGCGCGCAAGCTCGCCGAGGTGGGCCGGACCCTTGAGGACGTGCCGCCGCCCGCCGAGCCCACGGCCCCCGACGACATCGACGACGACCTGCTGCGGCTGGTCTTCACCGCCTGCCATCCCGTGCTGGCCACGGACGCCCGGATCGCGCTCACCCTGCGCCTGATGGGCGGTCTGACCACACAGGAGATCGCCCGCGCCTTCCTCACCTCCGAACCGACCGTCGCCCAGCGCATCGTCCGGGCGAAGCGGGCCCTGGCCAAGGCCGGGGTGCCGTTCGAGGTCCCGTACGGCGCCGACCGCGAGGAGCGGCTCGCCTCCGTCCTGGAGGTGATCTACCTGGTCTTCAACGAGGGGTACGCGGCCACCGCGGGCGACGACCTCGTGCGACCCGCCCTCTGCGAGGACGCGCTCAGACTGGCCCGGCTCCTGGCCGCGCTGATGCCCGAGGAGCCCGAGGTGCACGGGCTCGCGGCGCTGCTGGAGTTCCAGGCCTCCCGGATCGCCGCCCGCACCGGCCCGGACGGCGCGCCGGTGCTGCTCGCCGACCAGAACCGGACCCGGTGGAACCGGATGCTCATCCGCCGCGGAGTCGAGGCCCTGGCCCGCGCGGGCAGCGGTCCGTACTCCGTCCAGGCCGCGATCGCCGGCTGCCACGCGGCGGCCGTGCGCTACGAGGACACCGACTGGGCGGCGATCGCCACGCTCTACGGCCGGCTGGTCAGCCTGCTGCCCTCGCCGGTGGTCGAGCTCAACCGGGCGGTCGCCGTCTCGATGGCCGAGGGGCCCGCGGCGGCGCTCCCGCTCGTCGATGCCCTGGCCGACGAGCCGGCCCTGCGCTCCTACCACCTGCTGCCGAGCGTACGGGGCGACCTGCTGGAGCGGTTGGGCCGCCCGGAGGAGGCCCGTGCCGAGTTCGAACGAGCCGCCTCGCTCACCCGTAATGCGCAGGAGCAGGCGCTGCTGGTGCGGCGCGCGGCCCGGCTCCGCACCGGGGCGGAGGCCCCGGACTCCGGTCCGGAGTGACGGCCCGGACCGTGCGCCAACGCTTTCCCCCTGTTCCCGCCTGTTCCCGCCTGCTCGCGCTGCTCAGCGGAGGCCGGCGGAAGCGGCCGCGTCCAGCGGGCCGCGCACCGGCCGCCTCGGTGCCGTGAGCGCGACCGGCCGGCGGAAGGAACCGTGCCGGGCGATCTCCCGGACCGTCTCCCGCAGCGCCTCCTGGAAGCCGTCCATGGTGCGGCGGGCCGCGGCGGTGTCCACGTAGATGGAGTTCATGTGCAGCCCGTCCGCGTCCCGCTGGAACCAGGAGCAGGCCCCGTTGGCGCGCGCCGACCACACGTGGGAGGTGGGCCGCCAGTCCTCGTGCCGCTCGGCGCCCGGACTCTTGCGCATGTCGATGTACGAGAAGAAGTTCACCGGGTACGGCCAGGAACGGGCGGCGAACTCCCGCGGGGCCAGCAGCTCCCAGGCCCGGACGAAGGGCACGTCGAGATGGCCGATCATCTCCCCGAACCCCTCCCGTACGCCGGCCATGACCTGGCCGAAGTCACGGCCCGGCGAGGCGTCGAACTCGATCGGCATGGTGTTGACGAACCAGCCCACCGAGTTCGCCCAGCCGGCCCGGCCGCGCTCGCTGACCGGCATGAACCCCCGGTACACGCCGGGGCCCCCGGCCTCGCGCAGACACACGGCGACCGCCGCGAGCACACCCATGAACGGCTTGCCGCCGGCCACGGAACACGCCTTCTCGAACACCTCGGCCTCGCCGGCGTCCAGCAGCAGGGAGGCCTCGTTGACGATCGGGTACATCCGGTCCGGCTCCACCCCGAGTTCGAGCGGGAACCGGGGGAAGAACTCGCCGTTGCGGGCGATGAACGCCTTCCAGTAGTCCAGCCGCCGGTCGGAGGCGTCGATGGAGAGGTAGCGCCGGCGCTGCTCGTCGGCGAAGTCGAGGTAGCTCGGCGCGGGGGGCAGGGCCGGGTCCTCACCCCGGCACAAGGCCTCGTACGCGCTCTGCACCTCGTGGACCACGATCGGCATCGACATGCCGTCGCAGACGATGTGGTCGAAGGCCAGGTACACGGTGGCGGAGTCCTCGCGCAGCACGGCGCCCATGGTGAACAGCGGCCAGGACAGGGTGTCGATGCTGCGCCGGAACCGCTCGACGAGGAAGCCGCGCAGCGCCTGCGAGGAGTCGAAGGCCGCCACCTCCGACGCCTCCAACAGCAGTTCGTCGGCCGCGATGGGCTCGCACGCCAACTCACCGGCGAGCCGCCGGAACTCGCACCGCAGCACCTCGTGCCGTCGTACGAAGGCCAGCAGGGCCCGGTTCAAGGCCTGCTCGTCCAGAGCCCCCGCGACCTCGAAGGTGACCGCGATCCAGGAGGCGACGGGGTCGTCGGCGCCGCGGCTCTCCTCGGCGACGGTGAAGTGCTTGTCCTGGTTGAAGGAGGCCGCCCTCCGGCCCTCCCCGTCCCCCTCCGCCGACGCAGGCGCCGCCGTGGACCGCAGGCGCCACTCGACGACCCTGCCGGGTGCCATGTGGTGCATCTCCAGAGGAAACTGCCGCATTCCGTCATCCCTTCGCCCCCAGAGTCAACCCCGAGCGCCTAACGACACCCGACCGCCGGAGGTGACGCGCCGAATCAGTTCTCCATCACCGGGACCGGCAGCGCCGGTTCGGCGGCAGCCGCCTCCGCCCAGGGGGTCGGCGCCGGCGAGCAGACGTACGAGCACCTCGCCGCCGGCATCCGCACGGCCGCCTGTCGGCACGCCGGGCCGGACACCCCCTGGGCCGGCCAGGGGTGTCGTCAGGGCCGTACCGCCTGGGCCAAGGCCTCGGTGAGTGCCGCGGCGTACGGCTGGGGGCGGCGACGGCGGGGAGCGGCCACCCCGATGTGCCGGGCGGGGCGCGCGGGTTCGATCCGGACGACCGCGCAGGACTGCGGCGCGGCCAGGGCCACGTGCGGGATCAGCGAGACGCCGACGCCCGCCCCGACCAGGGTCTGGGCGAAGAAGTAGTCGGTGGTCGAGGCCGCCACCCGCAGGTCGAAGCCGGCGAGCTCCGCATACCGGCGCAGGAAGGCCTCCGTCTTCAGGCAGCCCAACACCCAGCGCTCGGCGCCCAGTTCGGTGAGCGCGAGCGAGGGGCGGTCCGCCAGCCGGTGGTCGTGCGGCAGGACCAGCCACAGCGGATCCTCCATCAGCGGCGTCCAGTCGAGCCCGCTGCGCCGAGGCGGCGGCCCGTCGAAGTGGTAGGCGAGGGCGAGGTCCGCCGCCCCGCTGCGCACCATCGGCACGGCCGCCTCCGGTTCGGCCTCCACCACCGTCAGTTCGACCTCGGGACATGCGGCCACGAACCGGGACAACGCCTGCGGCAGCAGATGCCGGCCGCCGCTCGTGAAGGTCGCGACCGTCAGCCGGGGGCGTGCCGCGGTGAGCCGGTCGATGGCGCTGCGGACCTGGTCCAGTTCGGCCGCGATCGTCTCCGCCGCCTCCACCAGCAGCCGCCCCGGCTCGGTGAGCGTGACGCCGCGCGTGCTGCGCACCGCCACCGGGTGGCCGAGGCTCCGTTCCAGCGCGGCGATGTGCTGGGAGACGGCGGACGGAGTCAGCAGCAGCGCCCCGGCCGCCTTGTTGAAGCTGCCGTGCTCGGCGACGGCCCGCAGCACCCGCAGCCGCTGCACATCGATCATCAGTGTTCCTTCATACCGGTTCAGCAAGTGATCAGTTCTGCTGAGGACGATAGCGCGGCAGAGTCGACCCCATGCGAAGCGTCCTCGTCATCGGCGGAAGCCGGTACTTCGGAAAACACCTGGTCACCCTGGAGCGCGAAGCCGGCAGCGCGGTCACCGTCCTCAACCGCGGCTCGGCGGACCCGCCCCGCGGTGTCGCCCGCCTCGTCGCCGACCGCGACGACGAGGCTCAACTGCTCGCCGCGCTGGGCCCGCGCACCTTCGACACCGTCATCGACCAGGTCTGCTACACGCCGGCCCAGGCCGCCGTCGCGCGCCGCGTCTTCGCGGGGCGGACCGGACGGTACGTGATGACCTCCACGATGGAGGTGTACGACCCCGCGCCGCCGACCGCCGAGGCCCGCGCGTACGCCGAGGGCAAGCGGCAGGCCGAGGCCGTCCTGCTGGGCGATCCCGCCTTCCCCGGTGTCGCCGTGCGGACGGCGCACGTGCTGGGCGGCGGCCGGGCGGAGTTCACCGGGCGCCTCGCGCACTACGTCGAGCGGATCGGCGCGGGCGACCCGGTCGAGGTCCACGAGACGCCCTACGCCACCTCCTTCATCCACCACCGGGAGATCGCGCGCTTCCTGCAGTGGACGGCCGGACAGACCTTCACCGGTGCGGTGGACGCGGCCTCCCACGGCTCGCTGGACGTACGGGGCCTGTGCGAGCTGGTCGGCGGGCAGCTCGGGCGACGGCCGCGCTACCGGGTCGTCGCGAACGGAGCCGTGGCTTCGCCGTTCTCCTTCGACCGCGCCTACGCCATGGACAACTCCCGGGCCGCGGACCTCGGTTTCGGCTTCGGCCGTACCGCGGACTGGCTGCCGCACGCCATCGCCGAGGCCGCTGCCGCCGCGGCTGCCGCCACGGGCACGAGCGCGTGCGCGGGGTAGGCCCCGCCCGGCCGCTCAGCCCTCCCCGAGTCGCCGTTCCGGCGGCGCGGTCACCACGGGGCTGCTCAGGCCGGGGGACGGGCTACGACGCGCGCGCCGGTTCGATGCGGGCCAGGACTCCCGGCCAGCCGTGGCACCCGCCTTGTCGGACCCCGCGCCTAGGCTGTCCGCAAGGCCCGTGATCAAGGAGCAGTGCAGTGCGGATAGAGCGTCACCAGGTAGGCCAGGCAGTCCTTTCAGCGGCGCGCGAGGACTTCGCGAACCGGATCGGGGGACAGGTCCGGTCCCTGTCGAAGGCCGGCCGGATGGCCACCTACGAGTGGCAGTCGATAGCCGAGGAGTTCCTCGACTACCTGGGCGCCCTCTCCGTCGAGACGCCCGGCCTCGACACCCCGGAGGCCAAGGCGGCCCTCAAGGACGCCACCGAGGCCGCGGCCGGCGCCGTCGCCTTCGCGGCGTACCACCCGCACTGCACCTTCCAGGTCTTCCTCGACTACGTGAACTTCGGGATCAGCTACGACCCCCGCGACGAGGACGACGCCGAGGAAAGCGTCACCCCGGGCGAGTGGATCGACGCGTTCTGCCTCGCGATCCTCACGGACAAGACCGAATGGCACGGTGAGGCCTTCCACTTCGCCCGCCGCAAGTTCGAGGAGGAGGCGCAAGGCAGCCCCGCCGGCGAGCTCGCCACCGGGTTCACGGCGCAGGTCCTCGGCGACACGGGCGACGAGGACCAGGACTACCCGCCGAGCGCGCAGGCGAAGCTCGCCGCCATCGACGCCGCGCTGGCCCGCATCCGCCGCCGGGAGGAGGAGACCGGCGAAAGCCTCCTCGACCGGCCGGACAGCGTGGCGCTGAAGGCCCTCCGCGCGCTGGCCGCCCAGGACCGGGAGGCCTTCGACTCCGCACTGACCGGCCTCCTCCTCCGGTACACCGCCCTGCACGGCCCCGACGCCCCGCCCAGCAGCCTCCTCCCGCTCCTGCCGCTCGGCCTGGCCGCGCTCGCGTACCGGAGCCTGGGCTGGACATCGGCGCTGCGCACCGACTACCTCCCGCACGCCCTCGTCACCGGCTTCGAGACCCGGGGCCCGAGGGTCGGCGGCTTCGGCCGCGACCGGCGTCCGGACGCGGTCGCCGCGCTGGCCGCCGGCCCGCTGGTGGTCGAGCGCCCGGTACTCGACCGGAACGTGAACCCCGAGAGCGAGGCCCTGTTCGACCGATACACCCGGGAGGCCCTCACCCCGGCGGACGGAAAGCCCCTCGCCGCCTGGCGGCTCGGGAGAGCCCTGCGCTACCAGGAGCTCCTCTTCAAGTGGCACGCCGGAAACTCCGCCGACGCCACGGACGCCCAGCTCGCCCACCTGCGGCTCGCCTCCCAGCTCGGCGCGGCCCTGTTCCGCATCGCCCTCGCCGAGCCGGGCACCGAGGCCGAGGTGACCATCGACGGCCGGACCCTCCGCTACCCGGCTGCCCGGGACGAGGAGGCGGGCGCCGGCGCCTGGGAGAACGCCACCGCCTTCGCCCTGATCACCGGGGTACGCGAGGACCTCGCCCCCCTGGTCCTCACCGGCCCCGGGTGGACCGGCAAGGACGGCTCCGCCTTCGCCGCGTACCGGGAGGCCCTGCACGCCTACCTGAGGGGCGTCGACCCCGGGCCGGCGGCGGAGCGGGCGCTGCAGGAGGTCGGGAGGGCCAAGGACTGGGGCTTCTTCCCGCCGCCCGCGGTCCTCCTGTCGCAGCTCGTGGAGGGGGACGAGGAGAGCTTCAACCTGGCCCTGGCCGACGCCCTCGAAGCCCACCGCGACCACTACCAGGTGGCCGACCGCGCCGGCGACGCCGACGCCGCGATCGACCTCAACGTCCTCGCCCTGGCCTGCCACGCCCGTCGGCGGGGCTGGAACATCCGGGTCGAGTCCCCCTACCTGCCCCGGCGGCTGCTCCTGGCCGCGGAACCCTTCTGAGGAGGACCCGGCGGCTCCGCGGCCCGGCCGGCGTCCTCAGGCGGCCGGGCCCAGGAGGCTTTCGATGCCGTCCACGTAGGCGGCCGTGGCCGAGCCCGGGCGGGCAGCCCGCTCCCTGCGCAGCAGGGGCAGGCCCACGCGGACGAACGCCGCGCACTGCCCGTACAGCCCGGCCTCGTGCGAGCTGCCGTCGTCCTCCGACCCGAGGAGGGACACCAGGGTCCACAGCAGGGCCTCCCGGGTCGCCTGCCGGGGCGGACCCGCCGACCACACGGCCATCAGCACCCCGCAGACCGCGGGCGCGGGCGGCCGCAGGACGCCCGACTGGAAGGCATGCCCTTCCAGCGCGTGGAAGGCCGCCGGATGGCCCTCGGCCGCATCCCACAGCGTGTCCACCAGATGCCCCGCGGAGCGCCGGCAGCCGCACTCGACGGAATCCCAGTCGTGCCGCGCGATCTCCGCCGCGACGGTGTCGGGCACCATCGGGCTGGAGCGCACCTTGTCCTTCCCTCTCATGGGAGAAGTATGGGATCAGGCCAACACGGCGGACCAGAGCCCCCCTCCCTGCCGCGACGGTGGCCGGAACCAGATCACCGGAACCGGATCATCCGGGCCGTCGTCTGTGATCCCGTGTGGATGAAACGAAGAATCCTGGCCCTGCTGCTGGCCCTGCTCGCGACCCAGATCGGCTCCCTGGTCAGCCCGGCCTACGCCTGCGGCTGCGGGGCGATGATCCCTGACGGCACCTCCCGCATCGGGGTGGAGCGGGAGACCTCCGTCGTGCGCTGGGACGGGCACACGGAACAGATCGTCATGCGGTTCACCGTACGCGGCGACGCCAAGCGGGCGGCCTGGATCATGCCGGTGCCCGGGCGGGCGACCGTGGAGCGGTCCGACGGCGCCCTCTTCACCCAGCTGGACGCACTGACCAGCCCCGCGCAGAGGACCCGTACGTACTTCTGGCCGCGCGACAAGGACTGGCCCTTCTCCTCGGCCTCCGGCGACACGGCCGCAGCCCCGCTGCCGGGCGACGCCGCGCCGGTCGGCGTCGTCGGCCGCGAGCAGCTCGGCGACTTCGACGTGGCACGCCTCACCGCCACCGACCCCGACGCGCTGCGCAACTGGCTGGAGGACAACGGGTTCAAGCTGCCCGACGGCCTCGCCACCGAACTGAAGCCGTACGTCGACCAGAAATGGGAGTACGTCGCCGTACGCCTCGCCCCCCGTGAGAAGGGCAGGCCCCTGCTGGGCAGCCTCGACCCGCTGCTGATCCGCTTCGACAGCGACCGCCTGGTCTACCCCATGCGGCTCTCCCGGCTCGCCAAGACGCCTCAGGCTCTGGGCCTCTACATCCTCGCCGACCACCGGATGGAGCCGGCCTCCCGCATCGGCGGCGCGGCGCCCGAGGTCACCTTCGCGGGGACCGTCGCCCCCGACGGCGCCCTCGCCGCGCTCACCGGCGGCAAGCAGACCTACCTCACCGCGATCGACCAGCGGTTCCCCCAACCGGCGCTGATCGACGGCGACCACGTCCTGCGCGCGACCGCCGCCGACACCCCCTACCGCCGCTACGTCTACCGGTACGAACTGAGCACCGTCGGCGGTGTCCCGACCTGGATCCTGACGGTCGCCGGCGTCCTCCTCGTCCTCCTGGCCGCGCTCGGCGCCCTGCTGCTGCGCGCCCGGGGCAGGCGGGCGCGCAGCTGAGGCGGTGGCGGGGTCAGCGCGGCGCCTCCGGCGGACTCAGACCGGCCGCGGCGGCTGCGTCCGCCAGACCGCGCACTGGTGGTCGGCCGAGAACGTGCTGCTCGTGCGCGTGGCCCCGGGATGCAGGGTGAGGACCGTGCCGCCGGCCGGGCCGCCCCCGGTCGCCGGCCAGGCCGCCTGCCCCGGCACCGCCGGGGCGCCGCGGCGCGCGAAGGCGCCCCAGTACCGCTTCATCCGGGTCGCGAGCGCCTCCTGCACGGGGGTCAGGGGACGCCCACCCATCGTGAAGTCGTGCAGGTAGGCCAGTTCGGCGCTGTGCGCGTTGGACTCGTCCAGGCCGGGCACCTGAGCCCCGGCCAGGGTCGGCGAGTCCGGGTCGTCGAACTCGTAGGCGTAGGTGGGGACCTGTGCTGCGAACAACTGCGCCGTCCACGCCGTCTGGCAGGCGAAGGTCGAGTCGGTCAGGACCGCCGACAGCGCCAGGTACGCGGACCCGTAAGCCGACACCGGATACCGGGCCAGTACCTCGGGCGCCGCCGCCCCGTACCCCGCCAGCACCTGCGCGGCGTACTGCTCCGGCGTCAGGTACGGCTGCGTCAGCGCGAGGAAGAACCGCGACTCGGAGCGGGTGCTGCCGATCAGCACCGGCACCTTGTTCCAGGCGCCGCGCCCGACGGCGGCCGCCGGGTCCACCGGCAGCAGCCCGTCGCCGGAGGCGGGCCCTGAGGTGGGCAGCGTACGGGCCGCCTCCACCAGCGCCCGGCCAGTGGTTCTTCTCCAAGGGACAGGACTCGTACGCGCCCTTCGGACCGGTCGTCGTCACGGCGGACGCCATCCCCGACCCCATGGACCTGGACCTCTCGCTGCGTGTCAACGGGGTCACCAAGCAGAAGTCGAACACCCGGCACATGCTCTTCCCCATCGCCCGGCTCATCGCCGACATCAGCTCCGGCATGACCCTGGAGCCCGGCGACGTCATCGCGACGGGATCACCCTCCGGAGTGGGCGCCGGCATGGTGCCGCCGCAGTTCCTGCTCCCCGGTGACACGGTCGAGGCGACCGTCGAGGGGATCGGCACCCTCGCCAACCCCGTCGTCGACGCCCGCTGAACCCCATCCGCCGCCCCGCCCTTCCCAGGAGTGCCCGTGCCGCCCAGCACCTACCGCATCGGCCAGATCGTGCCGAGTTCCAACGTCACCATGGAGACGGAGATCCCCGCCATCCTGCGCGCCCGTCAGGCCCTCGTACCCGACGAGCGGTTCACCTTCCACTCCAGCCGGATGCGCATGACGCACGTGACCCCCGAGCAGCTCAAGGCCATGGACGCCGACTCCGACCGCTGCGCGCAGGAGCTGTCCGACGCCCGGGTCGACGTACTCGGCTACGCCTGCCTCGTCGCCATCATGAGCATGGGCCTCGGCTACCACCGCGTCTCCCAGGAGCGGCTGCACGCCCGTACGGCGGAGAACGGCGCACCGGCCCCCGTGGTGACCAGCGCGGGGGCCCTGGTGCACGGACTGCACACCATCGGTGCCCGGAAGATCGTCCTGCTCGCCCCGTACATGCGGCCCCTGACCCGGACCGTCGTGGACTACCTCACCCACGAGGGCATCGAGGTCCTCGACTACGAAGCCCTGGAGATCCCGGACAACCTGGACGTGGCCGCGCACGACCCGGCCCGGCTGCCCGGCCTCGCCCGGGCCCTGGACCACGCGGAAGCCGACGCGGTCGTGCTCTCCGCGTGCGTGCAGATGCCCTCGCTCGGCGCCATCGAGGAAGCCGAGCAGCTCCTGGGCAAGCCCGTGGTGTCCGCGGCCGTCTGCACCGCCCACCAGATGCTGCGGGCCCTTGGCCTGCCGGCCGTCGCGCCGGGGGCGGGACGCCTGCTCTCCGGCGCCTACGCCGAGGCACCCCTGCCGTCATAGGGGCCGGAAGCGAACGCACCTGTTCGCCGCCGAGTACGCCGCCTTCAGCGACCTGCCGGAGACGGTGGGTTCCTGGTGGGACTTCCCCGCCATCCAGACGCGTTACGCCGCCTTCGCCGACACCTACGCGCCGGTGGCCGCGCGCCTGGCGGCCGAGGGGGAGCCGGCCGCGGCCGAGGCGTTCCGCCACTACGTGCCGCTGCTCACCCAGTGGCGCCGTCTGCCCTACCTCGACCCGGGACTGCCGAGCGAGCTCCTGCCGGCCGACTGGAACGCGGTGGCGGCCCGCCGGCTCTTCCAGGAGCTCCATGCGGTCCTGCTCGGCCGGAGCCTGCGCCACGTCCGCGAGGTCACGGGCCTGCCGGAGGCATGACCGGCAGCCCGGGGCCTGACCCGGCACCCCGGGCCGGCACCGGGGTCAGGGGAGCGGCGGCACCGTGTAGGTGGGGATCGAAGGGTCGTTCAGGTCCGGCTTCCAGGGCGTCCAGTTCGGCGTCGGGGTGTGCGGCGGCGCCGGGGGCGGGTTGGGGCCGTGGTAGGGGTTCTGGGGGATCGCCGTGCGGGGCGCGGTGGACGTTTTCGGCCGCGCACCCGGAGTGGCCCCCGGGGCCGGTGTCTCGTCCGGCTCGGACGGGGGAGCGGTCGTTCCCGCCGTGGTGGTCGTCGCTGAAGGGGACGCTGCCGGGCTGGTGCTCGCCGGCGCGCTCGGGCTCGCGCTCGGCGTCGGCGACCCCGGCTTGTCCGCGGTCGGGGCCTTGCCCCCGGAACACCCGGCGAGCAGCAGAGCGCCCGCGAGCACCCCGCCCACCAGCACACCGCGTATGCACAGCGCGGCCACGGACACCGGCACTCTGCCGTGAGGGCTGACGCCCACCGGCCACCTCCTGGAAAGTCATCTGATCAGTGCGCGGTGATCGTAGCCCAGGCACGGACGGCCGCCTCAGGGCAGGCCGTCCACGGCCCCCGGCCGCCGCCGGATGTCAGGGCGCGCCCTCGCCGGCCCGGGCCAGGGCGATGACTCCCGCGCAGATCAGCGCGATCCCCAGCACCTGCAGGAGCACCCACCACCCGGAACGCAGGTGCTCCTCGTACAGCACCACCCCCAGCATCACGCTGACGCTCGCGTCGCCCAGCGTCAGCGCGGGCTGGGAGGCCACCAGCGGCCCGCCCTGCATGGCGTGTTCGAGCAGCAGCAGGGCGCAGATCCCCGTCGCGCCGAAGGCGTACGTCTGCCAGGCGGTCAGGAACGCGCCGACACCGCCCTCGCCGAGCAGGGGCACGGAGTCCTTCATCAGGGCGGCCGTCAGGGCATAGCAGATGGCGGTCGCGCCGCCCAGGCAGCCGGCCCGGGCCCGTCCCGGCGGTCGCCGCAGTCCGGCCGCCGCCAGGGCCACCGCCGCGCCCGCGCACGCCCCGAGGGCCGGGAACCACCGGTCGAGCGGTACGTGCGTGCGGTTCCCGTCGGGCGAGGCCGCCACCAGCGCCACCCCCAGCCCGACGACCACCGCCGTGACGGACAGCCACAGTGCGCCCCGCAGCCGCTGCCGCGCCGCGAGCGAGGCGATCATCAGCGCGAGCGGCAATTCCAGTACGAACAGCGGCTGTACGAGGACCAGCGCGCCCGTGGCCAAGGCGGCGGCCTGGCCCACTCCGGCGGCGATCACGGCCAGGATCCCGAAGAGCCACACGGGCCGTTTCAGCAGGTCGAGGACCAGCCCGGGGCGGAAGCCCTTGCTCTGCGGCACGGTGAGCGCGGCCCGGCGCTGGAGCACGGTGGCCAGCGCGTTGCTGAAGGCCGCGAACAGCGCGCAGAGGACCGGCAGGACGAAGCCCATCCGCCGATCCTCACCGGGCCCGCCGCCGTCCCGCCCCGCCGACACGCTCCCGCAGTGCCGATTCTCCCTGTCCGGGCCTCACGCGCCGGTGCCGACGCCGGCCCGGTCCAGTGCGAGGGAGGCCAGCGCCTGTGGCGCGCCGGCCTGCCCCCGGATCCCGGGAAAGGCGTTGATGTCCACGATCAGCGGGGTGCCGCCGCCCGAGTCGATGATGTCGACCCCGTAGACGTCCAGCGCGAACACCTCCCCGGCCCGGCGCACCAGCTCCGTCCAGCCGTCCGGCAGTTCGGCCACGGCGAGCGGCCGGGCCGGGTCCCGGTTTGAGCCGGGCGCGAGTTCGGAGAGGCGCAGGGCGGCGAAGAGCCGGTCCCCGATCGCCCACAGCTTGTGGTCCCAGCCGCTGTTCGGGGCGAACTCCTGGACCACCACCGGTTCCTCGGGCCACGCGGCCGCCAGCTCCCGCAGCCGCACCGGGTCGCCGACCCGGGCCACCAGGTCGTGGCGGCGGCTGTAGCGGCTCTTGACGACCACGGGGGAGCGCAGCGGCCCGCCGGATGCCCAGGCCGTAAGGGTGTCGTACGTACGGGTCCCCGCGAACGGCAGTCCGGCGCGCGCCGCCAGCTCCGCCATCGCCGTGCGGTCCTGGCAGAGCGTGGTCGCCGCGGCGGAGTTGACCACGGGCACCCCGCGCCCCTCCAGCTCCCGGGCCAGGGCCAGCCCCTGCGGGGTCTTCGACTTGAGCAGGTACACGTCGGCCAGGTCATCGGACGGAGGGCCGGCCGCCGCCGGGTCCAGCGACTCCACCCCGTGTCCGGCGGCGCGCAGCAACGCGGCCGCAGCGGCCAGCAGCGGGTGGTCCGGGTCCGGGGTGATCAGGCAGATCCTCACCGGACCTCGCCCACCCGCGAGACGGTCGCCTGGGCCGGGATCGACACCGGAAGCTCCCGCGGCGGCGACGGCGCCGGACGGACCGCCGCCCCGCCGGCCGCCGCCAGCCCGAGCACCGCACGCGCCACCCGGGCCGCCGCATCGGGGACCTGGCGGAAGCTCGGGAAGTCGTTCACGTCCACGACCACCGGCCCGTGCGGGCCCAGCAGCACGTCCACTCCGTACAGATCGAGCCCGTACACCTGCCCGACCTGCGCGGCGATCGCGGCGACCTCCGCCGACAGCGGCACCCGCCGCTCCCGTACCGAGGGATCCGGGTGCAGCGGGGAGCAGCGCTCGGTGGCGTACAGCTCGCCGCCGACCGCGTACACCTTGATGTCGGTGCCGCAGTTGGGCACGTACGGCTGGGCGATGAGCAGGCGTTCGCCCGCCAGCTCCGGCAGCAGGGCCTCCAGCTGCTCCGGCGAGGACACCAGGTGCACCGCCCGCCCCGAGCTGCCGTCCGCGGGCTTGACGACGAGCGGGTACTCGGCGCCCGGTATCTCCCGCAGCAGCTCCGGCCGCGCCACGGCGTACGTCGCCGGCACCGGCAGGTTCCCGGTGCGCCCGATGGCGGCGGCCAGTGCCTTGTCCCGGACTCCTCGGATCGACCGGGCGTCGTTGACCGTGGTCATCCCGGCGGCGGCTGCCGCTTCGAGCAGCGTCAGCCCCGGCCCGCCGGACACCGTCTTCAGCACCCAGGCGTCGTGCGTGCCGGCCGCCACCACCTCGCTCATCCGCAGCAGCGATCCGCCGGGCCGCACCACGTCCACCCGGTGGCCCCACGCGACCAGTTGCCGGATCACCTCGTTCGGCATGCCGTCGTGGCGGTAGTGCTCCTCCACCAGGAAGCAGAGCCTCATGGACCTTCCCCATATGTTCCGGACGTCCGCCGATCCCGTCCGGCGAGTTGTGACGTCACAGGATGTCATGGAGCGCTATGCGATGATCGGCCCATATGGTCGGTGAACATCCCGGGACATCCCCCGGTCCGTCACCCCCGGTCCCACAGACGCCCGGCCCCGCCCTCCCGGTTCCCCACCCGGCCCCTCACTCCCGGTGCGTCATGACCTCCCGGGCGGCGTCCCGCACGCAGACGGTCCGCGTACGGGAGCGGATCGAGGGAGGCGAGCAGGTGTGCGGCAGTCCGTGACATGGGGTCAGCGTGCCCGCGGGGGCCGGGCGCCGGGAAACGTGTTTCGGCCGGGGCCGGATGCTCCGGTGCAGGTCCGGGCGGCCGTTGCGGCCGCCCGGACTTTCCCGGGTCCCGGACTTCCCGGCGGGACGGTCAGGCGCGCACCGGCACCGACACGAAGGGCTTGCCCGCCTCGTTCTCGACGAGGACCTCCTTGACCGCGGCGGGGTCCACCGCCGCCGAGCCGTCCAGGGCCGCGCCCTTGCCCTCGCCGTTGTCCTGGCTGCCCACGACCCAGCCGCCCGCGGTGGTCCGCGTACCGTCCTTGGCCACCACGACCAGTCGGCAGCGCTCCCCCGGGGGCACCCCGGTCACCGCCGCGTGCACCCGTACCCACTTGGCGGCGGGGGTGACCTGAACGGTCATCCGTGCGCCGGTGCGGGCGTCGGTGGCGGACGCCACCCTCGTGCCGGGCACCGGAACCGGCACCGTCGGGGACGCGGGAGCCGAGACCGCCGGGGACGGCGGCGGAACCTGTGCGACCGTCTCGCCGCCCCCGCCCGACTGCGTCCCGGCCCAGAACACGGCCGCCAGCGAGGCCGCGGCGGCAAGCCCCGCGAGACCGAACCGGCGCCGCCGCGCGCCCGCCACCTCGCCCCGCATCTGCCGCAGCGTGCGCTGCAGCAGCAGATCGCCGCCCTGGGGCGGGCCGTCGAGGAAGGCCTCCGCAGGCACCTCGCCCAATGCAGCCTCCATCTGCCGCAACGCGGCCACCTCCTCCCGGCACTCCACGCAGCCGCTCATGTGCTCTTCGACCCGGCGCACGTCCTGCGCGTCCAGGACACCGAGGACGTACGGGCCGAGCTGTTCCTCCTCGTGCCGCTGCCGGTTCATGCCACCACCTCCTGCAGTCCGGCGGGCTGCTGGGGCGGCCTGCCCATTCGTCTGCCCTGCCGGGCGTTCCTCTCGCGGGAGCTGTTCTCCCGGAAGACCTCGCGCAGGGCCTTGAGCGCGTAGTGCGAGCGCGATTTGACCGTGCCCGCCGGGATGCCGAGCCTGTCGGCGGCCTCCGCGACACTGAGCTGGCGGTAGTACAACTCCTTCAACACGTCCCGGTGTTCCGGGGAGAGCTGGTCCAGGGCCCCCATGACGGTCATGGTGTCCACGACCGCGTCGGCGTGGTCCGCCTCCACCGGGGGAGCGGCCGCCGCGCCTGAGACCTCCGCCGGGCGGGCCGCCTTGGCCCGGTAGCGGTCGGTGATGATGTTGCGGGCCACCGTCAGCAGCCAGCCGCGGACCGATCCCTTTCCGTTGACCAGGACCTCGGAGTGGCGCCAGGCCCGGATCAGCGTCTCCTGGACGACGTCCTCGGCGGCGGCCCGGTCCCCGGTCAGCCGGGTGGCGTAGGCGAGCAGGGCGTGGCCGTGCTCCTCGTACACCGACCTGATCAGTGCCTCATCGGTCGAGCCCCGCCGTGTACGGGGCCACAGTGGTCCGGCCATCTCACCCTCTCCGTCTTCCTCGCCCAGTGGTGCGGTCAGAACACGGGCCCCGGCCGGGACCGGTTCATGTGACGCGCATCACTCAGGTGCGGCTATCACTCAGGTGCGACAGAGGCGGCCCTCGTTGAGGCAGTCGACGAGAGCGGCCATCTGTCCGTCCGTCATGGCGTTCACGAACATCGCGTGGTCCGTCCGCGGGCTGTGCCGCTGCTCCGGGAAGGAGTCGACGGCGACCGGCGCGCCGGGCGGCACCTCGTACGCGAGCGAGATGCGCAGCTGCGGTACGGGGAAGGTGCCCTGCGGGCAGGCGCCGCCCGCCGCGGGGAAGACGAGGTGCGCGCGGTGGTCCGGGCTCGCGGTGTCCAGGCCGTTCCAGCAGCTCGGGAAGACGAGCGTACGGGTGAGGCGGTCGCCCGCGGGGCAGCGCGGATAGCTGGTGGTGTACCGGTCGGGTGAGCCGGAGCAGCCCCAGCGGGCGCGAACCCCCGCCGAACTGCCCGCGGTGTACGCCACCGCGTCGCCGGTCACCGCCCGCAGGAAGCGCGGCATCGCCACGACCTTGCTGACCGGGCTGCCGCGGAACTCCACGGACACCGCCGACTCGGGCACGATCCGGCCCGAGTTGCCGTGCCCCGCGGCATGCTCGTGGGGGCCGGCGCCCGGCTGGTCCGGGTGGCGCAGGACCGGCCAGTAGTACGTGGAGCGGTCGCCGCCGCGGCAGCTGGTCGCGGCGGTGGCCAAGGAGGCGTCCGTCGACGACGCGTCCGTCGACAGGTTCCCCACGTAGCCGTGGGTGTGGTGGGCGCCGGAGCGCAGCCCGGGGGAGACCACCAGGTTGTCCTCGTTGTAGTGGCCCTCCTCGTTGCGTCCGCAGTCCACCGTCACGCGGCCGGCCGAGGCGTCGGCGCCGCTCGGCCGGGGATCGCCGGGGCCGGGCGGTACGTCCCTTATGTCCACGAAGTCCTCGGCGTGGACGCCGGAACGGGGGGATCCGACCCCGCCCGGCGCCCGCGAGGCCCCGAGGGCGGCGGCAGTCAGCCCGGTGCCCAGGACCAGGCAGACGAGCAGGGTGAGCAGGCGGCGTTCATTCCCCATGCGGGTCACGGTCGCCGGTGCCCGTCGCAGCGTCAACCTGGCGTCCCCCATGTCGGCCGGGGCCGCGCCGGCCCGGGCGGCGGCCCCTCGCCGGCGCCCTGCCCGGAGCGTGCCGGGGCCGTGCCCAGGCCGTGCCGGACCGCGGTGTTTCGGCCATGCCGGGGCGTGCCGTGCCTCCTTGCCCGGCCGGAGGGCGCTCGCGCACAGTACCCGGCATGACACCCGCCGAGCTCCTGTACGCCCTCGCCCGCACCCGAGCCTCGCTCGACGGCGCCGAGGTGACCTTCTGGTGGACCGGGGACATCCACGCCTGGGCCCCGGAGCGGCCCTACGAAAGGATCCTGGGCTTCGAAGGCCTCAACGTGGCCCGCCTGACCGAGGACGAGCAGACCGGCGGCTTCCGTCTCCTGACCCGCGAAGCCGCCTTCTACCTGGACCCGCACACCCGGGAGATCCTGGACACCTGGCAGGACAAGCCGGTGGTCCACGTCTGGAACGACCCGGCCAACCAGAGGCTGCGGCCCTTCCCCGTCCCCCTGACCGAGCTCGGTGACCAGGTCTGCTTCAGCCTGGAGATCCCGCTCGCGTACCCCTCACCGCTCCCGGTCGCCGACTACCCGCTGAACTCCGCCGACGACACCTACCGGGCCCTGGAGCTGTTCCAGTTCTTCGCGCCGCGTACGGTGCTGACCACCGACGCGCCCAGCGTCCCCTGCACCATGTCGTGGACGCGGATGTCCCCGTGGCTGCCCTGGATGGAGCAGGGCGCACGGCCGGGCGGCCTCACCTTCCACTGCCGCGGCCGCAAGCTCGGCTCCTACGCCGAGGTCCCCGAGCGCACCCGCGCCCGCATCGCGGCGCACCACCCCGAGTTCGCGCACGCACCGCAGGAGTGGACGGAGCCGAACGAGACCACCTGGACGTACTTCCGCAGCCTCCACCCCCGCCCGCAGGGCCGCTGAAGAGGCCAGTTAGGGTCGGCACCAGCAGGTGTAAGGGGGAGGTAAGAGGGGCGCGAGGGGGGCGACAAGGGTTTTCCCCGTATCGGGTTCATCCCCGCGTTGCCTACTGTCTGCCCACCGGCGATCTTTCCGCCCCGAACGGCCCCCGCCCCAACCCCACATGGTGCGAAGCCGTCAGGCCGGGGGGAGCGCCTGCACCGCCGTTGTCCCTGCCCCGCCGAAGCGGCCGGGACGACGCGGCGAGCGGCGGCGGCCGGGACGGGTTTGACCACCCCGTCCCCGGCCTCCGTAGCCGCCGGTCACCTCCCACACAGCTCCAACCGGCCGTGTCGGCCTGCCCGGACCCGGCCCGCGAAAGGGAACACAGTGCACGCATCGAGACGCAGGCTCATATCCGTGGTGGCGATGTCCGTCACCCTGCTGGCCGGCTCCGCCACCGCCGCCGTCGCCGTCAGCGCCGCCGAGCCCGCCCCCGCCGCCGCTTCGGCCCTCCCGGCCCCGGCCGCGCCCACCGCGCCCGCTCCGGTCGAGAAGCTGATCGTCGGATACAAGTCCTCCGCCGCCGAGGCCAGCTCCAACACGGCCGCCGCCGACGACGCCGCCGCCAAGGGCAAGAAGGCCGGCAAGAACGCGAAGTTCGACCGCCGTCTCGGCACCGGTGCCGCACTGGTCAACCTCGGCGGCGCCGCCGCTCCGGCCGACGCGGCCAAGGTGATGGACCAGTTCCGTGCCGACCCGGACGTCGCCTACGTCGAGCCGGACTCCCGCGCGTACGCCATGGCCACCCCCGACGACACCGAGTACGCCAAGCAGTGGGACCTCTTCGAGCCCACCGCCGGCATGAACGTTCCGGCAGCCTGGGACAAGAGCACCGGCTCCGGCGTCACCGTCGCCGTCATCGACACCGGCTACGTGACCCACTCCGACGTGGCCCCGAACATCGTGGCCGGCTACGACTTCATCTCGGACTCCACCGCCGCCCGTGACGGCAACGGCCGCGACAGCAACCCCGCCGACCAGGGTGACTGGAGCGGTGCGGGCGAGTGCGGCACCGGCTCCACGGCCAGCGGCTCCTCCTGGCACGGCACCCACGTCGCGGGCACCATCGCCGCGGCCACGGGCAACGCCAAGGGTGTCGCGGGCATCGCGTACAACGCGAAGATCCAGCCCGTCCGCGTCCTCGGCAAGTGCGGCGGCGCCACCTCGGACATCGTCGACGCCATCACCTGGGCCTCCGGCGGCTCCGTCGCGGGCATCCCGGCGAACGCCACCCCCGCCAAGGTGATCAACATGAGCCTGGGCGGCTCGGGCACCTGCTCCAGCAGCTACCAGAACGCGATCAACGCCGCCGTCGGCCGCGGTACGACCGTCGTCGTCGCCGCCGGCAACAGCAACGCGGACGCGGCCGGCTTCACCCCCGCGAGCTGCAACAACGTGATCACCGTGGCCGCGACCAACCGCACCGGCGACCGCTCGTTCTACTCGAACTACGGCACCAAGGTCGACGTCGCCGCCCCGGGCGGTGAGACCCGCCGCGCCACCGACACGCCCGGCACCGTCACCACCCCCGAGAACGGCATCCTCTCCACGCTGAACTCCGGCACCACCACCCCGGGCTCGGAGATCTACAAGCCCTACCAGGGCACCAGCATGGCCGCCCCGCACATCGCGGGCCTCGCCGCGCTGCTGAAGTCCGCGAACTCCTCGCTGACCCCGGCCCAGATCGAGTCCGCGATCAAGGCCAACGCCCGCACCCTGGCCGGCACCTGCACCGGTGGCTGCGGCGCCGGTCTCGCCGACGCGGCCGCGACCGTGAACGCGGTGACCTCCACCCCCTCCACGGGCTTCGAGAACACCACGAACGTGTCCATCCTCGACAACACGACCGTGGAGAGCCAGATCACCGTCAGCGGAGTGGCCGGCAACGCCCCGGCCGCCCTCGCGGTCAACGTGAACATCGTGCACACCTACATCGGTGACCTGAAGGTCGACCTGGTGGCCCCGGACGGCTCCGTCTACACCCTGCACAACCGGGCCGGCGGCAGCACCGACAACATCAACCAGCAGTACACCGTGAACGCCTCCTCGGAGGTCGCCAACGGCACCTGGAAGCTCCGCGTCAACGACAACGCCGGCGGCGACACCGGCTTCATCGACTCCTGGAGCCTCGGCTTCTGAGTTTCTTCCGAGGGGCCGATAGTACGGACCTTTCGAACCCTGCGGACCTGCTGATACACCGCGTATCGGCAGGTCCGCAGCGCTTTCCCGACAGCTGACTGAATTCTGCGTCACAATCCGGTTCCACCCGGCATCCGACCTCGTATTGTCGCCTCTCACAGGTAGGGCACAGACGTGGGGACCGAGAGGCTGGTGGCTGTGCGTGGTGGCGGCGACGGGGCACGCTGACACGACCGTCGGACACGGTGAACTGATCAAGGCGGTCGACCGGGCATTGACCGCGCACGGCCGTGCGCTGCTCACCGGTCCCGCCGGCGCGGGCAAGACGGAGGTGGTCCGCGCCGTCGCGGCCGCGGCCGAAAACCGCCACGAGACGGTGCTCCGCCTCGCCCCCGAGGCCGCGGACCAGTGGATACCCGAGGCCTCCGCCGCAGCCCTCCTCGCCTCCGTCCCCTGCGCCGTACTGGAACACCTCTCCGGGCCCCAGCGCACGGCGATCGCCCTCCTGCGCCGCGAGACCGACGCCCCCCGGGCCGGCCGCGACCACGTGGCGCTGCGCCTCGCCGTCGTCGAGGTGCTGCGCGCCCTCGCCGCCCGCCGCCCCGTCCTGCTCGTCCTCGACAACGCCCAGTGGCTCGACGCGGAAAGCGCCGATCTGCTCCGGTTCGCCCTCCGGTTGACCCCGCCCGGCGTCCGGGTCCTCGTGGCGGAATGCGTCCAGGGCGGCGCCCCGGTCGCCGAACCCCTCTGCGGCCCCGGCACCCCGGCGATACGCGTGCCCCCGCTCGGCGCCGACGAAGTGGCCGAACTGCTCGTCCGCCACGGCCTGCCGGCCCGCATCGCCGGCCGCATCCACCAGGCCAGCGGCGGAAACCCCCGGCTCGCCCTCGCCCTCGGCCACTCCCTCGCCGAAGCCGCCGGGGCCCGCGAGGGCAGCGCGCACCACGCGGACACCCTGCCGCTGTCCGGGCAGGCCCGCGAGGTGGCCCGCCGGCTGCTGGCCGAAGCCCCCGCCCAGGCCCGCCGCACCCTGTTGCTCGCCGCCCTCGCCGCGCGCCCGACCACCGCCCTGCTGCGCCGGGCCGGGCGTCCCGACGCCGAGGCCGAGCTCGCCCAGGCGGAGCGGGCCGCGCTCGTCACCGTGGGGGAGGACGGAGCGGTCTCCTTCACCGCGGGTGCCCTGCCCATGGCCCTGGCCGCCGACGCGGGCTGGCCCGAACGCGCCGCCGGGCACGCCGCGCTGGCCGACGCCGTCGACGACCCCGTCCAGGCCGTACGCCACCGCGCACTGGCCGTCGACACCCCCGACGAATGGCTCGCCGCCGAGATCACCGAGGCCGCCGCGGCCTGCAGGAGACGCGGTCAGCGGGCGTTGGCCGCCGAACTCGGCCTGCTCGCGGCCGAACGCACCCCCTCCGACCGGGCCGGAGAGGAACTGGCCCGGCTCGTCGCCGCCGCCGAGGACGCCGGCTGGGCCGGCCGGGCCGACCTCGCCCGCCGGGCCACCCGGGCCGTACTGGCCCGCGACGCCTCGCCGGCCGACCGCGTACGGGCCCGGCTCGCCGTGATCGACGCCGCAGGCCAGGCGCTCGCCGCCCTTGACGAGACCTTCGCGTACGCCATGGCCGACGCGGAGGGCGACCCCGCCCTCCAGGCGGCCGTACAGCTGCGGATCGCCACCAAGTACAACCTCAGCGACGGCGACCCCGTCCGCTCCCGCGACGCCGCGGCCGAGGCCGGCGAGCTCGCCGCCCGGGGCGGCGACCAGGTCGCCGAGGCCATGGCGCTGACCGTACGGGCCCGCATGGGCCGTATCCTCGGGGACCCGGACGCCGAGGACATCCTCGCCGAGGCCCTGGCCCTGCCCGCACCCGAAGTGCCGCTCGGCATGCGCAACGCGCCGCAGTACCTCGCCGTCCGGCACGCCCTCTTCGACGACCGCCTCGCCGCCGCCCGCCGCGAGCTGATGGTGCTGCTGCCCGCCGTCCGGCGCACCGGCTCCGCAGAGGACGTCTTCGAGGTGCTGCGCAGCCTCACCGAGGTCGAACTGCGCAGAGGCCGGTGCACCGCCGCGTCCGCGCACGCCCGCAGCGCCCTGGAGCTCACCATCGAGGCGGGTCTCTCACCCGGCCCCGCCTGGTACGTCGCCGCCATGGCCGAGTCCGCCGGCGGCAGCTTCGCGCGGGCCGCCGGATACGCCCGGCGCGGGATCCAGGCCTCCGAGGAGGAGCACGACCAGGTGTTCCTCTCGCGCAGCCTGTACGCGCTCGGCCTGGTCGAACTGGCCACGGGAGAGGCCGCCAAGGCGGTGGCCACCCTGCGCCGGGTCGCCGAACTGGAGGAGGCCCAGCAGGTCGTCGACCCCTCCATCCTGCGCTGGCACGGGGAGCTGGCCGAGGCGCTGGTCGCCGCCGACGCCCCTGACGAGGCCGCCGCCCTGCTCGGCGAGGTCCACCGGGTCGCCGTGGACCTCGGGCGCACCTCCGTGGTGGCCGCCCTCGACCGGGCGCGCGGCCTGTGCCTGTCCGCCCACGGGGCCGCCGACGAGGCCGTGGTCCTGCTGGAGGACACCGCGCAGCGGTTCGCCGCCCTCGAACTTCCCCTGGAACGCGGTCGTACGCTGCTCGCCCTCGCCCGGGTCGAGCGCCGCAGGCGCCGCCGCGCACCCGCCCGCGCGGCCCTCCTGGCGGCGGCCGCCACCTTCGCCGATGCCGGTGCCAGACCGTGGGCCGAACTCGCGGGCGAGGGGAGGGAGCAGGCGTCAGAGCCGGGCGCAGCCGTCGCCCTGACCGCCTTGACGGACGCGGAGCGGCGCCTGGCGCTCCTGGTCGCCCAGGGGGCGAGCAACCAGGAGGCGGCCGCCAAACTGTTCGTCAGCGTCAAGACCGTCGAGGCCCGACTGACCCGGATCTACCAGAAGCTCGAAGTGCGCTCCCGGGCGCAGCTGGCCACTGTGCTGCGCGGGCGGTGACGGCGGGTCAGCAGCTCAGCGGCTCAGCAGCCCAGCCGGTCGCCCGGGGTCACGCCCAGCAGCTGCGTGAAGCTCTGGTAGGCGTTGATCCGGCTCTGGACCTGGGCGGGGTTGCCGCCGTTGCACTCCAGGGAGCCGTTGATGGAGCGGATCGTCTCGCCGAAGCCGGCCCCGCTGACCATGGCGGTGTGGGCCGTCATCGTGCCGGGGCCGTTCTGCGTGTTCCAGTACCAGAGCGCGGTCTTCATCGCGACGGCCGGGTCCTGCTCCACCAGGTACGGGTTGGCGAGCAGGTTGATTCCGAGGGCGTCGCCGGCCGCCTTGTAGTTGAAGTTCCAGCTGAGCTGGATCGGGCCGCGGCCGTAGTAGGCGGCCTGTCCCGCAGGGCAGCCGTACGGCCGGCTCGCATCGCAGTAGTGCGGGTAGTTGGCCGTGTTCTGCTCCACGATGTACACGAGCCCGCCCGTCTCGTGCGAGACGTTCGCCAGGAAGGCCGCGGCCTCCCGCCGCTTCACCGTGTCATCGCCGGTCGTGGCGAAGGCCGGGTACGCCGAGAGGGCCGCGACCAGGCCGTTGTAGGTGTAGAAGGGGTTGCGGTTCGGGAACATCTGGTTGAACTGGGTCTCGGAGACCACGAATCCGGAGGGGTTGCCGGTGCCCGGATCGGGGTCCTGGCCGCCGCCGCAGACGCCGAGGTCGGACCAGACACCCCACTGACCGGTGGTGCCGGGCGTCTCGCCCTGGGTCCACCACTTCGCCTGCCAGTTGTGGCCGCTGTACGAGGCGCTCATGCCGTTGGTGTAGACGGCGGATGCGGCCCACGGGCCGGCGCAGGCCGCTGCCGCGGCGGCGGGGGAGGTGGGGAGAGCGATGGCGAGGCCGAGGGTGGTGACGGCTGCTGCTGCCAGGGCGAGGGCGCGGCGACGGAATGCACGTATCACGGAACTGCTCCTTCAGCGGGGGGAGTTGCCGTGGTGGGGTGTGGGGGACGGCAACCACGGCCACTGAAGCGAAGATGGTCTGGACCTGTCAAGGTCTAGACCATGAGGATTTCCGGTACGGGCAACGGGCAGGGCCCGCGCATGCACCTGCACGCGCGGGCCCTGACACTACTGCGGGCTGTCGGGTGATCAGCTGTTGGCGGAGAGGTTGCCCGACAGGATCGGGATGTTGTCGGCGATGTGCGAGAGGGACTCGTCGCCCTTGGCCTGCGTGGAGTTCTCGGCGCACTGCTGGTTCTGCGGGTTCGAGAGGGCGTTGACGTCCTGGAGGCCGATGTTGGCGAGGACCGCGACCAGCGACTGCACGTTGGCCTTCACCGGCAGGGCGACGCAGGGCTTGTTGAGCGCGCCCTGGACCAGGCTCAGCTGCGGGCTCATCGCGCCCTTGGTCTGCTGGTTGCCGTAGATCTGCGCGGAACCGTTGCCGTTGACGGTGTTGACGCCGTTGTCGTTGCCGATCGCCATCGCCGGGGAGGCTACCGCGGCACCGATGCCCAGGACGGAGGCGGTGACCGCGGTGGTGGCCATGAACTTCTTGAACATGTGGAGATCCTTCGCTTCGCGATGACGCTGGTGGCTGCCCCCGGCGGGACGTGCTGATCAACTGCCGGCGAGGCGGGTGGTTATCCGGTGTCACCCGACCGGCCCAGTGGGCCACCGCGAAAGCCGGGCGCCCCCCGAGGGCCGGACACGCCCTGAGGGGAGCACCTGACCCGGGCACCGGGCCCGCGCCCGGGCCCGGCGCGCTGCTCAGCCGGTCTTGCGCCGGGTCTTCTTGTTCTTGCCGCCCGCGCCGCCGCTGGTGCCCTGGATCTTGGCGCGGCTCTGGTGTGCCTGCTGGGACTGCGCGGTGCGCGCGTTGCGCTCCAGTGCCTCCCGGAACTTGCGCTTGGCCGCATCGGCCGCCGACTCTTCCTGCGGGGGCTGTGCATCCGTCATGGGTCCTCCTGAGGTGATCATCCGAAGCTGCCCCAGTCTGTCAGCAGGAACAGCGGATTCCCAGACGGGCTTGAGTCTCCCGTCAGGGGAGACGGCAAGGTGGGGGACATGAACGGCGACACGCTCCACCCGATCGGCGAGCTCGCCCGGCGCACCGGGCTGACGGTGAAGACCATCCGGTTCTACTCCGACGCCGGGATCGTGCCGCCGACCGGCCGCAGTGCCGCCGGCTACCGGCTCTACGACCTCGACGCCCTCGCCCGCCTCGACCTCGCCCGCATCCTGCGCGACCTCGGTCTCGACCTGGCGGCCGTACGCGCCGTGCTGGACCGGGAGACCTCCCTTCCGGAGGTCGCGGCAGCCCACGCCGACGCCCTGGACGTGCAGATACGCACCCTGCGGCTGCGGCGGGCGGTGCTGCGGACCGTGGCCAGGCGCGGCGCCTCACCCCAGGAGACGCACCTCATGCACCGACTCGCCCGGCTTTCCGTGGCCGAACGGCACCGACTCGTCCACGAGTTCATCGACGACACCTTCGCAGGCTTCGACGCCAATCCGGAGTTCGCTGGCATGCTGCGCTCGGCCATGCCCGACCTCCCCGACGACCCCACCACCGAGCAGGTCGAGGCGTGGGTGGAACTCGCCGAGCTCTGCCAGGATCCCGCATTCCGCACCGCCGTACGGACGGCGGCCGCGTACCAGGCGGCGGAGCGGGCCGACGGCGACGCCACCGGGCTGCAGCGCGAGCTCACCGAGGCGGTGTGCGCGCGGATCGAGGAGGCCAGGGCGGCGGGCATCCTGGCCACCTCGGCCGGGGCCGTGTCCGTCACCGACGCCCTGACCGCCTTGTACGCCCACGCCTTCGAGCGCGCGGACGGCGGTGACCTGCGGCGGTGGCTGCTGGCCCGGCTGCAGGCCGCCGCCGATCCGCGCGCCGCACACTACTGGGCGCTCCTGGCGGCCATCAAGGCTGGCGGCCCTCACCCCGTCTCGCCCCGGTCTTCACCTGGCTCACCACCGCGCTCCAGACCAGGGAGGCCGCCTGACCACGGCACCGACGTGCGAAAGTCCCGGCCCCCGTGTGGGAGGGCCGGGACCTCTGGTGCACTTCGCTTGACCGCCCGGTACAACGACGCGCGGCGGCCGAGGTCACTGCCTGCCGCCGGTCCTTTCCGCAAGCCGCCGACGGCGACCGATCCGAACCCGAACCGGTGATCTGCCGTGGGGGCGTCAGATGGTGAAGGGCTTCTGTCCCAGGAAGTCGGCGCCCGGATCGCCCGTCGTGTAGAGGTTCGGGACCTGGGTGGCCGGCATGTGCTTCTTGATGTCGCGGTGGAAGTCCGCGTAACCGCCGCTGAACGCCCCCTCGTCCCAGACGCGCAGCAGCTTCTCGGTGAACAGGCCGTTGATCCTGCCGTCGGAGGCCACCTGGTCGTCCTGGCAGGCCGCGATGAGCACGGCGGGCACCGCGCCGTCCGCCTTCGTCCCCCGCAACTCGCTCTGCAGCTCCCGGAAGAACTGCTTGTTGCGCTCGTAGTCCTGCTGCTGTTCGACCACCGGCATCAGCCGGACGGCGGCCTGCGCGTCGGCCGCCTCCACCGCCTCGATGGCGCTTCCGCTGTGACAGCAGTCGAGCAGCGAGACGACACGGACGCCGTCGTCGAGCCGTGCGAACTCCCGGTGGAGCTCGTCGTCGAGGAACTGGCGGTCGAAGAACACCAGCGTCTCGTCGAGCTCGTCCGGCTCGTCACCCTCGGTGTCGGGCATCTGGCCCCCGTGGCCCGAGTAGGTGAACAGCAGGATGTCCCCGCTGCTCAGTTTTCCGGCGGCCGTGCGCAGGGCGGCCGTGATGTTGTCCGCGGTGGCGTCCTTGGTCAGGATCACCGTGTCGTCGAAACCGGCTGCGCGGGCCAGGGCCGCCATATCGCGCGCGTCGTTCTCACAGGCCACGAGCTGGCCGTCCCAGCCGCCGTACCTGCGGGGGTCGACACGGTTGAGGCCTACGTGGATGGACAGTCCTGCGGGCATGGATCCTCCTGGGGGCGGGTTGGTGCTGCCTCGCAGATGCTTCCGCGGCACGGGGGCCGCGCAACCGCGCGCCGTGCAGCGCCCCCCGATCGGCCCGCCCCCTTTCGCCGCCTTGCCGCCCCCCACCCCGGGTGAAACCATGACAGGGAGCAATCGGTCCGTCTGCTGCCCCTTGGGGGCGGCCGGGTAGGTGCGGTATGCCGCTCACCGAAACGGAATGGTGCCTGGTCACGACCTGGGTGCGGGACTACTTCCTCGACACTCTCGATCCCCGCGACCTGCTCGCCCAGTCCGGCTTTTCCCGGGAGTTCATCGGAGAGCTCCCGCTGACCAACAAGAGCGCACCGAACGCCGTCGCGCTCGTCCGCGCCGTGCGCCGAGACATCCCCAAGCAGCGCCTCCTCCTCGACGCGCTGGCCAACCTCGATGAACTCCGCTCCCTGCCCGCGGGGACGGAAGCGGCGGCCTTCGCCGCCCGGCTGCGGGAGGACGAGCAGGCGCATGCCTCGGACCAGGACCACTTGCTCGCCGGCGTCCTCAGGAACGGCACCGAGGTCTTCATCGACCGCGACGAGCTGCGCAAGAGCCTGCGCGAGTTCCTCGCCGACCCGGAGAAGACGGTGCTCGTGGTCGACGGGGAGCCGGACAGCGGCCGCTCGTACACCTACAGCCTGATCCGCCACCTCGGTCAGCACCGCGGATTCCGCCCGGTGCGCGTGACGCTGTCGCGCACCTCGACCGCCAAACAGGTGGTCCGGCGACTGGCGGAGTTCGTCGAGGACCCCCGCGCGCCGATCTTTCCGTTGAATCCGGCACAGTTGAACGATCCACTGCCCGCGCTCGAAGACGAGGTCTACCGGCTCGTCAGCCGCGCGACCGCCGCGGACGAGCAGTTCTGGTTCGTACTCGACGAGTGCGACAAGCTCGACATGACCTCCGACGTCTGGGACTGCATCAGCCAGCTGGCCCGGGCCGTCTTCGACTTCACCCCGGTACGGGAGGAGACGGTGCCCCGGCTGGTGCTGCTCGGCTTCGGGCCGACCAGGGGCCACCTGCCGCACGAAATCAAGAACACGTGCCACGACACGGCACGGATCGTCGACCGCGAGGACCTGCACGCCTTCTTCCGTCGGTTCTTCACCGACTCGTTGCCGCCCCCGGCCGCCCCCGACACCGTCGCACACCTGGCCGACACGGCCGCCGCCGCGGTCCTGCGGGCGGCCCGGGGTCCGGGCGAGGACAGTTACATGCGCAAGCTCTGCACGGCCGCCGAGCGGGCGGTCCACGCCTACCGCAACCTGGCGGACGGCGAGGACTTCGCCGCCCGGCTGCGTCAGGAACTGTCGGCCGACGCGGAGGCGCGCCCACCCGCCGTGGCCGACACCCGCCGCGCCTACCGGGAGGCCGCCTGCCTGCTCAGCGGGTTCGACCCGACCGGGCTGCGGCTGCCCGGCGAGCAGGAGAGCAGCGGCCGGGCCGCCCTGGAACTCGTCCGGGACTGCACCACCCTGAGCGCGGCTCCGCGCCCCACCTGGGCCCTGCGGCAGGAGGTCCGCGAGGCCGCGCTGGACGGCCTCGCCGGCCCCGAGGCGGCCCGGCGCGTCCTGGAGGCCAATCCCGAGCAGTTCCCCGAGAGGGCGGGGCCCGAGCGCACGGCCCTCGCGTACCTCTCCGGCCGGCCGCCGGCCCTGGACCGGCTGAACGCCGACGAACTCGCCGACACCCTCCAGGCCGTGCTCTGGCTCTCCCGGATTCCGCACACCACCGGCATCCCCGATCCCGAGCACGTCCAGCGGCTGCTGGAACGCGTGCGGCTGCTGCAACCGCTCCGACGGCTGGTGGAGGGCACTTTCTGCGGGCGCGCCGGGGAACTGGAACAGCTGCGCGCATACGCGGGCGTGCCCGTGCCGAACCCGCAGACCGCCGACCGGCAGCCCCCGCTGCTGATCCACGGGATGGGCGGCATCGGCAAGAGCACTCTGATCGCTAAGTTCCTCCTCGACAGCCTCGCCGAGGCCCCGGCCTCCTTCCCCTTCGCCTACGTCGACTTCGAACGGCCCACCCTCTCGGTCCACGAGCCGGCCACCCTCATCGCCGACATCGCCCGGCAGCTCGGCATCCAGTACCCCGGCCATCGCGACGCCTTCGACGAGCTGGCCCGTGCCTGCGAGGAGACCGTGCGGATCCAGCGCGAGGAGCAGAACACGATCGACGAGCTGTACGAGGTCTCCACCACGCGCTCGGAAGCAGGGCGCAGCGCCGCCGAGCGCTTCCACACCCTGGCGCGCGCACGCGAGGCCGATCTCGCCCGCCGGGTCGCCGAACAGGCCGAACGGGCGGTGGCCGACACCGCGGGCGCCGCCGAGCTGCCGCTGGTGATCGCGTTGGACTCGTTCGAGGAGGCCCAGTACCGCTCCAACCCCGTGCTCGGCCGGATGTGGGCCGTGTGGGCGGCCCTTCAGGAGGCCTACCCCCGGCTGCGGTTCATCGTCGCCGGACGCGCCACCGTGCACCATCCGGCGCGGACCGCCGAACCCCTCTCCATCGCCCTCGAAGACCTCCGGCCGGACGACGCGGTCGACCTCCTGGTGTCCTGCGGGGTCGAGGACGAATCCGTGGCCAGGGACCTGGCCGACCGCATCGGCGGCCACCCCCTCAGCCTGAAACTCGCCGCGGAGGCGGCCGTACTCGCGGGAGAGGACGCCGAATCGCTGGCGGAGCTGGTCCAGAGCCTGCCCGCCCGGCGCCGGTTCTTCTACCGCAAGGTCGACCAGATGCTGGTCCAGGGCATCCTGTACGACCGCATCCTCAAGCGCATCGCCGACCGAGAGCTCCGCGCCCTGGCCCAGGCGGCCCTCGCCCTGCGGACCATCACCCCCGAACTGGTCAGGGACGTCCTCGCCGAGCCGTGCGCCCTGCGCGTGGACTCCATTGAGGAAGCGGGCCGCCTCTTCGGCCGGCTGGCCCGCCTCGACCTGGTGGAGCCGGCCGGACCGGGAGCCGTCCGCCACCGGCCCGACCTGCGCGCGATCATGCTGCACCTGTCGGACACCGCCCGCACGGACCTCATGCGCAGCGTCGGAGAGCGTGCGGTGGCGTACTACGCGGTCCGCACCGGCCCGGAGGCGCGCGCCGAGGAGATCTACCACCGGCTGCGCCTGAACGAGAACCCCCGGGCGGTGGAGGAACGTTGGGAGCCCGGGGTCGAGCGCTACCTCCACCACGCCGACCAGGACATGAGCCCCCGTTCGGCGGCCTTCCTCACCGGCCGCCTCGGCGGGCACGCATCCGACCGGACGATGCACGGCGCCGACCAGGAGGACTGGGAGCGGATGGTGGCAGAGGAGGTGGAGAACCTGCTCGCCCAGGGCTACACCGACGAGGCCTCCGCCCGGCTCGCCGAACGCCGCCCCTGGCTCCCGGGCAGCCGGCTGTACCCCCTGCTCGTCGAGACGCTCTCCCGCAGCGGACGGCGCGCGGAGGCCAGGGAGGCCGCCCAGGACGCCGTGGACCGGGCACAGGAGGTCGGCAACGTCGACGCCCAGCTGGAGTTGCTGCTCCAGTCCGCACGCCTCGCGCAGGAGGACGGGGAGGTGCAGGCCGCGACACGCGACCTCGTCGAGGCGGAGGACCTCGCGACCGGCCTCGGCCGGCACTTCGACGCCATGGGCGCCATGCTGGCCCGGGTCCGGCTGACCGCCTCACCCGGAGGCGACCCCGAGCTCGACCGGCGCCTCGCCCGGCACCTGCGGGAGCTGCCCGACGAGGCACTGGCCGAGCAGCCGGTCCTCGTACGCGCGGTGGCCGCCGAGGTGTCCCGGCGCGACCCGGCCGTGCTCGACCACACCCTGAAGGTCGTGGGCCTGCCGGAAGCCGACGACGGGGTCCTCGACGCGCTCGCGCAGTCCATCAGCCGGGTGCTGTCCCGCCAGCCCGCGCTGCGCCACACCGTCGGGAAGATCCTGGGGAACGCCGCCGACGGCGACCAGCCGGTGCACCAGCCGGAGCCGGCGCACGCCCTGCGCGAGGCGCGCAGTCGCGGCAGCCTCGACCGGATCGCCCGGCGGCTGCTCGTCCTGCGCGACCAGAGCGGGGAACTCCTCTCGGGCGTGGCCACCGCCATGGACTCGGGCTATCCGGCCCAGCCCACGACGGCACCACCCCCGTCGGCCGAAAGGAACGGCCCGCGAGCGGCCTGACCGACCATGAGCGAACACGCCTACCTCCCCGTCGAGGACATCGTCGACCTGACCGACGCCGCCCTGGAGGCCGGACTGGCCGACCCCTCGGTCCGGCCGCTGCTGCTCGACGGCATCCTGCCCCGGTACCGGGGCACGCTGCCGCTCGTGGCGGCTCCCGGCAGGCAGGTGCGCTCGGACCTGAACGAGATGAACCACGTGGAGCGGCTGGTCGACGGCTCGGTGCCGCTGGACGTCTGGCTGCGCAACGCGATCTCCCAGACCGCCGAGGCGGGACCGCTCGCCCGCTTCCAGCAGGCGCTGGACAAGGTGGCGCGGGAGGCGGCCGGAGAGCCCGACGTACCGGCCGGGCCGCCCGCGGGGGAGACGAAGGAAGAGATCATCAACTGGGACGACACGGTCCCCTTCGAGTTCCTGCGCGGCGGTGACCACGCGGGCACCTCGGTCGCCCGGATCAAGGTCCTCCCGTACCGGGCGGGCGCCCCGCTGCAGCCCAACGGCTTCCCCCACGCGGGGACCGGCTGGCTCATCGCCCCGGACCTGCTCGTCACCAACCACCACGTGGTCAACGCCCGCACCCGCAGCGCCACCGAGCGCGGCATCGTGGACCCGGCGGACCTCCTGCTGCAGGCGCAGAACTCCCGTTCCCGCTTCGACTACGGGGCCGACGGGACGGAGACCGAGGAGGTGGCCGCCAGCGACCTGGTCGCCTGGGACGAACGGCTCGACTACGCAGTCCTGCGGCTCACCGCCTCCCAGCCCCCGCGCCCGGCGCTGCGGGTCGCGACCGAGCCGCTGACCGTGAACCGGGACCAGCCGGTGGCCGTCAACATCATCCAGCACCCCGGCGGTCAGCCCAAGCGGGTGGCCCTGCGCAACAACCTGGTCTACGAGGCCGACGAGCAGGACATCCGCTATTTCACCGACACCCGCGGCGGTTCCTCCGGCTCGCCCGTCTTCACCGACGACTGGCAGGTGGTGGCGCTGCACCGCGGGGCGCGGCGCGTCGAGGACGTCAACTTCCAGGGCAAGACCACCGCGTTCGTCAATGTCGGCACCCAGATGAGCAGCGTCCTGCGCCACCTCGCCGAACACAGCCCCGGGGTCTGCGCCGAGATCGCGGCGGCGCAGTCGGCGCTCACGGAGCAGAACGGTGGGGAGGAGGCCTGAGATGCGCGGCAGCCGATCACCCGTGGCGACGGGACCGGAGCAGCTCTTCGGGGACCTGCGCGAGGTCGCCGAACGGGTCCGCGAGGGCCTGGACGCGGAGATCCCCGAATCGGCCGAGGACCTGCCCGCCGACCGGGCGCCGGCCGGGCAGATCGGTCGCTTCGCCCAGCAGGAGCGGTCCAGGGTGCTGAGCGCCGGGGTCAGGGGACTGGAGAAGCTGGCGGCGGGGCGCGAGGACGAGATCGACGAGGACGAGTACTTCGGGGTGGAGGCGATCGTCCTCCTCGAAGGCCGCCCCGCCCTCCTCGTCCAGGGCCGGGACTTCCCCTCCCAGCAGGGGGACTGGGCGGTGCTCGACGGCCACCGGGAGGGGATCTGCCAGTCCATCGCCCGCGTGGGCCGCGTCGAGGTCACGGGCCATCCCAGCCTGGACTGGGTGGGCACCGCCTTCCTCGTCGGCCCCGACGTCGTCATGACCAACCGCCATGTGGCGGCGGAGTTCAGCCGCGGCGACGGCGCGGGCTGGACCTTCCGGCAGGGCATGAGCGCCCGCCTGGACCTGGCCGAGGAGTTCGCCGCCGTACCCGGCGACGGCTCCCTGGAGTACGCCGTCACCGAAGTCGTCGGCATCCACCCCGAGGTGGACATGGCCCTGCTGCGCGTGGACACCGCCCGGGGCGGGTTCGAGCCGGCGAGCCCGGTCGCGGTGGCGGCCGATCCGCCGGCGGACGTGCCGGGCCACCCGGTCTACGTGATCGGCTACCCGGCGGAGGACGGCCGCCGCAACGAACCGGAGGCCATGCGCCGGATCTTCATGGACGTCTACAACGTGAAGCGCCTGCAGCCCGGCACGACGACCGGGCTGGTCCCCGGGGAGCTGACCGTCAAGCACGACTGCTCCACCCTCGGCGGCAACAGCGGCTCCCCGGTCTTCGACCTGCTCGACCACCGAGTCCTCGGCCTGCACTACGGGGGCCGGTACGGCTTCGGCAACTACGCGGTCCCGCTGTGGGAGCTCGTGGACGATCCGCTGCTGGAGCGCGCGCAGGTCAACTGGGTGTGATCCGCAGGGTCAACTCGGGGTGACCCGCAGCGCGTCGCCGACCAGGCGGACGGCGCGGGCGAGCCGGCCGAGCTGCTGGAGCTCGACGGCGTACATCCTGATCGAGTTCTCGATGACGACGTCCGCCACGCCCATGGCGGGCAGTTCGGCCCGACTGGTCTCCAGGGCCACGCGCACGGCGCGCATCTCGTGCTGGAGCTGCAGCTGCGCGTGCCGGGTCAGGAGGACGGGGCTGCGGGTCAGGGTGGAGTAGCTGCCGTAGCGGGCCGGCAGCAGGTCCCGCAGCCAGCGCATGGCCGTGCGCTCCCAGTCGTGGGTACCGGGGGCCTTGACCTGGCAAGGCCAGTCCGGGCTGAGGGTGGTGGAGGCCGTCTGGCGCATTCTCGTCGCTTCCGAGTGGTGTCGAACTCTGATCGAGACGTGTGGTGCGGCGGCCCGGGCCAGGGGTTGACCGGGGCCGCCGCGAGCGCTCTGGTGGATCCGACAGCCGGGGCCGGACACCCGGGCGGGACGTGAGGAGGAGCATCCCGTCCGGGTATCCGTCCGGAAGAGCGTGGGGTCGCTCTCCTTGGCATCGGGTGGATCCGGCGCGCTGCTCAGTAAACATATATACCGTCGAGTAAACAAGAGAATGAAAAATTACATACGCTCACACGGTGTGAAAGCGGATCGGCTCATTCCGGGGTGAAACGGGACGGAGCGGGCGCGGTGTCCGCTCTCAGAGGAAGAATCCGTGCTGGTCGGCGACCTGCTCGTACCCCTCCAGCCGGGCCTGGGTCCGCTCGGGATCGGCGTCGGCCATCGCCTGCAACAGGGCCGCGGAAAGCATCCCCGGCGCCGCGTACGAGTCGAACACCAGCCGCGCCCCGGTCCCGGCGCTCAACGCCACGTCGGCCTCGTCCACCAGGGGCCCCAGGGTGGTGTCGGTGATCAGTGCGACCTTCAGGCCGGCGCTGCGGGCCGCACGCAGGGCCGCAAGGGTCTCCTTGGCGTGCCGCGGCATCGCGAAGGCCAGCGTCCAGGTGCCGCCGGCCTCCCGGGACTGCAGCAGGGCGTCGTACGCGACGCTGCCGCCGCGCGTCACCAGCCGGACATCGGGGTGGATGCGCCGGGCCGCGTAGGCGAAGTACTCGGCGAGCGACACCGAGATCCGCAGGCCGAGGACGGTGAGCGGCACGGAGCGGGCCAGTTCGCGGCCGATGTCCAGCACCTGGTCGGTGTCGGCCAGCAGCCGGCGTACGTTCTCCAGGTTCTCGATCTCCGCGTCCACGGCCGCCTGGAGCTCGTTGCGGCGGAACTGCTCACGGGCCTCGGGAGAGCCCGCGACGGCGCTCAGCGCCATCGGCTGCAGGGCGTCGCGCAGGGCGGGATAGCCGCTGAAGCCGAGCGCGGTCGCGAAGCGCGTCACCGACGGCTGGCTGACGCCGACCCGCTCGGCGAGCTCCGTGATCGACAGGAAGGCGGCCTCGGTGAGGTGGTCGATCAGGTACTGGGCGATCCGCCGCTGCCCGGGGGACAGCCGGTGCCCGTCGAACAGGGACTGGACCCGGTCGGCAGGGGCACGCTCGTGATCGGGCGCCAGACCCCCGCTCGGCGTGATCGCAGCCGCCTGTGCGCGTGCCTGCTGCCCCGATGACACCGGTGGGCCTCCCTCTCATGTCACTCGTCTTCCAACATAGCTCACGCCCTGTGGTCGGCCGACCGGGACCGCGGGCCCTCACCCGGCAGCCGCCGCCCGCGCACGGCGATCTGTAGCGGCCGCCGAACGGCGGAAATATGATGAGCCGGGTCCACGGCGCTCCGAGAGCCGAGAGCAGCCGAGAGCAGGCGAGAGCAGAGACCACATGGAAGTACGCCGGAGCGGTCGATGACCCCGCGTCGTGCTCCACGCCGGACCCCGCGGTCCGCCAGCGCCGACGACCTGCTGAGCACGCTGGGCCGGCTCACCGCCCAGGCCCGGGCCGGAGCGGAACTCCAGCAGGCCCGGGTGGAACTGGCCGAGGCGCTGCAGCGCGAGATGCTGCCGTGCTCGCTGCCCGCCCTGCCCGGCCTGCGGACCGCGGCCCGCTACGTGCCCGCCCGGCACGGCTTGGACATCGGCGGCGACTGGTACGACGGCTTCCGGCTGCCCGAAGGGGCCCTCGCCTTCTCCATCGGCGACGTCCAGGGCCACGACGTCGAGGCCGCCGCCTTCATGGGGCAGGTCAGGGTCGGCCTGCGGGCGGTCGCCGGGGTCGTCGTCGACCCCGGCGAGGTGCTCAGCCGGGCCAACGAGGTCCTGCTCTCCATGGAACGCGAACTCTTCGCCACCTGCAGCCTGCTCCGCTTCGACCCGGAGACCTGGGAGCTCGAAAGCGCCCGGGCCGGCCACGTGCCCACGGTATGGGCCACCGTCGACGGCCGGTACGGGATCGCCGAGGACGACGGCGGCCTGCCGCTGGGCATGATGCCCGGAGCCGGATACGCGGTGACCCGGCGCCGACTGGACCGGGCGGGCTCCATCGTCCTGCTCACCGACGGGGTGGTCGAGGGGCCGGCGTTCCCGATCGAGGTGGGGCTGGAGCGCGTGGCCCGGGTGGTCCGCGAGGGCGCCGGCGCCGATCCCGACGAACTCGCCGCCGAGGTGATGAAGGTGGCCGATTCCACCGGCCACACGGACGACGCCGCGGTCCTCGTCCTCAGCCACGACGCGGCGGCCCCCGACTCCCTCTAGGGGTGTGCGGGAGTACTCCCGGGCGGCACACCCGGGGGCCCGCCGGCCCCCGGATCCTCGCGCGCGGCCGGGCCGGCACGGCACGGCATCCCCTGCGCGTGTCACACGCTCCGGGGACGGCGGCTGTTGTCTGATGCTGTGGTGCGCACCGTGGAATGGCGACGGCTGTCCGGGGACCTCCTGTGGATCCTCGCCGTCGCCGTCGCCTACTACGCCACGGGACGGGTCGGCCTCCTGCTCCGCGTGGTCGTCGAGGGCGCGGTGGTCACCCCCCTGTGGCTGCCCTCGGGCATCGCCCTCGCCTGCCTGCTGTGGCTGGGACTGCGGGTATGGCCCGGGATCGCGCTCGGGACGTACCTCTCCATCCAGCAGATCAGCACCTTCCAGCCCGTCGACATCGGCATCGTCGCAGGCAACACCCTCGCCCCGGTGTGCGCGTACCTGATGCTCCGCCGGATCGGCTTCCGGACCGAACTGGACCGGCTGCGCGACGGGCTGGCCCTGGTCTTCCTCGGCGGACTGCTGCCCATGCTGATCAGCGCGAGCATCGGCACCGGGATGCTGGTGGCCACCGGCGACCTGCCGCCCGACGGGTTCTGGCCGGTGTGGTCGGCCTGGTGGGCCGGTGACGCGATGGGCGTGCTGGTGGTCACGCCGGTGCTGCTCGTCCTGCACCGGATCCCGCTCCGCGCCGACCCGTTCCGCGCCGACCCGTACCGCACCGCCGAGGCGGTGGCCCTGCTGCTCGCCGCCGGCCTCGTCACCCTCGTGGCCACCCGGAGCTCCCTCTCCCTCCTCTTCCTGGTGTTCCCGCTGCTCATTTGGGCGGCCGTGCGCTTCCAGCTCGTGGGCAGCGCGCCGTGCGCCCTGATCGTGTCGGTCCTCGCGATCTCGGCGGCGACGGACCACGCCGGTCCCTTCGCCCACCACACCCTCTTCGAGGTGATGGTGAACCTCCAAGCCCTCAACGGGTCGGCGGCCCTGACGGCGCTGCTGCTGTCCGCGCTCGCCACCGAGCAGAACAACTTTTGCGTGAAGATCCAGCAGGTGTGCGAGGAGCTCGCGGACGTGGTCGAGCGCCTTGCCCCCGCCAAGCGGGACGGGCCTCCGATGTGACGGCCCGTCGCCTGCGCGAGCGGACGACGCGAACCGGCCGGAGTGCCGACAGCGGTACGCGGGCTGCGGCGCCGCGGCCCGGCTCCCCGACCTCCCCGGCGGATGCGCCGTCCGTGCAGGCAGCAGCCCCGGCGCCGGTCCGACGACGCCGACATGACGAACTGTGGGGCGGTCCGTCCACGGGGTCGAGTCTTGGCCAGAAGCCCCGCTGAGGCGGCCCCGCAGGCAACGGCGTTGTCCGATCACCGCTCTAGCGTTTCGTCCGAGGCCGTCGCCCGACCGCACAGCCGCACCTGCCGGTGCCGACCCGACTACGGTGTCCGGCGCGGCCGTGCTCCCAGGGCACCGGCCGTCCGCACGGCGAAGGGTGCCGCACTCACCACCGCCTTACCCATCACCGGAGGGGCCCGATGAACACGATCCTCGACACGGTCCGCGAAGGCCGCACCGACCTCCTCCCCGGTCTGGTCAAACCACTGACACCGCCCGAGCGCAGGGCCCTGCTGGCCGAACTCACCGCCCTGCGCCGAGAAGTCCGTGCGTGGGACTGGGACCGGTGGCAGGAACGCGACCGGATACGCGCCGGCCTCCTCGTCGCGGGCGCCGGCTGCCACTGCGACACGGCCGGCACGGCCTCCTGGATCGGGGCGGACGAGCTGCGCGACGGGAAGCCGCTGCCCGTGGGCCTGCTGCTCGACGTGCTGGCCGCCCGCGATCCCCACTGGCTCGGCGAACTCGCCCACCGCCTCGCGGACCGCGCCGCCACCGCCGAGGCCGACTACCCGCTGATCAGGGAACTGGTGCAGCTCGCCGGCTGCCCGGTGCCCACCACCGACGCGTTCGTACACGGCTGGATCGACTCGATCTTCACGGTGGACCGGGCCCGCACCACGCACCATCCGCTGTCGGTCGCGCTGCGCCGGGATCCACACGCCCGGGACCTCGTACCGCTGCTGTTCGAGACGGAGGAACCCCCCGAGGCGCTGCACTGGTGCAGTGACCCGCAGGCCCCGAACCACTGGCCCTCCGAGCTGGCCGGGCTTGCCGAGGAGGGTATCGTCGAGCGCCGGGTCCTGGTCGACGGATCCGTGGCACGGCTGCTGCGCGGCGGAAAGCAGAACCAGCTGAAGTTCTTCCTCGTCATGCTCCAGCGGCTCGCCCTCACTCCCGCCGAGGAGCGGGAGCGGATCCCCGACTGGATCGCCATGGCGGCCGACGCGCCCTCGCCGCTCGCCGGACACGCCCAAGAGGTGCTCGCCCGGCTCGCGGAGGCGGGAGACCTGCCCGTGCAGCGGCTCAGGCAGATGTCCGAAGCGGTGCTCTGGCGCCCGGAGAAGAAGCTGGTACGGGCCCAACTCGCGCTGCTCACCAAGACCTTGCGCAGCGACCGGGCGACCCGGCACGCACTGCTGCCCGCCGTCGCCGGTGTCTTCGGGCACGAGGACACCGCCCTGCAGGAGCGCGCGCTCAAGCTCGTCGCGACGTACCTCTGCCCGGACGACGACGCCCTGCGCAGCGAACTCGTCCTTGCCGCCGAGGCGTTGAGCCCGGCATACCGGCGTACGGCTGCGGAGCTGCTCGGCTCCGCCGCCTGCCCGCAGGCTGCCGCCGGTGCGGAAGCGGACGGGGCGGGCGACTCCGGCCGGCGGTCCGCGTACGTGGAGACCCTGCCCCCGGTTCCCGTACGACGCCGCATCGGCACCGCGCCGCGGCCGCTCGCCGAGACCGCCGAGCTGGTCGCCGCCGTGGGCGAGTCCCCCGACCCGGCGGTGGCCGACTGGGAGTCGGCCCTCGACGGCCTCGTCCGGCATGCGCACCAGGACCGGGCCGCCCTGGTGGCGGCCCTGCGCCCGGCGCTGGCCGGCCGCCGGTGGTACGCGCCGGACCGGCGCGTGCGCGCGGACCGGCTGCTGTCCGGAGTGGACCTGGTGGCGGCGGCCGTGCTCGGCCAGGTGCGTGCGGAGGACCTGCTGCCGCAGCGCCGCCCCCACGGCGGCGAGATGCCCCAGGACTGCGTCCACGCCGCCGCGGCCGCCGTGACCACCGCCCGGCTGGTCGAAGCCGCGCACCGGGTGCTCACGGCCCCCGTGCCGTTCCTGCTGGCCACACCCACCTGGGAGACGGGCTCCCTGGAGTCCGACGACCTCCTCGTACGCCTCGCCGCGTACCGGGACCTGCGAGTGGACCCGGCCCCGGCCGACTTCGCCCAGGCGCTGCTGCGGGTACGGCGCGATCCCGGGGCGGCGCCCCGGGCCGCCGCGCTCGGCACCGCCGAGGGGGAGCGGCTCGCGGCCTGGCTCACCACGGCCGGTGATCCGGCCGCGCTGGTGCGGCGGGTGCAGGGACCGGGCCCGCGGGCCCACCACCACTGGAGCGGCCGGGACCGGGTCGCGGAGGGCACGCGGCTGCTCGTGCTGGAGGGCGGCGAACGGCCCGTGGTGGAGCGCGAGTTCCCTGCCGAGTTCCATCCGCTGGGCGGGGTGCACCACCAGGACGGACCCTGCTGCCCGCCCGGCGAGGCGCAGGCGTTCCCCCAGCGGGGCGTCCTGCCCGAGGACCGCGAGACGCAGGCGGCATGGCTGCTGCCCGCGCTGACCGCGGGCGCGGTGGCCTCCGAGCGCGGTGCCGGTGCGCTGCTGCCGGGGCTGGCCCTGCTGGGCGGCCCGGCGGGTCCGGCGCTGCACCTGGCGGTGGCCACCGGGCTCGGGGCGCTCGATGCCGCCGACCGGCACGCGGCGGTGGACGCACTGCTGGTGCTGGCGGCGACGGGCGACCTCGACGCCCCGCGGCTGGGACGGGACCTGGCCGAACTCCTCGACCTGGGTGCGGTCAAGGCCACCCGGCTCGCCGAGGCGATGCGTACGGCCGCTGCCACGGGGGCGTACGCCACGACCTGGGCGGTGCTCGCCGAGGCACTGCCGGCCCTGCTCGCGGGCGGCGCCCCGCGGGGCACGGGGGAGCTGCTGGCCGTGGCCGCGGACTGCGTGGAGCGCTCCGGTGCGGACGGGCCGGCCCCGGCAGGGCTGGCCGGGACCGCCTCGCGGGCCGGCTCCTCGCAACTGGCCACCCAGGCCCGGCGGCTGCGCGCGGCCCTGACGGCAGCCGCGTAGCCGCCGGGCCGCCGCCGGGTCACCGCCCGTGGCGGCGGGACGGCTCCTCCTCCTGGTCCGGCCGGTGCGGACTCAGCCCTTGGGGACCTGGATGACGACGGTGCTGCACACCTTGTCGGCGAAGGTCTGCTTCTTCTCGTCCCACAGCGGCCACAGCCAGCCGACGTAGCAGGGCAGGCCGTCCAGGATGTGGGCGAGCTTGCGGACGAACGCCATGCCGAAGCCGAGCATGCTGCCGTCGGCCTCGCGGCGCAGGCTGATGCCGAGCACCTTCTTGCCGATGGTCTGACCGGTGGTGCCCTCCTTGTAGAGCTGGAAGAGGCCCATGCCGATGGCGTACAGCACGCCGATGGTGAAGAAGATGCCCGGATCGGCCTTGGCGGGGTCACTGCTGCTGGCGAGGTCGATGAACCCGAGCGCGTACATCGGGCCCGCGATGATCAGGGCGTCGAGCAGGTACGCGCCGACGCGCTGGCCCCAGTTGGCGAGCGGCGGCATACCGGCACCCGGCATGCCGGGCGTCCCGGGCGGCGGGTACGCGCCGTAGGGCGGCGGGGTCTGCTGCGGGTAGCCGTACTGCTGCGGCACCCCCTGGGGAGCCTGCTGCGGGTATCCGTACTGCGGGGGCACGCCCTGCGGCGCCTGCGGCGGGTAGCCGGGCTGGCCCTGCGGGGGCTGCTGGGGCTGCTGGCCGTACGGGTTGTTGGGATCGCCGAAGCTCATGGCGGAATCTCTCCGGGGTCGGAAACGGGGACGAGGCGGATCGCCGGAGGGAATATCGCCATGTGAGCGGTTTTGCCCCCCTGAGCTGCCGCGATGTTGCGCCGACATCGTGGTGGCTGGATCGACCACTTGTCCAATCCGAAAAGGGCCGTCCCCGGCGGTGCGGCCGGGACGGCCCTTCTCATGCGGCCGGCCGTCGGCCGGCGCGGCGTGCTACCGGCGCGGATCTCGAACTTCTGGGCTTCACCGCCGTTGACGGTGTTGCAGTCCCAGGCCTGGATCCTGTTCCCGTCCGTGGTGCGGCCGTTGTCGTTGTCCAGGCAGTGGCTCGGCTTGGCCGACAGGGACATGGGGCTGACGGCGCCGGGCGCGGTGAGCGGAGCGACGTACGGGTAGACGGCGAGGTTGCTGACGTCGCCGGTGAAGCCCCCGAAGTAGTCAGGTCCTCCGTCGACCTTGTACCGGCCGAGCACGAGCGCGCCACTGGGGGCCGGGCTGAGGGAGGCCGAGTGGTGCCCCGTCGAGGCGAGGGTGCCGTTGACGTAGAGGCTCATGAGGGTCGTGTCGGCGTTGTAGACCGCGGTCAGCTGGGTCCACGCGTCCGGGACGAACCGGGCCGCTTCGTTGGCGCCCGCCTCCGACCAGTCGTACTGCCAGCCGTCGACGTCACCCCTGGCCATGGCGAAGCGCCAGTTCTTGGTGGACGGATCGGCGTAGAGCGTGAAGGCGCTGTTGCGGGTGTTGTCCTGGCTGAGGACCAGCGCACCGGTGCCGGAGACCTTCGCCCACGTGCTGATGGTGAAGCTCTTGCGGGTGTCGATCATCGGCTTGCCGGTGGTGACGGTCGCCTGACCGCCGCTGAACGCCGCGTACGCGGTGTTGCGTCCGCCGTGGTCGCGGTGGGCCAGGTCATCCCGCTCGGGGTCGCCGGGTAGTCGCCGACCGCGCTCGGGACGGTGCCACCGGTCTGACCGGTGAGCTTCCAGTGCGCGGTGGGGGCGGAGAGGTTGCCGAGGAACGCGGGCGTCTGGCTGATGCCGGTGACGTTCAGGGGCTGCGTGGTGCCGGTCCCCGCGAAGGTGGCGAGCTGCCCGTTGCTGCTGACCGCCCACAGGTCGGCGAGCCGGTCGCCGGTGACGTCGCCCGAGGTGCCGATGGTGGGGAAGGCCGCCTGCTCCAGTCCGGAGGCGATCTTGACGCGTCCGGCGGCGTTGCCCCACGTCGTGGGGTCCACGTTGCCGTCGGCGCCCTTGTCGCCGTAGGTGCGCAGCAGGTCACCGGTGGCGTTGTCGCGCAGCCAGAGGTCGTGGACGCCGTCGCCGTTGAGGTCGCCGGGGGCCGCGACGGTGAACTTGTCCCAGTCGCCGTTGCCGACGAGTACGGGCTCCCCGTTGCTGTCGAGCGTGCCGAAGACGCTCGTGTAGTACGCCCAGAGCTGCTTGCCCTGCTTCACGAGGAGGTCCGGGACGGCGTCGCCGTTGAGGTCGCCCGGGGCGATGATCTGCTCGGCGTTGTACCAGTGGTCGTCGCCGTTCCAGTCGTTGCCGTAGTCACAGCCGACGGCCGCGTCCTTGACCGGGCAGGCGACCGTCAGCTCGACGGGGTTGCTGACCGCGGTTCCCTGGCCGTTGTTGGAGTACGCCCACAGCTTCTTGCGGGGCGTGCCGCTGGGCTGCTGCAGCGCGACGAGGTCGTTGTAGCCGTCGCCGTCCCAGTCGCCGAAGGCGTCGATCTGCGCCCCCGCCAGGGTCATGCCCCCGTCGGCCGCCGGGGAGAACTTGCCGTTCCCCTGGCCTGCGTACGTGAGGAGCGCGCCCCGGGAGTCGACGGTCCAGATGTCTCGGTTGCCGTCACCGTTGAGGTCCTTGGGACCGTCCACCGTCTGCGACCGGGCGGCGTAGTACAAGTAGGCGGTGGTGTCGGAACGGTTTCCGGCCGCGTCCACGGTGTACGCGTAGACGTAGTGCGGACCCGAGCCGGACGGGGTGATGGTCACGCTGCCGCTCGCGGGAACGGGCCGGCTCCACGGCTCGAAGTCCGTGGAGTAGATGATCTCCTTGGCGTCGGTGACGCCGTTGGCGTTGAAGGTGAACGTGCCGGGCGTGCGGGCCTTGCCCGTGGTGGCGGGCCAGCCGCCCCGGCCGTCCGGGAACTGCACGGAGCCGACCACCGGGGGCTTGCTCGGCCGGTTCCGGTCGACGGAGAACTTGCACGCCTGGGACCAGGCGGACGTGGCGTTGTCCTGGTCCTTGGCCCGAACCTGCCAGGTGTAGTCGCCCCCGGGAAGCTTGTCGTCCGGGACGGTCCAGGTGGTGACCTTGCCGTTGTTGGCCGGGAGCGTCTGCGTGGCGACCGGAGTGCTCTGGCCGGCCTTGAAGACCTGGATGGATTTCGCGTGCGAGGGATTTGCGTGGTGCTGCCGACCTCTCTGGCGCCGCAGGTCTGCCGACCCGGCCGGCAGGTCCGGGCGTTTGCGGAAAGGGCGGGACGGGCCGCCGCTGCCCCGCGGCCGCATGGAGGCGTCAGCCGCGGGGCGACCCGGCTCAGTGGAAGAGCATCGAGGCGTCGCCGGCCGCCGTGGTGACGGAGGAGGGACAGAGGAAGCTGCCCGAGGTCTTGGTGGCGGTGAATGCCTGGTTGACGTACTTGCGGGTGGAGGCGTCGCGGTTCCAGGTGATGTTCGTGGCCTTGTAGCGGCACGAGATGAAGCTCTGCTTCCCCGTGATGTCGATGGCGTCCGTCTTCGCCGTGCCTGCGGTGTCGTCGAACGTGAACGCGGGGTTGTTGTTGAGGGTGGCGGTGATGCCGCCGTTGCAGCTCAGGTTGCCGCCGGGCGGGTTGATGGTGGTGCGGTCCACGGTCAGCGCGCTCGGGGGGTTCGCGCTGGTGCGGGCTCCGGTCCAGGTGCAGGTGTTGCCGGCGACGACGATGACGCCGTCCAGACGCTGGTCGGCCGTCGGGCCCAGGGCCAGGGCCGATGTCGCGCCGCTGATCACCAGGGCGGCGGCCAGTGCGGCCGTGCCCGGCCATGTCGAGATCTTCATCCTGTCGCTCCTTCGCCACGTCCTCGTGGGGGTGTGAAGCGGGGCCCGGGGAGGCCCGCGCCGGCGTGCGCCCGGTCGGCGGGAGGCGGTGTCCGCGGGCCGGCCGGGGGAGACGCCTGGAAGGTGACACAGGGACCTTGAAATGTCAGGACCATGCCAATGTTTTGGCCGGACGCCGTCGGCTCGGCCGGTTCTCGTCCTCACGCCGCCCGGCCGGCCGGGAAGGCCGCACACTCGGGCGATCGGGGCCCTGCCCGACGGCTCCACGGACGTCTGCGCAGGTCTTCGGGATGCGGCCGCAGCCGTCCCGGCGGAGGCTGGGCCCATGCACCATGCGCCGATCGTCGTCCACCACATCGCCCCGGCCGGCGGCCGCCGGGTCTCCCTGCGCACCGACGGGCGGGACACCGTCCTCGGCCTGGCGCGCAACGACGCCGACGTGATCGAGTTCCTGAGGCGGGCCGGCGTACCCGACCCCGACGAGGTGGTCCTCGGCGACACCGAGCTCATCACCTGGCAGGGCGAGGAGCCGCACATGTACGAGGCGGAGCCCTCGGACACCGACATCCCGTGAGACGGCAGGGCACCATGGGGGCGGGGCTGATCGAAGCCGTTCGCCCACGAGAGCCGTTCACTCACGAGAAAGGGGGGAGAGGGCATGCAGAAGGCCTTCGCCGACCTGTCCACGCCGCTCATGGCCGATGCCTGCGTGCGCACCGGGGTGCCGCTGCGCGTGGCGCCGCCCGGCATCGGTGCCGTCGTGCAGGGCCACCGGATCGCCGGCCGCGCCCTGCCGGTACGCCACTACGGCAGCGTCGACGTGTTCCTGGAGGCGTACGGCGGCGCCGAGGAAGGCGACGTCCTGGTCATCGACAACGGCGGCCGTTCGGACGAGGCCTGCGTGGGCGACCTGGCCGTACTGGAGGCCGCGGCGTCCGGAGTGGCGGGCCTGGCGGTGTGGGGGCTGCACCGCGACACCCCGGAGCTCGCGGAGATCGGCCTGCCGGTCTTCAGCTACGGCAGCCACCCGGCCGGCCCGGTCCGGGTGGACGACCGCGAGCCCGAGGCACTGGTGACCGCCCGTTTCGGGCCGCATCTGGTGAGCGGTCGGGACTTCGTCTTCGGCGACGCGGACGGCGTGCTGTTCGTCGCGGCCGAGCACGTCGAGGACGTGCTGGCCGCGGCGTACCGGATCCGGGAGACGGAGCGCGAGCAGGCCCGCCGGATCCGCGCGGGCGAAACCCTGCGCAGCCAGACGGCCTTCGAGGACTACCTCGTCCTGCGCGAAGCCGACCCGGCCTACACCTTCCGCCGCCACCTGCGCCGGATCGGCGGCGCCATCGAGGAGTGACGGCGCCGCCGCGCGTGGACCCGCCGGCCGCTCAGGGGGCCGACGGGGCCGCGGCCGGGCAGGTGGTGTCGCGCTCCGGGAGGGTGCCGTCCAGCAGGTAGACCTCGACCAGGGCGTCGACGCAGGCGTTGTGGTTCTGGAACTGGCCGTGGTCGCCGCCCTCCACGGTGATCAGGCGTGACCCGGCCAGTCCGCGGTGCGCACGCACCGCTGCCTCGTAGTACGTCGCCGGGTCCGTCTTCGAGTTGAGCATCAGCACGGGCGGCAGGCCCTGCCCGGTGACCTTGAACCGCGGGGCTCCGGTGCCCGGCCAGTTCGCGCAGACGGCCGCGAACGTCAACTCCCGTGCCCCGGCCAGCGGATGGGTGCGGGTCGCCTCGGCGCTGCGCTCCACCCAGTACCGGCGGTCGCGGTTCCATGCGGTGTCGCCACAGGTCACGGCGAAGTAGTCGGCGACGAAGCCGGCGTCCATGAGGTGCCGCAGCTGTGCGGCGACGGCCTGGCGCGTCTGCTCCGGTGCCTGGTCCGGGTGCTGGAGGAGGCCCAGGAGGGAGGCGAGGTCCGCGAACCGGTCCGTGTCGTAGATCGCGTCCGTCGCGGCCGCGTCCAGGTGGTTGGGGGTGATCACCGTCCCCTCCAGGTCCACGGGGTGCTCGCGCAGGGCGGCTCGCAGCCGCTCGTACGCGGCCCCGGTTTCGGCGGGCGTGCGGCCCTGGTGGTAGGTGGCGTCGTTGTCCGCCAGCCACGGCAGGAAGTCCTTCTCGAAGCGGCGCTGGAAACTCATCGGCTGGCCCGTCAGGAACGACTGCCAGGATCCGGTGACGTCGATGTTGCTGTCGAGGACGACCCGTTCCACCCGGCGCGGGAACCCGGAGGCGTAGTACGCCCCGAGGAGGGTGGCGTAGGACGGTCCGAAGTAGGAGATCTTCTCCGTTCCGAGCAGCTGCCGGTAGAGGTCCATGTCGTGCACGGCCTGATCGGTCGTGATGTACGGCAGCAGCCCGCCCGAGTGGGTCCGGCAGTCCCGTACGAAGTCACGCGCCCGCTCGAAGGTCTGCCGGACCGCGGCCTGCGAGCGGTCGCGCAGATCGCCGCCGCCGAAGAGGACGTCGACCTTGTCCTGGTCCGAGCAGACCACCCTCGTGCTCGCGCCCACCCCCCGCTGGTCGAAGCCGACGATGTCGTACGCGGCGGCCAGCTTGGGGCTGTAGGAGGCGAGGCGGGCCGGCCGGGCGAGCCCCGACGCGCCGGGGCCGCCCGCCGCCATCATGAGCACGCCCCTGCGCTTCGCCGGATCCGCGGCGCGCAGCCGCGAGACCGCAATGCCCAGGCCCGGTCCTGCGTCCGGGTGGTACCAGTCGCGCGGCACGGACATGGTGGCGCACTCCAGCGGCCCGGTCGCGCAGGGCTGCCAGTCGAGCCGCTGGTGCACGTACCGGTCGGGGACCGGCGGGGCCTGCGCGGCCGTCGTGGCGCTCGCCGTGGCGGTGGGCAGGGCCGCTGCGGTGAGCAGGGTGCAGGCGGCTGCCGCCAGCCATCGGGACGCGTTCTTGAGCATGTGGATGTACTCCCCCGGTCGGGTCGGTCGGTGCTCCGATCGTCGTCCGGCGGCCGTGCGCGTTCGATATCCCTGGCACCCCGATCGCTGGTGGGGCCAGTGCCACCAGGCGCCCGTGCGCTGTAGCAGAACCGATACTGCGCGGCCCTGTGACGCGTATCACCGACGGCGCTACATTGCTGGGCGCCACGCAGCCGCGGGCCGGAGGGGGACGGCGATGAGCTCTGGATTCCTTGCGAGACTGGGCAGTGCGATCGGTACGAAGACGGGCGCCGCAGTGGCGGCCGGAACATTGGCGGTGACGGCCGTGGCCGGGGCCGGCGTGTGGTGGGCCGGCCACGGCCCCGAGGTGACGGTCGTCCAGCGCAGCGTGTCCGCCACGGTCGCGGCCGGCGGCGAACAGAGCGCGGTCGCCTCCTGCATGCCCCACGAAACCGCGCTCAGCGGCGGATACGCGGTCACCGGCAGCGGGTTCGCCACCCACAGCATGTTCATCGGCAGCGCCTGGCTGGCGAGTGCGTACAACCCCGGTGACAGTCCTGCCACGCTCACCTCGTACGCGCTGTGCGTCAACGCCGAACCGCAGTTCCTGTCGGGCGTCGACTGGTCCGAGCAGGCATACGCTTTCCAGGACCGGGCGAACAAGGTGACGGCCGAGGGAGGCGGCGGCATCATCCACGACCTGGCGACCGACGGGCCGTTCGCGGCCGTGGTGCACCGCACGAGCGCCACACCGGGCTGCCCCGGCGATTTCACCGCCGTGGGCACCGAGTTCCGCGCAGGACGAGCCGTGACGGGCCGCGCGGTCGCCCCGGTTCCGCTGGACCGGCTCACACCGGAAGCCGCGATGCCCTCGCCCGCGCGGCCGGGGCCCTGGGTGGCCACGCTCAACCCGGGCACGCAGCTGAGCCCGCGCCCGTTCCCGCTCCACGGCTCCGCCGACATCGCACGCAAGACCCGGATCGAGGACCCGCAACCACCGCAGGCGAACTACGCCGTCGGGGTCCGGCCGATCTGCGTGCGGCTGAAGAACGTGTCCGTGGCCACCACGCAGGTGGCAGTGGCGGCCGGCGGCACTGCGACCGCCACCGTGGCCTGCCCGAAGGGCAAGCTGGTGGTCGGCGGAGGCTTCCTGTTCACCGCCCCCAACGAGTCGGGCGCCCCCGAGGCGCCTCAGCGCTACTTGGGCGACGGCTGGCTGTACGCACCGGCCGACGCCCCGGCGGCCGGCGAGCCCTCGGGCCGGAAGGTGAAGGCCTGGCACGTCACCGGAACGAACCAGCAGAAAGCCGGCACCGACTACCACAACGCGGTCTGGATCGAGCACAGCGACCGCGAGACCCTGACCGGCAACGGCTACTTCGACACCCACGGGCGCGGCCCCGACGACCAGGTGCTGCGGGCCGCACCCGTGCCCGCCGACCAGCCCCTGATCGCCAGTGCGATCTGCGCCAGGATCGACGCCAAGCCCACCGAGCCGCCGAAGGCGCCCTCGCCGGCCGTCGTCGCCCGGCCCGACCTGCCGCACGCGCTCGACCCGGCACCGGGCGCGTCGGGATCCGCGGCGCCTCCCGCCACGAGCCCCGGCGTCTCGCCCACTCCGAGCCCGACCGGCCCGCCGAGTACGTCGTCCACCCCCCGTACTCCGAACTCCCCCGGAGTCCCGGGAGCTTCACCAACCCGGCCCGGCTCCCCTTCGCAGAGCAGCTCGCCGACCCGGCAGCAGCCGCAGTCCCCGGTGGTGACCATCCAGCAGCCCACCGGCGGCGGACAACTGCGGCGCGGCTGCGAGGAGTCGTTCGCCGGCACGGCCCGCACCCGTCCGGGCGACCAGGCGCTGACCGACCCGCAGTACACGAGCTGGCGGATCAACGGTCCCCACGGCCCGGTGACCCTGGGCGCGGGTGCCTCCGGCCGGTTCCTCGTCCCGCTGCTGCCCGACGGGACGTACACGCTCGTGTTCACCGCCACCGACCCGGCCGCCGGACTCACCGGCAGCGTGCAGATCCCGGTCCGGATCGTGGGCTGCCTGCGCTGAGTCCGCGACCAGGGGCTTCACGGGTCCGACCGATGGGTAGCGACCGGGAGGATCACGAGGGAGGCGCCGACCCGCCCGGCCGCCCCCGCCACCCAGTCCAGGAGGTACGTGTGTCTGCCGCGTCGAGCTATGCGTCCGGGGTCTTCGAAGTGCCGCTGCTGGGCGAGACGATCGGCGAGAACCTGGACCGCACCGTGCGCAGGTTCCCCGGCCGTGACGCCCTCGTCGACGTCGCCGCCGGGCGCCGGTGGACGTACGAGGAGCTGGCCGCCGACGTCGACGCCCTCGCGCTCGGCCTGCTGGACCTCGGTATCGCCACAGGGGACCGGGTCGGCATCTGGGCCCCCAACCGCGCCGAGTGGACCCTGGTGCAGTACGCCACCGCCAAGATCGGGGCGATCCTCGTCACCGTGAACCCCGCATACCGCTCACACGAGTTGGAGTACGTGCTGCGCCAGTCCGGGATCCGGCTGCTGGTCGCGGCGGAGCGGTTCAAGACCTCCGACTACGCCGCCATGATCGAAGAGGTCCGGCCGCACTGCCCGGACCTGGAGTTCACCGTCCTGCTGGAGGGCACGCAGTGGAGCCGGCTGCTGGAGCGGGGCCGGCAGGGCGATCCGGCCGACCTGGTCCGCGCGGCAGCCGGGCTCAGCCCGGACGACCCCGTGAACATCCAGTACACCTCCGGGACCACCGGCTTTCCCAAGGGAGCGACGCTCTCCCACCACAACATCCTCAACAACGGTTTCTTCGTCGGGGAGTTGTGCCACTACACCGAGCAGGACCGGGTCTGCATCCCGGTCCCCTTCTACCACTGCTTCGGCATGGTGATGGGCAACCTCGCCTGCACCAGCCACGGCGCGGCGATGGTGATCCCCGCACCGTCGTTCGATCCGCGGGCCACGCTGGCCGCGGTGCAGGCGGAGCGGTGCACCTCGCTGTACGGGGTCCCCACCATGTTCATCGCGGAGCTGGCCGACCCCTCCTTCGACACTTACGACCTGTCCAGCCTGCGCACCGGCATCATGGCGGGCTCGCCCTGCCCGGTCGAGGTCATGAAGGAGGTCATCGAGCGGATGGGCATGACCGAGGTGTCCATCTGCTACGGGATGACGGAGACCTCTCCGGTGTCCACACAGACCCGGGCCGACGACTCGGTCGACCGCCGGGTGTCCACCGTCGGCCGCGTGGGCCCCCACCTGGAGGTCAAGGTGGTCGATCCGCAGTCCGGCCGGACCGTCCCGCGGGGTGAGCCGGGGGAGCTGTGCACCCGCGGCTACTCGGTCATGCTCGGCTACTGGGGCGAGCCGGAGCGCACCGCCGAGGCGGTCGACGCGGCGCGCTGGATGCACACCGGCGACCTGGCCGTCATGGACGAGGACGGCTACGTGAGCATCACCGGCCGCATCAAGGACATGGTGATCCGCGGCGGGGAGAACATCTACCCGCGGGAGATCGAGGAGTTCCTGCACGCGCACCCGGACGTGCTGGACGTCCAGGTCATCGGCGTGCCCGACGTGAAGTACGGGGAGGAGCTGATGGCGTGGGTGCGGATGCGGGAGGGCGCCGAGCCGCTGACCGCGGAAGCGGTCCGTGCCTACTGCCAGGGACGGCTGGCCCACTTCAAGATCCCGCGGTACGTCCGCGTGGTGGAGGAGTTCCCGATGACGGTGACGGGGAAGATCCGCAAGGTCGAGATGCGCGAGGCGGCGGCCCGCCTGCTGGGCCTGACCGGAGGGTGACCGCCGCCGAAAGGTCGCGCGGGGCGCGGGCCGCTAGAATGGTGCCATCAGGGCCCGCACCCTTCCGTCGCAGGAGTGCACCGCCCCGTCGGGCATCCGCGAGAGTACGAACGACTCTTGCGTGGACGGCACACGCCGAGCCGGACAACCGGCTCCCCCGCTCTCGCCGCTTGGATCCCGTCGCGCCGGATGCGGCCAATTCCTCACGCTGGCACAGGAGTCGGCACCATGATCAACGTCCTGACCCGGGCGGCGACCATCGCTTCCGCAGCCCTCCTCGCAACCACCGGCGCCTCGGTCGGCGCCACGCAGGCATCGGCCCTGCCGAAGAGCCCGACCTGCCGTGTGGCCGACCTGAACCTGGCCGTCGGGGAGCCGGACGGCGCCGCGGGGTCGCTCTACTACCCGATCCGGTTCACCAACACCTCGACCCGCAGCTGCGCCTTGCGCGGATACCCGGGCGTCAGCGTCGTGGATGTCCGCCACCGCCAGATCGGCACCTCTGCGGCGCGCACCGGCGAACCGGTGGACACCGTCTCCGTCCAGCCGGGCGATACGGTGACCGCCACGCTGCGCACCAACAGCCGGGGCGTCGTGCCGAGCTGTAGGCAGACGTCGACCTACGTCAAGGTCTACCCGCCGGCCAGCTTCCAGGCCGTGCAGATCCCGTACCACCTGCGGGTGTGCGGAGCCTTCGAGATCAGCCCCGTGGTGGCTGCGGAATGAGAATCGCACGGGGCGGTGCGCCGTCGGCCCACCGCCCCGGGCAGGATCAGTGAGAAATGAGGGGGTGTCGGCGGGTCAGGGGCGCGGGGACAGCTCGGCCATGGCGCTCCAGCCCTGGCCGGGCACCTCGACGTGGATGATCTCCGGGGTGGTGGCGATGGCGCCGGCGAGGGTCTCCATGCCGGCCTTGAAGTGCTCCGACGCGACGTGGGCGGCGCCCGCCTCGGCATCGGTGAAGGCTTCCAGCAGCGTGTACTTGTTCGGGTCGTCGACGCTGCGCGACCAGTCGTAGAAGAGGTTGCCCGGCTCGTTGCGGGTGGCGCGGGTGAAGTCGTCGACGAGCGTGAGCCAGTTGTCGCTGAACTCGGGGCGGACGTCGAACCTGACGGCGATGAAAATCATGGGGCCCAGCCTGACAGCCCCCTGCCCGAGCCGCACCCCACAGGGCCGGTTTCCGGCGGTGTCGAGATCCCGGGGCAGGAACGCGCTGGTCCGGAGCTCCCACATCGGTGATCATGCAGTCATGACCACGACCTCACAGACCATCACCGCCGCGGCAGCGGGCACCTGGACCCTCGGGGACCTGGAAGTCAACCGGATCGGCTTCGGTGCGATGCGGCTGACCCAGGAGGGGCCGGCACTCGACCCGCAAGCGAAGTCGAGCGACCGGGGACGCGCGCTCGACGTACTGCGTCGGGCGGTCGAGCTCGGCGTGAACCACATCGACACCGCGGCCTTCTACTTCTCACCGCTGCGTTCGGCGAACGAGCTGATCAACCGGGCGCTGGCCCCCTACCCCGACGACCTGGTCATCGTCACCAAGGTCGGGCCGGCCCGCCTGCCCTCGGGGGAGTGGACCACCCACGCGGCAACGCCGCAGGAGCTGCGCGGCCAGGTCGAGGAGAACCTGCGCCAGCTCGGCCGCGACCACCTCGACGTGGTGAACCTGCGGATCAGCGGCACCGGTTCGCTCGCCGAGCGGTTCGGCGCCCTCGCCGAGCTGCGCGAGGCGGGGCTCATCCGCCACCTCGGCATCTCGAACGTCCGGCTGGACCACCTCGCCGAGGCGCAGGCCATCGCGCCGGTGGTGTGCGTGCAGAACCCGTACGGGATCGGCGCCCCGCCCGAGCAGGAGGAGGTCCTGCGTGCGTGCGGGGAACAGGGCATCGCCTTCGTGCCGTTCTACGCGATCGCCGGCGCCGGCCGCGAGAAGGGCGCCGCCGGCGGCGACAGCGAGGCGGTGCTGGCCGTCGCCCGCGCCCACGGGGTGAGCCCGGCGCAGGTACGGCTCGCCTGGACGCTGCATCGCGGGCCGCACCTCCTGGCCATCCCCGGAACCGGCAACCCGGACCACCTCGAAGCCAATGTCGCTGCCGGGGCGCTGCGGCTGACGGCGGAAGAACTGGCCTTGCTGGACGGCTCGTCCGGCTGACCATGCGAGCGGGTCGGGGCGCCGGCAGCCTGCCCGGACCGGCCCCGGTAGCGGGGTGCGGTCGGTCGGGGGGAGGAACCTGCGAGGAGAGGGGGCCCGCACGCCGGTGCCGGTCCGTGCATGGTCGCTCCCTTCCAACGCTCCCCGCGGGCCCCTCTTCTCGCAGGTCCCCACACCGTCCAGCGTCCGCTCAGGGGGCCGGTCCGGCTGGGGTGTTCCCGTGCGCGCCGCTTCGTTTCCATCACGGAGCCGGACAGTGGGCGGGTCCCCTCTTCTCGCAGGTCCCCGCCCCCGTCCAGCCTGCTTCCGCTCACGGGGCCGGTCCGGGCCGGGGCGTTCCCGTGCGCGCCGCTTCGTTTCCATCACGGAGCCGGACAGTGGGCGGGTCCCCTCTTCTCGCAGGTCCCCGCCCCCGTCCAGCATGCTCCCGCTCACGGGGCCGGTCCGGGCCGTGCGGTGGTACGAGCCCCGCGCAGGATTCCCCCGCCGTCCGCCGTCCGCCGTCCGCCGTCCGCCGTGCGCCTGGGGCCGCCGGACGCAGCGGAAGGCGGCAGGTGCGACTGCCGCCTTCCGCAGGGGGACGCGTAATTCAGCGGGGGCTGCGCGGGCCCTTCCCGTTGACCGGCGTGTTGCCGGTGACCGTGCCGTCCTCGCCGGACAGGGTGACGGCGTGGCGGACTCCGTCGGGGCCCAGGACCACGGCGTGCCAGGCGCTGCCGCCGCCCTCCTGGGGGATGACCCGCAGGGCTTCGACCTTGCCGCCCGACACCGCGGCGGCCGCCTTCTCCAGGGCCTGTGCCCCCGGAAGCGCGGGCAGCGCCGGCGGGGCCTTCGGGGCACCGCCCGCGCGGGATCCCGCGCCCGGCCGGGCCTGGTCCGGCCAACCCGGGACCCCGGCGCCCGGCTTGCCGTCCTTGAACTGCTTCGGCCCCGTCCGGCCGTCGAACGGCAGCTGCCCGCGGTGGTGGCCCCGGCCCTCGGCGGCGAGACCGGCCCGGGCGTGCTCCCGGTGGCCGTGGCCGTGCTCGGCCGCCGCCACGGCGACCGCGCCGCCGCCGACCAGCGCCACCAGCCCGAGGGCCACCCACCGGGTGCGCCCCTCGCGGGCCAGCCGGACGAGCCGGCCGCCGCGGTCCACCGCGTCGGCGTTCGCCCCGGCCTTCGCGTCGTCCGGGCCCACGGCAGGCTCGGAGGGCTGCGGACTGGACTGAGTCATCTGGCTGCTCCTCGTGTTTCTCCCGGGACCTGCGCCCGGCTCGCACGAGTGTGCGCGCGCCGAGCTGAAGCCCCGCTGAAGCGACCTGAAGACCTCTTCAGCAAGGCGGCGGCGCGACCTGAGAACCTTGTCCCCATGCGCGTACTGGTGGTCGAGGACGAGCGGCGGCTGGCCGCGGCCCTGCAGCGGGGTCTGCGGGCCGAGGGCTTCACGGTGGACGTCGCCCACGACGGACCGCAGGGGCTGTGGCTGGCCGGTGAGCACGCCTACGACGCCATCGTGCTCGACATCATGCTGCCCGGCCTCAACGGCTACCGGGTCTGCGCCCGACTGCGCGCCGCCGGCTGCGAGTCGGGCATCCTGATGCTCACCGCCAAGGACGGCGAGTACGACGAGGCGGAGGCCCTCGACACCGGCGCCGACGACTTCCTCTCCAAGCCCTTCTCCTACGTCGTCCTGGTCGCCCGGCTGCGCGCCCTGATCCGGCGCACCGGCCGCCGCAGCCCGCAGATCATGGAGTTCGGCGACCTGGTGATCGATCCGGCCCGCCGCCGCTGCACCCGCGGCGACACCGAGGCCCGGCTGACCTCGCGCGAGTTCGACGTCCTCGTCCACCTGGCCCGCCGGGCCGGAGAAGTCGTATCCAAGCGGGAGATACTGGACAGCGTCTGGGACGCTGCCTACGAGGGCGACCCCAATGTCGTCGAGGTCCACGTCAGCGCCCTGCGCCGGAAGATCGACGCGCCGTTCGGCCGCGCCGCGGTCGAGACCGTCCGCGGCGCGGGCTACCGGCTGGCGGCCGACGGTGGCTGAACCGTACGCGGACCCTCCGGCCCCCGCGGACCACGTCGGCGCCGACGGCCTCGGCGACCGGCCGGGCGCGGCCCCGCTCCGGAGCCTGCACCGGGCACGCCCCCGGCTTCGCGCGCTGGCCGGGCGGCTGCGCCCCAGGTCCGTCCGCGCCCGGGCCACCCTCGGAGCCACCACCGTCGTCGCCCTCGCCCTCGGCGCCGCCTCCTTCGCCCTGCTCGGCATGCTCGACGGCAACCTGATGCGCAACGCCCAGGGCGAAGCCGAACGCCAGGCCCTCGCCACCGCCGGCCTCGCGGCCGCCGGACGGCTCGACGCCGTGCTGCCACCGGCGCGCGGTACGGACTTCCTCCAGGTCGTCGACGCCAAGGGCCGGGTCCTCGCGGCCAGTCCGAACCTCGCCGGACTCCCCGCCCTCTCCCCGGAGCGACCGGGCCGCCCCGGGACGCTCCGCGGCACCTGGAAGGGCAACCCCGCGCGGGGGGACCACCGCCACCGCGTCGTGATGGTCACCACCGTCACCGGACAGGGTCTGGTCACCGTCTACGCGGGGACCTCCCTGCGGGAGGCCGACGCCGCGGACGAGATCATCACCGCGGCGCTGGCCGTCGTCGTGCCGCTGCTCGTCCTCACCGTCGCCGTGGTCACCTGGCGGGTGACGGGCTGGGCCCTGCGCCCCGTCGAGGCGATCCGCGCCGAGGTCGCGGAGATCAGCGAACGCGATCTGCACCGGCGGGTGCCCGTACCGCCCAGCCAGGACGAGATCGCCCGGCTCGCCGTCACGGTGAACGCCACCCTGGACCGGCTGGAGGCCGCCGGGATCCGCCAGCGCCAGTTCATCGCCGACGCCTCGCACGAACTGCGCAGCCCGATCACCGTGCTCCGCACCCAGTTGGAGGTCGCCCAGGCCCATCCCGACCCGGCGCTCTGGGGCGAACTGGTCAGTGGCGCGCTGGAGGACACCGTACGGCTCCAGGGCCTCGCCGCCGACCTGCTCCTGCTGGCCCGCCTCGACACCGCGGAGCCGGCGCCGGACGTCCCCGTCGCCCTGGCGGACCTCGCGCGGGAAGCGGCGCGGGCCCGGCGGGGGGACCGGGTCCCCGTGGACGTGGACATCGCCGCGGAGGCCACGGTCCGCGGCAGCACCCTCTGGCTCTCCCGGCTCGTCACCAACCTGCTGGACAACGCCCAGCGCCACGCCGACCGGCAGGTCCGCCTCACCCTCCGCCTCGACGAGGCGGGGAGCGCGGCCGTGTTGGAGGTCCGCGACGACGGGCCGGGCATCCCGGCCGCCAACCGGGAGCGGGTCTTCGAGCGGTTCACCCGCCTCGATGACGCCCGCAGCCGCGACCAGGGAGGCTCCGGCCTGGGTCTGGCCATAGCCCGCGACATCGCCACCCGCCTGGGCGGCTCCCTCACCGCCGAGGAACAACCCCGCGGCGCCCGCCTCGTGGCCCGGCTCCCCCTGGACGCCGCCTGAGCGAGGCGGTGGTGCCGGAGCCGGCCCGTCGTCCCACGGGGCGCGCCCGCTGCTCGGCCCCCCTGCAGTGCCGACCCCTCGTCTGAGCCCTCGCGACTCCTGGTCGCCATCCGATCCCTCTCTGAGAGGTCATCAAACCTTCGGATCGAAGGGGCATGGATGATTGCACCAATGGAACGTCTGTTACTGTGCCCGCTCCCGGATGTTCATCCACCCATCCATCTCCCTTCGAGCGCCCGGCGTTCGAGGGTGTTGCGAGGTGTTTTGTACGTGTACAGCACTCCGTTCTCCCCCGCAGAGGCCAAGTCCGCGCGCCACCGCATGGGCCTGACGACGGCCCAGGTGGCCCAGTCCATGGCCGCATGCGGCACGGCCGTCCACCCCGACCTGGTCGCCGCCTGGGAGCAGGGCTATCAAGTCCCCACGGACCAGGAGCTCTTCGCCCTCGCCGCCGTCCTGTGGTGCGACCCGGCGACGCTGATGGGCATCGAGCCGCGCACCCTGGCCGAACACCGCATCGCCTGCGGGCTCACGGTGGAGCGGCTCGCCTACCGCATAGGCATGGGCCCGGCCGAGTACCGGGCCGCGGAGGAGGCCCGGCACTGGCAGGGGGACACCTGGCAGACCAGGGCGCTCGTGGAGGCCCTGGGCCTGTCCCTGCGCAAGCTGATCGGGATCATGGGCAGGGTCGACGAACTGGCCGCCCACCTGCGGTCGGCCATCGACGGACGCTGGAAGGCGCACGTCGAACCGGTGGCGGAGATCGTGGTGGTCGACATGACGAGCGTGGGCGATGCGCTGCGCACGATGCACGCCGAATTCGCGGAGTTCTCCGAGCGGTACATGGGGCACCTGGTCGCCCGCAACGACGACGCCCGCCTCAAGGAGATCGCGGCGGAGCGGGCCGCCTACCTGCGCCGACTCGTCGACCACTTCTGGGAGTTGATCGGTGAGGCGGGCGAAGCGGCTCCGTTCGCCCCGGGAGGCCCGTGACCCCGCCTCCAGGGGAGACCGGTGGCGCGGCGACGCGGGTACGCCGACCGGGGCCGGGAAGGACGAGGCGTCCTCCCCGGCCCGGCCCGGCCCGGCCCGCACCGGGGCCGCCGCCGCTCAGCCGGTGGCGGCCTCGATCTCGTCCCAGTCGATCTCCATCGCCCTGCGGCTGGTGAACACGTTGAAGAGCAGGTTCAGCGTGATGGCCGTCAGGGCGCCGAGCGTGATGCCGCTGTCGAGCACGGCCCGCACACCGTCGGGCATCCGGTCGAAGAACGGCGCGACCGTCGTCGGCAGCAGGGCCGCACCCAGACTGACGCCCAGGATCAGGGCGTTGCGCTCCTCGCGCAGGTCGACCTTGCCGAGGATCTGGATGCCGACCGCCGCGACCATGCCGAACATCGACAGGGCCGCCCCGCCGAGGACCGGGTGCGGGATGGACGCGACCAGGCTGCCGGCCTTGGGCAGCAGCCCCAGCAGCACCATGAACACGCCGGCCGCGACGACCACGTAGCGGCTCATCACCTTGGACATCCGCACCAGGCCGATGTTCTCCGCGAACGCCACGTACGGGAACGAGTTGAGGATCCCGCCGAGGACGGTCGCCGCGCCGTCGGCGCGCAGCGCCCTCGCGACCGTGTCGGTGTCGACGCGCTTCCCGGTGATCTCGCCGATGGCGTACACGTCGCCGGTGGTCTCCACCATCGTGATCAGCATGACGACGAGCATGGCCAGGACGGGGAGGAGCTCGAACTTCGGCATGCCGAAGTGGAACGGGGTGGTGACCCCGAACCAGTCGGTGTCGCCCACCGCCGTGAAATCGGCGTCGCCGAGGATCCAGGCCACCGTCGTGCCGCCGACGAGCCCCAGCAGGACCGACAGGCTGCTGAGGAAGGGCTTGCCGATCCTGGCCACCGCCAGGATGAAGAGCAGCGTGCCGAGCGCGTACGCGAGGTTCTCCGGGTCGCCGTACGAGGCCCCGCCGATCAGTGAGGCGCCGCCGGCCGCGTCCTGCAGGGCGACCGGGATGAGGGTGATGCCGATGATCGTCAGGATGGTGCCGATGACGACCGGTGGGAAGTAGGTGACCAGCTTGCTGAACACGGGGGCGAAGAGGAAGGTCGCTATGCCGGCGGTGATCACCGCTCCGTAGACGACGAGCAGGCCGGCGGTGCCGCCGCCCGCCCCCGTGCCGATCGCGATCATGGGGGAGACCGCGGTGAAGGTGACGCCTTGTACGAGGGGCAGCCGGGCCCCGACCTTCCAGACCCCGAGGGCCTGGATGATCGAGGCGATGCCGCAGGTCAGTAGGTCCGCGTTGATCAGGTGGACCAGTTCCTGACGGGGAAGCCCCAGGGCGTTCCCGAGGAGGACCGGGACGATGACCGCCGCCGCGTAGAACGCGAGGACGTGCTGGAAGCCGTACAGGGCGAGCCGGGGGAGCGGGAGGAGCTCGTCGACCGGGTGCGCGGAACCCTGCGGGGTGGACTGTCGGGGGACTCGTGCCATCTCTGCCTTGCCTTCGCGAGGTAGGTGAATGAGAAGACCGCCGCCCTCGGGCCCTGGATGCAGGACGGGGGCAGGTCGGCTCGTACCGAGCCGACGCCGGGCGGTGTTGCCGACACCACGTCGCTCTGCACTGCAATTGGCTCCTGGAGTGGCAGGGCGCCCTTCGATCGATGCGCTGGAGGCATGCTCCTTCTTGGATCCGAAGGAAGCCTCGACCGAGGGCGCTCACCATAGCCAAAGGCGGTGTTTCCTCGCGAGTAACCGGGCAGCCCGAGCGACCGGGCAGCCCGAGCGACCGGGCAGCCGGGCTCAGCCGCGTTCGGGCACGTCCGCCTCGGCCCAGGGCACCGCGAACCCGCGCGCGGCGGGTCCGGCCGCGGCCTTCTTCCCGCAGAACCCGGCTTCGAGGGTGGCGCCCAGGGCCGTGTTCGCCTCCCCCTTGTTCGAGGTGTTCGCCACGGCGGCCAGCGAGCGGCGCCCGTCGCGGGTGGCGAAGGCGTAGGTGTAGAAGCCCTGCACCGTGCCCGTGTGCCCGAACACGGACGTGCCGCAGGAGAGGTCGTAGCGGCGCAGGCCCAGCCCGTAGAAGCGGGTGTTCGTGGTGTCGGTCGGGGTCATGGTGAGCATGGCGTCCACCAGGCGCGCGGGCAGCAGCCGGCCGGCGAGCAGTGCGGACATGAAGGTGTTCAGATCGGCCGCGTTGGAGATCATCGCACCCGCGGACTGGGCCCAGGACGCCGTCTGCTCGGTGGAGTCGACCAGCGCACCCCCCGGCTCGTCCGGGTGGAGGTAGCCGTGCAGGTGCGGCCCCTTGACGGCCGTGTCGGGGTGCACGTAGGAGGTGTTCTTCAGCCGCAGGGGCTTGATGATGCGGCGCTCGTACTCCTTGGCCACCCCGTGTCCCGCGGCCTTCTCGATGAGCATGCCGACGACCACGAAGTTGGTGTTCGAGTACCGGTACGCGACGCCCGGTTCGGTCGTCCGCGGCTCGCGCAGCGAGAGGGCGACGAGTTCCTGGTACGTGAAGACCTTGTTGCGGACGGCTTCGAAGCCGGGCAGGGTGTGCTCGAACATGGCGTCCGTGTAGTCCGCGAGCCCGCTGCGGTGGGTGAGCAGATGGCGCACCGTGATCCGGTCGTCGGGCAGCAGACCCGGCAGGTACCGGTTGACCGGTGCGTCGAGGCTCAGCTTCCCCTCACCCACCAGCTGCAGCAGGACGACGCTGGAGAAGGTCTTGGTGACGCTGCCGATCCGGAAGCGGGACTGCAGGTCCATCGCCGCGCCCGTGGCCCGGTCCTGGACGCCCACCGCGCTCGTCAGGGGCCTGCCCGAGCCGGTGAGGCGGACCATGGCACCCGGTGCGCCCACCGCGGTGGTGTTCTGCAACGCCCGGGTCAGGGCTTCGAGATCCGGCGTGGTCCCGGCTGCTGCGGTCTGCGCGGCCTCCGCGGGGAGGGCGGCCGTCGCGGCGTGGGCGGCGGTGGCCGGCGCCGCACCGGCCACCAGGGTGAGCAGCACGGCTCCGACGGCCAGGCGTCGGGCAGGGGTCATGCGCACGTTTCTCCTCAACAGGTGCGAAATCAGGGCGGGTTGGGGATCAGAAGGTACAGGTGGGGACGTCGTCGAGCCAGGCGGGCCCCTGGATGTAGATGTTGGTCACCCAGGCCCGGTAGTCCGGCAGGTACGACCAGGCGTCGTTGGTGTAGCCGTCCGAGGTGACCTCCTCGGCATGCTTCTGGCAGGTGACACGGACCGTCGTCGGACCCGGGAAGGCGTAGACGCGCGCGGCGGACGTGGCCGGCTGCTCCTTGGTCCACACACCGGAACCCCAGGTCCGCACGGTGTGCCCGGTGACCGGGCCGGGGTCGATCCGGACCGCCCCGTAGTAGTCGCCGCCCTGGCGCACGTCACTGACCATCAGCTTCGTGCCGGACTGGCGGGCCTCCACCATCTTTCCCGCCCCCAGGTACAGGGCGATGTGGTGCAGGTCCTGCGAGGTGCCCCAGACCAGCAGGTCACCGGGGAGCAGCGGTCCGAGGCCCTGCGCGGCCGTGAACCGCGAGGCCGCACGGTGCGTGTAGTACTGCGCGGCGGCCACCCCGTCGAGGAGGTCCGACCCCGTGGCCTCGGCGTAGGCATGGCGGACGAGGCCCGAACAGTCGAAGCCCTTCCGCTCGGGGTCGTGCTCGCTGGCCGGATCGGTAGGGTCCACCTGACCGTACGTCGGACCGGGCTGCGGGCCGTGACCACCTCCCCACGTGTACCAGACACCGGCTGCCACCTGCGCGCAGGCCGCGGTGACGGCCCGTTCGGCCGCGGCGGAAGCCCCGGAGGCCAGTACCCCGCACGGACCGGCGGCAGCGGAGGCGGGCGCTGCCCGCGACGCCGGAGCGGGCGTCCACACCAGACAGGCCAGGAGGGCGAGAAGGGTGGCGAGCAGACCGGATCGGCGCAGCATGGGGGACCCCGTTTCATAGCGGAAGTGAAGCGACCTGAGGCGGTGGGCCGTTGGGAGGGACGCGACGGCCTCCCGGGCCCGGGCACGGCACGAGCCTGCGGCAGGCGGCGCCGCCGCGTCGAGGACCCGGCGGCGCCCCAATCGGACGGGCAACGGGAAACCCCCGGGAAACCCCTTCCGAGCAGGGCGGGGAGCCGTGCGCCGTCACGGCATCCGCGCCAACCGCGCGCGCACGTCCGGATCCCACAGCCGCACCGTGCCGTCGTTGCTGCTGGAGGCGAGCGTCCGCCCGTCGGGGGAGAAGACCACGCCCCCCACCGCGTTCGCATGACCACTCAGGGCGGCCCACAGCCGGCGCCCGGGCACGTCCCACAGCCGGACCGTACGGTCGGAGCCGCTGCTGGCCAGCGTGCGTCCGTCGGGGGAGAAGGCGATGCCGCGGACGGAACCGGCGTGGCCGGACAGCACCGCGACGGTGGCGTGCCGTCCGGCGTCCCACAGGCGTACGGTGCCGTCGTTGCCGCTGCTCGCCACCGTGCGCCCGTCCGGGCTGAACGCGACGGCGCGCACCGCTCCGGCGTGACCGGTGAGCGTGGCCAGCGGGCGGCGGCCCGCAACGTCCCACAGCCGTACGGTCAGATCGTCACCCGCGCTGGCCAGGGTGCGCCCGTCCGGACCGAACGCCACGTCGTTCGCGAAGTCCGTATGCCCCGTCAGGACGGCGAGCGGGGCGCGCGCCGCGACGTCCCACAGCCGTACCGTCCGGTCCGAGCCGGCCGATGCCAGCGTCCGCCCGTCCGGGGAGAACGCCACCGAGAACACGATGCCGCCGTGACCGGCCAGCGTGGCGAGCGCGCGGCGGGAGCCGACGTCCCACAGCCGCACCGTGCCGTCGGAACCGGCCGAGGCCAGGGTCCGCCCGTCGGGCGCGAACGCCACCGCGTACACGCTCCCGGTGTGGCCGGTGAACGCCGCCACCGGCCGGCGGGCGGCCACGTCCCACACCAGCACGGTGTGGTCGGCGTCCGCGGTGGCCAGCAGCCTGCCGTCCGGACCGTAGGCGGCGTGCCACACCTCCGTGAACGGACGGGGGGTCAGCACCGGCCCGCGCAGGTCCCACAGCACCACGGACTGGTCGAAGGCGGCGGTGGCCAGCGTCGCACCGTCACCGGTCACCGCGACGGCGAGCACGTAGTCGCCGTGCCCGGAGAGCGTCGCGGTCGTCCGGCCGCCCTGCACGTCCCACAGCCGGGTGGTGCCGTCGCCGCTCGCGCTGACGAGCGTGCTGCCGTCCGGGGTGTAGGTGACGGCGTTGATGTCGTCGTTGTGTCCGGTGAGCGTGGCCGTCGTCCGGAGTCCGGCGACGTCCCACAGGCGTACGGTCCGGTCGACGCCCCCACTGGCCACCGTCCGCCCGTCGGGCGAGTAGGCCACCCCCAACACCTCCCCGGCATGCCCTTCCAGCACGCCGAGCGCCGCGCCCCGCACCACGTCCCACAGCCGTACGGTCTGGTCGGCTCCGGCCGAGACCAGCGTGCGGCCGTCGGGAGCGAAGGCCAGCGAGTCGACCCTGCCGGTGTGGCCGACGAGAGCGGTGTCCGGCTGCGGGCCGCCCGCGGGATCCCGCAGCCGGACCGTCCCGTCGGCTCCCGCCACGGCGACGGCCCGCCCGTCCGGGGCGAAGGCCACGGCCCGGGCGTCCGCGGTGTCGGGGGAGAGCACCGCGACCGGGCGCCCTTCCGCGGAGAACAGCCGTACCGGGCCGTCCGTGGAGGTCGCCGCGAGCAGCCGCCCGTCCGGGCTGAACGCGACCGAGCGCACCCGGCCCGGCACGGTGAGGGCCGCCGCGGTGCTCCGGTCCGCCACCCGGCGCAGCAGCACCTTCCCGTCCGAACCGCCGGACGCCAGCAACCGGCCGCCCGGCGCGAAGGCCACCGCGTTGACCGGGCCGCTGTGCCCGTCGAGCCGGGCCAGGAACGGCTGGGACTGGGTGCTCAGCAGCGCGCCGCGGGCCTCGGGCGTCGCCTGGGTGCGGTACGCCTCCTCGGCGAGCCGCATCGACGCCTCGGGCCGGCCGGCCGCCAGGGCGGCGGACTGCGCGGCCAGCGCCTGCGAGCGGGCGACGCGCTCGTGGGCGAGCGCACGCGCACGCTGCTGGAACGCCAGCCCGCCCGCGGTCAGCGCGAGCACCAGCAGCACGACCAGCATGGCCAGCATCCGCTGCTGCAACCGGACCTGACGCCGCGCCGCCGTACGCCGCGCCTCCTCCGCGGCCAGGCTCGCCCGTAGAAAGGCCTCCTCGCGCGGTCCGGGCACCCCCGCGCCGCCCTGCTCCTCCGCCCAGGACCGGGCGGCCTCCAGCCGGGCGCCCCGGTACAGCGCCGAAGGATCGCGGCCCTCACGCTCCCACGCGTCGGCGGCGTCCGCCAGCTCGCGGTGGACCAGCAGTCCGTCCCGGTCGGCGTCGATCCAGCCGCGCAGCCGCGGCCAGGCGTACAACAGGGCCTCATGGGTGATCTCGACGGTGTCGCTGTCCAAGGTGATCAGCCGGGCCCGGACGAACGCGTCGAGGGCCTCCGCGGCCCGGTCGGCGCCCGCCAGCTGCTGCAGGAGCGCGGTCCGGCTCGTCCGGCGCCGGGTCGCGCCCGCCCCGTCGGCCACATGGACGAGCGCCACCAGGATGCGGCGGATGGTCTTCTGCCCGGCCGGGTACAGGCCGGCGAACACACCCTCCGCCGTCTGCGCGATCGCCCCCCGGATCCCCCCGGTGTGCTCGTAGCCCGCCACCGTCAGGGCGGCTCCCTCGCGCCGCTGCCAGGTGGCCATCAGCGCGTGGGACACCAGCGGCAGCGCCCCCGACGGGGTGTCACCGGGCCCCGCCTCCGGGCCGGACGCCGCGCGGGGTGCCGGGTCGCGGTCCTCGCGCAGCCCCGCGTCGCGCAGCAGCAGCTGGACCAGGCCGGGTTCGAGGGTGAGTCCGGCGAGCTCCGCGGGGCGGGTGATGGCCTCGCGCAGCTCGGCCACCGACATCGGGGGCAGTACGAACAGCCCGTCGGTGAACACCGTGGCCAGTTCGGGCAGGTCCAGGCAGTTGCCGGAGAAGTCGGCCCGCACACCGAGCACCACGACGGCCGGATCCTGCCCGGCCGGCTGCGCGCCCGCGGCGGCCAGGGCGCACAGCACGCGGACGAAGCCGCGCCGCTCGTCCTCGTCGCAGCAGTGCGTGAACAGTTCCTCGAACTGGTCGACGAGCAGCACCGGCCGCCCGCCCGGACGGCCGTCCCCGGAGCGGGCGCGGACGGCTTCGAGGAGCCGCTCCGGGCGCTCGCGCAGCTCGCGTACGGAGATGCCGAGCTCGCCTCCCAGCACCTTCGCGGTGCAGTCCAGCAGCTCCTGTAGCGGATGCGCGGTGGGCGTGAACCGTACGACGGGCCAGCTGCCGGCGCCGGGCATCGGGAAGCCGCCGCTGCGCCGCAGAGCCGGTACGAGACCGGCGCTGAGGAGGGAGGACTTGCCGGCGCCGGAGCGGCCGACGACCACCAGGGGTCCGCTGCCGATCCGTTCGAAGACCCGCTCGACGAGGGCGGCCGTCACCCGGTCACGGCCGAAGAACCAGGCGGCGTCCTGCGGGGTGAACGCCGACAGGCCGCGGTACGGGCACGCACGGTCCGACTGCCGGACGACATGGGAACCGGCCCGGTCACCGGCCGGGGCCGCTGCCCCGTCCGCACCGGATCCCGGCCGGGGCGCCGGCGGTTCGGCCTCCCGGGCCAGCCGCAGGAGCGCGCCGCCGGCCTCCAGCACCTGGTCGCAGCGGCGCGCGACATCGAGGGTGACCCGCTTCGCACCGGTCTCGATCTTGCTGAGGTAGCCCTTGCTGTAGTGCGTACGCCGCGCCAGGTCGGCGAGCGACAGGCCGCGGTGCATCCGCAGCCGTCTCAGCTGCGTGGGGAAGGAGTCCGCGGCGTCGTCGGCCGGAGCAGGCGACGGAGCCGCCGTCGGAGCAGGCGACGGAGCTGACGTCGAAGCGGGTGTGGAAGCAGATAACGCGTCCTGACGACGGGTGTCCGGTCCGCGGTCCGGGTCCCCCACGGCATCCCCCATGGCACAGCGAGCCCAGGTTGTGAGACGGAAGTCCCCAGGCTACAGCGGGGGTTGCACGGCGGAACCCGCCTTCCGCCCGGCGTGGCGGAAAACGGCGCAGAACAGCGGCTTTCCGGACCCGGTGGCGGCGGATCCGGAAAGCCGTCCGAACGGTGAAGCGGCTACGGCCGGTTGAGGGTGATCGAGTTGATCGGCCCGAGGTCCGCGTAGACGCCCGTCCCCTCGGCGATGCGGCCGCCGCAGCCCACGCCGTTGTAGCCGGTGCACAGGCTCGCGGTGGCGCCGCCGTACTGGTTGTTGAGCACCCAGTGGTTGCCGAACTGGTTGCTCAGGTTGTGGGCTCCGTAGCTGTAGAAGATCTGGCTCGGCTTGACGGCCGGGTTCTGGTTCTGCGGGTAGATGCAGACCGCCCCGTACGGACAACCGGCCCAGTCGTCGGCGGGCTTGGCGTCGGCCGCTCCGCTCAGGGCCAGGGTGGCGGCGGCCGCGGTGGCGAGCGCGGCGGCGCCGCGGATCATCTTGCGCATGGTGTCCCCCAGTGGGTCAGTGGCTCGTGCTTCGAGCTGACGGCTCCAGCTTTTCTCGCCGCATCCGGGGGGTCGACGGGTTTCCCGTTGCCCGTCCGTCCGCCGACCGGGAAACTGCCCGTGACCAGCCCGGTCCCCCGGCCGAGGGCGACGCGCCCGTCCGCGGCCCCGCCCGTGCGGCAGAACCCTGCGGCCGGGTGGGATGACGGGCAGAATTGAAGGCGCACCCTGCGCCCGCCGGCCGCGGACGCGGGACAGCCGCCGGCGCGAGCCCTGCGCGAAAGGGGTCCATCGGATGCCACCGGACCGGCTGGGGGGCGAGGCGGAGCCCGGCCCGATCCGGTCGGAGCCGGGGTCCCTGCTGGAGCACGTGGTGGTGGCCGTCTTCGGCATCGACGACGAGAACCGGGTCTGCTACTGGGGTCCCGGCGCGCAGAGCCTCTTCGGCCACCCGGCCGAGGCGGTGCTGGGCCGCCCCGCGGCCCTCCTCTTCCCCCGCGCGGAGCCGGATGCGGCCGGGGCCGGCGGCGCGGCGGCCCGGCTCGGGGAACGGGCCCGTACGCTCGGCTACTGGCGGGTACGACTGTCCGCCCTGCACCGGGACGGCACCGTCTTCGACTGCGGGTTCCGGGTCTTCCCGGTGCAGGGGAGCTCCGGCGCCTCCGTGGTCATGGGCCTGGCGAGCCGGGGCGACGAGCTCGACCGGGTGAAGACCAACCTCGTCTTCCTCGACGCGCTCTTCGAGACCTGCCCGATCGGCCTCGTCATGGTCGACGAGGAACTGCGCTACGTCCACCTCAACCAGGCGTTGGCCGACATGGACGGGGTCCCCCTCGCGCAGCACCTCGGCCGCCCCATGTCCGAGATCATGATCACCTCCGACGGCGGCGAGTACCAGCGCATGCTGCGCGCCGTCGTGGAGGAGGGCCGCACCGTCGTCGGCGCGCTCGTCGGGCTGCGCACCCCGGGCCACCCCGACCGCGACCAGGTGCGCTCGGTGAGCTTCTTCCCGCTGAGCGGCGCCGGGGACACCCGGCGCGGGGCGGGCGGGCTGCTCGTGGACGTGACCGACCGCGAGCAGGCCATCCTGGAGGCCACGGCCGCCCGGCAGCGGCTCGCCCTGCTGGACCGGGCCGCCGCCCGCATCGGCACCACCCTGGACCTGGGCCTCACCGCCCAGGAGCTGGTCGACGCGGTGCTGCCGGACTTCTGCGACGGCTGCGTCGTGGAGCTCGTGGAGTGGATGGACGAGACCGCGGCCTTCGACCCCGCCCTCCCGCTCGTCACCCGCCGGATCGCCTCCGGCACGACACTCTCCGCGGCCGCCGTCGAACTCGTCAGCGGCCTGGACGAGGTGACGTACCCGCCGGGATCCAGCATCCACCAGATGCTGGCGACGAACCGCCCGCTGTGCGTGCCGGTGGACGAGGACTTCATGACCCGGACGGTCATCCACCAGCAGCGGGCGCAGCTCCTGGTCGACAGCGGTCTGACCTCCATCCTCATCGCCCCGCTCATCGCCCGCGGCACCGTCCAGGGCATCACCATGTTCGGCCGCGCGGCCGGCCGGCCGCCCTTCGCCGAGGAGGACCTCAGCCTCGCGGGGGAACTGGCCTCCCGCGCCGCCCTGTGCCTGGACAACGCACGGCTCTACAACCGCGTCCAGGACATCGCGCTCACCCTCCAGCGCGCCCTGCTGCCCAGCGCCCCCGCGGCAGGCCCGAACGTGGACATCGCGCACCGCTACCTGCCGGGAAGCCGGGTCACCGAGGTCGGCGGCGACTGGTACGACGCGATCACCCTGCCCGGCGGGCGGGTGGCCCTCGTCGTCGGCGACGTGATGGGCCACGGAGTCCTTGCCGCGGCGGCGATGGGCCGGCTCCGGATCACCGCGAAGACGCTGGCCCGGCACACCCCCGACCCCGAGGTGGTCCTCGCCGAGCTCGACGCCTGCGCCCAGGAGGCCGGCATCGAGTGGGCGACCTGCCTCTACCTCGTCTACGACCCGGCCACGGGCCGCGCCCGCATCGGCAACGCGGGCCACCCCCCGCCCCTGGTACGCCACCCCGACGGCACGGTCCGGACCGTCGACGAGGTGCTCGGCGTCCCGCTCGGGGTGGGCGGCGTACCGTTTCGCTCCATCGAGGTCGACCTGCCGGACGGTGCCACGGTGGCCCTCTACACCGACGGCCTCGTCGAAGCCCGCGGCGCGGACATCGACACCGGCATGGGCGCCCTGCGCGATCAGCTCGGCACGGCCCTCGGGTCACTGGAGGAGGCGGCCGACCGGATCCTCGCCAACCTGCTGCCCGACACCGCGACCGATGACACCGTCCTCGTCCTCGCCCGCTGCCGGCGGAGCCCGCGGCCCGGCCCGGGATGAGCCGCGCCGGAACCGGACCCGGGTGCCGTGCGTCCTCGTAGCACGCGACACCGCGCAGGCGGGGGACGGTGCGCGGACGCGCAATTCACCGAACGGGCGGAGCGGGGGGCGGACGATGGACCGGAGGGACAGGGCCACTGCGCCCGGGCGGAGACGGCCCCGCGCCGGGCGGGGACGGATCCTCGCCGCGCTGGCCGGGCTGGTGGCCTGCCTGCTGCTCTTCCACGGCCTGGTGCCCAACCCGGCCGGCCGGCCGGGCAGCCTGGTGGAAACGTTCCTGCCCTGGCTGGGCCTGGCCGTCCCCGTCCTCCTCGGCTCAGCCCTGCTGCGCCGCTCGGCCGCGGCGGCGTACGCGACCCTGCTGCCCGCCGGCGTCTGGCTCGGCCTCTTCGGCGGCTTCCTGCTGCCGGGCGGGGACCGGGCGCCCGACCTCCTCGCGCTCCAGCACAACGTCAGCGACGAGAATCCGGATCCGGCGGGCACCGCGCGGGCCCTGGACGCGACCGGGGCCGACCTCATCGCCTTGGAGGAACTGACCCCTTCCGCCGTCCCTTCCTACACGGCGGCCCTGGCGGCGCACTACCCGTACCACGCCGTGGAAGGAACGGTCGGGCTCTGGTCCAAGCACCCCTTGGAGCAGGTACGTCCGGTCGACATCAGGCCGCAGGGCGTGGGCGAGGGCTGGAACCGCGGCCTGCGCGCGACCGCCCGGACCCCGCACGGGGACACGGCCGTGTACGTGGCCCACCTGCCCTCGGTGCGCCTCGGCCCGGCGCACGGCTTCCGCTCGGAGCGGCGGGACGAGAGCGCCGCCCTGCTCGGGGCCGCGATCGCCGCCGAACCGGTGGACCGGGTGATCCTGCTCGGGGACCTCAACAGCACCGTGGACGACCGGGGGCTGGACCCGGTCATGTCGCGGATGACGGCGCCCGCTCCGGACTTCGCTTTCAGCTGGCCGGCGGCCCTGCCGGTGGCGCGGATCGACCAGGTCCTGACCCGCTCGGCGACCGTCACGCGGGTGCGGACGCTGCCCGCCACCGGGAGCGACCACCTGCCGGTCACCGCCCGGGTCCGCTTCTGACCCAGGGCCCGGTCAGCAGGTGCGGACCGCCGCGGCCCGTTCCCGGAGGAGGCCGGCGAAGCGCCGCAGCCCGCTTCCGTCGCGGTCCGCTCAGGCCGGGCGGCCGGCCGCTGCGGGCGGGACCAGGCCGTCGGCGACCAGGCCGGCGAGGACCGCCACGCCCAGGGCCTGGACGGCCGACTGCGGCCGGACCATGACGGTGAACTCCTTGATGAGCCCCTTCTCGTCGAAGTGCAGCAGGTCGATGCCGTGGATCTGCTTCCCCTCCACGGTCGCCCGGAACAGCAGCACCTCCGAGGGCGCATCGGAGCCGTCGGTGCTCGTCTCGGCGGTGCCGGAGTACCGGCCGACATAGCGGAAGTCCTCGAAGGTGCGCAGCAGGACCCCGAAGAGTCCCAGCACCTGGTCCCTTCCCTCGAACGGGGTGAACTTCACCGGGCTGTAGAGGCGCACGTCCTCGGTGAACAGGGCGGCCAGGCCGGTGAGGTCGCGCTCGTCGACGGCGGCGCGGAAACGGTCTGCGGTGGTCACGGATGCTCCTTCATGGGGCCGGCTGCGGCCGGGGCCTGCTGCCCGCCGCTTAGTCATCGATGTGACTAGTCAGATTCATGAGTATGCTGTGGGGGCGGTCCCGGGACAAGGGGCGGGAAGGAGTCGGCCATGGCTTTGCGCCACGCCGTACTGGCGGCGCTGCTGGGCGAGGAACTGAGCGGCTATCAGCTGGCCAAGGCGTTCGACCTGGGTGTGGCCAACTTCTGGCACGCCCTGCCCCAGCAGGTCTACGCCGAACTGACCCGGCTGGAGAAGGACGGTCTGATCACCGGCCGGGAAGTCGTCCAGGACACCCGCCCCAACAAGCGCCTGTTCACCGTCACCGACTCCGGTCTGGCCGAACTGGAACGGTTCACGGCCGCCGAGGCCAAGCCCTCCTCGCTCCGCGACGACCTGGTCGTCATGGTCCAGGCGGCCGACCACGTCGACACCGCCGCACTGATCGCGCAGCTCACGGAGCGCGCGGCCTTCGCCCGGGCCAAGGTCCGGCTGTTCCGCAAGCTGTTGCGCGCCATGCGGGGGGAGCGCACCGAGGAGGAATTCCTGCGCGAGGGCGGGCCGGTCGGCCCTTACCTCACCTGCCTGCGCGGACTCGCCTTCGAGCAGGGCAACCAGGACTGGTGCGAGCGCGTAGCCGCCGTCCTGAGGGAGAGGGGAGAAGCCCGTGACCGACCGTGACCTGCGCTACGTCGCCCTGGGCGACAGCCAGACCGAGGGGCTCGGCGACGGGGACGACACCGCGGGCCTGCGCGGCTGGGCCGACCGGCTCGCCGAGCACCTCGCCCGGCACCACCCCGGGACCACGTACGCCAACCTGGCCGTACGGGGGCGCCTGGCCGGCCAGGTGCGGGCCGAACAGCTCGCCCCCGCCCTGGCCCTGCGCCCGGACCTCGCCACCGTGGTCGCGGGCGTCAACGACATGCTGCGGCCCCGGTTCGACGCCGACGAGGTGGCCGGCCACCTGGAGGCGGTGTTCGCCGCCCTCACCGCCCAGGGCGCCCGCGTCGCCACCCTCACCTTTCCCGACCTCTCACGGATCACCCCGCTCGCCCGCCCGCTCGCCCCTCGGGTCACCGCCCTCAACGAGGGCATCCGCCGGGCGGCCGCCCGCCACGGCGTCCTCGTCGCCGAGACGGCACACCACCCGGTGGTCACCGACCCGCGCCTGTGGAGCCCGGACCGGCTGCACGCCGGCCCGATCGGCCACCAGCGGATCGCCGAGGCCGTCGCCGAAGCCCTCGGCCTGCCCGGCAGCGACGACTCCTGGACCCGGCCCCTGCCGGCCGCGCCCGCACAGCGCCGTCCCGGCCTGCACACGGCCGCCGCCGAACTGCGCTGGGCCGCCGCCTTCCTCGGCCCGTGGCTGGCCCGGCGCCTGCGCGGCCGCTCCTCGGGAGACCGGCGCACGGCCAAACGCCCGCACCTGCTCCCCGTACGGCCATCCGCCGAGCGCTTCACGCCGTAGGGCCGCCCCGAGGGGATCCGCCGCCCGCGCCCGCGGCCGCGGCGGTGCGGCGGCGGAGGACCTTGCGGGCGTAGAGCAGGTGGACGACGGCCTCGGCGGCCAGGAGCAGGACGACCAGCCACGGGGCCAGGTACCCGGCGAACAGGACGACGAGCAGGGGGACGCCGATACCGGGCACCGCCCAGACGGCAACGGAGGCCGGGCTGCGGCGGTAGCGCAGGGCGATGCATGCGTGCGCCGCGTGGTAGAGCGCCAGACCGCCCGCCAGCGCCCACACGGCCCCGGAGGGCAGGTGGGCGTGGCCGGCGTCCTCGACGGCGGTGGCCAGGCCCGCCGCCATGCACAGCACGGCCGCGGTCACGAAGAAGTGCAGGAAGCCGCCCACGTCCCGGGCGAGGAGGTACGCCTCGCGACCCCGGAGGGCGGCGAACATCAGCTCGGCCGATGCCGCGCCGAAGTCGAAGTACGACCACCACAGCGCGGCGAGCAGGAGGAAGCCGAGGACACCGACGACTCCCGCCCGCACGGTCCAGGCGAGGTCGGCGGAGGTCACCAGAGCGATCACGGACTCCCCGAGCACGATGATCACGAACAGTCCGACCCGCTCGACGAAGTGCCCCGTGTCCAGGCGCCCCGGGATGCCGCGGCCGCGCGCGGTGAGCAGCAGCGCCATCTCGGCGGCGATCAGCACCGCCCAGACGACGTACTGCCACGGCGCGGGCACGGCCGCGGAGGCGGCCCACAGCAGGCCCGAGGCCAGGCAGTAGGACAGCGGCCGCCAGCGCGGGACGCGCAGCGGTTCGGGGAAGCGGGTGGACGGCCACCACAGCCCGAGGAGGACGAGCCTGGTTCCCGCGTAGCCGAGGGCGTAGACGGACCCCCGGCCGGCGTCGGCGCCGGGCACCGCGGCGGCCATGGCGGCCAGGCAGAGCATGGCGAACAGCATCAGCAGCCGGCGGCGGGGGCGGTGGTCGACGAACAGGTTCGCCGACACCGTGAGGTTGATCCACATCCACCAGGGCGGGAAGTAGAGCCCCAGGAACACGGCGAAGTCCCGCAGGCCCGGGTCGCCGTGCAGCCGGTGGGAGAGCTGGGCGGCGAGCGCGACGAAGACGAGGTCGAGGAAGAGTTCGAGCCAGTCGGCGTGGCGGCTCTCCTGCTGCACGCTTTCCCGGTGCTGTGCGCCCGGCCCCGCCTGAGGTGTGCCCATGCGTCCCGCCCGGTCCGTACCGCCGCGCCCCGCGGCCTGCTGCGAATGACACAGGTATGACACCACGCGGTCCGCGTCCCCGCCTCCGGGCCGCGGGCGGGCTGCGGGGCCCGGCCTCAGTGCCTCCGCGAGGACGCGAGGAACCTGCCCCGGCCCTCCAGGTCGGCGGCCGCGGCCTCCAGGAGAGCCCGGCGCCGGGCCGTGCAGGACAGCAGTACGACGGTGGAGGCGAGACAGACGGCGAGAGCGGACAGCGAGAGGGACAGGAACACCTCCACCTGGTTGGCCGGGGCGGCGGAGGTCGCGAGCAGGGCCGCGAGCACGCTCACCGCGTAGATCACGTTGAGCCGGCGGTTCGCATAAGCGTGGATCTCCTCGTGCTGGCCGGAGGCGTGCGGGCGGCGGCTCTGGATCAACGGCTCCACCAGGACGAACGCGGTGGCCAGCCCGGGGATCAGGCTGGACCACACGTCGTGGTCGACGAGGAACGGCAGGCCCACCGCGAGCAGGCAGATGCCCAGGCAGAGCAGGTTCGCCCGGAAGACCCGGCGGATGTCCTTGCGGCGGGGCACGTAGAGCAGCTGCATCGTCGTCCGGGCGAGCCGGTGGGAGGGCGGCGCCGAGGGCCCGTCGTCCTCGCCCTCCGGGTCGCGGAAGCGGACGAGGAACTGGTCCGGCAGCCCCTCCTGAGCCTCCTCGTGCCGATCGGAGCGGGTGGTGACCGGCTCCAGCATCCAGTTCCCGTCGCTGAATCCGATACCGGCGAGTTCGACGCCCTCGGGCGCCGGCACGGTCAGGTGGTTGGGGGCTTCCGTCGGCAGGACGAGGTCCAGGTCGGCCGAGACGCCGATCAGCCCGTGGCGCTGCAGGGTGCTGCCCCCGTCGTAGCCGTACCGCAGCCGCTGGGAGGTGCCGTAGCCGGTGTCCAGCTGCGCGACCAGCGGCAGGTAGCGGGTGGCCGCCCGGATCCGGTGGCCGAGGTCGCCCTCGGTGGCCTCGGTCGCCGTCCGCAGCAGCGCCTCGACGGTCTCGTGCTGGCGGCTGCGCAGGGCCGCACTGAGGGAGTGGGAGATCTCCGTGCTCGCGCTCTCGTCCGAGAGCCAGTAGGAGACGGCGTTGGCGATGTACGCCTGGACCTCGATCCGCTTGAGCGAGGGCACCACCCCGCCGTTCGCGTCCCGGACGTCGAGCCGGTCGAGGTCGTCCCCCGCGTCCCAGGGGAAGATGTCCACCACGGCGTGGCTGGTCGGCTCGCCGGTGGCCTGCATGTAGAGGGTCGAGGTGATCGCGTGGTGCGCCTTGTGCCGGCCGACCAGCTCCACCACGTGGTCGCGGCGCATGACGGTGTGCGGGAAGTGGGCGAACTCCTCCGCGATGGAGAGGCTGGTGGAGATCTCCGGCGTGCCCCGCCGCTCGACACCCCGCACGGCGCCCGGGACCAGCGCCGCGCTCAGCGTCGGGGCGGGCGCCAGGCGCTCGCTGTAGTACGTGACCAGGTCTCGGGCGAGCCGGTGGATCCGGGCGGCGGCCAGGTCCCGGGGAGGCCGGGTCCCGGCCAGCAGACCGTCCAGGTCGACGATCGTGCGGTCCTCCACCCCCGAGGCGGCCAGGATCAGCGCGACCGCCCGTACGACCTGCGCCAGGGAGGACAGTTCGCGCCACCCTGCGTCCATAGCGCCACGGCCTTGCGGCGCGGCCTTGAGGGCTTCGGTCGCCGCCCGACTCGCGGCCTCCGGATGTCCCGCGAGCAGGGCCGTGTGGGAGAAGGCGGCCAGCCGGTTCAGGGCGCTGCCCGGGCCGGCCCAGGCCATGTGCCGGATCTGGGCCACGTACCAGCCGACCCTGTCGCTGTGGAAGGGGTCCAGGGGCTGGTGGTAGTACGCGGCGGCCAGCCGGTGCGCGCGTCTGAGCGTCGGGGTCCCCTCCTCGCCGAGCCGGTCGACCAGGTCCTTGCGCAGCAGGGGCCGGACCCGGAACTCCTCGGTGGCTGCTAGCGGTCGGGCTTCGACCATCGCCAGCCCGAGCAGGACGGCGGTGTCGTCCGGGAGCCCCAGCGCCTCCGCCGTGTAGGCCACGATGGCCGGATCGAACCAGTCGTACACGCAGAGGTGTTCGAGCAGGGACCGCCGGGACGACGGGAGGGCGGCATAGGTCTCACGGATGCGGCGCAGCACGAGGTCCGGGTCCATGGGTCAGTTCTCCCGCTTGAAGTGCAACAGGAACTCCGCGATGGCGGACGGCAGTCCGCCCGAGCGGGCGTGCAGTTCCCCGGCCGCGTCCTTGAGCTCGTCGACACCGGCCAGCTCGATCCACTCGCGGACCGTCGCGGTGTCGAACGGAGGCAGGATCACGTTCTGCACGACCCCGGAGTACGGGTGGGAGAGGCCGGGGACGCTCCGCCCGGCGAGGAGCACGGTGATGCGGCGGGTCGCCAGCAGGTCCGGTACGAATCCGCCGCTGAGCCAGCCCTGCATCGGGGGCTCGCAGCGGTCGAAGGCGTCGAGCACCACGACGGGGCCGGAACCGCCGCCGGATGCCGACTCGGCCAGGCGTGCGACGATCTCGTCGCTCAGTGCGGAGGTCTGGGTCTCCCGGTCCGCGTTCACGCTGAGGGCGAGGTCGAGGTGCGACCGGTTCATCGACAGGTTCTGGAAGTTGAGGGGCGGCAGGTCCCCGTAGCGCTGTTTGAGCGCCCGGAAGGCGTCCATGGGTATGCCCTGCTCGTCCGCCTGGCGGGCGATGGAGTTGAGCACGTCCAGCATGGTCCAGGTGGTGCCCAGGTCGACGTAGCAGACGGTGCTGTCGGAGTGGCGGCGGTGCACCTCGATGAGCAGGGCGGTCTTGCCGATGCCCTCCTCGCCCTCGAAGAAGAGGGCGCGGTGGGCTGCGTCGGCGGTGATCAGGCGGTTCGCATGGGCCAGTTGCTCGGCCCGGTCCACGTGCACGTGCTCTTCCCCCCGAGGTCGGCTTCCCCTGCGTGCTGCTGAAGACCGCTCAGCCGGTGCCGGGCTCGGGGTCGTCGTCCTTGCGGACGACGATCGCGCTCTTCTTGACCTTCGAGTCGACGAGGCCGATCTTGCCGTCCTTCACGGTGCTGATCAGGGACTTCACGATCCTGGAGCGCCGGGAGTGCACGACCTGTTCGCTCGGGTTCGGCTCGTCCGCCGCCTCCACGGCGACGCTCCACAGCCGCACCCTGATCTTCTTGATCCGGTGGCGGAGGGCCCACAGGACGAAGGCCGCCGCCAGGACGACGATTCCGGCCACGGCGGCCTGCTGCCAGTTCTCGATGACCATGGTTACCCCCTGTGCCCATGTGAATGCGCCGAATGATGGCACGCCGGGGGACGGGCCGATTCCGGGCACCGGCTGTTTCAGGCCATGGAGGGCAGGGCTGCAGCCACGGCGGCTTCCGCGTGGATGCGGGCCGTGGGGAAGACGGGGACCGGGCTGTCGTCGGCCCCGATGAGCAGCTCGATCTCGGTGCAGCCGAGGATGACGCCCTCGGCCCCGTCGGCCACCAGCTGTCCGATCACCTCCCGGTAGGCGGCGCGGGACGCCTCGCGGACGAGGCCCCGGCACAACTCCTCGTAGATCACGCGGTGTACGAGCGAGCGCCCGGCCGCGCCCGGGACGCGTACGTCGAGCCCGCCCGCCGCGAGGCGCCCGCGGTAGAAGTCCTGCTCCATGGTGAAGGCGGTGCCGAGCAGGCCGACCCGGCGCAGACCCGCCGCCCGTACGGCGTCCGCGGTGGCATCGGCCAGGTGCAGCAGCGGCACCGCGATGCCGTCCTGGATGCGGTCGGCGACCTTGTGCATGGTGTTGGTGCACAACAGCACCAGTTCGGCCCCCGCCGCCTCCAGGCGCCGGCCGGCCTCCGTCAGGAGGTCACCGGCTTCCGCCCACCGGCCCTCGGCCTGGAGGTGCTCGATCTCGGCGAAGTCGACGGAATAGACCACGCAGCGGGCCGAGTGCAGGCCGCCGAGCCGTTCCCGGGTGAATTCGTTCAACAGTCGGTAGTACGCGGCGGTCGATTCCCAACTCATCCCGCCGAGCAGTCCGATGGTCTTCATGGCGTCTCCCACCCTGTCTCAGAGTCGACCCTCAGATAAGCCGTTACTTTAGCAGGATGGGTTTTTATAAGGATCTCTTTGAGGGGCTGGAGGCGGCGTGCACGGCGTCCCGGTGGGTAGGCGCCCGCCTGGAAGCACACCCACCGCCGAGCTGCAGAAGGAGAGAGCGCGCATGGACGGCATAGTGCTGCTGAAAGAGGACCACAAGACGGTGGAGAAGCTGTTCAAGCGCTTCGAGAAGGCCGACGAAGACGCGCTGGAGGAGCGGAAGGAGATCGCCGACGAGGTGATCGGCGAACTCACCACGCACGCCTGGATCGAGGAACGCATCTTCTACCCGGCAGCACGGGAGGCGGTCCCGGAGACCAAGGACCACGTCCTGGAGAGCGTCGAGGAGCACCACGTGGTGATGTGGATGCTCTCCGAGCTGAAGGGCATGGATCCGTCGGACGAGCGGCACGAAGCCAAGATGTCGGTCCTCATGGAGAACGTCCGCCACCACGTGGAGGAAGAGGAGCAGGATTGGTTCCCCCAGGTGCGCAAGGCCATGGGGCGCAACCGGCTCAAGGAGCTGGGCGAGCAGATGGAGGAAGCCAAGAAGACGGCGCCGCGGGACCCGCTGCAGGTGCCGAGCGCCGAGGAGTAGCGAAGGGGCGGAGGCGGGGAAGCCGGGGGACAGGGGGACCGGTGGACGGAAGGCGGGACGACGTGACCGGCAGCGCACTCATCGTCATCGACATGCTCAACACCTACGAGCACAAGGACGCCGAGCTGCTCCTGCCGTCCGTACGCGAGGCCCTGCCCGGCGTCGTGGCGGTCCTGGAGACGGCCCGCGAGCGCAAGATCCCCGTCATCTTCGTGAACGACAACTTCGGCCAATGGCGCTCCCACCACGGGGAGATCCTCGAAGCCGCCCTCTCGGGGTCCCACGGCGACCTGGTCAAGCCGGTCCAGCCGGACGAGGATTCCCTCTTCGTCGTCAAGGCCCGGCATTCGATCTTCTACGAGACCCCGCTGGGCTACCTCCTCGGCCAGTTGGAGGTCGGTCACCTGGTGTTGTGCGGCCAGGTGACCGAGCAGTGCGTGCTGTACTCGGCCCTGGACGCCCACATCCGGCACCTGAAGGTGACCGTCGTCGAGGACGCGGTCGCGCACATCCACGACGAGCTGGCGCAAGCCGCCCTGCGGATGATGGAAGTCAACATGGACGTGGAGATCCGCACCGCGCGCGACGCCTTCGCACCCCGGCAGGGTCAGGCGGGGTGACCGGGCTCCATATGCCTGACGTCGCGGAACCGGAGCAACTCCGGCCGGTCCGGGAGGGGCTCTGACTCCTCGATGGGCACCAGCAGGAAGCCCACGTGGTCGCCGCCTTCCAGACAGGACTCCACGCGGCCCGTGAACCAGACGCAGGCCTCGGTCAGCACCGGGCTGCCGTCCGTTCCCGGTCGCCAGGCGACCCGCTCGAACTTGTCCACGCGGTCGCCGGTCTCCCCGCCGAACAGCTCCGCCAGCGGCAGCTGGTCGCGGCGCAGCAGATGCACCGTGAGGTACGAGGCCCTGCGGGCGACGCCGAAGGTGTGGTTGGCCTTGGAGAGCCACACCATGAAACGCGGAGGATGGATCGAGCACTGCGAGGCGAAGCCCACCAGACAGCCCGACTGCTCACCGCCCGCCGCGGCCGTGACCACGTACATCGGGCCGTCGAGCACATCGGTGAAGGCATCCAGATCATGTTCCGTCACGTCAGGGCGGCTACCCCGGCCCGACGGTGTCGAACCCCGGCCGGTTGAGCCGGGCCGGCCCGGGCAGATGCGGGGCGTACGTGAGAAGCGAGGAGTCGAGGTGAGCCGTATGGAACGCACCGCCGTGAGGGCGCGCAGCACCGAGCCGGAACCGGAGGGCCCCGGACCCACCCCCGCGTCACCCGATCCGGTTCCCCGGGACCCGCAGCCTGCCGACCCCGCGCGGCGCCCGGCCGAGCCTGCGCCCGAGGCGCCCGAGCCCGAGCCGGGAACGGCGCCGGAGCCCCCGGACTGAAGCGCGGGCGGCGCCTGCGCGGTTCAGTCCTCGGAGGTGTGGCGGCTGCGGACCCACAGCGGGAGGGCGAACCAGCACAGCAGGTACCAGAGCAGCACCCCGCCCACCAGCCACGGCGCCAGGGCGTCGTGGGTGGTCACCCGCAGGATGAGGAAGAGGGCGGCGGTCAGGGTTGCCAGCAGCAGGACGATGCCGGCGAAGGTGAGCCGTGAGGCCCATACGACCGCCTGGGGCTTGATGCGGCGGCCCGAGACGATGCGGTGGAAGGCCACCGGTCCGATCAGCGCCCCGGTGGCCAGGGACCCGAGGACCACGGTGATCAGGTAGATCGTCTTGTCGGTCTCCGCGAGGCTCTGGAACTGCGTGGTGAAGGCCACGGTCAAGAGGAAGCCGAAGAGGATCTGCACCCCGGTCTGGGCCACGCGGATCTCCTGCACCAGCTCCTGCCACTGCCGGTCCGCACGCTGCTCCGCGGACTCGTTCCTGCCGTCGTCCGTCCGGACCTCGGCCCTGCCCCGCATGACGGCTCCCTTCCGCCGTGAACCAGAGGTATGCGATGCCGGTCCGGGGCGGCCCCGATGCGGGCCGCCCCGGACGGCAGTGTGCGCGTGCGCGCGTGCGCGAAGAGCGTGTGGGACCGACGTCAGTCCTTGAGCGTGTCCTTGATCTTCTCCTTGGCCTGACGGGCGTCTCCCTTGGCCTGGTCCGCTCGTCCCTCGGCGGTCATTTCCTCGTCCTTCATGGTGCGGCCGGCAGCTTCCTTCAGCTTGCCCTTGGCCTGCTCGGCCTTGGCCTTGGCCTTCTGGTCTCCAGACATCATCACTCCGCAGATGGGGAACTTCGGACGTGCAGCGTCTGACCCGTGAGCGCGGAGGTAAACGCCCCGAGCCCCGAATTCGTGCGCCACCGCGTAGCGCCGGGCGGAGCGGGTAGCCGCCCCAGCGGTGGGACCGACCCCGAGGAGGCGCGATGACGGACGAGGCGGACGAGGCCCGCGTGCACCCACCGTGCCGCGTGAGGATGGACCGGGGCGGCGAGCCGGGTCCCGTACTGGTCGACGGGCCCGTCGAGGTGGTGCTCGGCGACGGTTCGACGGCCCGCTCCGACCGCTGTGTGGTCGCGCTGTGCATGTGTGGCCGCAGCCGGATCTATCCGTGGTGCGACACCAGCCACCGCTCCCGCGGGCCGGCGAACCGGCAACAGAAGCAGCAGGTCCAGGTCACGGAGTGAGCAGCGTCTTGATCATGCCGTCTTCCTTCTGCTGGAACATCGCATAGGCCTTGGGGGCGTCCTCCAGCGGCATGGTGTGCGTGGCGAAACCGTGCACACCCAGCGGATCGGAATCACCCAGCAGCGGCAGGATGTCGTCCACCCACGCCCGTACGTTGGCCTGGCCCATCCTCAGCTGGATCTGCTTGTCGAACATCGTCAGCATCGGCATCGGGTCCGCGGCTCCGCCGTAGACGCCCGACACGGACACGGTGCCACCGCGCCGCACGACCTCGATCGCGGTGTGCAGGGCCTCCAACCGGTCGATCCCGGCCCGTTCCATCAGAGGACGGGCGAGGGCGTCCGGCAGCAGAGTGGTGAAACGCTGCGCCGCCGACGCCAACGGAGCGCCGTGCGCCTCCATCCCCACCGCGTCGATCACGGAGTCGGTGCCCCGGCCCTCGGTGAGGTCGCGGACGGCCTCGGCCAGCCCGGCTCCGTACTGCCGCAGGTCCATCGTGTGCACCCCGAACGAGGCGGCCCGCTCCAGCCGCGCCGGGACCAAGTCGACGCCCACCACCAGCTTCGCTCCCTGGTGCAGTGCGATCCTGGCCGCCATCTGGCCGATCGGCCCGAGGCCGAGCACCGTGAGCGATCCCTCCGGCGGGACGGCGGCGTACGCGACGGCCTGCCACGCCGTCGGAAGCACGTCCGACAGGTACACGAAGCGCTCGTCCGGCGGTCCCTGAGGCACCTTCACCGGAAGGGTGTCCCCGAAGGGCACGCGCAGGTACTGCGCCTGGCCGCCCGGCACCTGCCCGTACAGCTTGGTGTAGCCGAACAGCGCCGCCCCCTTCGCGTACTCCTTCACCTGGGTGGTCTCGCACTGCGACTGGAGGCCCTGGTCGCACATGAAGCACCGGCCGCAGGAGACGTTGAACGGTATGACGACCCGGTCGCCGTGGTGCAGCGTGGTGACCTCGGGACCGACCTCCTCGACGGTGCCCATGGCCTCGTGCCCGAGGATGTCACCGGGCTCCAGATAGGGCCCCATCAGGTTGTACAGGTGCAGATCGGAGCCGCAGATCCCGGTCGAGGTCACCTTCACGACGATGTCGCCCGGCTTCTCCAGCCGCGGATCCGGAACGCTCTCCACGCTCACCTTGCGTGTGCCCTGCCACGTCAACGCGCGCATCGCTATCGCCTCCAGAGGGACGGACTGCTCGGCGCCTGCCCGGACGGGCCCGCGACCATACGCGGCACTCCCGGGCAGATGTCCGGAGCGGTCGGGCCCGTCCCGTCAGCGGCCGGGCCACGCACCGTCGCCGTCGGGGCCGCCCGCCGCCGCGGCGGCCGCCCCGTCGGTGGACAGGTGGTAGACCGCGAACGCACGGTCGATGACGGGCATGGCGACGTTGCGCACCCGGATCCCGCCCGCCGTCATGCCGTGTTCGGTGCCGCGGTGGGCGTGGCCGTGGACGGCGAGGTCCGCGCCCGCTTCGTCCATCGCCTCCGCCAGGAGGTAACTGCCCAGGAAGGGGTAGATCTCCAGCGGCTCGCCCGCCAGCGTGTCCGGCACGGGCGCGAAGTGGGTCAGCGCGATGCGCACGCTGCTGCCCGCGGCGTGCAGATCGCGCAGCGACCGGCTCAGGCCCTCGGCGCAGCGCCGGGTGTAGCGGATGAAGGACTTCATCTCCGGCTCGCCGAACTCGCTGCCGCTGCGTCCGGCGAAGCCCCCGCCGAAGCCCTTCGTGCCCGCGACGCCCACCCGGGTACCGCCGATGTCGAGCATGACCCCGTCGCCTTCGAGCACATGGACCCCTGCCGCGGCCAGCTCCCGGACGACTTCCTTGTCCTGGTCGCTCTGGTAGTCGTGGTTGCCGAGCACCGCGACCACGGGCACCGGCAGCCCCGCCACCTCCCCGGCCACCACGCGGGCCTCCTGTGCCGTGCCGTGCCGGGTCAGGTCGCCGGCCAGCAGAAGCAGGTCCGCGCACTCACCGAGGGTGGCGAAGGCGGGTCGCAGCCGGCCCTCGCTGCCCGGGCCCAGGTGGATGTCGCCGACGGCCGCGACCCTGATCATGACAACTCCTCGGCCCGGCCGGGCGGATCGGCCCGGTTGACGGTCAGGTCCTCGTGCCACGCCAGCCCGGCGAGCTCCTCCCGGGCGATCCGCAGGATCTCCGCCCGGGTGTCGTCGCTGCTCACGCATCCCGAGATCAGCGTGTGCGTGCCCCTGGCCTCGATCCGCAGCCCGAGTTCGGCGACGTCCTCGCGAGCGAGGCGCTCCAGGAGATGGGCGATGCGGTACTCGATGATGTCGTCCGCCGTCATGGCGTCGCCTCCGGGCGATCGATGACCCCGAGCCGCTCCAGAAGGTAGAAGAACGCGTCCGCCAGCGGGGCCGAGCGGTGGACCCGGCCCAGCCGGTCCCAGTCGATCTGCTCGCGCAGCATCCGGGCCATCGGCAGCAGGTCCCCGAAGTCGCAATAGTGCTCGCACAGCGCGGCGAGACGGCTGTCCATGAGGTCGGTGGGCGAGAGGACGGGCATCCACACCGAGTCCACCGGCCGCAGTACGGCCCGCTCCAGCAGCTCCGTACTGACGGGCCGCCGGGCGAGCTCGAAGATGAGGTCGATCTCCTCGCCGCCGGAGCGCCCCTTGACCAGCCAGTCCTCCGGTGCCCGGCGCATCGCGATGCCGCCGTCCTCCAGCGCCTTGACGGCCGTGTCCGCGTCCTCGGGCCGGACACAGAAGTCCGTGTCGTGCTGGAAGCCGGCGGGCAGCCCGTGGGCGAAGGCGGCGACGCTGCCGGCCAGTGCGAACGGCTGCCCGGACGCCTTCAGGAGGGCGGCCACCCGCTTGGTCGTCTCCAGGATCGCCTGCGTGTGGTCCTGGGGCAGCCGACGCGTGTCATCGACCGGAAGGTCCCGCTCCGTCGGAAGTGCTGCCTTCTGCGTCATGCGGCTCGCCTTACCACTGAGACGCCCCCGAAACCTGGCGGCCGCCAAGACGCCCCGAATGCCGACGCGCGTGCGGAGCTTCCCGGCGGGTAGGCGCCCGGCATGTCCTACCCCGTGATCGACAGCACTTTTTCCCTGCTGGCCCACGGCTACGCCTGGCTGCCCGACCTGCGGCGGCGCAACGACACCCGCGGGCCGGTACGCACCCGCCTGATGGGCCGGCGCGCCGTCGTCCTGCACGGCCGGGAGGCCGTGGAGTTCTTCTACGACGAGCACCACGTGCTGCGTCAGGGCGCCCTGCCGGGGCCCGTGCTGGACACGCTCTTCGGCCGCGGCGCCGTCCACACCCTCGACGGAGCGGCCCACCGGGCCCGCAAGGCCGTGTTCGTCTCCCTGTTGATGTCCGCCGAGGGCGTCGCCGCCCTGGTGGACCGCGTGGAGAGGCACTGGCGCAGCACCATAGAGGAGAGCCGGGGCCGCGAGGCGGTGCTGTTCGACGAGGCGGCCACCGTGCTCGCCGAGGCGGTGTGCGACTGGGTCGGCCTGCCCGTCCCCGAGGACGCGGCCAGGGAGATCGCCGAGGACTGCGTGGCCATGGTCGACGGCTTCGCGACCGCCGGCCCCCGCCACTGGAAGGCCCGGCGCGCACGCGAGCGCCAGGAGCAGGCGCTGGCACGGACGATCGCGGACGTACGGGCGGGGGTACCGCACCTGGGAGGCCGTGACGCAGCCTTCGCCGTGCCCGGCCCGCACCGCACCGTACTGGAAGCGGTGGCGCACCACCGTGAGGCGGACGGCGGCCTGCCCGGGCCGCGGACCGCCGCCGTCGAACTGCTCAACATCATCCGGCCCACGGTCGCGGTCGCCTGGTTCGCCGCCTTCGCCGCACACGCCCTGCACCGCAATCCGACGCTGCGCGAGCGGCTGCGCGCGGACGACGGCGCGTACGCCCGGGCCTTCGCCCACGAGGTCCGCCGCTTCTACCCCTTCGTGCCCTTCGTGGTCGGCCTCGCCGCCGGCGACCTGGCCTTTTCGGGCCGTCGGATCCCCGAGGGCACCCTCGTCCTGCTCGACGTCTACGGCCACCACCACGATCCCGTCCTCTTCGAGCGGCCCTACCGCTTCGAGCCGGAGCGCTTCCTCGGCCGCGAGCCCGGCGCTGCCGAACTGATCGCGCAGGGCGGCGGCGACCCGCGCACCGGCCACCGCTGTCCCGGCGAGGACGTCGCCGTCGCCGTGCTGGCGGCCCTGGCCGCGGAACTCGCCCGCCTCGACCGGAGCCCGGTGCCGGGACAGGACCTCACGATCCCGCTGAACCGGATCCCCACCCGCCCCCGCAGCGGCTTCGTCCTCGGCCGCGGCCCCGCCGTCTGAGCCCGCCCGATGCCCCGCCCACCGGGACCCCGCCCACCGGCACCCCGCCCCGCCGTCCGAGAGGACCGGGGCGGGGCGCCGGTGTCTCAGGCAGCCACCGCGAGGGGCAGCCGCAGGGCGGAGTCCCCGCGCCGCCACGCGTCGAGGAGCGCGCCGCCGAGGCGGTCCTCCAGCATCGTCGTCGCCTGCGCGCCGAAGGCGACGTCGGCCGCGAGGTGCGGCTCGCACTCCAGGAGCCCGGCGATGACCTCGCGGCGTACGAGCTGCTCGTGCACGGCGTCCGCCTCCACGTGCTCGGCGTAGAAGTGCTCGGCGGCGGGCCCGGCCTCCAGGCGCCGCATGGCCGCGGCCAGTCGCCGCGATCCGGGCGAAGAGGTCACCTCCACGCAGGCGAAGTGGCCCACCAGTGCCCCGCGCAGGGCGCGGTGCAAGCCGAACAGCGACATCACGTTCGTCGTCGCCAGCGCCTGCGCAGGTGCCGCATCGAGGTAGTGGCCGTACGCGGTGTCCAGCCGGAGGTCCGCCATCAGCTCGGCGAACAGCTGCGCGTGCACCCGCTCGGCCCGGCCGGCCCCGAACTCGTCGTACTCGACGGCCATCATCGCCGCCTTCGCCCGCCCGGTCAGCCGGGGGATGACCCAGGCGTGCGGATCGGCCTCCTTCAGGTGGTACAGCGACCGCAGCGCGGCGTACTCGCGCATCTGCCACAGCTCGCCGTCGCGCTGCAGGAACCCGGAGACGCTGTCCGTGTGGTCCACCGGCTCGACCAGCAGCGCGTCGAAGACCTCCTCGACCCCGCCGTCCCGGGGCGTGTCGACGCGCAGCGCCTCCAGGAAGGGCTCCTCCAGCGTCCGGCGCAGCCGCAGCAGATCCGGATCCCACTCCCGGGTCTCGTCCACACCGGCGAAACCGCGGTAGTGCAGCTCGTAGAGCACGTACAGCGCCAGTTGCAGGTCATCGCCGTAAGGATCGGCATCCGCCGTCCGCCCGGCCGGGACCGCCGTCGCGGAGCGGCCCTCCAGGGCCGCCACGACGGCCTCGGACAGCGGGCCGCGGGGCTGCGGCAGGCGGGGCGGGGCGGGCGGACTCATCGGGTCTCCTCCGGTGTGCGCGACGTACGGGTTTCGCGGTCAGGACGGCGGCGCTCGGCGCGGATGACGACCAGTTCCTCCGTCTCCTGGCGCGGGTCGACCAGCCCCTGGCTCCTGAGCCAGGGCAACCGGGAGCGGAGCACCGGGCCGAAGGGGATGTGGTCGCGGTCCACCACCTCGGCGCCCAGGCCGGCCCGGTCGAGGGCCTCCAGGGTGGCGCCGGTGCCGCACAGCGCCGACTGCACGATCAGCAGGACGCCCTGCGGCTTCAGCAGGGCGGGCGCGGCCGCACAGATCCCGTCCACGATGCGCCGCCCGTCGTGTCCGCCGTCCCAGGAACGGGCCGGGCCGCGCCGCGGCAGCCGGTGGTCGGGGGCCGGCACGTACGGCGGGTTGCTGACCACCAGGTCGAACGGCCCCGCCGCCTCGGCCCGGTCGATGCCGCCGCGCCGCACGGTGATCGACTGCCCGGCCCGCGCCGCGTTGAGCCGGGTGGTCAGCGTGGCCCGCCAGGAGACGTCCACCGCGGTCACCCGGGCACCGCCCCGCGCCGCTCGGAGCGCGAGCGCCCCGCTCCCCGTGCCGATGTCCAGTACGTCCATGCCCGGAGCGAGTTCCGCGTCCAGGGCGCGGGCCAGCAGGTACGTGTCCTCCTGGGGTGCGTAGACCCCGGGCAGGCGCCAGAGCCGGGCGAGGTCCGGGAACCGGCTGTGGCGGTCGACTACCGTCGTCATGCGCCCACTCACCCCTTGCTCCGGCCGGGAAGGAAGTCCTGGTTTTTCGCCTTGACGCCCTGCCGGACCATGGCGCCCCGGTCGCCGTCGCCGTGGAGCACCGCCCCGGCGGTCGCCTTGACCTGGTCGGAGGTGGCGTGCGGCGGAATCGGCGGCACCGCCGGGTCGGTGCGGAAGTCGAGCACGAAGGGCCGGTTCGCGGCCAGGGCGCGGCGCCAAGCGGGCTCCACGTCCTCGGGACGTTCGATCCGGGCGCCTCCCCGGATGAACCGCGGGTGGTCCTCCGCCCGTCCCCAGGCCGCGAGCAGTCCGCTGATGCCGCCGCCCGGGTAGCCGAAGACGTGCTCCACGCCCCGCTCCCGCAGTCGGCCCAGCAGATGGTCCGAGACCCTCATGGGCACTCCCTTCGCAACCGTCCCACCCGCCCGACCAGGTGGGTTTCCTGTAGCGCGGCTAACCCGTAACAGGCGTCACAAACGCGCGGGGCCCGACCGGGCGATGGTCACCGGAAAGATGACGCAGACATTGTCATCGTTTCGATGACGTGGTACAACGGGAGTACCTGGAAGCGCATGGCAGGTACTGCCTGAACGACCGGAGGTGTTTCACGATGCTGATGCGCACCGATCCGTTCCGCGAGCTCGACCGGCTCACCCAGCAGTTGACGGGATCGCCCGGCACCTGGTCGAAGCCGTCGATCATGCCGATGGACGCCTACCGCGAGGGCGATGTGTACGTGATCGCGTTCGACCTCCCCGGTGTGTCGACCGACGCCATCGACATCGACGTCGAGCGGAACATGCTGACCGTCAAGGCCGAGCGCCGGCCGACGGCGAAGGCCGGGGACGTCCAGATGGAGCTCTCCGAGCGGCCGCTGGGTGTCTTCTCGCGCCAGCTCATGCTGGCCGACACCCTCGACACGGAGCACATCCAGGCCGACTACGACGCGGGTGTCCTGACCCTGCGCATCCCCATCGCCGAGCGCGCGAAGCCTCGGAAGATCGAAATCGGCAACACCGGCGGACGCAAGGAGATCCGCGGCTGATCTGCCGCCGCCGATCGCCCGGCGATCGCCGCGACCAGCCCGGCCGGCCCACCCGGACGGCGTCGGCCGGCCACCCGGACGGCGCAGGGCGAGGGGCCACTTCCCTCCGGCATTCCCGCCCTGCGCCCGAACCCCACCGAGGGCGGCACCATGGCCATGCACCGCGAAGCGTTCCTGGACCGCGTGCGGGAACGCGGCGCCTACGACACCCCGTACGAAGCCGACCGCGCGGCCCGAGTGGTCCTCGCGCTGCTCGGCGCCCACTTGGTGGGCACGGACCGCACCGAACTGGCGGCCTGCCTGCCGGAGACCTATGCCCTGATCCTGCTGAACCCGCTGCAGGCGGCGGAGCCGCTGTCCCCCGAGCGGTTCGTCCGCGCTACGGCGGCCTGGATCGAGGGCGCCACGGAGGAGACCGCCAAATGGGACGTGGGCGCGGTCCTCAGCGTGGCGGCCGACGCCGCCGGCGCGGACCTCACCCGGCGGCTGCTGCTCCAGCTGCCGCCGGGCTATGAGCTCCTCTTCGGACAGGTCCGGGCCGGCTGACCCGGCCGGTCCCCTCACCCGTGCCCGCGGCCCGCGTGCCGTGGGCACGGTCACGAGTCGGCCGGGGCCTGCTGCATGGACTCCTGGAAGGCCGCCATGCAGGGCACGCAGTGGCGGTCCGTCTCGGCGTTGCCGCCGGGGCGGAGAGGCTGGCCGCACAGGGTGGCGGAGTGGTCGCGGGCGACGACGTGCCACACCAGGCCACTTCCCGTGACGGCCTCACCGACGTGCATTTCGTACATGTGAGTCTCCGTGGGGGTGGACAGCACTTCCTCCCACGAAACCAGCGCCCGTCCGCCCCGGCCCGGCGGGTGGTCCACCCGGGTGAGCCGCCGACGGTCGAGCGGGCCCCGTATCCCGACACAAAAAAGCCCCGGTGCGATGGACGCCCGGGGTATTTCTCTGGGTATATTTGTTGTTTCAGGTCGCCTCGAAGTGCGGCATGAAAAAGCTTTACGGGGACAGTATATCGGGTCGGGAGTGGAATTGTCAAACGAGGAATTCCGTGGCGAGCAGAAATTCATCGACGAGCTCTATGCACGTCTCGACGACCTGCGCGACCAGGCCGAACGCGCCGTACGAGGAGCCTTGAGGGAGCAGGGGACCGGGGGTCAGGCGCGGTTGGAACGAGATGTGCTGGTCGCCGAGCAGTCGGGTCTTCTTTCCGCACTGAACTCGGGGGAGGCCGGTCTCTGTTTCGGCCGGCTTGAGTTCTCCGACGGTCAGGACCACCACATCGGCCGCATCGGAATCAGGCAGGACGACACCGAACGCACCCCGCTCGTACTCGACTGGCGTGCCGACGTCGCCCGCCCGTTCTACCTCGCCACGGGTCATTTCCCCATGGGACTGCGCCGACGCCGGCACATCACCACCCGCGAGCGGCAGGTCACCGCTCTGCACGACGAGATCCTCGACCTCACCGACACCGAACGCACCGGTTTCGAGGGGGCTGCCGCGGACGCCGTCCTGCTGGCCGCGCTCGACTCCGCCCGCACAGGCCGCATGCACGACATCGTGCAGACCATCCAGGCGGAGCAGGACCACATCATCCGCTCGACCCACCGCGGCGTGCTGGTCGTCGAGGGCGGTCCGGGGACGGGGAAGACCGCCGTCGCCCTGCACCGGGCCGCCTACCTCCTCTACGCGCACCGCGAACTGCTCGCCAAGCGTGGTGTGCTCATCGTCGGGCCGAACCCCGCCTTCCTCGGCTACATCGCCGAGGTGCTCCCCGCCCTCGGCGAGACCGGGGTGCTGCTGGCCACCGTCGGTGAGCTGTTCCCCGGCATCCGGGCGACCGGCACCGACCGTCCGGGCGCCGCCGCCGTCAAGGGCCGCGCCGAGATGGCCGAGGTGCTCGCACGGGTGGTGCGCGACCGGCAGGCCCTGCCGGAGACCGTGCCCGCGGGCAGCGGCGAGGAGAGTGCGACGGTGCCCGAACCGGCCCTGGAGATCGACCACGACGACTACGGGACCCTGCTGCTGGACCGCACCATGGCCTACGAGGCCCGCGACCGGGCCCGCGCGACGGGGCTGCCGCACAACCTGGCCCGCCCCTACTTCGCCTTCCGCGTCATCGACGCCCTCACCGAGCAGCTCGCCGACCGGCTCGGCGCGGACCCGTACGGCGGTCCCAACCTGCTGGGCCCCGACGACCTCGCCCAGCTCGGCAAGGAGATCGCGACCAGTGCCGAGGTGCACGCCGCGATCGACAGCCTCTGGCCGCCCCTGACTCCCCGTCAGCTGATCTCGGACTTCCTTTCCGAGCCCACCCATCTCGCCCCGCACGACGCCGAGCTGATCCGCCGCGATCCCGGCGGCGCCGACGGGTGGACGCCCGCCGACATCCCGCTGCTCGACGAGGCCGCCGAACTGCTCGGCATCGACGACAGCGCCCAGCGCGCCGCCGAGGAACGCGAGCGGCTGGAGCGCATCGCCTACGCGCAGGGGGTCCTGGACCTCTCGCAGGGCTCGGAATCGTACGAGTTCGAGGACGCGGAGAACGAGTACCTCGCCGCGCACGACATCATCGACGCGGAGCGGATGGCGGAGCGGCACGAGGAGGCCGACCACCGCAGCACCGCCGAGCGGGCCGCCGCCGACCGCACCTGGGCCTTCGGGCACGTCATCGTGGACGAGGCGCAGGAACTGTCCGCGATGGCCTGGCGGCTGCTGATGCGCCGCTGCCCGACCCGCTCCATGACCCTGGTGGGGGACCCGGCGCAGACCGGCGACGAGGCCGGCTGCGGCTCGTGGCAGCGGATCCTGGAACCGTACGTCGGCAACCGCTGGCAGCTGGTGCGGCTCGGGGTCAACTACCGCACGCCCGCTGAGATCATGGATCTTGCCGCTGCCGTGCTGCGCGCCCGCCACCCCGGGTTCGAGCCGCCGCGTTCCGTACGGTCCACGGGCCGGCGCCCCTGGCTGCGGGCCACCGCCTCCACGGGGGAACTCGTCACCGCGGTCGCCGAAGCGGTCCGCGAGGGCACCCCGGCCGAGGGGCGGCTCGCGGTGATCGCGCCCCGCCCCCTGCACGCGGCGCTGGCACAGGCGCTGCCGGACGTACGGGCGGGGGAGGAGCCCGACCTCACCCACGCGGTCGTCCTGCTGGAGCCGCGCCAGGCCAAGGGCCTGGAGTTCGACTCCGTGATCGTCGTGGAACCCGCCGACCACCAGCCGAGCGACCTCTACGTGGCGCTGACCCGGGCGACCCAGACCCTCGGGGTGGTGCACACCGGCAACCTGCCCGAGGGGCTCGCGGTCTGAGGCCGCGGCGGCGGCCCCGGGCTCAGACGGTGGCGGGCGCCGGGGTCCGCTGGGCTTGCAGGACCTCCAACCGCCGCCGGCTCTCCTCGTCCAGCGGCACGTAGGTCACCAGGCGAGGGCCGGCCGCCGGGCCCAGCCACAGGTTGGTGTGCTCCAGGTGCAGCATGCCGACCTGCGCGTTGTGGATGGTCTTCGCCTTCGCGGACTGGGCGACCACCTCGTGGCGGGCCCACACCTCCCGGAACTCCGCCGAGGCGGTCGCCAGCCGCTTCAGCAGGGCCTTCCAGGCGGGCTCGGCCAGGTGCTCCGCCATCGAGGCCCGGAACTTGGCCGCCATCGTCCGGCCCACCTCGGCCGGGTCGACGAGGGCCGCCCGCCACTGCGCGTGGGTGAACATCAGCCACAGGCAGTTGCGGTCCTCGGGCGGCAGTGCGTCCAGGTCGCACAGCAGCCGCCCGTACGTCGTGTTGTACGCGAGGATGTCGTACCGGTTGTTCTGGATGCAGGCCGGGATCGGCGACAACTGGTCGAGCATCGCCTGCAGGGCGGGGGTGACGCTCGGGCAGGGCGCGTACGGCGTGGGGTCGGTGCTGCCGGCCAGGGCGAACAGGTGGGCCCGCTCGCTGGAGTCCAGCAGCAGCGCGCGGGCCACGGCGTCCAGGACCTGCGGGGAGACCTGGATCTCCCGGGCCTGTTCCAGCCAGGTGTACCAGGTGACCCCCACGGCGGAGAGCTGGGCGACCTCCTCGCGCCGCAGCCCCGGGGTGCGGCGGCGGGGGCCGCGCGGCAGCCCGACCTGTTCCGGGGTTATCCGCTCGCGGCGGCTGCGCAGGAACTCGGCCAGCTCGTGCCGGCGGACGTCGGTGGCCGGTGCGACAGTGGTCATGGATCAAGGGTGCCGTACCCGTGATCCCGTTGCCAGGTAGTCCTGGTACCAGGACAAGGAGACTCTGGTACCAGGCTCGGGGCGGCGGCATCGTCCGGGGTGTGACCGAAACGACCGTACGCACCGCCCGTCCGTCCCCGCCCCCCGCCGCCGCCCGAGAGGAAGCGGTCATCGGCCCGCTCGGGCTGTTCACCGTCCTGCTGGGCGCGGCGCTCCCTCTGATCGACTTCTTCATCGTCAACGTGGCGCTCCCGGCCATCGACAGCGACCTCGCGGCAGGGCCCGCCCTGCTGGAACTGGTCGTGGCGGGCTACGGCGTCGCCTACGCCGTGCTCCTCGTCCTCGGCGGCCGGCTCGGCGACACGGCCGGGCGCCGGAGGCTGTTCGTGATCGGCATGGCCGCCTTCGGGGCCACCTCGCTGGCCTGCGGCCTCGCGCCCACCGCCTGGACCCTGGTCGCGGCGCGCGTCGCCCAGGGAGCCGCGGCCGCGCTGATGCTGCCGCAGGTGCTCGCCACCATCCAGGCCACCACCCGCGGACCGCGCCGGGCCCGGGCGATGAGCCTGTACGGGGCGACCGCCGGGCTGTCCATGGTCGCCGGGCAGATCCTGGGCGGCGTCCTGGTCGCCGCCGACGTGGCCGGCTCCGGCTGGCGCTCGGCGTTCCTCGTCAACGTGCCGGTGGCCCTGCTCGGCCTGGTGCTCGCCGTCCGGGCCGTCCCGGAGACGCGTTCGGACCGGCCGGCCTCGGTCGACGTGCCCGGCACGCTCCTGCTCGCCCTGTCGCTCCTGTGCCTGCTGCTGCCGCTGACCGAGGGACGGGCCGCCGGATGGCCCCTGTGGACGTGGGTCTCGCTGGCGCTGTTCCCGTTCGCCGGTGCCGCGTTCTACCTGGCCGAGCGCCGCGCCGACCGGCTGGGCCGCACCCCGCTGGTTCCGCCGAGCCTGCTGCGCCTGCAGTCGCTGCGCCGGGGGCTGGTGATGCTGGTGCCGTTCTCGATCGGCTTCAGCGGATTCATGTTCGTGGTCGCCGTGGTCCTCCAGCAGGGCCTGCGCATGGGGCCGGTGTCGGCGGGGCTCGCGCTCGTACCGATGGCGCTCGCCTTCTTCGCCGCCTCGCTCGCCGGGCCCCGGCTGGTCGGCCGGTTCGGCAGCCGCGTCGTCACCGCCGGCGGCGTGATCCAGGCGGTCGGCATCGGCCTGCTGCTGCTCGCGCTACGCGGCGACTGGGCGGGCCTGGGCCTGGCCGAGCTGGCCCCGGGCGTCGCCGTCGCCGGCCTGGGGCAGGGCCTGCAGCTGCCGGTGCTGATGCGGTTGATGCTCTCCGACGTGCCGCCCGGCCGGGCCGGGGTGGGCAGCGGGATCATGATCACGGGCCAGCAGTCGGCGCTCGCCCTGGGCGTCGCGACGCTGGGCACCCTCTTCCTCTCCCTGACCCCGGTCCATGGGATGCGCGACGCCTTCACCGTGACCCTGCTGGTGCAGCTGGCCATGGTCGGCGCGACGGTGCTGCTGAGCCTGCGTCTGCCGCGCCTGGTGCGCTGAGCCGCTCGGCCCGCTCGGCTCGACCCGCTCCCGCGACCTCATGCGAGGTGCGGGCGGCCCCCTTGCAGCGCTGCCTCCAGCCGGGCGATGTCCTCGGCGTCCTTCACCCGGCGGGGCCGGCCCGGTACCCACACCGGCATCATGCGCTTGATCTCGATCTGCGCGGGCGGGCTCACGATCCGGCACCGCACGCCGCCCAGAGCGGCGGCCGCCCCGTCGAGCATGCCCTCCGGCCAGGGCTCGCCGGCCCAGGGGCCGCCGGCGACCACGACGCGGCCGTCGCCGTCGCGCGCCAGGAGGGCGAAACTGCTCTCCACGCCCTGCTTGCCGAAGTCGAGCTGCTGGTCCGGCGGGGGGCCGGGCAGTGGCTCGTAGCCGCGGCTCGGCAACCCCTCGTTCAGCCGGTCGACGTCGTGGGCCCAGGCGAACCAGTCGACGTCCTCGTGATCGCGGGTGACCTCGCCGAGGAAGAAGTCCATGGCCCAGCCCCCGCGGAGCCACACCTCGGCTCCGACGCCCTCGGCGATCTCCACGGTCTCGGCGATGAGCCGGAGCTGCAGGGCAGCGCGTTGCATGTCCACGGCAGAGCAGACTACGGCTGCGGCCTCCTTGCCGCCGCCGGATTCTCCGCCGCGCGGGCGGCTCCCGCAACGCGGCCCAGGAACAACAGGGTTGCGCGCGAACCGGGGCCGGGGAGGCGGCAGGCGGCCGAACGGCATCGCGGGCCTGGTTTGCAGGGTGGGGCGGGGGGCAGGCGCCGGGCGAATGCGGGGGTGAGGGCACGACTGGAGGTCCTGATGACCACGAGCATGCTCATTACGATCATCGTTATCGTCGTGGTGGTACTGATCGCCCTGGGGGTGGGGCTGCGGCTGATGTCGCGCCGGCGGCATCTGAGGGAGCAGTTCGGGCCGGAGTACGACCGCACGGTCGAGTCCGAGGGCGGCCGGAGGGCCGCCGAGCGCGAACTGCGGGCGCGTGAGCAGCGCCACGAGAAGCTGGACATCAAGGAGCTGCCCCCGGCGCGCCGCGAGCAGTACGCCAACGACTGGCGGGACGTCCAGGAGCGTTTCGTGGACCGCCCGGCCGACTCCGTGGGCGAGGCCGACGAGCTGGTGACCCGGCTCATGCGCGAGCGGGGCTACCCGACCGACGGCTACCAGCACCAGCTGCGGGACCTGTCCGTCGATCACGGCCGGACCCTGGAGCACTACCGCGCCGCCCACGAGGTGAACGTACGCAGCAGCGGGGGACAGGCGACGACGGAGGAGCTGCGCGGCGCCATGGTGCACTACCGCGCCCTCTTCCAGGAACTCCTCAGCGAGGAAGGAGGGCGATGACATGCACGTGAACGACGACGCGGCCGACCGGCCCGGTGAGAGCGGTCTGAGCACCGAGAACCTGGCCCACCCCGACAAGGAGCGGGACACGGCCGTCTACCCCGGCGAGGCCACGGCAGGCTGGGGTACCGGCGCGGGCGACGAGGCGGGTGCGGGCGCCGACGAAGGGGACGCACGCGCGGAGACCGACGCAACGGAAGCGGCCGAGGAGACGGGCGCCGGCGGAACCACCGCCGGGGACGCGGACGCGGGGCAGGACGAACCGCTGCTGTCCCGGGAGGAGGCGGAGAGGTTCCAGACCGAATGGAGCGAGATCCAGGGGCGCTTCGTCGACGAGCCCAAGGAGGCCGTGAGGGCCGCGGACACCCTCGTCGCCGAGGTGATGCAGACCCTCGCCCAGACGTTCAACTCGCACAAGCAGGACTTGGAAGGCCAGTGGACCCGCGGCGAGGAGGTCGCCACCGAGGAGCTGCGGCTCGCCCTGCAGCGCTACCGCTCGTTCTTCACGCGCCTGCTCAAGACCTGAAACGCCAGGCAGCGCGCCGAGATCTGCGCGCCCGGTCGGGACACGGAAGCCTCCGGTCTCCCGGGCGCGCATCCATACCCCCGGCCGTCCGGGGTAGGCGCCGGACATGAACACACGACGGATGGTTTCCTCACTCGGCGCCACGGCCCGCACCAGCGCGACGGGCCCCGGCCCGGTCCTGACGGCCGTGGAACGGCTGGAACAGGCGCCGCAAGCCGACGCGTTGATCGGCGCGATCCGCCGGGCGGTACGGGCCCTGCCCCTGGGGGAGGCGCGCGACGTGCTGCACGGCCGCCCCCTCGGCCACCCGGTCCACCCCCTCCTCGTCCAGGTTCCGATCGGCACCTGGCTCTCGGCCGCGGTCCTCGACCTGCTCCCCGGCCAGCGGCGCGCGGCGCACGCCCTCGTCGGAGCAGGGTTGGCCGCCGCGGCTCCCGCCGCGGTCGCCGGCTGGACCGACTGGGCCGAGCTGCCGCCCGAACAGGCCCGGGTCGGCCTGGTCCACGCACTCGCCAACTCCGCGGGGGTCTTCCTCTACGCAGGCTCCTTCCTGGCCAGGACCCGCGGGCGCGTCTGGCGCGGCAAGGCGCTGGCCATGGCAGGCCTCGCCGCGGTCGGGGTGGGCGGGGCACTCGGCGGGCACCTGGCCTACCGGCAGGCCGCGGGCGCGAACCACGCCGAAGAGGTCGCACACCTGGTGGGGGAGGGCTGGCACCGCCTCGGGCCCGTTCCCGACTTCGCCGTGGGGCGGGCGGTGCGCACCTCCGTCGACGGCGTGGACGTGCTCGCCGTGCGCGAGGCGGGGGGCGGGGTCCGCGTGCTGGCCGACCGCTGCTCCCACATGGGTGGCCCGCTGTCCGAAGGGGAGCTCGTCGACGGCTGCGTCCGCTGCCCCTGGCACGGCAGCCGCTTCCGCCTCTCGGACGGCTGGAACGTCGAGGGGCCGGCCACCGCCCCCCAGCCGGCCTTCGAGACGCGCATCGTGGACGGCCACGTCGAGGCCCGGCTGCGCCGCTCCCACGAGTCGCGCCCGCGGAGCTGAGGAGCCGGGGCCGAGGAGCCGGGGCGCCCGCCCTACAGGTGGCTTCGGCTGCGGCCAGGCTCGGCCATCCGCCGGTGCAGGGCCGCTTTCGCGCGCCGGGGTAGCGCGTGCGTCGCCAGCTCCTGGCCGCGAGTGCGCAGGGAACCCGCCACGACCTGGGCCCGCCCGGCCATCAGCGCCTCGTACGCCTGCCGGGCCACCAGGCCCGGGTCGTCCTTCCGGGACCGGCCGATCCGCGTGTTGAGCAGGCCCGCCCGGACGAAGAAAGGCGTGTCCGTCGGCCCCGGGAGGAGCACCGTCACCGTGACGCCGGTGCCCTCCAGCTCGGTGCGCAGGGCGAGTCCGAAGGAGTGCAGGAACGCCTTGGACGCGTTGTAGACCGCGTGGAAGGGCCCCGGCATCTCGGCCGCGACCGAGGAGGTGATCAGCAGCCGGCCCTCGCCCCGGTCCCGCATGTCCTCCAGCAGCCGGCGCGCCAGGTGGACCGTGGAGACGATGTTGAGGTCGATCACCCGGGCCAGATCCGCGAGGTCGGTGTCCAGGAAGGCGCCGCCCCGTCCGATCCCGGCGTTCAGGACCACGGCACCGATCGGCCGCTTCCCGGCCCGGACCTCCTGCACGAGCGTCTCGGCGCCGTCGAAGGTGGCGAGGTCCGCCCGTACGGCCCGGACCTGCTCCGCATGGAGCTCCAGCCGCTCCGCCGCTGCGTCGAGCGCGCCGTCCTCCGCGCTGATGACGAGGTCGTGTCCGTGCAGGGCGAACTCCCGGGCCAGCTCGAAACCGATCCCGCTGGAGGCGCCGGTGACCACGGCCAGTGGACGCGAGGTGTTCATGCGCGGCGCCTACCCCCGGCCGGTTGCGGCTACGCCCGCCCCGGGGGCTGCCACGCCCGGCCGCCCGCGGCCGCGCAAGCCCGCTCAGAGCTGCGGGAGCCGCTCAGAGCTGCGGGCGTACGCCCGGCTCGACGGCGACGCCTCCCGGGCCGCGCGGCCCCACCGGGAGCCGGCCGCCCGCCCGGCCGAGGGGGAGCACCGCCCGGCCGTGCGCGTCCTCCACCGCGAAGGCGAGCGCCGCGTAGAACGCCGAGGCCGCCGATACGAGCCCGGTGACGCCGGCCGCCACCTCCCAGCCGTGCGCCCCGGACAGCTCGTACACGCCGGTCAGCAGGAAGCGCAGCGCGGCGAGCCCCAGTACGGCGGAGACCACGACCCGGGAGCGGCCGCCGGCTCCGACCGGGATCAGCAGCGCCACGCCCGAGACCAGCAGGAGCAGGCCCAGTGCCTTGCTGACGCCGCCCGGGGGCCCCGCACCCAGGATCGAGCCGGTGGCCAGCCACGTGGCGGCGAGCACGGCCGAAGGGGAAGCGGCGTGCCCAGGGCCCGCAGCTGGACCGTCGCGACGACGTCGTCCCGGTCCGGCGCCCGGTGCACCTGATCCGACATGTCGACCTCCTCGGTGGAGCGTCAGGGGAGAGGGGTCCCCCCGGTCGCGTTGAGGATCTCGGCGGTCACGTAACTCGCCCGGGAGGACGCGAGGAACACGTACGCCGGAGCCATTTCCGCAGGCTGCGCGGGGCGGCCGAGCGGGCTCTGCTTACCGAACTCGGCGGTGTCCGGCATGGTCGAGGCGATCAGGGGCGTCCACACGGGGCCCGGGGCCACGGCGTTGACCCGGATGCCGTCCGCGGCCACCATCTGGGCGAGGCCCTGGGTGAAGGTGACGATGGCGCCCTTGGTCATGGCGTAGTCCAGGAGGGGCGGGCTCGGCTTGTAGGCCTGCACGGACGTGGTGTTGATGATGCTGCCTCCGGCCGGCATGTGGGCGAGGGCGAGTTTCGACAGCCAGAACATGCCGTACAGATTGGTGCGCACGACGCGGTCGAACTGCTCCGTGGTGATGGCCTGGATGCCGTCGGGCTGCGCCATCTGGTACGCGGCGTTGTTGACCAGGACGTCGATCCGGCCGAACTCGGCCACCGCCCGCTCCACCAGCGCCCCGCACTGCTCCTCCTCGCGGATGTCACAGGCCACGGGCACGGCCTTGCGGCCTGCCTCCTCCACCAGGCGGGTGGTCTGCTCCGCGTCGGCCTCCTCCTCCGGCAGGTACGAGAAGAGGACGTCGGCCCCTTCGCGGGCGAAGGCCAGGGCAACGGCCCGGCCGATGCCGGAGTCGCCGCCGGTGATCACCGCCTTGCGGTCCAGGAGCAGCCCGCTGCCGCGGTACGAGCCCTCACCGTGGTCGGGCACCGGGTCCATCGGCGCCGTGTGCCCCGGTGGCTCCTGCTCCTGGCGGGGGAAGTCCGGACGCGGGTACATGGTGGTCGGGTCGGGCGCCCCGCCCCCGCGCTCCGCTGCGCTGCCCTGTGCTGCGCTGCCCTGTGCTGCGCTGCCCTGTGTTGCACTGCTCTGTGCTGCACTGCCTTCCACTGCGTTGCCGTCCACAGCGGTTCCTTCCTTCCGACGGCTCATGGCAGCGGGCGCCTGCCCTTCCTCCCGGTGCCCATGCCTGCGGCACAGCGCACCCGCCCCTACCGGAGGGTCTGATTCCGGTTTGAGGCGGGAGGAGCGGGCAGACGCTCGCCGCAAGACTTCCTTCGAGAAGGGCGGACCGGTCATGTCCAAGCAGCCCACGTCACACCCCTCACACGGCGAGGGGCCCAGCAGGCACAAGGGCACCGAGCAGCACGGCTGGTCGCCCGACGTGAACGCCACGCACCAGGAGGAGAACCCGAGCGCCCGGCGTTCGTTCCACACCGAAGAGAACACCCCTGACTCTCCGCAGCGCTCCACGCGCTCGCCCGGGGACCGGAAAGCCGACGAAGGCACCCCGGTCAAGAGCGACAGCCGCAGCGGGGAGAAGCGGTCCCGGAAGTCCGGGGACGCAAAGGGCCACCACGACCTCGGCACCCGCGGACGCTCGCAGCGCCCCAGCGGGGGCAAGGACGCCGACGCCTTCACCGGCGTGGACCCCCAGCACCCGACCGAGCAGCACCGACGGGGCTGACGTCCTGACGAGCCCCATGACCCGGGCGAAACGGCATGCATGACGCCGCCCAGGACGGGGAGCCGCCCTGTATGAGCAAAGAATTCCCGGAAAGCAATCCGGACCCCGACCCCCGCGTGACCCCGGGACTCGAACCGGGCGGCGGCGTGCCGCCCGGGGAGACCCCGCCCGGTGAGGCCAGCACCGCCACCGGCGCAGGACCCCACCGGCCGCCCAAGCGCGGGTGGGCCGGCGGTCCGCTCACCGTGATCGTGCTGCTGGCCGTGCTGGTCGCCCTGTTCTTCCTGATCTACGGCATCGTGGTCGCCCTCTGACCCGGTGCACCTCCGGCGGCGCCCGCCCGGGGCACCGCTCCCGAGGGACCGATCGGACCGCTCAGGGCCAGGACGGCTCCCGGCGCGGTACGACGACCAGCTCCCCCACCACACTGCCCGCCGGCGCCGACAGGGCGTACAGCACCGTGTCGGCCACGATGTCCGGGCTCTGCAGCATCGACACGTCCGCGTCGGGGAACCGCTCCAGGATGAAAGCGGTCTCCATCCCGCCGGCGATGATCCCGGTGACGCCGATGCCCACGCAGTCGCGCTGCGCCTCCTTGAAGAGCGTGTGCGTGAACGCCCGCAGCCCCGACTTGCTGGCCGAGTACGGCCCGGCCTCGGTCCAGGTGCGGTTCGCCGCCGTGGACAGGATGTTGACGATGTGGCCGCCGCCCCGGGCCACCATCCGGCGGTAGCCCTCCAGGCACAGGTACATCGGCCCGAGGAGATTGGTGGTGACCACCTGGGTCACCTCCTGCGCGGTCAGGTGCTCGGCCGACTTGGACACGTCCACCGCCGCGTTGTTGACCAGGATGTCCACGGCCCGGCCGGCCTCGTCCAGGTCCCGGAACACATCGGCGACAGCGCCGGGGTCGCGGACGTCCAGTTCGACGTAACGGGCCTGGAGCCCCTGGGCCATCAGGTCCTCGCACAGCTCCTTCGCCAGGTCCCGGCGTAGATCGGCCACGAGGACCGAGGCCCCCGCCGCGGCCAGCCGCCGGCAGATGGCCGCGCCCAGTCCGCGGGCCCCGCCGGTCACCAGTGCCTGTTTTCCGTGCAGATCCACGTACGCCGCGCTGCTCATCCGCTGCCTTCCGTCGTCGGGCTCCCGTCCGCCCGGGCGCTTCGGCCGCGCACCGGACGGCGCTTCGCTTCCCCACTGTCGTCGGCGGCTCCCCGACCGGCACTCCGGATTAGGCCGCAGGGCGGCACACGGGCCGGCCGAAGGGTGAACCGCGGGTGGGCGCCGGGGCCCTGTGAGCAAACCCACGGACGGAGAACCGGCCCGGACGCCCCAAGGGAGTCCGCCGCCGACGGCGACAGGTGTGGCCCACGGCACCGGCACAGGCCCGGAAGCTTCTGCCACCATGGTCCGCCGGGACCGTTCCTGCCTCTGTCCGCCGCGCGCCCTTCGCGAAGGCGGGCCCGGAGCGCGCGTTCCCCGCCCCTTCCTCGCCAGCCGAGCTCCGCGCTCCGTCCCGGGTATCCCTGTGTCTTCCTCCTCCACCACGCCCTCGCACGCCGCCGCCCAGACCCCGCCCCCCGCCGCCGCCGACCGCTCGCCGTGGCGCTCGCTGCGCTACCGCAGCATGCGCTGGTGGGCCGTGGCCAACTTCGTGTCCAACGCGGGCACGTGGATGCAGCTGACGGTGCAGAACCTGCTCGTACTCCAGATCACGGGCTCGGCCGCCGCCACCGGACTGTCCATCTCCATCCAGGTGGCGCCGGGCCTGCTCCTCGGCCTCGCCGGAGGCGCCGCCGTCGACCGCTGGCCGCGGAAGCTGACCGCCGCCGCCGGCCAGGGCCTGCTCGGGGCGGTGGCCCTGGTGACGGCCGTCCTGGTCGCCCTGGACCAGCTGAACCTCCCGCTGCTGATGGCCCTGGCGGCGGTCACCGGCCTCATCGCCACGGTCGACGGCCCCGCCTGCGCCCTGCTCGGCAACGACCTCGTCCGCACGCAGGACGTGCCCTCCGCCATCGGCGTCGGCTCGCTCGTGCACAGCGCCGGCCGGCTGGCGGGCGCCGCGCTCGCCGGGGTGGCCGTCGGCGTGCTGGGCACGGCCGCCGCCTACGCGGCCAACGGCCTCTCCTTCCTGTTCGTGGCGTGCGTCATCCCCTTCCTCAAGGCGGCCCGGCCCGCGGAGCGGGACGAACGGGCGCCGCAGCCCGCCCGCGCCGAGGGCGGGCCCGCCGCGCAGGCCGAGCCCGAAGCCCTCAGCGCCCGGCAGGGGCTCGCCTTCTTCATGGGCCGCCCCCGGCTGGTCGCCCTGGCGGCCCTCAACGGCATCAGCGCGCTCTTCGGCCGGAACTACTCCCTCACCCTCGTGGTGCTGGTCACCGGGCCGCTCGCCGGTGACGCCTCCTCCTTCAGCAAGGTCTCCACGGTCCTCGCCGTGGGCGGCATCCTCGGCGCGGTGCTGGGGGCCCGGCTGCACCGGCCGAGCGTCCGGCTCGTCGGTGTCCTGACGGCCGCGGGCGGGCTGCTCCAGATCCTGGCGGGGCTCTCCCCTTCCCTGGCCGTGCTGCTCGTCCTGGTCCTGCCGATGGCGGTGGCGGAGTCCGTCGCGGACACCGCCCAGTCCACGGTCCTGCAGACCGACCCGCCGGCCCGCATGCGGGGCCGGGTGCTCGGGGCCTGGTCCAGCATCCGTACGGTGTGGGGCCTCGCCGCGCCGCCGACGCTGGGCCTGATGATGGAACTGGCCGGAGTCCGCGCCGCGCTCGTGGCGGGCGGCCTCGTCGTCACGGCGGCCGTCGCCTCGGGCTACCTGCTCCGCGGCCGCCGCTCCCGCCCGGCCCCGGTCCTCATCTCCGCCGACCCCGTCCCGACCGCCATTCGCCCCGCCCTGGGCACCGCGGCCTGACCTCGCCCTCCACCGCGCCGCTCAACCCCGGCCCGGGCCGGCCCCCCGGCAGGGCCGGGGCGTACGTCCCGAACACCGGCGGACCGCGGCGGTGCGGGGCGCAGCGCCCGGACGTCTCCCGGGCGGGCGCCGCGTCACCGTGCGGGCAGCTCCCGGCCGGCCAGGGTCCGTACGGCCGCCAGCACCTCGTCCACCGTGATCCGCAGCAGCCGCGGGTCCGGCGCCGGCCCGTGGGCGTCGCCGGGCCGCAGCGGGTCGTCGCCGGCGCCGGGATGCCACAGCACCCGGTGCGGGCCGACCGGCGGCGGACCCCACAGCCGCGGCGCCACCGGACCGAAGAGGACCACCGACGGCGTACCGAGCGCCGAAGCGAGGTGGGCCAGGCCCGTGTCGCCCACCACCACGCACCGGGCCTGCGCCACCAGCGCGGCCAGTTCCCCGAACGGCACGTCCGCGGCCCCTCCCACCACGGCCCCCGGCGGCAGCTGCGCCAGCGCCGCAACCTCCCGCGCGAGCGGGCCCTCGCCCTGCCCCGCGGTGACCAGCACCCGGTGGCCCTGCGCGGCCAGCGCACGGGCCACCGTCGCGAACCGGGCCGCCGGCCACCGCCGGGCCGCCGCATCCGCGCCCGGATGCACCAGGACCGCCCCCGGCGCCGGCGAGGCCTGCACGGGCCGCGGGATCCGCAGCGCGTCGGGGTCCGCGGGGATGCCGTACCAGCGCAGCAGCCGGCACCAGCGCACCCGCTCGTGCTCGTCCGCACGCCAATGCGGCCCGGTGATCTCCGGCAGCTCGGCATGCCGGAAGCCGAACAGCCGGCGCGGTCGCAGCCGCTGGAGCAGCAGCCGGCTCGGCGGCCCGTTGCCGTGCAGGTCGACCCCGATGTCCGGGGGCGGCCCGGACCAGCCCAGCGCTCCCGGGACGGCACGCCCCGGCGCGTACGCGGGCAGCAGGCGGTCCACCAGCCCGGTGGCGCGGGCCGCCTCGGCCAGCCGGTCGGGGGCGGCCAGGACGAGCTCGTGGTGGGGCAGCGCCCTGCGCAGGGCGCGCAGCGCGGGCACGGCGGTGAGCAGGTCCCCCAGCCCCAGCGCGCGCAGCACCAGAACACTGGGCCTCGGGTGCGGCCCGGCCGGGGAGGCCCCTCGGCCCGGCTCACCGGCCCGTGTCATCGCCGGTCCCCGCCGGCTCCGGGCCTCACCCGCTCTCACCGCTGCTGCCGACCGCGGCGGCATGCGCTGCGCGGCGGGCGAGGCGGCTCGTGGACCGGCCGTCCAGGTACGGCAGGACCACCGCCTGGCCGCCCCAGGCCCGCAGCACCGAAGCCTCCGGCAGGTCCTCCGCCGAGTAGTCGCCGCCCTTGACCCACACGTCGGGCCGCAGGGAGTGCAGCAGCACCGCCGGGGTGTCCTCCTCGAAGGCGACCACGGCGTCCACGCTGCCCAGGGCCGCCAGGACGCGCATCCGGTCCTCCAGCGGGGTCAGCGGACGCCCCGGCCCCTTGAGCCGCCTGAGCGAATCGTCCGAGTTCACGCACACGATGAGGCAGTCCCCGATCCGCCGGGCACTGTCCAGCAGGCCCACGTGCCCGGCGTGCAGCAGGTCGAAGCAGCCGCCGGTCGCCACGACCGTCCCGCCGCGCGCCCGTACGGCCTCGGCGAGCGCGAAGACGTCGTCGTCCGCGCGGGGGTCGGCGCCGGCGGTCGGGCCCCGCCACAGCGCGGGGTCGCCGGCGCCGCCGGCCGCCACGAACGCGGCCGCCCCCGCCACGGCCTGCTGGACCGCCTCCTCCGGCAGGGCGCCGTCGGCGAGCGCGGCCGCCGCGAGAGCGGCGAAGCAGTCACCGGCCCCGCACGGATCACCCGCGGCCCGGTAGGGCGCGGGGACCAGCATCGGTGCGGTGGAGCGCGCCCGGGCCAGCAGCACCCCCCGGTCGCCGAGGGTGACGGCGACCGAGGCCGCGGCCCAGCGTTCGGCCAGCTCGGCGCCCCGCCGGGCGTGCGCCCCCAGCGAGTCGCCCTCGTCCGGGCTGAGCGCCGCCGCCTCGGCCGCGTTCGGCGTGACCAGACGGGCCCCCGGCACGGGAGCTCCGCCCCGCGGGTGCGGATCCCAGACGAGGGGTACGCGGTGCGCCGCCTCGGCGAGCATCGGGCGTACGGCCTCGGCGGTCCCCCGGCCGTAGTCGGCGACCAGGACGGCGCGCGCCCCGGCGAGCGCCTCCCGTACGGCCTCGGTCGCAGGACCCACCTCGCCGCCGCCGCGGTCGATCCGCACCAGCGGGCGGCCGCCGGCCAGCACCCGGGTCTTGACGGGCAGGGTCCCGTCCAGCGGGAGTTCCACAAGCCGTACCCGCCCGCGCAGGCCGTCGCGGACGGTCTCGCTGGCGGCGTCCTCGCCGAGCGCGGTGACCAGCACCACCTCGCGGCCCGACCGGGCGGCGAGGACGGCGGCCAGCCCGGCGCCGCCGGGATGGCAGAGGTCGGTGGTGACGTCGACGACCGGTGCGGGCCCGTCCGGGGTGAGCCGGCCGGCGGTTCCTGCGATGTCGTGGTCGAGCAGGACGTCGCCGACGACGACGAGCGGCTGGGGTGAGGTCACGGCGTCCTCCTGACCGGGGTCGCGGCGGGGCGTGCAGTACGGGTGCGCGGGCGGGGGCCGTCCCCGCCGAGGGCCGTGTCGAAGGCCTCGCACAGCAGGTGCACGGCCACGAGGTGGGCCTCCTGCACCGTGGCGGTGGCGGACGCGTCGATGCACAGCGCTTCGTCGGCGGCCTCCGCCAGCGGGTTGGGAGCCGCACCGGTGAGGGCCCACACCTCCATGCCGGCCGAGCGGGCCGTCATCGCCGCCGCCAGCAGGTTGGTGCTGCGGCCGGAGGTCGACAGCAGGACCAGCACGTCGCCGTCCCGGCCGTGGGCCGCCACCTGGCGGGCGTAGACGTGCTCGAAGCCGTAGTCGTTGCCGATGGCGGTCACGCTGGAGGTCTCCGCATGCAGGGCGATGGCCGAGTAGGCGGGCCGTTCCCGGCGATACCGGCCGACCAGTTCCGCGGTCAGGTGCTGGGCCTGGGCTGCGCTGCCGCCGTTGCCGGCCGCGAGGAGCCGGCCCCCGGAGGGCAGGACGGCGGCGAGCCGGCCGCCCCAGCGGGTGAGCTGGTCGAGGCCGTCGCGGCGCAGGCGCTCCAGCGCGTCCTGGAGCGACCGGCAGTGCTGGTGGGCATCCGCATCGGGCAGGGGTGATCGGTTCATGGCGTCGGGGCGGCTGCTCCGCGGAGCGGCCGCGCCCCACCTCCTTCACGCATCGGTCCTGTGGGGCGGGTCGGTGGGGACGACCGTGGGCCTGCGGCCGTCGGGGGACGGGAGGTGCAGCCGCACCTCACCCGGGACCGGCGACGGCGAGCCGCGCACCCAGCGCCGAGTGGTACGCCGACTCGGTCGCCGCCGCCACCCGGTCCCAGCCGTAGCGGCTCAGCACCCGGCGGCGGCCCGCCGCCCCGTACGCCCGGCGCAGGGCGGGATCGGCCAGCAGGGCGGCGACGGCGTCCGCCAGCGCCCGGGGATCACCGGGGGGCACCAACCGCCCGGTCTCGCCGTCGGCGACGGTGTCCAACTGCCCGCCGACGGCGCTGGCCACGACCGGCCTCCCGCACGCCATCGCCTCCAACGGCACGATGCCGAACGGCTCGTAGTCGGCCGGGCAGAGCACCACGTCGGCGCTGCGCATCAGCGCGGGCACCTCGTCGCACGGGACCCCGCCGAGGAACCGGACCCGGTCGGCCACCCCGGCGTCCTGCGCGAGGGCCCGCAGCCGGCGCACCTCGGGGTCGGTCCCGAGCCGGGCGGGCGGCGGGCCGCCCGCCACCAGCAGCTCCGCCTCCGGCAGCCGGGCGAGCGCGGCGATGGACACGGCGGCCCCCTTGCGGGGGACGATCCGGCCCAGCTGGAGCAGCCGGTACGGGTACGCGGCGGCGCGGTTCGCGACCGGCCCGTCGGGCCGGAACCGCTCGGCGTCGACCCCGCAGGGCACGAGGTCGGCCTTGTCGGCGGGGATCCCCATCAGGGCGAGCTCGGCGATCTCGTCCCGGCAGGTGGCCACCACGCGGTCGCAGCCCAGCCCCACCTCCCGCTCGCAGGCGATGCGGTCCGGCGGACTGGTGTCGGCGCCGCCCTGGTGGCGTCTCTTGACGGTGCCGAGCGCGTGGTAGGTGTGCAGCATCGGCAGCCCCAGGCGCCGGGCGGCCGGCAGCGAGGCGAGGCCGGACATCCAGAAGTGCGAGTGCACCAGGTCGGGGGTGCGGGTCCGCCACAGGTCCATCAGGTGGTGGCCGAATTCCCGCATGTGGGGGAGGAGTTCGTCCTTGGGCAGCGGCTCGGGGGGCCCGGCCGGGATGTGGTGGACCTCCACGCCGGGCCGTAGCCGATGTCGGACGGCCAGCTTCCGGTCGTCCCGCCGGGTGTAGACGGTGACCTGGTGGCCGCGGTCGGCCAGCGCCCCGGCCAGGCAGGCCACGTGCACGTTCTGCCCGCCCGCGTCGACTCCCCCCAGCGTGGCGAGGGGGCTCGCGTGCTCGGAGACCAGGGCGACCGACAGCGGGCCGCTCCCGGAGCGGGGAGTGGTGGGCTGAGTCATGACCGTACCTCCGTCATCAGGCGTTCCCAGTCGTCCAGGAAGCGTTTGAGGCCGTACCGCCCCAGGGCCGCCTGCCGGGCGCGGGCCCCGTCCTCGGCCGCGGCCCGCGGGTCCTCCAGGTAGTGCCGGGCGGCCCGGGCCAGGACCTCGGGACGGGTGGACAGGACGCCGGTGCCCGGCGGCACGGCCTCGACGGCCTCGGTGGTCGCCAGTGCCACCACGGGCATGCCCAGGTGCATGGCCTCCAGCAGGGACAGCCCCAGCGAGGTCCAGCGGACCGGGTGCAGGTACAGGCGGCGCTGCGCCATCGCCGCGTGGAGCTGCCGCTGCGGCAGCTCGTGGGAGGTGCAGCGGTCGGCGGCCAGGCCCAGGTGGGCGGCCAGGCCCTCGGTGCGCATGCCGAAGACGTCCAGCGGCGCGGCCCGCGCCAGATCGGGCAGCAGGTCGGTGCCCGTGTACCGGTCGCGCCGGACGGGCTCGTTGACGACGACGGCGGCCCGGGGGAGCCGCCCGGTGTAGAGGTGGCCGGGGTCGACGATGCCGTGCTCGATCACCTCGGTGCGGGTGCGTCCGCCGTCCCAGAACAGCCGGTTGAAGTGGGTGACGTGCACCAGCACCAGGTCGTCGCGGTCGGCGCACGGGTGCCGGGTGGCGGGCACGTCGCCGTCCGGTGCGTTGTGCTCCAGGTAGACCGCCGGTACGTCCCGTCCCGGCCGCCGCCCCAGCCAGCGCCGGGCCAGCTCCTCCTCGTGCGGCCGTTGCAGGACGACGAGGTCCACCGGGGTCCGGGCCAGCTCCTCGGGGCTCACCTCGCGGACCGAGTCCGGCCAGCTGAAGGTCTGGGCGCGCCCGAGCCCGTCGGGGCCCCGGTCGGGGGTGACGGGCACGAGATAGGTGTGCGGGCCCTGGACGAACGCGGTGGTCCAGGATCCGTGCACGTGCCAGAGCAGGATGTTCATGCGATCGCTCCTCGATCGGTCGGGCGCACGCCCGCGGCCCGGGCGGGACGCCCGGCCTCGGGACCTGAGGGACCGGGCTCCAGCAGCGCGGCCACCGCCGCGAGCACCTCGGCATCACCCACCGTGTCGAGGCAGGGGTGTCCGGTGACCGGGCACTCCCGGGCCCGGCTCCCGGCACAGGCGGCCTGCTGGTCCCCGAGCAGCACGTGCGGTACGCGGTACGGGCGCCAGCGCTCGGCCGGCACCACGGGGGCGAACAGGCAGACCACGGGCGTGCCGACCGCCGCCGACAGATGGGTGGGACCGGTGTTGCCCGCCACCACCGCCCCGGCCCCGGCCAGTACCCCCGCCAGCTCGTGCAGGTCCCGGGTGACGCCGCCGAGGTCGAGCCCGTGCCGGCCCGCAACGGCTGCGGTCAGCTCCTTCTCGGCGGCACTGCCGGTGATCACCACCCGGTGGCCGGCGCCGTGCAGCGCGGCCGCGGCGTCCGCCGCCCGCGCCGGGCTCCACGAGCGGGCGGCCACCGCGGCCCCCGGATGCAGCACCACGTACGGCTCGGGACCGGTCAGCCGGCTGGTGTCGGGAGGCGCGCACACGCGCAGCGCCCCGTCGTCGCCCTCCGGCAGCGGGAACCCGAAGTCCCGTGCCAGGTCGAGCGCGGCCTCGGCCTCGTGCCGGCCGGGCCGTCGGTGGTGCCGCAGAGCGAGCAGCGATCCGGGGTAGTCCTCGCAGTCGGCCGCCACCTGCTCCACCCCGGCGAGGGCGAGCAGCAGGGCGGCCGGAAGGGGGCTCTGGTGGTGGGAGACGAGGATCAGGGCGCGGTCGAAGCGGCCGGCCGCCAGGGCGTCCACCAGCAGCCCGCACTCCTCGCGCGAGGTCCGGCCCGGTGCCAGCCCGACCCACGGGGCCTCGTAGACCAGCACCTGGTCCACCCCGGGCAGCAGCCGCGCCGCCGGGGCGCCCTGCGGGCCGCACAGCAGGGCGGTGTGGGAGGACCCGGCCGCGACCGCCCGCACCGCCGGTCCGGACAGCAGCACGTCACCGGCACTGTCCAGGCGTACGACGAGGCTGCGCGGGGCGGTCACCGGGCACCGCCCCGGCCGGGCACCCCGCCGAGGGCCTGCGGGCCGCCGGGGGCTCCCGGGAGGCCGTCGGCGCCCAGGATCAGCCGGACGGCGGTCGGCAGGTCCGGCGCCGAGGCCTCGGCCGCCGCGATCTCCTCGGGCCGGGTCACCGGCGTCGGCACCAGGACGGAACGCGCCCCGGCGGCGCGGGCGGCCTGCACGTCGGCTCCGATGTCGCCCACCACGACGGTGCGCCGTGGCGCTGCGCCGAGCCGCTCGCAGGCGGCCAGGACGAGGCCGGGCGCGGGCTTGCGGCAGCCGCAGCCGGCCTCGGGGCCGTGCGGACACACCGCCCACAGGGCGAACGGGCCGAACAGGGCGTCCACGCGGCGTCGTACCGCCTGGACCTGCCGGCGGGTCAGCAGCCCGCGCGCCACCCCCGACTGGTTGCTCACCACGCCGACCGGCACGCCGAGCCCGCGCAGGCGGGCGACGGCGGCGCGGGCACCGGGCATGGGCCGCACCCGCTCCGGGTCGCCGTTGTAGGGCACGTCCACGACGAGGGTGCCGTCGCGGTCGAAGAGGACGGCGTCCGGGAGCGGGCCTGCGGTCGCTCCGCCCCGCCGGGTCCCTGCGCTGCTGCGCCCGTCCCACAGCCAGGGCCCGCCGCCGGCCGCGCCCCGGCCGCCCGGCAGCCGCCGCCCGCGGGCCCGCCCGCTCATGGCGCCACCTGCTCCCGTACGGGTTCCCCGGGCGCGGTGGGCCGGGCCGCGGGCGGCCGGGCCGGACCCAGCGGCCGGGCCCGGCGGTGCACGGCGTGGCCGCGCAGCCAGTGCCAGGTGGCCGCGGGCGGGATCAGCAGGCTGGTGGCCGCCATGGTGGCGACCTCGCGCCGGGTGCGGGGGCCGGGCGCGATCCGTGCGGCGGCGAATTCGGCGGTGCCCGCCAGCCAGCCGGTCGCGCACACCGCCGCGGCCGCGGGCCGGCCCAGCACGGCGCAGCACAGGGCCGCCGCGGCCGCCGTGCTCACCGCGAGGTGGCGGGGCAGCCGTCCGCGCGGGGCGGAGGCCCTGGACCACCAGCCGGGCCCGTGGAGGCGGCTCATCAGCACGTCGTCGGCATTGCCCGCCTGGAGGCGCACGGAGACCCAGCGGTCGGCGGGCCGGACCGGGTGCGTGGTGCGGCGGGTGCCGGGAGCCAGCGTCCAGCCGCCGTCCAGCAGGCGCAGCGCCAGGTCCGCGTCCTCGCGGAAGGCCCGCCGGAAGCGCTCGTCGAAACCGCCCGCGGCTTCCAGTGCCTCCCGCCGGAAGGCCATGTCCGCGGTGATCCACTGCGCGGTGGCCAGCCCTGCGGTGTTGCGCTCCCAGTCGGTGGGGCGGCGCCCGGGCGGCAGCGGCACCTCGATGCGGGCGGTGACCGCGGCGGTGTCGCGGGAGGCGGACGCCAGGTCGTGGGCGAGGTCCTCGGCCCAGGTCGGGCCGGGGACCACGTCGTCGTCCAGGAAGACGATCCACGGCGCCCGCCCCGCCGCGCGGGCCCCCGCGTTGCGGGCCGCGGCGGGACCCGCCGCCGCTCCGGCCACCACGGTGGTGAGCGGGAGCAGCGCCTCGGGGACGTCGAGGGCGCCGGGCGTGCCGTCGGCGCGGGGCCGGTCGTGGACGAGGACGACCCGCTGCGGCCTCGGCCCCGCGGACGAGGCCAGGGCCTCCAGGCAGGCGCGCAGGCTCGGCCGGCCGATCGTCGGGATGACCACGGCGTACGGGGGCGCCTGGTGCTGCGTCATCGTCCTCAATCTCCTTCCCCGGGGCGGTAGAGGCCGCCGCGCCGGATGGCGTACGGGCCGATGGCCAGCAGGTCGACCGGCGAGGAGCCGAAGCACTCCAGCGCGTCGCGGGGGTCGTCCACCATGGGCCGGCCGGCGGTGTTCAGGCTGGTGTTGACCACCACGGGCAGCCCGGTGCGCTGTTCGAAGGCGGTGAGCATGCGCGCGACGAGGGGGTCACGCACCGGATCGACGGTCTGGATGCGGGCCGTCCCGTCGACGTGGACGACCGCGGGGATGCGCTCGCGCCAACCGGGCGCGACGTCGTGGACGAAGAGCATGTACGGGCTGGGCAGCGGGCCTTCGAAGATCTCGGCCGCCCGGTCGGCGAGCACCATGGGGGCCACCGGCCGGAACTGCTCGCGGCCCTTGACGTCGTTCAGCCGCTCCAGGTTCCCGGCGTGCCCGGGGTGCGCCAGCAGGGAGCGGTGGCCGAGCGCCCGCGGGCCGTACTCCGAACGCCCCTGGAACCAGGCGACGATGGCATTGTCGGCCAGCGCCTCGGCTACGGTCGCTGCGATGTCCGCGGACCGCTCGAAGGGCACTGCGGCCGTCTTCAGCCAGGCGCCGAGCTCGGCGTCCGACCAGTCGCGGCCGAGGTCCGCCCCGGCCATTGGCTCGGGGTCCTCCCCCTCGCCCGCGGCGAGCAGCAGGGCCCCGCCGAGCGCGGTGCCCGCGTCACCGGCCGCGGGCTGGACCCACACGCGGGAGAAGGGGCCCTCGCGGGCGATGCGGGAGTTGGCCACGCAGTTGAGGGCGACGCCGCCGGCGAGCGTGAGCACGTCGTCATGGGTGCGGCCGTGGAGCCAGCGCACCAGGTCGAGCAGGGTCTCCTCCAGGACGGCCTGCGCGCTCGCGGCGACGTCCGCGTGGGCCTGCGTCCAGGGCTCCTCGGGGCCGCGCGGCGGGCAGTACTCGTGCCAGGGGACGGAGGTGGCACGGAATCCGCCGTCCCCGGTCGGGTGGACGTGGCGGCGCAGCTCGGCGAGCATCCGCGGGGTGCCGTGCGAGGCCAGGGCCATCACCTTGAACTCGTCGGAGGACCTCAGGAAGCCGAGGTGCGCGGTGAGTTCCTCGTACACCAGCCCGAGGGAGTGCGGCAGTTCCTGGGCGTGCAGCGGCTCCAGCCGGCTGCCGATGCGGCGTGCCGCCAGGTGCGAGGCGCGCTCCCCGCGCCCGTCGAGGACCAGCACGGAGCAGCGCTCGGCGTCCTCTGCGGCGAAGGCCCCGGACGCGGCGTGCGCCATGTGGTGGGGCACGAACCGGACGATCGCCGGGTCGAGCCCGGGCAGGGCGGCCGCCAGGAAACCGGGGGCCTGGCGGGCGTACGTCTGGCGCAGATGGTCCCAGGGGTCGTCCAGACCCATGGCCTCGGCGGGCAGGGCCAGGGCCGGATCGTAGGAGTACGCCACGAGGTCGAGGTCCTGGGGGCGCAGTCCGGCGCGGTGCAGGCACCAGGCGGCGGCCTGTTCCGGGAGTTCCCAGGCGGAGAAGGGCACCGGCCGCTTGCCGTGCTTGCGCCTGGAGAATCGTTCCTCCTCGGTGGCGGCGACGGTGCGGCCGTCGATGACGAGCGCGGCGGCCGGATCGTGGAAGAGAGCGTTGATTCCGAGAATGCGCATGGCTTCACTGGCCTTTCAGCAGGAGGGCGACCTGTGTCAGCTGTCGCCGTGGGCGCGGAACCAGTCGATGGTGCGGCGCAGGCCTTCCTCGGCCGCCACCTGTGGCTCCCACTGCAGCTTGTCCTTGGCCAGGGTGATGTCCGGGCAGCGCACGGCCGGGTCGTCCGTGGGCCGCTCGATGAAGGAGATCTCCGACTCGGATCCGGTGAGTGCGATGATCCGGCGGGCCAGTTCGAGCATGGTCAGCTCGTCCGGATTGCCGATGTTCACCGGCCCCCGCATGCCGTGCGCGGCCATCGCGAGGATGCCCGCGACGGTGTCGTCGACGTAGCACAGCGAGCGGGTCTGCAGGCCGTCACCCGTGACGGTCAGCGGCGCGCCCGTCAGGGCCTGCCGGATGAAGGTGGGCACGGCCCGGCCGTCGTAGCCCCGCATGCGCGGACCATAGGTGTTGAACAGGCGCACGATGGCGGCGTCGGTGCCCAGCGCCGAGGCGTGGGCCATGGTCAGGGCCTCGCCGAAGCGCTTGGCCTCGTCGTAGACGCTGCGCGGGCCGACCGGGTTGACGTTGCCCCAGTAGCGCTCGTTCTGCGGATGCTCGTGCGGATCGCCGTAGACCTCGGAGGTCGACGCGAGGACGAACCGGGCTCCTGTGCTGTGGGCGAGCTCCAGGGCGTTGCGGGTGCCGAGGCTGCCGGTCTCCAAGGTGTGGACCGGCAACCGCAGATAGTCCGCCGGGGACGCCGGGGAGGCCAGGTGCAGGACGAGGTCGGGCGGCCGGTCCACGCTGAACGGCCGAGAGACGTCCGCCTCGTACAGGGTGAAGCCGTCGCGGCCGGTCAGGTCGGCTATGTTCGCGTGCCGGCCGGTGCTGAAGTCGTCCACGCAGGTGACCGCGGTGCCCGCGGCCAGGAGGGCGGAGCACAGGTGCGAGCCGACGAAGCCCGCCCCGCCCGTGACGACGGCGTGCGACCAGCGCGGCGCAGGGGAACTGCCCATGGTGATCTCCTCGGGAGAGGGCGTGCGTACGGCGCGCCCCGAGGTGGGGCAGCGGCGCCGTCCCGCACCAGAAGCCGGAGGTGCGTGCGGCAGGAGACGCTCTCAGCGTGCCCCGTGCGCGCACTCCCGGCATTCAGGCTGCCGCATTCGGGTGACCACCCGTGGTCCGGGTACCCCGGCTCTCCCGGGGCGGCCCTGACGCGCCGGGGAGGCGCGTCGGGGCGGGTGTCCCGGGCGGGCGCCGGGCGGGCCGTCGTCCCGCCGGCGCCGGGAAGGCCGGCTCGTCCTCAGGTGTGGAGGTGGCTGTTCGTGCCGTCGTGACCGTCGGCGTGCTCGTCGTTGAACCAGTAGTCCCCGGCCGCCAGATAGCGGAAGGAGTGCGTCTTGCGCTCGGGGAGTTCAACGGTGACGGCCCGGTGGCCGTCCTTGCGGGGGGTCAGCACATGGACGCCCGGCTGCCATCCGTTGAAGTCGCCGACCACGCTGACCGGCCCGGGCGGCGTGTCCGCCGGAAGGACGAAGGTGATCTCGGTGCCGTTCTTGCGACGCTTGCGTTCGAGCACGTGAAGCCCCTTTGAAATGGCGGCCGATGGCGGCCGGAATGAGCCCGTCCACTGTGGCACCGGGGGTGGGGCTGCCACGGCGGGGCGCGGGGTCGCCACACGGTTTCACCCATACGCCCAACCCGTGCGGAAGAACACCTGCCTGACCGCCGCGCTCGGGGGCAGGCGGGGGAAGGACCCTTCGGGGAGGCCCGCACACCTCCAGGTGGCCGACCCGGCGTGCGGAAGCCGGCGGTTGCTCGCAGCATGGCGGTGCACCCTCCCCCCGAACAAGGAGACCCTGATGCCCCGAGGTTCCAGCGGCAAGCGCGAACGGCAGTACGAACACATCAAGGAGTCCGGCGAGAAGCGCGGCATGTCCGAGGACCGGGCGAAAGAGATGGCGGGCCGCACCGTCAACAAGGAGCGGGCACGCTCCGGCGAGGCCTCGTCGTCCAGCCGCAGCTCCACCCAGGGCAAGTCGGCCTCCCAGCGCGGAGGCCAGCGGTCCGGCGGCGGCTCCTCGGAACGCACCCGCGACGAGCTGTACGAGGAGGCGAAGAAGCGCGGCATCGAAGGCCGTTCCACGATGAACAAGCAGCAGCTCATGAAGGCCCTGGGGAACTGATCGGGCGGGTCCCGGCGGTCGTGCCGGGGCACCGGAGAGGAAAGGCGGGAAGCCCATGACGGGTGAAACGGGCCAGCCGGCCGGAGAAGTGGTGGTCACCGCCACCGAGTGCGCTCAAGAGGCCGGCCGCGCCGTCATCGACATGCTCGAACGCGCCTTTCCCCTGGATCCGGCCGCCCCGGCGGGCGGTGTCGCCACCGAGGCCGGCCCGACCGGGAGCGCCACCGTGTGGAGCGCGACCGTGGACGCCTCGCAACCGCCCCGCCCGATCGGTCCGGTGCCGCTGGACGGCACCGTACGGGTCGGGCTGCAGGGCGGTCCGAGGGCCGTGGACCACGTCCTGGCCTTCCTGGCGGATTCCTTCACGGTCGTCGGGAAGGGAACGGTCGCGGGCGACCAGGAGAAGGAGGTCGACGTACTGGTCCGCTCGGCGTGAACCGCACGTGCACCGCGTGGTCGTCAGCCGCGCCGGCACGGCGCGCACGGATCGCACCGCGGGCACGGCCCGTTTTCGGCGGCCGACGCCATTCCGGTGCGGTCGGGCGGGGATCGCACGCCGTGACGCCTCACTCCAGTGCGGTCGCGGCCACGGACAGGTCAGCGACCAGCCCGCGGTACGCCCCCTCCCGGTCGTCCGCCCGCAGGACCGCCGAGGGGTGCACCGTTGCCAGCAGCTGCCCGTGCCCCGTGCCCGGCTCCTCGCCGTCCAGCGCGGGCATCGGCAGCAGGACGCCGCGCCGCTCGCCCACGCGGAACGAAGAGCCGAACAACGCCTTGCCCGCCGTACCGCCCAGTACGACCACCACGTCCGGGGCGATCACGCGCAGCTCCGCCGCCAGCCACGGCCGGCACGCGGTCATCTCGCGCAGGCTCGGCGCCTTGTGGATCCGGCGCTTGCCGCGCGCGTCCAGCGTGAACTTGAAGTGCTTGACCGCATTGGTGACGTACGCGTCTTCCTCGCCCAGCCCGGCCTCCGCGAGCGCCTTGTGCAGCAGCCGTCCGGCCGGCCCCACGAAGGGCTCGCCCTGCCGGTCCTCCTGGTCGCCGGGCTGTTCACCGACCAGGACCAGCCGGGCACGCGCCGGTCCGGCGCCGAACACCGTCTGCGTCGCGTTCTCGAACAGCGGGCAGCCCCGGCAGTCGGCGGCAGCCCGCCGCAGGGCGTCGAGGCCGCCGCGCCGCGGCAGATAGGGGCTCGCGTCGTAGCCCTGCCCTTCGGGCTCTGCCCGGCCCCGCTCGCTCGCCTCCATCGCTCTACCCCCCGCTCCGGACGAGGTTCCCGCCCGCCGGCGGCCGGGTGTCTGCCTGGGTGATCACGGCGAGACACCTCCTTCGTGCGTGCTCGCATGGAGCTGTCCGACCCGGATGCCCGTCAACCGGCCCGTACCCGCCGTCCGCGCGCGCATGCCCGCGGCGTGCGCCGCCCTCACGGGCGGTACCGCAGCGGGTGGTCCGCCGGCACCTCCACGACGGCGATGCGCACCCCGTCCGGGTCGGCGATCCACATTTCGACCAGTCCCCAGGGCTCGCGCAGGGGCGGCCGCAGCACCTCCGCCTCCCGCTCCCGCAGCGTCTCGTACGCCGCCTGTACGTCGGCGACTTGGAGCCACAGCCGCAGCCCGGGGGCGGGCGGCTCGTCGCCGCGGCCCGACACCTCCAGGAACCCGCCGCCGAGGAAGTAGACCGTGCCCCGCTCGGGTCCGGTACCGAACTCCCGGTAGACGGCGAGCCCCAGGGTGTCGCCGTAGAAGGCGCGCGACCGCTCCGGGTCCGTCGGGCGCAGCAGGATCCGGCTGCCCAGGACGTGGATCCCGCTCCCACCGCTCTCACTCCCGCCCCCGCTGCTCATACTGCCGCTTCCCGCCGCTGCGGCGGCCGGGGGCGGCTCCCGGGAACCGACGCAGTGCCTTCGCCGCGCACCGCCGCGATGACGGCGTCGTGCAGACGACGGCTCGCGTAACCGGTCGGACACGGCGTGGGACTACCCGCCACGGTGAACCAGCGCGGGCCGCCGTGGGGGCGGACCGTCACGGCTGCCAGGCCGTCAGACCAGCTGGTGTGGATGTCCAGTTCCCCCCGGAGCACGCCCGCCTCCAGGGTGTCCACCCCTCCTCGGCCGGCGGCCACCGAATGCGTCGTCCACGATGCCCAGCCCATGGCACTCGCCTTCTTTCGTGGCCGCGGCGGAGGTACGCGCCCTCCGCCGCGGCGGATGTTCCGAGGAGCGGCTACCCGCACGCGGCGCAGGCATGCCGAGCGCTACAGAAATGACATCATCCCTGATATTTCAGTGATATTTAGGCTTGAACGAGCTGAATCCAGGATGAACCGTGTAGGAAGCGCTTCGATGGGTAGCCGCGCATCGTGCACACCATCTCCCGGGGGCACCGCACCCGCAGGGCCGCTGTCACGCGGGCGCCGCGGCGGCCGACTCTCGCCGTCGTGGCCGCGGCTCTCTCCGCCGCCGCCCTCCTGGCCGCATGCGGCACGGCGGACGAGCGCGGCGCCGACGCCAGGTCGGCGGCAGCGGCCTTCGAAGCCGCCGTGAAGGCCCGCGACTTCTCCGCGGCCTGCGCGGCACTGGCCCCGCAGACCCGCGCCGAGGTGGAGAGCTCGCAGGAGAAGGCGTGCGCGGCGGCGCTGGCCGGGATGGACCTGCCACCGGCGGGAGAGCCGGAGCAGGTGAACGTCCACGGCCGCCAGGCCCAGGTCGTCACCCCCGGCGACACGCTGTTCCTGTCGCAGTTCGGTGCCGCGTGGAAAGTGGTCGCCGCGGGCTGTGAGCCACAGGCCGGGCGGCCCTACGAGTGCACGGTGAAGGGCGGATGAGGAGCCATGCGTGCGCTGTTCGTGCTGTGCCTGCTCGTCGTGGTGGGCGGGGTGGTCTACTTCAGCGCCATCGGACTGATGCAGCGCTGAGTGCCCCGTGCGCTGAGCCCCGCGCCCCGGGGCGCCCTGAGGAAGGAGTGCGCATGCGCCGGTTTCTGCGGGACAACTCCCTCACCCTGGCCTTCGGGGTGGCCTTCCTGCTCGCGCTGGCCGGTCAGGCGATCGCGGGCTGCGCCGACTTCAACAACCACCTGGCGACCGACGGTCTCCAGCGGGTGAGCTTCCTCGCCTACCTGACCTCCTCGGACTTCGCGGTCGATGTGGCGGAGAACTGGCAGTCGGAGTACCTGCAGTTCTTCCTCTTCATCTTCGCCACCGTGTGGCTGCTGCAGCGCGGTTCCCCCGAGTCCAAGCCGCTCGACCGGGCCGGACCCGAATCGGACCGGAAGCAGAAGATCGGCAGGCACGCCGAGGACGACTCGCCGCGCTGGGCGGCGACCAGGGGCTGGCGCACCAGCCTGTTCTCCCGGTCCCTCGGCATCGTCATGGCCGTGCTGTTCCTGCTGTCCTGGACGGCCCAGTCCATCGCGGGCACCGCCGCCTACGACGAGCAGCAACTGCGCGACCTCCAGGACCCCGTCGGCTGGGGGCAGTACGTCACCTCCGCGGACTTCTGGTCGCGGACCCTGCAGAACTGGCAGTCCGAGTTCCTGGCCGTGGCCTCGATGGCGATCCTCTCCGTCTATCTGCGCCAGCGCGGTTCCCCCGAATCGAAGCCGGTCGGATCCCCTCACGACGCCACGGGAGTGGAGGGCTGAACCGCCACGGCCGGCTGGCTCATGGCCCACCGGATCCCGCCCGTGAGCAGCTTGCCGGCCGGTCGTACGCAGGCCCGCTCCAGGACGGGCGGGCAGGGGAACCCCAGCAGCTCGCGGGCCCACGGCGGCAGCACGGCCAGCGCGTTCGCCGCCAGCACCGCGTACGGGGGGCGTACCGCCCAGGGCAGCGGCGGATGCAACAGCAGGAACCTCGCCGCCTCGCGGGCCTCCCGGCTCGCGCGCAGCTCCGGCCGGTAGGCCGCCAGCCGCCGGTCGAGCGCGGCCCGGTCGCGCGGCGGGTCGCACACCCCCAGGGCCTCCGCCACCCGGGCGGTGTCGGCGACGTAGGCGTCGCAGCCCGCAGCATCCAGGGGACGGACCCCGTACAGCTGGTGAGCCCGCAGGAAGGAGTCGACCTCGGCCACGTGCACCCAGCCCAGCAGGTGCGGATCGGCCGCCCGGTAGGCCTGCCCGTCGGCGGTCACCCCGCGCACCCCCTCGTGGACGGCACGCACCCGGGCGACGGCCGCCTCGGCGTCCGCCGCCGTACCGAACGTGGTCACGGCCAGGAAGGTGCTCGTGCGCTGGAGCCGGCCCCAGGGATCCCCGCGGTAGCCGGAATGCGCCGCCACCGCGGCCATGGCCAGCGGGTGCAGCGACTGCAGCAGCAGGGCGCTCAGCCCGCCGATGAACATCGAGGCATCCCCGTGGACCCGGCGGACGGGGCGCTCCGGACCGAACCACCGCGGGCCCGGGGTGCCGTGGATCCGCGCGCGGTTCCTCGGCCCGGCAGGTCCCGCGACACGGGCGAACAGACCGCGGCCGAGCTGCTCCCGCAGCCGCTCCAGGGCGGGCGCCGACGCGTCCACCCCTCCATTGTCCCCGTCCCGCCCCCCCGGCCGCTCATGGGCAGCCGCAGCCGCAGCCGCAGCCGCCGGGTGGCCCCTCCGCGGCCCCGGCGGGCGGGAGGGCCCGGCGGCGGGCCCGTCACACGAGGCGGTCGTCCCGGCGGCCGGTCGGGTCCCGGCGCCCGCCGGCACCCCGTCGGGCGCGGCGTCACCGGTACCGGCCGGGGGGCCCGGGCCGTCGGTCAGGACTTGCCGCGGCCCGTCATCATGTCGCGCAGCCGGTCGACCATACCGACCCCCGGGGCGAGGAGCTTGTTGGCGGGCGGCTTGTCCGGGGCGGACGGGTGCGGGCGGGTCGGCGCGGTCTTCTTGGCGGTGCGCACCTTGTCACCCAGCTCGCCCAGCATCTCGGGCGTACAGGCGGTACGCAGCCGGGGGAAGAGGTTGTTCTCCTCGTCGGCGATGTGCTCCCGGATCTCGGTCATCAGCTTGACCATCAGCGTGTCGAAGCGGGGGTCGTCCGCTTCGCAGCCCTCCAGCTCCTTCATGGTGCGCTCGGCCGCCGCGTGGTCCTCAAGCTCTTTGTCCGCCATCATGTCGCCGTCCGGCAGCTGCTCGCGTACGGCCGGGTACAGGTACGACTCCTCCGCGACCGAGTGCCGCACCAGTTCGATGATGGCCTGCTCCGCGAGGGTCTTCCGGCGGGAGTCGCCGGAGGGCATCCCCTCGATCTTGCCGAAGATCTCTTCCACTTCCCGGTGGTCGGTGGTCAGCTCTGCGATGACGTCGCCGCCATGTCCCATCGCGTTCTCCTCGATCGGTGATCCGTGGTCCTGTCGGCTTCCCAATGAAATCGACGCCGGGGGACACGCCGGGGATTTGCCCCCTCCCGCGTGTCGGGGCTGTGGCCCAGGCCACCACGGGAAAGGGCCCTGCTCCATTCCAATTCGGGTGATACCGCCGTTATGGTGATGTACCACTCGTCAGACCGGCCTGGAGGCCCGCCGTGCCCACGGACTTCTCCCTGTCGCCCCTCATAGCGGCGACGGCACAGTGGCTCACCCGCGCCTACCCTTCCGGCCGGGGCGCCCTCGAACGCAGCCTCGCGGAGGTCCAGTCTCGCCAGGCCGTCACGCTCGCCGCGTGGCTGCGGTACCCGACGGAGCTCGACGTCCAGCTGGTCGCCCTGACCGGCCCGGGCGGTTCGGACCGGCTCGACTGGATCACCGGAGCGGACGCCCATACCACAGGGCCCGGCGAGCCGCAGGAGCACGCCTGGCGTTCCTGGGTCGACGAAGTGGTCGCCAGCTGGGCCGCCTGCCTGCTGAGCGTGCCGTCCCTGGCCGCGGCCGCGGCGCAGGCCGTGAGCGCGACGGACCACGTGGGGGCGCTCCCCGTCGCCTTCCGCCGGCTCACGGAGCCCGCGCCGGGCGACCGGCAGGCGGCGGCGCTCCTGCGCCATCCGGACCTGCTCGCGCCGATAGCCGAGCTGCACCGCGAGCCCCTCCTGACCCGGCTCGGCGCCTGAGCCTCCGTCCTCGCGCCGGCGCCGGTGCGCCAACCAGATGGTGGTAGTCCCTTCGGGTGAGCCCGCGCGGAGCGTCGCCTTTGTTCTCGGAGGCGGTCGGGTCGCGGTGTACCGTCCGCTCGGTCGCCCTGATCCGCCATCTGCCGGTGGGCCGGGGCGGCGCGTTGTGCCGTCCGCGCGGTGCGGATGGTGGACGTCGTAAAGGAGGACATCGGACATGGCTACGGGAACGGTGAAGTGGTTCAGCGCGGAGAAGGGTTTCGGGTTCATCGCGCAGGACGGTGGCGGCCCTGATGTCTTCGCCCACTACTCGGCGATCAACGCAGCGGGCTTCCGGGAGCTGCGCGAGGGGCAGGCGGTGACCTTCGACGTCACCCAGGGCCACAAGGGGCCGCAGGCGGAGAACATCACCCCCGCCTGACCGCCGGGGAGAGCGCGGCGGACGGCCGGGCGGCGGTCCCCCGGGCCTCGGGGGCCCGGGGGAGTGCCGAGCCGCCTCCCGGACACGGACACCGCGGGCACGCCGGGCGCCGTGATCGGCGTCGGCGGGCAGCTCGTGCCGTCGTCGAGGCGGTCCGGCGTGGTCCCGGCCTCCGAGTCGCCGGGGCTGCACGCAGGGCGGTTCCGCTTCCGGGCAGGCGTCGCCCCGCTCGTCCCGCCGCCCTGCGCACACGGCCGGCCGGTCTGCGCCAAGCCCGGACGCGCCGGCCCGGCGTGTGGCGCTCCGGGCTGGGCGGGGGTTCGCTAGAAAGGGCGGGGGGACGCGGAGCCCGCAATGTCTCGGCAGGAGAGGTGCGCATGACGGATGTCTTCGGAGCTCCGTGCTGGGTGAGTCTGACCGCCCGCGACCTCGAAGCGGCCCAGCGGTTCTACGGAGCCGTACTCGGCTGGACCTTCCGGCCCGGCCGTCCCGGCGAGGGGCTGGCCGTCGCCGAACTCGAAGGGGCGCCCGTCGCGGGCATCGGCGCCCTCGCCGGAGACCTGGCGGTTCCGGCGGCCTGGACCTCCTACTTCGCCGTCGGCAGCGCCGACGCCACCGCGGCCCGGATCCGGGAGCGCGGAGGAACGGTCGCCGTCGGCCCGGTCTCCTTCGAGACCGGCGGCCGCGGGGCCCTTGCAGCCGACCGGGAGGGCGCGGTCTTCGGCATCTGGGAGGGCTTCGTGTTCTCCGGCTGGCGGGTGGGCCACGGGCACGCGCCGGCCTGGCTGGAACTGCGCACGCGCAACGCCTTCGACGCCGCGATCTTCTACGGCGAGGTCCTGGAGTGGGCCAGCAGCCGACCCGGCGCGTGCCAGGTGTCCTACGAGGAGGACCAGGTCGTCCTGCGCCACGACGGCGAGGCGGTGGCCCGCCTGAACAGCGGGCCGGTCGAGGTCGCGGCGCTGCGCCCCCAGGCGCGGCCGCGCTGGCACGTGCACTTCCGGGTGAACCGGCTCGAAGGCGCGGTGCAGGCCGCCACCTCGCTCGGCGGGAAGACGGTCTCCGATCCCGAGCCCCGGGGCAGCCGGCACCAGGTCACGCTGCGGGACCCGGACGGCGCCCTCTTCACCCTCACGGAGAACGCCGACGAGGACGCCGCCTCCGGGGGCGCAGCACTCGACTGAAGGCCGGGCCGGCGGCTCAGGTCCCGAGGGCCGGCTCCGAGGCCCTGCCCGCCACCGCCGGTCCCGCGCCCGCCCCGCGGCCGTGCACCACGGCTCCGAAGGCTTCCATGCAGGCCGCGCAGTAGCGTTCCCCGGCACCGGCCGGGGCGGTCTTCGAGGCGGAGACGAGGGGGAGTCCGCACAACGTGCCCGCGGCCGCTTCTTTGGCCAGGACGTGCCAGACCGCCTCGCGTCGGTCTGCTGATGCGTAGCGCATCTCGTACATGGCCGCACCTTTCTGCGCTGGATCGGTGGGGGTCCGCTTTCCATGAGAGGACACGGCCGCCGAAGGAGCCAACCGGGATGGGCCGACAGGGGGAAAACCCGGCCCGGGGCGTTTGAACGCGCCCCGGGCCGAGGGTCCGTCTTCGACTCAGGCGGGCCACGTGCCGGTCAGGCGCTTGGCCGCCACCGCGCCGGAACGGTCGATCGCCGCTTTGACCGCGGCGAAGACGGCGCCCTGCAACGCGGCCGCGAGCAGGATTTCCCGCCACGAGCGGTCCTCGTCCGTGGCGTTCGGGGCGTCCCCCTCATGACCGAGCCGCTTCCACAGCTGCTTGAAGGCGAGCCCGGCGAGGGCGCCGCCCGCAGCACCCAGGGCGAGCCCGACCGGCTTGTAGACGATCTTCGAGGTCTTCACCGGCTGCTCCCTCCGGGGTGCCGCAGCAACATCCACAGGAGGCAGCCCGCCGCCGCACCCGCAGCCACGAGCCAGCGGTTGTCGCGGACGGTCCGGGCCGCCTTCCCCCCCGCCTCGTGCGTGGCGGCGACGGCACGGCCGCGGGCCTGCGCCGCCTGGGCCTTGAGGTCCGTCTTCGCGACCAGCGTTTCCACGGTCCGCCCCAGTTCCGCCCGGGTCTCGGCCACTTGGGCGCGCAGCTGCTCGCGGGTGGGCTGGGGTTCATGCCTCTGCGCTGTCCGGGTCATCGGTGCGCCCTCTCCTTGATCTCGACGAGGTCGGCCCGCACGCTCTCGATGGCCTGTTCGGGCATCGGCGGGCCGGCCTGGCCCACCTTCCTCTTGCCGAGGCCGCCGAGCACGGCCGCGAGCAGCAGCAGAGCGGCGGCGATGACCAGTGCGGCCGCCCACAGCGGCAGCACCAGGGCGAGCGCGATGATCGCGGTGGCCACCAGCGCCTGAAGGGCGAGGAGCGCCACGACTCCCGCGCCGCCGAGCAGCCCCCCGCCGATGCTCCACCTTCTGCCCTTCTGGGCCATCTCGGCCTGGGCGAGGCGCAGCTCGTCGTGAACCAGCTGCGTCAGCTGCCGGGACGCCTTCGAGACGAGTGCGGCCACCGACTCCTCCTGATCGGCCCTGCGGTCGGCCCGGTGGTCGGTACGGTCCATGAGATCCATCACCTGTCACCTGTTTCCTCAGTACGCCGAGAGGCGGCCAGGACGGTGGACCGGGGGCCGCCGAGCGGCTCCCCGTAGGCCACCGCTGTCCGCCTCAAGAGGACAGTGCCTCCAGGAGGTCACCGACCTTCGGTTCGGGCAGGGCGCGCGCGACATCGGCCTGGGCCACCATGCCGACCAGATCGTGGCCGTCGATCACGGGCAGCCGCCGTACCTTGTGCCGGGCCATGGTGTGCAGGATCTCCTCGGCGTCGTCGTCGGCCCCGATGGTGACCGCCTCGCCCTGGGCGAACTCGCCGGCCTTGCACTGGGCGGGGTCCTTGCCCGCCGCCAGGACCTTCACGACGATGTCCCGGTCGGTGAGCATGCCCTTGAGCTTGTTGTCGGTGCCACAGATCGGCAGGGCGCCGACACCGAGCCGCTCCATCTTCTTCGCGGCTTCCAGGACGGTCTCCTCGGCCCCGATGCACTCGGCGCCCTCGGTCATGATCTCGCGGGCAGTCGTCATGATCAGTTCCTCCCTTGTCGCTCCCGCATGCTTCGTGCCCTGCGCCTGCCCGGTCGTACGCGCCCCTAACGGCAGTTCGGCGGCCGGATGGCCGACCGCGCGACCACCCGGTGCCCCGGTCGGCTCGCCGGGCTCATTCCTCTGCGGCCGTGGCGGCGTCGAGGGCGGTGGTGAGGCGGTGGAGGCGGGCCTGGAGGTCGCGGATCTCGGCCAGGTCGAAGCCCGTCGAGGTCGCGATCCGGCGCGGAACCTCGGCCGCGCGGGCGCGCAGTGCCGCCCCCGCCTCGGTCAGGCTCGCGTGGACGGAGCGCTCGTCCTCGGTGCTGCGTTCACGGCGGATCAGGCCGGCGGCTTCGAGGCGCTTGAGCAGGGGGGAGAGCGTGCCCGAGTCGAGCCGCAGGTGCTGTCCGAGCTGCTTGACGGGCGTCGTGCCGTGCTCCCACAGCACCAGCATCACCAGGTACTGGGGATAGGTCAGGCCGAGGTCCTTCAGGACGACGCGGTAGAGACCGCCGAAGGCCCGGGTCGCCGCATTGAGCGCGAAGCAGATCTGGCCGTCCAGGCGGAGGAAGTCCTCGTCGCGAAGGGTGTCGGTGCGCTGCTCGGTCATGCGGGGAAGTCTACCCGTCAAGAGCTTGCGGGTCACTTAGTTGTGCACAACTGAATTGTGTGGTCTATTAGTGGAGGCAGTCGACGACCGGCTGCCGCGCTTCCCCCGCTCCGCCCTGTGAGAGGAACTCCGATGGACGCCCTGTACACCGCTGTCGCCACCGCCAACGGCCGCGAAGGCCGCACCGTCAGCTCCGACGGTCAGATCGACCTCGCGCTCGCCATGCCCCCGGCCCTCGGCGGCAACGGCCAGGGCACCAACCCCGAGCAGCTCTTCGCGGCCGGGTACGCGGCCTGCTTCGCCAGCGCGCTGGGCCTGGTCGGCCGCCAGGCCAAGGTCGACACCGGCGAGGTGTCGGTCACCGCGGAGACCTCCATCGGCCAGGACGCCACCGGCTTCGGCCTGGCCGTCACGCTGCGCATCGAGCTTCCCGAGTCCCTCGCGGGCGAGACGGGCGCCCTGCTGGTCAAGCAGGCGCACGAGGTCTGCCCCTACTCGAAGGCGACCCGCGGCAACATCCCCGTCGAGCTCGTCATCGAGTAGTCGCGTCGCCGCGCGCCGGGGCCGGAATAGCGACATTCGGCCCCCTGGCGCGCGGTGGCCGCTCCCGCACCGTTCGGGCCTGCGCGGAGGCGAGGGGCGCCCGCCCGGTGTTCTTGGGTAGGGTGCCGGTCGTCACAGGTGTTCTGCGGGGGAGAAGTGAGTTGATGAGCGGTCAGCAGCCGGACCGGAACAGGGCCGTCGAGGTCTTCCAGCCGCTGATGGGAGACGATCCGACCGCCATCGCCGGCTACCGGATCGCGGCCAGGCTCGGCGCGGGCGGCATGGGCAAGGTCTACCTCTCGTACACGCCCGGCGGGCGGCCCGTCGCCATCAAGGTGATCCGGCCCGAGTTCGCCGAAGACGCCGAATTCCGCCGCCGGTTCGCCCAGGAAGTACGGTCCGCGCAGCGGGTGCAGGGGCTTTTCACCGCGCCCGTCATCGATGCCGACACCGACGGGGCGCAGCCCTGGCTGGCCACCGCGTACGTACCGGGCCCCTCGCTGGCGGACGCGGTCGTCGCCCACGGGGCGCTGCCGGTGGAGGCCGTGCTGCTGCTGATCGCCGGCATGGCCGAGGCCCTGCACGTCATCCACGGCGCCGGCATCGTGCACCGCGACCTCAAGCCGTCCAATGTGCTGCTCGCCGCCGACGGGCCCCGCGTGATCGACTTCGGCATCGCCCATGCCGCGGACGCGACCTCGCTCACCGGCAGCGGAGTCACCATCGGCACCCCCTCGTTCATGGCCCCCGAGCAAGCCGCGGGCCACCGGGTCACCCCGGCCACCGACATCTTCGCGCTCGGCCAGGTCGCGGCGTACGCGGCGACGGGCACCCCGGCGTTCGGGGAGGGCACCTCGCACGGGGTGCTCTACCGCATCGTCCACGAGGAGCCCGAGCTCAGCGCCGTTCCGGACCGGCTGAAGGAGCTGGTGGGCCGCTGCCTGGCGAAGGACCCGGAAGCCCGGCCCTCGATCGGTGAGATCATCACCCTGTGCCAGGCCGCGAACGCGGAGACCGTGCTGCGCCGTCCCGAGGACTGGCTGCCCGCCCCCGTCAGCGCCGACATCACGGCGCGCGTGGCCGCGCCGGCCCCGGTCCAGGCACCGCCGCCCCCGGTCGCCGCACCCTCCGTGGGCTACTCGCCCACCACGCCGGTCGCCCCGCCCACGGCCCCGCCGGCCGGTTACGGGCCGCCCCCGTCCCAGCAGCCGACGCAGCAGGCAGCCCCGCAGCAGCAGCCGACGCACCAGGCGCCCCCGCACCCCGCCCAGCCGCACCAGGCGGCCGCCCCGGCTCAGCCCCACCCGTACGCCCCGACCCAGTACGCGACGCCCGCACCGACCTACCCGGGGCACCCCGGCCACCAGGCGCCCCCGCCGCAGCCCCGGCCCCGCGCGGGCAGGCGGGGCGCCGTCCTCGCGCTCGCCGCGGCGCTGGTCTTCGGCATCGCGGGCGGCGGGACGGCGTACGTCCTCCTGAGCGGCAAGGACGACGACAAGGGCGGCCGGTCCACCGGCGCGGCCGGTGACGGCGGCGCCCAGCAGACCCCGAGCGGCAACGGCTCTCCGCAGGGGGCGGCCAAGACGGGCGGAGGGCATGTCGCAGCCGATCCGAAGCCCGCCGACTTCAAGGGCATCAACCTCACGGCGGGTTACCACCTGACGTTCGGCGACGACACCGTGCGGCCCCAGCCGGGGGAGGACGGCGGGTACGACCTCTCGTACGACACCGGCGGCTACCTCGACGCGGAGACCACGGGCGGCACCATGGTCCTGCTGGACCCCGGGCAGGAGGGCTCCCTCGCCTCCTGCCGGGCGGACACCCGCTTCACCAAGGAGGTCTACGTGAACAAGCTGTCCAAGGGCCGCCAGCTCTGCGTCATGACCGGCTCGGGCAACCTCGGCCTCGTCACCGTCCAGGGCTTCTCCTCCGAGGATTCACCCAGCAAGTACATCACCCTGGACGTGACGGTCTGGCGCAACGCGATCAGCACCCGCCCGGGCAGCTGACGCGCAGGCCCGCAGGGGTCAGGTCAGCTCGACCACCTGGTGCATGCCGAGCGCGACGTGCGGCACGCCCCGCTCCGCGTCCGGGATGAAGCAGAGCAGGGCGTACGTGCCCGGCGGCAGGTGATGGGTCTGCAGCAGCGCCGTGCGCCCCGGGGAGGTGGCGCCGAGCCCGAGGGCGGGCCCGGTGACGAACGGCGGCTTCCCGGACGCCGTGCCGGCCGCGACGCTGTCGTACCAGGCCTGGATCTCCTCGTCGGTGGTGCCGGGTTCGACGGGCTGGAGCTGCATCTCGTGCAGTTCGTCCGAGGAGTTGCGGACGAGGATGTCGTCGAACTTCCGGGCCAGCCCGTGGACTTCGAAGCGGGGCCCGGCGGCCGTCTCCTTCTCGATCACGACGGCTTCCGGGAAGGCCGCGAGGTCCTCCAGCTCGTTCTGGTCCTTCTCCTTCTTCTCCGGTTCTTCGTGGAGCTCCAGGGTCCGGTAGACCGGGTCGTCCGGGTCCTCCAGGAACGCGCCGAAGTCGAGCAGGACCACCGGTCCCGGCGAGATCGGCGTGGTGAAGGTCTCGGAGACCTCCGGGGTCACGAAGGCGCCCCCCAGCGCCTCCGCCTCGTCCTGGAGCGCCGTGATGCCCTCCGCGCTCTGGGCGGGGACGCGGCTGACGGCCTTCTTGAGGTCGGCGAAGACGGTTTCCAGCGAGACCCCCTGGTGGAGGCGGAACAGCTGCAGCTGGCGGCCGCCCTCGTCGTCCGTGCGGACGTGGAAGGAGACGAGGCCGCCGGCGGCATCCGACGGGGCCTCGATGCCTTCGTCTCCGATGCCGACCTCGATCGGCTGCGACTCGCGGCCGTCGCCCTCGCCGGCCTTGGCGCCGGCGGTGGCCATGCCTCCCAGCGCGGTGGCGAAGGCGAGCGTGGTGACGGCCGCCGCCCTTGCGCCGCTGCGGAGAAGAGTGGTGCGCATGAAAGTCCTCTCGATGGATGGTCCCCGGTCACCCAGGGCACCATCCCGCGGACTGACGACACGTCAGCCACGCTGGGAGCACCGTCGATCGGCCCACCGACGGCCGACCGAGCGGCCACCGGTCCTCCGCGCCACGTGCTCCGTCAGGTCTTCTTGCTGCCGCCCCGGCGCTCCCCGCTCCCCTCGCGCTCCTGCTCCCTCTCGTCCTCCCGCCGCCGCGTGGACTCCTCCGCGGTGCGGTTCCGCGTCCGGCGCCCTCCACCGGAGGCCTCTTCCACCTGCTCCTCGCGGCCGATACCCGGCCGCTGGGCCTTGTCCCGCATGCTGCCGCCCATGGCGCCGCTCCTTTCCCCGTCCGTCGGCTCCGCCGAGCGCCTTCCCGCCGCCGCGGCGGATACGCACCCGCGTCCGGCGGACCGCGCCTTACGGCAAGGCGCTGGTCCCGTGAGACCGGAGCTTTGCCCCGCCATCGGGAAACCGTGACAAATGCGGCGTAGCCTGGTCGGAACCGTCGTACCCGCCCAAGAACCACGGAGGCGGCGCATGACCGATCCCTGGGGCTTCCTGCGGACCCCCCGGCGCCCCGTCCCGGGGCGTCCCGCGGAGCAGCGGCTCGGCGACTGGCGCGAGGTCCACGCCGGGCAGACGCTGCTGCCCCTGGTGTCCGAGCAGGCGAACCGGTGCATGGACTGCGGAGTCCCCTTCTGCCACGCCGGCTGCCCGCTGGGCAATCTCATCCCCGAGTGGAACGCGTACGCCGCCCACGGCGACTGGCGGGCCGCGGCCGACCGGCTCCACGCGACCAACAACTTCCCGGAGTTCACCGGCCGGCTCTGCCCGGCGCCCTGCGAGGACTCCTGCGTCCTGGCCATCAATTCAGACCCGGTGACCATCAAGAACGTCGAGCAGACGATCGCCGACCAGGCCTGGGAGCGCGGATACGTCCCGCCCGCGCCGCCCGCGCGGCTCAGCGGCAGGACCATCGGCGTCATCGGCTCCGGCCCGGCCGGGCTCGCGGCGGCCCAGCAGCTCACCCGCGCCGGGCACACCGTCGTCGTCTACGAACGGGACGACCGCCTCGGCGGGTTGCTCCGCTACGGCATACCGGCGTTCAAGATGGAGAAGGCGCAGCTAAACCGGCGGATCGCCCAGATGAGCGCCGAAGGCACCGTCTTCCGCACGGGGGCGGACGTCGGGGGCGCCCTCGACGCGGCCGAGCTGCGCAGACGCCACGACGCGCTGGTCGTCGCGGTCGGGGCCGGGGAGCGCAGGGAGCTCGCCGTACCGGGGCGCCGGCTGCGCGGCATCCACCAGGCCATGGAGTACCTGATCGGCGCCAACCGGGTCGGCGAGGGCGATCTGGCCCGGCCCCCGATCACGGCGGAGGGCCGGCACGTCGTGATCATCGGCGGCGGGGACACCGGCTCGGACTGCCTGGGCACCGCCCTGCGGCAGGGTGCCCTGTCCGTGGTCCAGCTCGACATCAACCCCGAGCCCGGCCCCGAGCGGCCCGCCGCACAGCCCTGGCCGGTGTACCCGAAGGTCTACCGGATCTCCCACGCCCACGAGGAGGCGCGCGGACGCGACGGCGCCGACCCCCGGCTCTTCTCCTCCGCCACCGTGCACTTCGACGGCGACGAGGCGGGCCGGGTACGGGCCCTGCACCTGACGGCGGTGGAGCCCGCGGCCAGAGCGCCGCTCCCGGGGACCGAGCGGGTGATCGAGGCCGGGCTGGTCCTGCTCGCCCTCGGCTTCTCCGGTCCCCAGCGGGCCGGCGGCCTCGGCGAGCAGCTCGCGCTCAGCCGCGATGCACACGGCGCCTTCGCACGGGACGCGGACTTCGCGGCCCTCGCCGGACCGCGTCCGCAGGCCGGACCGCGCCCGCCCGGCGAGACGGCCTCCCGGGACGCCCGTCGGAGGCCGGAGGGGGTGTTCGTCGCCGGTGACGCCGGACGCGGGCAGTCCCTCGTGGTGTGGGCCATCGCGGAGGGGCGGGCCGCGGCCGCCGCGGTCGACCGCTACCTGACCGGTGCCACGGAGCTCCCGGCCCCCGTCCGCGCCCACGACCGCCCGCTCTCGGCCTGAGGCCCCTCTGCGCGGGCCCGGCCGGGAAGCTTGCGGGGAGTCGCCCCCGGCAGGGCGCGCAGGGCGGCACAATCAGGGGGTGACTGCTGAAGATCGTTTCCTGTGGCTGGAAGACATCGAGGGTGAGGCCGCGCTGGCCTGGGTGGGGGAGGAGAACGCCCGGACCGCCGCCGCGCTCACCGGGGACCCCCGCTTCGAGGCGCTGCGCGCCGAGCTGCGCGAGGTCCTCGACGACGCCGACCGCATCCCCTACACCGTCCGCCGCGGGGCGTTCCTCTACAACTTCTGGCGCGACGCCGACCGGCCCAAGGGCGTGTGGCGGCGTACGACGCTGGAGCAGTACCGCAAGGACGACCCGGCCTGGGAGGTGCTCCTCGACGTCGACGCCCTCGCGGCCGCGGAGGGGGAGGAGTGGGTATGGGCCGGGGCCGGGGTGCGGTATCCGGACTACCGGCGTGCCCTGGTGCAGCTGTCCCGGGACGGCTCGGACGCCGTCGTGGTCCGCGAATTCGACCTGGACGCACGGGAGTTCGTCGAAGACGGCTTCCGGCTGCCGGAGGCGAAGACCCGTATCGGCTGGATCGACGAGGACACCGTCTTCCTCGGCACCGACCTCGGGCCGGGCTCCGTGACCGCCTCCGGCTACCCGCGTACGGTCCGGCGCTGGCGCCGGGGCACCGCGCCGCAGGACGCCGAGCCGGTCTTCGAAGCCGAGGCCTCGGACGTCTCGGCCACCGGCTGGCGCGATGCGACACCCGGCTACGAGCGGGACTTCGTCTCCCGCGCCACCGACTTCTTCCACCACGAGCTCCACCTGCTCGCCGAGGGCGACACGCTGGTGAAGATCGACGTACCGGACGACGCGGGGAAGTACGCCCACCGGCAGTGGCTCATCGTCACCCCGAAGACGCCCTGGCTCGGCCATCCGGCCGGCTCGCTGCTCGCCTTCGACTTCGAGGGCTTCCTCGCCGGGGACCGCAGCGCCCACGTCCTGTTCGCGCCGGACGCGCACACGGCGCTGGCGGGCCACTGCTGGACCCGCCACCACCTGATCGTGGAGACGCTGGCCGACGTCGCCACCCGGATCGAGGTCCTCACCCCGGGCCCGGAGGGCTGGAGCCGCCGGCCGCTGGCCGACGTACCGCCGCTGTCCTCGGCGGGCGTCACCGACACCGACCCGGACGTCAGCGACGAGTACTTCCTGAACGTCGACGGCTACCTCCAGCCCTCCACCCTCACCTACGGCCACGTCGGCGGCGACGGAGAGGTCCTCAAGCAGGCCCCCGTCCGCTTCGACGCCGACGGTCTGACCGTCCGGCAGTTCTTCGCGGGCTCCCCGGACGGCACGGCCGTGCCCTACTTCGTGGTCGGACCCGACCGGCCGGGCCGGCCCGGTCCCGCGCTGCTCTACGGGTACGGCGGCTTCCGCGACCAGCAGACCCCGTACTACAGCCCGGTCACCGGCCGCGCCTGGCTGGCCCGCGGCGGCACCTTCGTCGTCGCGAACATCCGCGGCGGCGCCGAATACGGCCCGGCCTGGCACCAGGCCGCCCTGGGCGCCCACCGGGTACGGGCCTTCGAGGACTTCGCCGCCGTCGCCGCCGACCTCATCGCCCGGGGCATCACCACCCCCGACCGGCTCGGCATCACCGGCGCCAGCAACGGGGGCCTGCTGATGGGCGCCATGCTCGTGCGGTACCCGGAGCTGTTCGGCGCGATCGTCGCCAAGGTCCCGCTCCTGGACATGCTCCGCTACCACCGGCTGCTCGCCGGCGCGTCCTGGGTCGCGGAGTACGGGGACCCCGACAGCGCGGCCGACCGACCGCACCTGGAGGACCTCTCCCCGTACCACAACCTGGTTGCCGGGCAGGCCTATCCGCCCGTGCTGCTCATGACCTCCACCCGCGACGACCGCGTCCACCCCGGGCACGCCCGCAAGACGGCGGCCCGCCTGCGCGAGCTGGGCCACCGCGTGCTGTTCCACGAGAACACCGGCGGCGGCCACGGCGGCGCCAGCGACAACGAACAGGCCGCCCACAACCAGGCGCTCGCCTACACCTTCCTGTGGCAGCACCTGGGCGGTACGGCATCCTGACACGGCACGGACCGGCCGCCCTCAGGCCAGGAACGCTGCGGTGGATGCGACGAACCGGCCCGGGTCGTCGAGCCACGGGAAGTGGCCGGCTCCGGGCTGGACGACGAGCTCGGCGTGCGGGAACAGCCCGCTGAGCCCGGCCATCGCCAGGGGAGGGGAGTTCAGGTCCACCTCCCCGGCCAGCACCAGCACCGGCTGTCCGAACCGGGTGAGCGCCGCGCGGGTCCGGTCCGGATCGAAGGCGCCTTCCGAGCCGAAGACGGCCGCCGCCTCGCCGTTGCGCTGTCCGTCCTCGGCGGCCTGGTGCGCGCGGGCCGCCTCGTCCCACCGCCCGTACCGCAGCGGGGTGAGGGCCTGCCAGGAGTCGGGGGTCGCGCGGCCCGCCATCACGTCCTCCAAGGCCGCGAACGCCGCCGGGAACCACGGCTCGTCCCGGCGCAGCAGGGCCGTCTCCCGCCGGGCGGCGGCGCTGACCTCGATGCCGAGGCCGAAGGGGCTGGGTGTGATCAGCGCGAGCCTTCCCACCCGGTCCGGATGGCGCTCGGCGTAGAGGGCGGCCAGGTTCGTACCGGCGGAATGCCCGAGCACGTCCACCCGAGCCAGGCCGAGGTGCGCACGCAGGGCCTCCACATCGCCGACGAGCCGGTCACAGCGGTAGGAGCCGGGGTCCTCGGGTCGTGCGGACCGGCCCGTTCCCCGCAGGTCCAGCCGGATCAGCTGCCGGTGCGCGTCCAGGCCGCCGAGGTTCCCGAGGTAGGCGGAGTCCTGCATGGGCCCGCCGGGCAGGCAGACCAGGGGCGGCCCGTCCCCGGACACGTGGTAGGCCAGTTCGGTGCCGTCGGGTGCATGGAAGGTGTGCATGGCGGTGATCATGTCAACGGCATTCCTGCGGGGCAACCGCGTTACCCGCAGGTCAGGAGCGCGTACCGGCGTCCGCGAACAGGGCCGCGGCGGCGCGCAGTCGCAGGTCTTCCAGCAGCGAGACCTGTTCGCGGGCGCGCTCCAGCAGGTGCTGGAGCCGGCTCTCTTCCCACGCCGGCCGGTCGGACGCCGCCGCCGGGAGCAAGGCCGTCCAGAGGCAGGCCTTCCCCTCGACGCCGAGCCTGAGGGCTTCGAACTCCAGCAGGGAACTCAGCGGCGAGCGCCGCAGCAGGCGGCCGTTGAGCTTCACCCGGCCCGCCTTCTCCGAGACCCAGCCGGCCAGGGCCTTGTGGCGCCGGACGGGGATCCGCAGCGCCTCCATCAGCCGGAGCAACTCGCGGCGGTCGTGGTCGATCTCCTCCGCGAGGCGCGCAAGCTCCGGGCCGAGGGCGGAGCGCCGGTGGGTGCGGGCGACACGGCGCGCGAGCTCCAGGCCCGCCGTGGCTCCGGCCACATGGTCGTTGAGGTAGATGCCGAGCAAGTCGGAGTCCATACGGTGAGCCCTTTCTCGACGCCGTCCGGGCCTGGCGGGCCGGCGGACACCCTTACGCGTTGACTTCCGGCCCGTCAGGCCCTGCCGATCCGGTGACCGGCCGACGGCGGCCCGCCCAGGGCGGCCAGGACCCGGTCGGGGGTGAGCGGCAGCTCGCGGATGCGCCGGCCCGTCGCATGGTGGAAGGCGTTGCCGACCGCGGCCGCCGCACCGACGATGCCGATCTCACCGATGCCCTTGCTGCCCATCGGGTTGAGGTGCTTGTCGTGCTCGTCGATCCAGTGCACCTCGATGTCGGGCACGTCCGCGTGCACCGGCACGTGGTAGGCGGCGAGATCGCTCTCCGCGAAGTCCCCGAACGCAGGGTCCAGCGTGGCGTGTTCGCCCAGGGCCATTCCCAAGCCCATGATCATGCCGCCGGTCAGCTGGGAGCGCGCGGTCAGCGGGTTGAGGATGCGGCCCGCCGCGAACACCCCGAGCATCCTGCGGACCCGGACCTCACCGGAGACCGTGTCCGCCTGCACCTCGGCGAAGTGGGCGCCGAAGGCGTGCCGGGCGTACGGGGAGCGCTGCTTGGCGGACTGCGTGGTGTCGGCCGACACCGACAGGCCGCCGTCCGGGACCGGCCCGGGGTGCCGGTCCAGCCGGGCGAGCAGGGCGGTGCACGCGTCGTGGACGGCCCAGCCCCAGGAGGCCGTACCCGAGGAGCCGCCGGCCACCGAGCCGGCCGGCAGGTTGGTGTGGCCGATCTCCGCCGTGACGCGGTCCACCGGGACGCCGAGGGCGTCGGCCGCCACCTGGGCCAGGACCGTACGTGCGCCGGTCCCGATGTCCGTGGCGTTGACCTCCACCCGGAACGTGCCGTCCGGCAGGGCGTGCGCCCGGGCCGCGGACGGGGCGATGTAGACCGGATAGGTGGCGGCGGCCACGCCGGTGCCGATCAGCAGGGGGCCCTCGCTGCGGGCCGTCCGGTGCTGCGACCAGCCGAACCGCCGGGCGCCCTCGCGCAGGCATTCCACCAGGTGGCGGCTGCTGTAGGGGTGGCCGCTGTCGGGTTCGGCGGTGGCGTCGTTGCGTACGCGCAGTTCGACGGGGTCGAGCCCGAGCGCCTCGGCGAGTTCGTCCATGGCCGATTCGAGGGCGTACATGCCGGGGGTCTCGCCAGGCGCCCGCATCCAGGACGGGGTGGGGACGTCGAGCGGGACCACGCGGTGGGTGGTGAGCAGGTCGGGCACGGCGTACATGACCCGCGCGGGGACCGCGGCCTGCTCGACGAACTCGCGGACACGGGAGGTGTACGTCGTCACCTCGTGCGCGAGGGCGCTCAGGGTGCCGTCCGCCTGCGCCCCGAGCCGCAGCCGGTGCAGGGTCGCGGCGCGGTGCCCGACCGTGGCGGCCAAATGCCGCCGCGGCAGCGATAGTTTGACCGGGCGGCCGGTGCGGCGGCTGGCCATCACGGCCAGCACCACGTGCGGCCGCGGGGTGCCCTTGCAGCCGAAGCCGCCGCCCACGTACTCGGAGACCACCGTGATGCGGTCCTCGGGGAGGTCGAAGAGGCCGGCCAGCGTCATGCGCACGTACCCGGCGCCCTGGCTGGAGTCGTACACGGTCAGGCGGCCGCTGTCGGGGTCCCAGTGGGCGGTCGCGGCATGCGGCTCCATGGGGTGGTTGTGGAGCGGGGGCACGGAGTACACGCACTCGACGCGGACCGGAGCGGCGGTGAAGGCCCCCGCCGCGTCGCCCTGCTCGCGGTGGCCGGGGTAGCCGCCGTTGACCTGCTCGGGGGTGTAGGCGTCCGGGTGGTCGGGGGCCATGGCGACGTCGAAGGCGTCCTCGGCCTCGTACGTGATGCGTACGGCGTCGGCGGCTTCCTCGGCGCCCTCCGGGGACTCGGCGACGGCCAGCGCCACGTACCAGCCCCGGTGGGGCACCTCGGTGTCCTGGAGCACCCGCAGGGTCGCGTCGTCGGCCGGGCCCAGCCGGGGCGCGTCGTACGGGGTGAGCACCTCGACCACGCCGGGCAGGGCGAGGGCGGCCGAGGTGTCGACGGCGGTGACCCGGCCGCGGGCGATGGCGGCGGGCACCGGCCAGGCGTACAGGCAGCCGGGCGGGGTGTGCTCGGCGGCGTAGCGGGCGGTGCCGGTGACCTTCTCCCAGCCGTCGCGGCGGACGAGGGGCGCACCGAGGGCCGGTCCGGCGGCGGCCCCGGCCGCTTCGGGGGCGGGTCCGACGGGTCCGGTGGCCGGTCCGGCAGCGGGGGTGGAATGCATGGTCTGCCTCTCGCTCATCCGTGCTGCTCCTGCGCCAGCGCGTCCAGCACCTCGCAGGCGAGGTTGCTCGCGAGGCCGACCTTGAAGGCGTTGTCGCGCAGCGGCCTGGCTTCGGCGAGGCCGGCCGCGACGGCCTGCCGTACCGTGTCCGGGGCCGGCTCCGCGCCCAGCAGGAGCGCCTCGGTCGCGGTGGCCCGCCAGGGCCGGTGCGCGAGCCCGCCGAAGGCCAGGGCCACCCGGCGTACGCGGCCGCCGTCGAGGTCGAGGACGGCGGCGACGGAGGCCAGCGCGAAGGCGTACGACGCCCGGTCGCGGGCCTTGCGGTACCGGGACGGGACACCCGCCGGGCCCGGCGGCACGCGCACGGCGGTCACGATCTCCCCAGGCTCCACGACGGTGTCCCGCTCGGGACGGTCCCCGGGCAGCCGGTGGAACGCCGTGACGGGCACGGTGCGCGCCCCCCGGGGCCCCTCGATGTCGACCTCGGCGTCGAGGGCGGCCAGGGCCACCGCCATGTCGGAGGGGTTCGTCGCGATGCACTGCGGGGAATGGCCGAGCACGGCGTGGTCGCGGTGGACGCCGTCGAGGGCGCCGCAGCCGCTGCCCGGCTCCCGCTTGTTGCAGGGCTTGGACACGTCCTGGAAGTACGGGCAGCGGGTGCGCTGGAGCAGATTGCCGCCGGTGGTGGCGATGTTGCGCAGCTGCGCCGACGCGCCGGAGAGGATCGCCTGTGCCAGGACGGGGTAGCGGGCCTTGACCAGCCGGTGGGCGGCGAGGTCGCTGTTGCGCACCCCCGCCCCGATCCGCAGTCCGCCGTCCGAGGTCTCCTCGACGGTGGCGGACAGCAGGCCGGTGAGGTCGACGAGGGTGTCGGGGCGCTCCACACCGAGCTTCATGAGGTCCACCAGATTGGTGCCGCCGGCCAGGTACGAGGCCCCGGGGCGGCCTCCGTGGGCGGCGACGGCCTCGTGGAGCGCGGTGGGGCGGACATAGGCGAACGGCTTCACCGGATCACGTCCTGAACGGCGTCGACGATGCGCGGATAGGCCCCGCAGCGGCACAGGTTCCCGCTCATCCGCTCGGCGATGGCGGCCCGGTCGAGGGGGAGCGGTTCCTCGGGGGAGGAGCGCTCGGCTTCGGCCTCGGCGAGCATGCCCACGGCGGAGCAGAGCTGGCCCGGGGTGCAGTAGCCGCACTGGAACGCGTCGCGTTCGATGAAGGCCTGCTGCAGCGGGTGCGGGGCGGCCGCGTCGCCGAGGCCTTCCACGGTGGTGATCTCGGCGCCGTCGTGGGCGACGGCGAGCAGCAGGCAGCTGTTGGCGCGGCGGCCCCCGACCAGTACGGTGCACGCCCCGCACTGTCCGTGGTCGCAGCCCTTCTTCGCTCCGATGAGATCGAGCAGCTCCCGGAGCGCGTCCAGGAGGGTCACCCGGTGGTCGACGGTGAGCGTGTACTCCTTGCCGTTCACGCGCAGCGTGATGCGGGAGCGGGTCCCCGTGGCTGCGTTCGGCATCGTGACCCCTTGTATGCGCGTCGTGTCGGAAAAGTACCTTCTATACCTCTTCGACTATCCCGGCCGGGCGCATTTCACACCTCTCAGGGCCGACGGGCCTACCCTGGATACGGCGGCTGCCCGCGGTGAGCGGCCCGGGCAACCGCCCCGGCGGCTGCGGGCACGCACCCCTCCCCGTTTCCCGCGCCCGCGGCGCCGGCCTGGGGGGACATCCGGCAGGGGCGGATCACTGCCGGACCGGGTCGGCGGCCGAGAGGCCCGCGCGCTCCAGGGCGCGCAGCATGGCCGGCAGGTCGCTGGCTTCGCCGTCGCCGTCGGTCGCGGGGGCCGACGCTTCCAGGGCCTCGGGAGTCAGCCGGTAGCCCTGAGCCGCTTCCAGGAGTTGGCTCGCGGCGGCGCCGGCGGTGTCGGCGAGCAGCGCGAGCGCCTCCCTGTCGTCCACGAAGCGGCTCATGCCGCAGTCCAGGCCGTCGTCCCGCAGGCCGTCGGGATACGGGGCGCGGGCCCAGGAGCCGTTCTCGTACCAGTAGACGCAGCCCAGTTCCCAGCCGCTGAGCAGGTCGTGCAGCTTCTCGTACGGAAGCCAGTCCGGGGCCTGCGCGAGCATGTCGATGGCGGGCTCGTGCCACTTGACGCCGCTGGACTCGTCCTCACCGTAGAGCACGTAGCGTCCTTCGCCCCTGCGGGACAGGGTCCACCAGGTGCAGCCGCAGTCGTCGAGGTGCAGGCCGGTGTCGTCGATCCAATGGCCGGTGCGGTGCCGTCCGCGGCTCTCCGCCTCCGTGGTCGCCTCCAGTACCGCGACCAACGCCCAGCGCGCCCACAGCAGTTCCGCGGGCGGCAGGTCTCCGGGCAGCCCCGGCCGATGGATCGTCATGGTGTGGTCTCCTGCCGATGCGGGGTCGGACCGACAGATCGTACAGACCGGCCCGGACCGCACCCGCCCGGCGTCCCCCGGAGGGTGGCGCCACGCCCCGACCGGCCGATCTGATCGGCCGCTCGCCGAACTGCCCCTGGAACGGCGGTACACGGCCGTGCTCGGCGTGAACCGGACTGCCGCCGCGGTGTGTTACGGCCGCGAGTTCGTCTCCCGATGCGCTGCCGCCTTCCCGTCCGGCCGCATCCGCGCCGCCAAGACGCGCCGTACTCGCCGGTAGATGGGGTATCACCGACAATCTCTCCACATAATTTTTCTCAAATGTTTGCCGTGACCCCCGGTCAATTCGTTTGTGACGGGGGTCACATGTCCATTTCCTGGACACGGCGGGGCGCACGCAGTTTCGATAGAACCCGACGGGCCGACGATCTTGGCCCGTGATTACGGGGAATTCCCGAATCTTGTCGTTGGCAATGGCGCTGAACGAGGGGTGGGGGCGTGTCAGTGATCCTGACGTGCACGGAAGCAGGGGTCCGGCGGCACTGCCCGGCTCTCGGTCGGAAGTCCGCCCGTGCGGACCACGGTGTGGCAGGACCATGCTGAGCCGGTTGCTTCCCTCGCGCGGACCCGCACGTACCCTCACCGGTATCACCCTGGTGCACACCATGGGCCAAGGCCTGTGGATGGCACTCAACGCGATCTACGCGACGACGGTCCTGGGCCTGTCGCCCGGCCAGTTCGGCATCGGGGTCGGCGTCGCCGCCGGCATCGCCCTCGCCGTGAGCGCCCCGACGGGGCACCTGGCCGACCGGGTCGGCCCCCGCTCCGTGCAGATCTGGTCCTTCCTCGCCCTCGGGCCGCTCACCGCCGCCCTTCTCGCCGTCCACGGCTTTGTCATGTACGTGATCGTGGTGAGCGTGCAGGCCGTGGCCTACAGCGCCAGCCGCAGCGCGCGGATGGCCATGGTCGCCGGGCTCGTCCCCCCGGAGGAGCGGGTCTCGGTCCGCGCCTACCTGCGGGCCACCAGCAACGTCAGCGTGTCCGTGGGCGCCGCCCTGGCCGGCCTGCTCCTGACCGTCGACTCCGTCCGGGCCTACCAGCTGGCCGTCGTCTTCAACGCTGCCACCTACCTGGTGACGGGCCTGCTGACGCTGCTGCTCCCCGCCGTCGAGCCGCAGCCCGCCCGCCCCGGACCGGCCCTGACGGTCCTGCGCGACCGGCCCTACCTCACCTTCGTGGCCCTGGACGGGCTGCTGTCGATGCACAACCTGCTGCTCGACGTCGTCCTGCCGCTGTGGGTGCTGCACCACACCGGCGCTCCCCGCTGGATGATCGCCGCGATCCTGCTCACCAACACCATCGCCGTGGTGCTGCTGCAGGTCAGGGCGGCCCGCGGGACGGACGACCCGCCCGCCGCCGCCAGGGCCTCGCGCTCCGGATCCTTCTGCCTCGCGATCGCCTGCATCGTCTTCGCCCTCACCGAAGGCGCCTCGCCGGTGCTCGCCTGCGCCCTGCTCCTGGTCGGCGCCCTGGCGCACGTCCTCGGCGAGATCAGGCAGTCCGCGGGCAGCTGGGGCATGGCCTTCGGGCTGGCGCCCGAGCATGCGCAGGGCCAGTACCAGGGCACGTACGCCATGGGCGCCGACCTGGGCAAGATGATCGCGCCCGCCCTCCTGACCTGGCTCGCCATCGAGCACGGCACCACCGGGTGGGTGATCATGGCCGTCGGCTTCGCGCTGGTGGGTGCCGCCATGCCCTTCGTCGTGGACTGGGCCCGGCGCAGCGCCCGGCCCGCACAGGACCCCGTCGCCGCCTGAGCGCGCGGCCGGTGCGCCCGATATCCGGGTAATCACCGCAGTCTTTCCTGAATTCACCTGACCCGTATTTCCTTCCGCGCCCGATTCCCGCATCGGTGAAAACGGCGCGCGGAAAAGGCGGACCATTCCAGCCGCATTCCGTCGCGGGTGAATTCAGCCTGCCCGAAAACACATCAGACCAGGGGGACAACGACCGTGGGCGATATTCACGCCGACTCATCCGCCGGGGTACCGGACGGTGAGACGCCGGCCCTGCAACTGCCCGTCAGGGACCCCGGTCCCGGCGGCCCGGACCGGACGGGCACGGGTACCCACACCTGGTCCGGCGAGCCCGCCGGACCCGGCTTCTCGGACCAGGTCCACGCCGCGTTCACCGTCCTCGTGCACCGCTACAGCGGCCAGGACGACATCGTGCTGGCACGGGCGGGCGGTGCGCCCGGTGTGCCCGCCGACCGGCCCGTCGCCGTACGCTCGCCCCTCGCGTACGACGCCACGCTCTCCGAGACAGCGGCCGCGCTCGGCGCCCGCTACGCCGAAGCGGCCCGCCGCAGCACAGCCGGTGACCTCCCTGAGCTCGGTACGGGGCTGCACGCCGGCTACGTCGAAACCGACGGCGCCGAGGCCCTGCCCGAGGGCTTCGCACTGCTCCTGGAAGCCCGACTCACGTCCGAGGGCGCACAGTTCACGTTGCACTACGAACGGGCGCTGTTCACGGCCGAGTTGACCGCGCGGATGGCGGCCAACCTGAGCACCCTGCTCCGCGACGCCGCCCGCCGGCCGCAGGCGCCCGTGGGCGAACTGGCCCTGCTCTCCGACGCCGAGCGGCTCCACCTGCTGACCGGGCTCAACGACACCGCCCGCCCGTACGCCCGGGACACCCCGCTGCACGCCCTCGTCGAGGCACAGGCCGCCCGCACCCCGCACGCCCCGGCCGTCGAAGGGCAGGGCGCCGCCTTCACCTACCGGCAACTGGACCGCCAGGCCAACCGCCTGGCCCGGGCGCTGGCCGCCCACGGCATCACCCCCGGATCCCGCATCGGACTCTCGCTGGCCCGCTCCGCCCGCAGCGTCGTTCTGCTGCTCGCCGTCCACAAGGCGGGCTGCGCCTACGTCCCGCTGGACCCGGCCTACCCCGCGGACCGGCTCAGCGCCATCGCCGCGACCGCAGACATGGCCGCCGTCGTCCACGAGGGCGACACCGCCCCGGCCTGGCTCGGCGGAGTGGCGGCCGACGCCCTCCCCTGGGCGGAACTGTGGGAGAAGGCCTCCGCGCAGGACGACGCCCCGCCGGACCTCACCGTCGACCAGGACGCCACCACCCACCTCATCTACACCTCCGGCTCCACGGGCCTGCCCAAGGGGGTGGTGATCAGCCACCGCAACGTGGTCGCGCTCCTCGCCTGGGCCGAGGACACGTACAGCTCCGAGGACCTGGCCCGGGTGCTGTTCTCCACCTCACTCAACTTCGACCTGTCGGTGTACGAGCTGTGGGCCCCGCTCACCCGCGGCGGCTGCGTCGTCGTCGTGGACAACGTCCTCGCCCTCACCGAGGACGAGGGGCTGCGGCCCACCCTGGTCAACACCGTGCCCAGCGCCCTGGGCGTACTGCTCCAGCGCGCGGCGGTCCCGGACTCGGTCCGCGTCCTGAACGTGGCGGGCGAGCCGCTCTCCAAGGAGCTCGTCAACGCCGCCTTCGCGAGCACCGCCGTCACCCGCCTCTACAACCTGTACGGGCCGTCCGAGGACACCACGTACTCCACCTGGAAGTGCTTCACCGGGCCCACCGCCGACGCCCCCACCATCGGCGTGCCCCTCCTCAACACGGTCGCCTACCTCCTCGACCCGCACGGGCGGCTCGCCCCGCAGGGTGCCGCCGGTGAACTCCACCTGGGTGGAGACGGCCTGGCGGGCGGCTACATCAACGACCCCGACCGCACCGCCGCCTCCTTCGTCCCCGCCCCCGCCCACCTGGGCGCGGTGCCCGGCGGGCGGCTCTACCGCACCGGTGACCTGGCCCGCTGGACCGAGGACGGCGAACTGCGCTTCCTCGGCCGCAAGGACAACCAGGTCAAGGTGCGCGGCTTCCGCATCGAACTCGGCGAGATCGAGGCCGTGCTGCGCGAGGTCGTGGGCCTGCGCGACGTCGCCGCCCTGGCCGTGCGCACCGACGGCGACACCCGGCTGGTCTGCTACGTCGGCCTGGACGGCGCCGACGTCACGACCGAGGCGATGGGCGAGCACCTGCGGGCCAAACTGCCCCACTACATGCAGCCTTCCAAGATCCTCACGGCGGACCGGCTGCCCCGGCTGCCCAACGGCAAGGTCGACCGCAAGACGCTCGCCGCCCGGGACATCGACTGGGGCACGGCCGCCGCGGCCGCCTTCACCGGCGACGACCCCGACGAGGCGGAGGTCGCGCGGATCTGGGCCGACCTGCTGGGTCTGACCCGCATCTCCCCGGACCTGGACTTCTTCTCCGTGGGCGGCCACTCCCTGCTGGCGAACCTGCTGGCCGCCCGGCTCTCGGACGCCGCCGGCCGGGCCGTGCGCGTCGCCGAGATCTACGGCCACCCCACCCTCACCGACCAGGCCGCACTGCTGCGCCGCACCCGCGAGCAGCAGCCCGAGGACCGCACCCTCACGGCCGACGGCCCCGCGGCGCGGCTGCGCGCCGTAGCGGAGACCCTGCGCGAGTCCGGCCGCGGACACGGCGTCCCCGGCGCGGGAGCCGCCGTCTTCCGGGACGGCGCCCTGCAGTTCACGTACCACGGCGTCGCCGACACCGAGACGGGGGCCGCGTACACGGCCACGACCAGGCAGCGCATCACCTGCATCACCAAACCCATGCTGGCCTTCGTCGCGCTGCGCCTCGTCGACCGCGGCCTGCTCGGCCTCGACCAGCCGCTCCACGAACTGCTGCCGCAGGCGCTGCGGCGCCGCGACGGGAGCACCGTACGGGTCACCCTGCGCCACCTGCTGTCGCACACCAGCGGTGTCGACGACTCGTACGAGGTCTGGAACGACACCGACCTGCCGGACCTCGACACCTACATCGGCACGCTGGCCGGCTACGGCCAGCTCTTCGAACCGGGCGAGGTGTTCGCCTACTCGGCGGTCGGCACCTCCATCGTCGCGGCGCTGATCGAGAAGCTGCTCGGGGTCCCCTGGCGCCGCGCGGTCAACGAGCTGATGCTGACCCCGCTCGGCATCAAGGAGATCCCCGAAACCCTCACCGAGGGCGGCCACTACGAGGGCGCCGTCTCCGTCGGCTACGTGTGGAACGAGCAGGCCAAGGCCTACCTGCGCCACGATCCGCCGAAGCAGACCATCGCCGACGACGCCGCCGGCTCGTTCTCCGTCTGCCTCACCCTTGAGGAACTCGCCAAGATCGCCCGGCTCGCCCTCGACGACGGCATCGCCCCCGGCGGCGAGCGCCTGCTGTCCGCCGAACTCGCGCAGCAGATGCGCACCCCGCAGATCCCCGTGCCCGGCCACCACTTCATGCACGCCTGGGGCCTGGGCTGGCTGATGTTCGGCCCCACCGCCTTCGGGTTCAACTCCAACGGCAGCGGCCACCACAACTTCATCCAGATCTTCCCCGAGGAACGCTCCTTCCTGCTGCTGCTCGCCAACGCCTACCCCGCCTTCGGCCTCTACGAGGACCTGCTGCGTGCCCTCACCGGCGAGGGGCTCATCCGGACCGGGCGGCCGTTCGAGATGCGACTCGACGACTGCGCGGGCCTGTACGACTCCGACGGCTACCGGCTGAACGTCCTGCGCGGCACCGACCACCTCCGCTACGAGTACTCCGAACGCCAGGCGGACGGCGCGTGGCTGCAGCTCGACGAGGGCGACCTCGTCCTGTCCGGTGCGGGCGGCTTCAGCTCCATGTCGAAGAAGAACATCCTCGCCGGTTCGATCTCCTTCATCCCCACCCCTGGTACCGACATCCCGGGCTACGTCCGGATCGGCCAGCGATTCGCGAGGAAGACGCGATGACCGCGATGACACATCCGCACGTCAAGCACGTCGTGTTCGTGACCTGGAAAGCCGGCAACGCCCCCGCGTTCGAGGCGGCCCACCGGCTCGGCCACCACGTGACCCTCATCCGCTCCCTGCTGATGGAGCAGTCCCAGAACATCGACTTCGACTCCTCCCCGTACGCGCGGTTCGTCGACACGGTCCACGTCCTGAAGGACGCCACCGACCCCGACGCCCTGCGCACCTGCGTGCACGCCGTCCACGAGGAGCGGCCGGTCGACGGCTTCGTCGCCACGGTCGACGCCCTGGTCGTACCCGTCGCACGGATCGCCGAGGAGATCGGCGTACCGTTCACGGACGCCGCGGCCGCCGCGGCCGCCAAGCAGAAGAACCGCTGCCGGGAGATCCTCGCCGCGGCAGGAGTCGACCGCACCCGCCACGCGGTCGTCGGCGGCTTCGAGGAGGCCGCCGCGTTCGCCGCCGCCACCGGATACCCCGTGGTGGTCAAGCCGGCCCGGGGCTCGGGCAGCGAAGGCGCCCACGTCATCGCCGGCGAGGCGCAGTTGCGCGGCGTCCTGGAGCAGGCGGCGGACGGCGGCGGGTACGACGCGGGCATCCTCGTCGAGGAGTACCTCACCGGCCGCTTCGTCTCGGCCGAGATCGGCCTCGCGCACGGCCGGTTCCTGCGCCTGGCCGTCAGCGAGCGCTCCACCTGGCACCGGCACGAGGCGCTGGAGACCGGCACGACGATCCCCGCCGGGATCCCGGCCGAGGACCATGACCGTGTCATGGAGTTCGCGGAGGCCGTGGTCGGCGCGCTCGGGCTGCGGCTCGGCATCTTCCACGTCGAGGTCATGCTCGCCACGGACGGCACCCCGCGGCTCATCGAGCTCAACCCCCGCATCATGGGCTCCTGCCTGCCCAACCTCTTCCGGCTGGCGGGCGGTGGCGACATCTTCGAACTCCTCGTACGGATCCACCTGAACGAGGAGATCGAGCGGGGACCGACCGCCTTCACCCACTACGCGACCGTCCGCTGGTTCGGTGCCGCGGACACCACCCCCACCCCGGAGCGCGTACCGGACCTCGGCTGGGCGGCCGCGGAGTACGGCGACAGCCTCCACTCGCTGACCGTCCGCTTCCCCGAGGGCGACGTACTCCTTCCCTGCCGCGGCAACCTCGGCAACTTCGGCGAGGTCCAGGTCGTGCACACCGACCGGGCCGCGTCGATCCGCATCGCCGAGGAGATCGTCGCCCGCACCGCCGAACAGCTCGGAATCGAGGTGACACGATGACCGCCACCCCCCACGCCTTCTACGAGCAGACCCGCCGGCAGCTCGAACTGCTGGGACTGCCCGACGGGGACGCGCAGGGCATGCCGGGCTCCACCGCGGCCTTCGCCGACGGCGGCCACTTCCGCGTCGAGGTGCCCACCGTCAACTCGGTGCAGGCCGCCGAGACGCTGCTCTCCGAGAGCCGCCGCCGCGGCTTCACCATCAACCGCATCACCGAGACCCGCGGCATGTACCGGCACACGGCCCGGGAGATCAGCGAGTACGTGACCCTCGGCCGGGAGTACGGCGCCGAGATCCTGATGTCGGTGGGCCCCCGGGCCGGCTACGACATCGGCGCGAGCGTGCAGACCACGGAAGGATCAAGGATCGGCTACCGGCTGCGCGGCCAGGAGCAGATCGTGCGCGCCGTCGAGGACGTCAAACGCGGCATCGAGCTCGGCGTACGCGGCTTCGTCGTCTACGACGAGGGCCTGCTGTGGGTGCTCGGACGCCTGCGCACCGCCGGTGACCTGCCACCCGACCTCCACCTGAAGGTCTCCGCGCACTGCGGGCAGGGCAATCCGGCCTCCGCGCAGATGCTGGAGATGCTCGGCGCGAACAGCTTCAACCCCGTCCGGGACCTGACGCTGCCGATGATCGCGGCGTTGCGGCAGGCGGTCACCATCCCGCTCGACTGCCATGTCGACAACCCCCGGATGTCCGGCGGATTCATCCGCACTTACGAGGCACCCGACATCGTCCGGGTCGCCGCACCCGTCTACCTCAAGACGGGCAACAGCGCGCTCGACGGCCACGGCGTCAACCCCACCCCGGCACAGCTCGACGACATCCTGCGCCAGGTCGAGATCGTCGTCGAGTTCCTCGGCCGACACCATCCGACGGCCCGCCAGAGCAACGGCCGCGCACTCGCCCCCGCCGGCGCCGGCCCCCAGACGGAGGTGTGACCCATGTGCCGAATCTACGGGTGCTTCGGCGGCGAGCCCTTCGGCCGCGACGTAATGGACGCGGTCGCCGACGCGATGCGCGAGGGCGGCCCGGACGAGCAGACCGCCGGCCTCGGCGACGGATGGGCGCTGGGCAACAACCGGCTCGCGATCCAGGGCATCGCCCACGGGCACCAGCCCTTCGTCCGCGGCGAGCTCAACTGCGTGTTCAACGGCGAGATCTACAACCACCGGCAGCTGCGCCGTGAACTCGCCGCGCACGGCTACTCCTTCGAGGGCGACTGCGACGGTGACGTCCTGCTGCCGCTGTACGAGCTGTACGGCGACGCCTTCGTCTCCCGCCTGGAGGGCATGTTCGCGATCGCGGTGGTCGACGGCCGGGGCGAACCCTGCCTGAAGCTGTTCACCGACCACGCGGGCATGAAGTCCCTCTACTACTACCGCTCGGCCGACGGGCGCCGCCTCTGCTTCGCCTCCGAACTCCAGGCCCTGCGGCGCTTCCCCGACTTCCCCGACGAGATCGACCCGCTCGCCGTCGACCGCTACCTCGGCGGCAAGGCGGTCTGGGGCCCCGGCACCGTGTACACCCGGGTGCGCACGCTGGAGCCCGGTTCGGCCCTGCGCTTCGCCGCGGGCCGGCTCTCCCTGACCCGTACGGCGCTCACCGAGGCCGAAGTCGACTGGCCCGGCGGGGAGCCGTCCGTGGCCGCCGCGGGGGCGATGCTCGACGGGCTGCTGCGCGACGAGATGAGCCGGATGCTCGACGCGGACGTCCCCGTGTGCGTCATCACCAGCGGCGGCCTCGACTCCAGCTACACCACGGCCCTGGCCGCCCACCTGGTGTCCGACGTGGCCTCGTTCAACATCGCCTACCAGGGCGACTGGCCGGCCGACGAACGCCACTACGCCGCGGAGGTCGCCCGCCACTGCGGCACCGAGCACCACCAGGTGCTCCTGGACCCGGCCGGCTTCCCGGAGCTCGTGGAGCGGTTCATCCGCCACCTCGACCAACCCAACAACGCCCCGCACAGCCTCAGCACCTTCGCCCTGTTCGAAGCCGTCCACGAGGCCGGTTTCAAGGTGGCGCTCACCGGCGACGGAGCCGACGAGCTCTTCGCCGGCTACGCACGCTTCACCAAAGCCGACCGCGACGGGTCCACCGGCTGGCACCGGGCCTACCAGGGCACCATGGCGGCGGTCCAGACCGAGACCCTCCAGTCCCTCTACACCCCCGACTACGTCGCCCGCGTCCACGCGGACGGCGGCCACTTCGGGGACCGCAGCGCCGACGAGCTGGACCGGCTGGTGCGCTCGGGGGAGCGGGGCAAGCTCGAAACGCTGCTGCGCTACGACCAGTCCGTCCGCTTCCCGTACTACATCCTGCGCCGGGTCGACCACCTGAGCATGGCGCATTCGGTGGAGGCACGGATCCCCTTCCTCCAGCCGTCCGTGATGCGGTTCGCCCACGCGCTGCCCGCCGCCGTCAAGGTGGCCGGGGACACCGTGAAGGCGCCGGTGGCCGAGGCCGCCCGACGCTGGGTCCCCGAGAGCGTGGTGAACCGGCCCAAGCAGCCGTTCACCCTGCCGATCGCCGCGATGATCCGGCCGGGCGAGGCCCTGCACGACATGATCGGCGACCTCCTCCTCGCCCCCGGCGCCCACTGCCACGCGTACGTGCGCCCGGACGCCGTCCACGACCTGTTCCGTCTGCAGAGCGAGACCCCGGGGGCGCACGCCGCCGAGGCCCTCTGGTCGCTCCTGATGCTGGAGACCTGGCTCTCCGCGCGCCACCCCAAGCCGTCCACCACCCTTTGAGAAAGAGCCACCCATGACCGACACGCCCGAGACCACCCCCGCCGTGACCTCGATCCTGGCGGGCGTCACCAAGGACGACATCCGCCGCGACCCGTTCCCGCACATCGTCATCCGCAACGCGCTGCCGCAGGAGCTCTACGACGCCCTGTCGAAGTCGATGCCGACCGCCGAGTACATCGGGGAGCGGATCGGCAAGCCGATCACCTCGAACGAGCGCTACAACTACATGTCCGAAGCCGTCCTCGGCGACCCTGCGATGGCGCAGGTCTGGAAGGACTTCGTCATCTACCACTCCTCACCCGCGTTCTACGAGGAGTTCCTCGACCTGTTCCAGGAAGACCTGCTGGCCAACCTGCCGACCGCCGAAGACCGCCTGGGCCCGCTGCGCGACCTGCGCGTGGGCCGCCGCAACCGGGACGGCTTCGAGACGCACGACATCCTGATGGACTGCACGGCCGTCATCAACTCGGCCGTCACCGGCAAGCCCTCCGCCTACCGGGGCCCGCACGTCGACAAGCCGTACAAGCTCTTCGGCGGCCTGTTCTACATGCGCCTGCCCGAGGACGACGCCGTCGGCGGTGACCTCGTCCTCTACAAGTACCGGACCGAGGCGCACAAGTTCTACACCAGCGCCTCCGAGTACGGCGACAACCGCTTCGACATCGACCCCGAGTACGTCGAGGAGGTCACCACCGTCCCCTACGAGAGCAACACCCTGGTGATGTACCCCATCAACCGCCTGGCCCTGCACGGCGTTTCGGTACGCAGCCTCACCCACCACCAGCGGCGCTTCATCGCCCTCGTCGGCGACCTCCAGCACCCGCTCTTCGACCTCGCTCTCTGAGGGGCGCACCGTGATCCCATTCGACCAGCGCACCGGAAAGATCTGGTACGACGGCGCCCTCGTGGACTGGGCCGACGCCAAGCTCCACGTCCTCAGCCACGGCCTGCACTACGCCTCCAGCATCTTCGAGGGCGTCCGCGTCTACGGCGGCAAGCCCTTCCTCCTCGCCGAGCACATCTCCCGGCTGGGCGCCTCCGCGCGCATCCTCGACTTCGACCTCGCCCACACCGAGGAGACCCTGTACGCGGCCACCTGCGAGGTGGTGGCCGCGATGGGCATCACCGAAGGCTACGTGCGCATGAACGCCTGGCGCGGTTCGGAGATCATCCAGACGGCCGCGCTCAAGACCTCCGTCCACACCTCCATTGCGGCCTGGGAGCTCCCGGAGGGCTACTACGCGGCGGCCGACGCCCTGGAGAAGGGCATCTCCCTCGTCACCGGGCGCTACCGCCGGCCGGCTCCCGAGTACGCCCCGGTCAAGAGCAAGGCCGCGGGCAACTACATGATCGGCACCGTCAGCAAGAACGAGGCCCTGCGCGCCGGCCACGACGACGCCCTGCTCCTCGACGACCGGGGCAACTTCGTCGAGGCCACCGGCGCGCACCTCTTCTTCACCAAGGACGGCGCCCTGCACACGCCGACCACGCGCTGCACGATCGACGGCATCACCCGGGCCTGCGTGCTGGCCATCGCCGAACGCGAGGGCATCGAGTGCGTCGTGGGGGACCTGGCCCCCTCCTTCGCGGCAGAGGCGGACGGCGCCTTCCTCTGTGGCACCGCCTGCGAGATCCTCCCCGTCGCGCAGATCGACGGGCACGCCTACGACCTCGGCGGCAACGAGGTCATCGGCAAGGTCGTCACCGGCTACCGGGACCTGATCGAGGGCCGCAGCACGGTGACCGTTCCCCGCACCTGGGCCTGGTAGCGCACCGGCCCCGCAGCGCGGCCGCGGTGCGCACCGCGGCCGCGCCGCACTCTCCCACCCGTATTCGTGAAAGGCGAAAGCGTGACCCAGACCGTGCGTTCCCCCCACTTCACCGTCCAGCAGGTCGCGGGCCGGATCGGAGCCGAGATCTCCGGCGTCGACCTGCGCGAGGAGCTCGACGAGGTCACGGTGGCCCGGATCCGGCAGGCCGTGCTCACGCACCGCGTGGTCTTCTTCCGCGACCAGCACATCGACCACGCCCAGCACATCGCCTTCGGCCGGCGCTTCGGCGCACTGACCCGGCGCCCGGGCAAGAAGCACGGGGTGCACCCGGAGGGCCATCCGGAGATCCTCACCGTCGACCCGAAGGCCGACACGGAGCGCTACGGCGCCGACTTCGAGGAGCACTACCGCCGCAAGTGGCTGTCCCCGCTGGCCGGCTGGCACAGCGACCTCACGCAGGCGGTGAACCCGCCGGACCTGTCGATCCTGCGGGCCGAGCGGACCCCGCTGTTCGGCGGCGACACCCAGTGGACCAACACGGTCGCCGCGTACGAGGCGCTGTCGGCCCCGCTGCGCGAGTTCGTCGACCAGCTCACCGCGGAGCACGCCTTCTTCACCGCCGTCCACCTGCGCCACTCCGACCCGCGCGACCGGGAGATCCTCAAGATCTACTGCGAGGACCCGCAGGTCGCGGTCCACCCCGTGGTCCGGGTCCACCCCGAGACCGGTGAGAAGGCGCTGTTCGTCAGCCCCGGTTCGACCACCCGGATCACCGGCTTCACCGAGCTGGAGAGCCGCCACCTGCTCGAACTGCTCTTCCAGCACCTGACCAGCGCCGAGTTCACCGTCCGCTTCCGCTGGGAACCCGGCAGCATCGCCTTCTGGGACAACCGCAGCACCTGCCACTTCGCCCCCACCGACTTCGCCCACCTCGACGTGGACCGCGTCATGCACCGCGTGACGGTCCTGGGCGAGCCGGCGAAGGGCCCGAACGGATTCGTCTCCGAACTCGTGGAGGGCGAGCCGATGCAGGCCTGGTAGCCGCCGGGACCGGGCGAGCGGCAGGGGCCGCCGCGGCCGCCGGCCGGGGCGGCCCCGCGGTCAGCAGCCGCCGCAGTTGTAGAAGGTCACGTCCCAGTGGCTGCCTTCGTCGGCGTAGACGTTGCCCGCGCCGGACCGCCACTGCGGCGCGCCGTCGCCGCGAAGCCCGATGTAGGTGAAGGTGTTCTTGATGTAGCCGCCCAAACAGGTGTACTTGCTGAAGTCCAGCTTGTAGCCGTTCCAGTGCGAGTAGGTGCCCGCGGCGTGCCCGGCCTCGGTGCCGCCCGTGATGTTCAGCGCGCAGCCGCTGGCACCCTTGAGGGTCTGTGCACCCTGCGCCGTGGCGAGGTTGAGCTGCTCGAAGGACGTACAGGCGGGGTTGTTGCGGTCCGAGCAGCCTCCTGACGAGGACCAGGTGATGCCGGAGCTGCGGAACATCGAGGTCGCGGCGGCATGGCTGATCTTGGTGGCCGCCTGGGCGTCCGTGGCGCCGCCGAGGACGCCCACACCGGGAGCGAAGAGGACACCGAGGACGAGGGCGAGCGCGCTGAGGACCGGGCGTGATCTCATGGGGGGCTGCCTCCTGCGAGCGGGCGGGACGGGCATGGAGATGGTGCCCGAGCCGGGTGCGGGTCCGCCAGAGGGCGTACGGCCCGTGCGGGCCCGCACCCGCCCGCCTCAGCCCCCCGCGGCGGCGTGTTCGAGGACGGCGCGGACCTCCGCGGTGATCGCGCTCTCGTTTGCTTCGAACTCCGGGCCGGTGAGCACCTGCGCGTCCGCCGGCAGACCGGTGAGCACCGGTGTGTGCAGGTGTCCGCCGGGCAGGCGCGGGGCGAGTTCGCCGCGCAGCCGGTTGGAGCGGTAGGCCACCTCGTTCGACAGGTACCCGCCACCGCCGCCCGCGACGGCTCGCGAGCCCGGCGTCGGCCCGTCGGCCCGGTCCACCGGCCCGGTCGCGCCCGCCGGTATCTCGGTCACCTCGGTGTTCAGGAACACCGGGTACGGGGTCTGCACCGCGGAGGTCACCGCCTGGGCGGGGAGCGTGGTTCGGATGAACTCCGGTCCCTGTCCGAGGCCGGGAGCGGTCACCGGGTGCTCCCGGGTACCGCCCGAGAGGGAACCGGTGTTGTCGGGGTAGGGGTCGGCCGACCGGGACCGGCCCGCCCAGGCCTCCAGGGTGAAGATGCCGGGGTACCCCTGGCTCACGGTGGTGATGATGTCGGCCGAGCCGGGGCCGCCGGCCATCCGCGGGGCGAACGCCCGCTCCACGATGCCCGCGTCGAAATCGGCGTAGCGCACGGGCAGGACGACGGCGCGGACCTCGGCTCGGGTGCCGTCGGCGAGGGTGATGCGCCGGCCGTTGAGCTGCAGGGCCGCGGAGCCTGAGGGGTTGGCGCGGCGGAGCTCCGCGTCGAGCCCGAAGGGGTCGAAGCCGCTGATGAAGACGCGCCGTACGCCGGGCGCGGTCCCGAAGGCGTTGGCGGTGAGTCCGCGGGAGGCGTCCTCGAAGCGGGCGCGCAGCGCGCCGCGGTCGACGGCGAAGGCCGGCTCCCAGCGGGCGATGGCGGCCGTCATGGCCAGCCGCGCCCAGTACAGCGGCCGGTCGTCCCCGGCGGCGAGATCGCCGCCGGGCCGCTGCCCTTGGGCGCGTCGTACGGCGGCCTGCCACAGCGCCTCGCCCCAGGCGTCGGCGATCCGGCCGGCCTCGGCGGAGCCCCGTGCGCTGCACAGGGCGGCGGGGAAGCGCCGGGTGAAATCGCCGAATCCCGCGCGTTCGACGAGCGCCGTGGTCCGCGCGTCCGCGAGACGTGCCTGTTCGGCGTCGAGCGGCGCGGACTGCACGGTGCGGCAAGCGGCACCGTCTTCCGCGGGGGCGTCCGCGAACGCGGTGGCCGGAGCGGCGAGGGACAAGGGTAGGACGGTGGCAAGAAGGACCGCGGCCGAGGCGGTACGCCATAAGAGTGTCATGCGATGTGACATTACATAGCGTCCGCCGAGCTCACCAGAGACCTTTGCGCCCCTGTGCCGGGCCCTTGCAAGGGCCCGGCACAGGGGCTGCTTCACGGCTGTTGGACGGCTACGTCCCGCGTGCGACGCGCAGGTCGGACATCACACCGCTCCCGGCCCGTACCCCGCTCCGGTCCTGTCCGGGAGGTCGGTGCACAGGGCCCAGATGACGAACACGCCGATGGCGATGGCGATGAGCGACCAGACCGGATGGTAGGGCAGCCACATGAAGTGCGCGATCACCGAGAGCGCGGCCAGGGCGATACCGACGACCCGGCCGACCGTCGAGCCCTTGAGGATGGCCGCACCGACGGCGGCGACGACAATGCCCAGGATCAGGTGGATCCAGCCCCAGGCGGTGAGGTTGAACTTGAAGACGTAGTGGCCGATGTTCTGGTAGACGTCGTCGCGGGCGATGCCCGCGATGCCTTCGAAGATGCTGAAGATGCCGTTCACGATCAACAGGACACCGGCGAACATCGTGCCGCCGGAGGCCCAGGCGCTTCCGTCGTTCCTGCCACTGCTGCTGCTCGGCGTGGTACGCGGTGCAGTTCTCGGCGTGCCGCTCATCGCGCCGCCTTTCTGTCGAGGGCCCGGCGGGTCGAGCCAGGCCTCGGGGTACGGGATCGGTCCGGATGCCATGCGGTCCCGTCCTACATGGTGCGCACCGACGGCGCGGGGCGCACGTCGGGACGCTTCCGCTCCGCCCCGACGTGCGCCCCGCGCCCCAGCCGTCTATCCTCCGCCCGGCTCGCCACGACCTGGGCGTCGACGCGCACACGAACCGGATGCGGTGGGTTCCGTCGGCGTCGACCGCCGGACCGCCCGTCCCCAGCGCCTGAATCGAACGCGGCCGTGAAGAGCGTGGCCGAACGCCTGGGGACCTCCCCCTCGTCACGTCGCGTGCTCGGAGCAGGCGGCGTCGCGGCAGAGCCCGATCACCCTGACGGGCGCTGCTGCCCGTATCGGCGGGGGCGGGGGAGCGGGGAGCCGTCGGGGCGGTCGTCTCCCGGGGAGCGGCGTCGAGGCGGGCCTCCACCTCGGCCAGGGCGTGGCGCAGCGCGGCGATGCGCAGACGGAGCTCGTCGGCTGAAGGGCGACACGGCGAGGCCCGCGTGGACGGCGTCACCGAGGCCTTCCAGCGTCATCAGCAGGAACAGGGTCAGGGCGGCGCGACCGAGCGATCCGTAGTGCGCGGGATCGTGGCCGGCGAAGCAGATCCAGCCGACCATCGCGTACACGTAGAGGATCAGCGCCCCGACGAACAGGAAGCTGACCGTGCCCGGGAGGCTGCGGCCCACGGCGACGAGCAGGATCCGCAACTGGGGCATGAACCGCGCGGTGCGCAGCACGCGCGCCAGCCGCAACAGCCGCAGCAGGGTGGTGTTCTCCGGCGGGGCTACCAGGTCACCGGCAGCCCCACCGGCCCGCGGATGAGCACGTCCTTCTGCCAGACCACCTCGCCGGGATCGACGGCCAGTCGCAGGTCCGGCAGCCGCTCGACCAGCGTGGTCAGGAGCAGCTCCGCCTCCAACCGGGCCAGCAGCGGTGCCGGGCAGTGGTGGGGGCCGTAGCCGAAGGCCAGGTGGGGCGGACCCTGGCGGTCGATGTCGATCGGTGCGGCTCGGGGTAGCACGACTCGTCCCAGTTGGCCGCCACGTACGAGACGTACACGGCCTCGCCCCGGCGGATCAGGACCCCGCCCACCTCGACGTCCTCGGTGGCGACGCGCGCCTGCCCCACGCCGTGCTTGTGCGGAATCCAGCGCAGCAGCTCCTCCACGGCCGCCGGCACGGCCCGCCGGTCCGACCGCAGCCGGCTCATCAGGCCGTCGTGGGTCAGGAGTACGTACGCCATGTTTCGCCACGCCCAGCAGAGCCCCGATGACGTGCAGGGGGAACGGCGAGGTCACCTGCCGCACGAGGTCCGCGGGCGACCCCGACGCCACCATGCGGTCGAGCAGGTCGTCGAGCGCAGCCTGGGCGCGCGGACGCAGCGCCGCCGTGCCGGAGCGGCTGAACGCCGAGGAGGCCACGGAGCGGATCCGGGTGTGGTCGGGGGGATCCACGAAGCTGACCGCCCGGTCCAGCGGCACGAGGTACCTGTTCATGCTCGGCAGCGGCCGCCCGACGATGTCCCGGCTGAACCGGGGATCGGAGGTGACGAACCGGACCGCGTCGTGCCGCGCCGCCAGCCAGCACTCGCCAGGAGTCCCGTGCGGCAGCCGGACCCGGACGACCGGTGCGCCGCGCAGTGCCTCGCGGAGGAACGGGTCGAAGTCCAGCGCCACCAGATCCGCGGCCTCGTACACGGGGGGAGCGGTGTCCTGCATCACCGGCTCCTCCCCGGCCGTTCGTGGCGCAGCGGGGTGAGCTGCTCGATGTCGTAGCGGCGGCGCAGCGCGGCGATGGCCTCGTGGTCGACGGGCCCGTCTGCGGACAGGATCTCCAGGAGTTCCTCGAAATAGCGCTCGTGGTCCGGGGGAGGGGATGACCGGAAGAACATCCGGGCCGGGACGTCGGCGGGGTTGGCGAAAGCGTGGGGGCAGCCGGGCGGGACGAGGATGACCGTCCCGGGCGTGGCGCGGACCACGCCCTCACCCTTCGGCGACCGCCATTCCCGCCAGCCGTCCGGGGTGCGCACCCGCGGCTCGAAGGCGAGAACATCGAGCTCGCCCTCCAGGACGTAGAACAGTTCCTCGCTGCGCGCGTGGACGTGCGCGCCGACGTCGAAGCCCGGTGGCACGAGCACCTCGAAGCTCGATGCGACGCGCGACTGGGCCCCGGTCACCTTGAACGTCACGTGCTGGGCGGCGGCGCGAAGGACACGGCCTTCGCCGGGAGGCACGATCAGGCCACTGCCTTGAGCCATCGTGGCCAGGGGGTCCGCGGTCTCCGCGGTCACGGGGTCGTTCTCCGTCAGGGTCACGGCGTACGGCTCCAGCGGCCCAGCGCCATCTCGGCCGTGATGCCCGGGCCGAACCCGGCCAGGAGGCCGCGCGCCTGGTCGGCGGCGCCGCCCTCGTCGAACAGCCGGCGCAGCGCGTCCAGTACGACGGCGCTCGCCACGTTCCCGTACTCGGTGAGCGTGGCCCGGCTGAAGCGGAAGGCATCGGGGGCCACGCCCAGCAACTTGCTCAGGTCGTCGAGGATCCGCGGTCCCCCGGCGTGCACGATGTAGAAATCGAGGTCGGACGCGTCCCAGCCGTGTCCGACGGCAAGGGTGCGCAGCGCGGGGGCGAGCGGCTCCATGGTGCCCGGCACCCGTTTGTCGAGCAGGAAGTGGAAGCCGGTGGCGCGTACGTCGTACGCGATCCAGTCCTCGGTCCCCGGGACCAGGTACGAGCCGTTGCGCTCCAGGCGGATGCCCACCCCGCCCGTACCGCGGACGACTGCGGCGGCCACACCGTCGCCGAACAGGCCATTGGACAGCAGCGATCCGATGCCGATGTCGGTGGGCTGATAGCACAGCGAGCAGAACTCGCACGCCACGATCAGCGCGTTCGCCTCCGGGTAGGCCGTGCAGAAGTCGTGCGCCCTGTTGATCGCAGCACCGCCGGCCGCGCAGCCCAGCTGGGCGATCGGCAACTGCCGGGTGGTTGAGGGCAATCCCATCGTGTTGATGAGCCAGGCCGTGAGCGAGGGCATCATGAACCCGGTGCAGGACCCATAGATGATCACGTCGATCTCGGCGGCGCGCAGCTCGGCGTCCTCCAGCGCGCGCCGTACGACCAGGGGCACGCGGGCCTTGGCCTCGGCCTTGTAGAGCCGGTTGCGCTCCTCGAACCCCGGGTGCGCGAGCGTCTCTGCGACCGGTTGCACGAGATGGCGGGTCCGTACCCCGGTGTTCTCGATCAGGCGCAGCGCGAGACCGGGTCGGGGATGATCGGCATGGTGCGAGCGCGCGAGCTCAAGCGTCTCCTCCATGGTGATGACGTACTCCGGAACCGACACGGCAGGCCGACATGACGTCGCCATGCAGCACCCTTTCCCGACGCGCTCACCGGAGTGCCCGGTGTGAACCAGCCCGCTGATCAACGAGCAACTCCGGTAGGGGTGACGGCGGGTCGCTGGTCGGCGGCCCCTGGGTCCGCCCGGCCGGCGGCGGATCCGGCCGCCGCCGGTGCCGTGGGCGCGGTGTCAGGTGCGGTATTCGACGGTCAGGGTGGCCCGGGCCCCCTCGGCGACGAAGAGGTACGCCGTCGAGGTCTGGGGGACGGCGAAGCGCAGGCGCACCTGCGTCGTGCCCGTGCGGTCGAGTGCGGCCAGGCCCGCGGCCGACAGATCGGTCGACGCGGCGCTGCCCGCGGAGAAGGGCGGGATCTCGGCGGCCCCCGCCGCAGTCGTGGGCGCGGACCAGTCCGCCGGCTCCGGGGAGCAGTCTCCGAAGCATCCCGTCCTGGCGTCCACCAGCAGCCGGTTGCCGCCGGCCCACGGATCCGCCGACCCGCCGGTGCGCGTCAGCGTCACATAGGCCCGGGTGATCTCCTTCCCCGCGGGGATCAGCGAGGTGTCGAAGGAGAGCACCGCCCGGTTGTACCGGCCGTCGCTGCCGCGCCCCAGCGCAAGACCGTAGAGGTCCTCCAGGGTGCCGAGCGCCGCGCCCGAGCCGTCGGCCGCGGCCTTGACGTAGCCGTCCTCCGCATCCCGGCTCGGCAGCTGCACCCGGCCCTGCCCGGACGGAGGTGCTCCGTCGCCACCGAGGGCCCGCACCATCGCCATGATCGACTCGATCTGCCGTCCGCCGTGCCGGGCGTACGCGGAGTCGCCCTGGTAACCCCACCAGTTCCAGCAGCCGTTGGGATTGCCGGCCGTGGAGCTCGCCTGCGCCTGCGGGTAGAGGACGATCAGCCGGTTGGTGTCCGCGTACTCGTTGAGGTGGGCCTGTTCGACGAAGCGGGTGCCGAAGCCCTGGTACGCATACCCCTGCTTGCAGCCGTGCAGGGCCACGAGCAGCCGGCAGGCACCGCCACCCGTTCCGGCCGCGTCGGCGCAGGCCGACGGCACGTAGAGGAAGCCCCGTTCGCCCATGGACACCGACGCGGCCGCGCCCCCGGGTACGTACGGGTTCTGGTCGAAGGAGGTCAGCACGGCGCGGGGGGTGCTGCTCGGGGCGGTGACGGAACCCAGCAGATGGCCGAGCAGGTCGCCCTCGGCGTCGATGCCGCAGTCGTTGATCCAGGGGTGCTGGGTGACGGCGCAGGAGTTGGAGCCGAGTGGGCTGATCCAGGCGTGCCCCGCCGCCGTGCTCCTGTCGTAGCGGACCCGGGCGCCGAAGCGGCCGTAGAACGCGGCGAGTGCGTCCGCGACCGGCCGTTTGACGGTCTGGTCGCCCGATCCGCTGAAGACGTAGACCGGGTCGCCGGAGAGCTGGTCCACGGGGTCGACGAGGCCCTGCGCCGACCAGGCGCGCGTGGTCTGTTCCAGCTGGTCGAGCCGGAGGTCCTGCACGGTGTCCATGCATGCGTTCAGGGCGGTGCCGAGCGTGTTCTGCGCACAGTCGTACGGGCCCGAGGCGAAGGTGGCGGAGCCGTCGAACGTCCCCGAGTAGGCGACGTGCAGCTGCGTGGCCATGTAGCCGCCGGAGGAGATCCCGGCGCTGTAGACGCCGTCGAGGTGGTAGGGCCGGAGCGTACGCGGGACGGGAGTCGGGGCCTGCGGGGTGGCAGCCGAAGCCGCGCTCCCCGGACCCAGGAGGGCAGCGCCCACCAGCAGGAGCGCGGTCGCGAGGCGGCGTACGCGGCGGCCGGGTGCGGTAGCGGTCGAGGGTTTCATGGCACCTCCGGGGACGGTTGCCGGGAGACTACGACCGGGGCGGGCCCGTGCCCATGGCGGCCGCAGCCACAGTCGCCCCGCCGGGCCATGGCGTCCGCCCCTACCGGACCGCCTCCGCCGGAGGTCTGGCGTGAAGCAGTGAATCGGTGCTTCAATCCTTCACATGCCCTATCGACGACCGCCTGCCGTACAGGCCCGCCTCGACGCCCGGCGCGACCGCGTGCTCGAAGCCGCCGTCCGCCTGCTCTCCCGTGAGGGGTACGCCGGCTGCTCGGTCGCCGCCATCGCGGCCGAGGCGAAGATCTCCACCGGCAGCGTCTACCAGTCGTTCTCCGGCAAGTCCGAGCTGGCCGCCGCCCTCTTCCGGACCCTGGTGGCCCGCGAGGTGCAGGCGGTCGCCGCCGCCGCGGACCGGCCCGGAACGGCGGCCGAGCGGGTGGCCGCCGCCGTCGAGACCTTCGCCGCCCGCGCCTTGCAGGCCCCGCGACGCGCCTTCGCCCTGCTGGCCGAGCCGGCCGACCCGGCGGTCGACACCGAACGGCTCGTCTTCCGCCGTGCGTTCCGCGACGTGTACGCCCGGCAGATCGCCGCGGGCGTGGCCACCGGTGAACTCCCCGCGCAGTCGCCCGAGCTGACCGCGGCCGCGCTGGTCGGCGCCATCGCCGAAGCACTCGTCGGGCCGCTCGCCGACGGCGACGCCGCCCCCGGCGAGGTCATCCCCGCCCTGATCACCTTCACCCTGCGTGCCCTGGGAGGACACGATGCCGCAGACGCATGAGGTCACCAACCAGGTGCCCCCGCACCACGGTTACGACGCGGCGGCCGACCCCGCCCTGCTGGAGGCGGTCTCCCGCGAGGGTGCGGAATGGGCCGTACCCGAGATCCACCGGCTGGGCGTCCTCGCCGGCTCGGAGCAGGCCGCGGAGTGGGGGCGCCTCGTCAACGAGAACCCGCCGGTGCTGCGCACCCACGACCGCTACGGCCACCGCATCGACGAGGTGGAGTTCCACCCGTACTGGCACGAGCTCATGCGGACCGCCGTCACCCACGGCCTGCACGCCGCACCCTGGGCGGAGGCGCAGCCGGGCGCGCACGTGGCGCGGGCCGCCAAGTTCCTCGTCTGGGGACAGGTCGAGGCGGGCCACTCCTGCCCCGTGTCCATGACGTACGCGGCGGTGCCCGCCCTGCGCGCGACCCCCGCGCTGGCGCAGTGGCTGGAACCGCTCCTGGCGTCCCGCACGTACGACTTCGGACTGCGCCGGCCCGACACCAAGGGCGGCCTGATCGCGGGCATGTCGATGACCGAGAAGCAGGGCGGCTCCGACGTACGCGCCAACACCACGACCGCGGTCCCCGCCGGGGACGGAACCTACCGGCTGACCGGGCACAAGTGGTTCACCTCCGCCCCCATGTCGGACGTCTTCCTGACGCTGGCGCAGGCCCCCGGGGGCCTGTCCTGCTTCCTGCTGCCGCGGGTACTGCCGGACGGCACCCGCAACCGGCTGCTGCTCCAGCGCCTCAAGGACAAGCTGGGCAACCGCTCCAACGCCTCCGCCGAGATCGAGTACGACGAGGCCTTCGGCTGGCTGGTGGGGGAAGAGGGGCGCGGGGTCGCCACCATCATCGAGATGGTCAACATGACCCGCCTCGACTGCGTCCTGGGCGGCGCCTCCGGCATGCGGCTCGGCGTCATCCGCGCCGTCCACCACGCCACTCACCGGCGTGCCTTCGGCAAGGCGCTGATCGACCATCCGCTGATGCGCAACGTCCTGGCCGACCTGGCACTGGAGTCGGAGGCTGCGACCGCCGTCGCCCTGCGCCTCGCGGGCGCCACCGACCGGGTGGCGCAGGGCGGTTCCGACGAGGCACTGCTGCGTCGGCTGGGGCTGGCCGTGACCAAGTACTGGGTCTGCAAGCGGGCGCCGGGTCATGCGGCGGAGGCGCTGGAATGCCTGGGCGGCAACGGGTACATCGAGGATTCCGGCATGCCGCGCCTCTACCGCGAGGCCCCGCTGTCGTCCATCTGGGAAGGCTCCGGCAACGTCGCCGCCCTCGACTCGCTGCGGGCGATGGCGCGCCAGCCGGAGACGGTCGAGGCCTTCTTCGCGGAGGTGGGCCTGGCGGCCGGCGCCGACCGGCATCTGGACGCGGCGGTGGCCGCCCTCCACAAGCAGCTGGCCGATCCGGCCGAGGCGGAGTACCGGGCCCGGCAGCTCACCGAGACCATGGCCCTGGTCCTCCAGGCCGCCCTGCTGACCCGCCACGCCCCCGCCGCGGTCGCGGACGCCTTCTGCGCCTCCCGCCTCGGCGGCGAGCACGGCGGCGCCTACGGAACCCTGCCCACCGGAGTCGACACGGAGGCCGTCCTCTCCCGTGTCCGCACCGGTGCCGCCTGAGGCGGCCGGCACGCCGGGACACCCGAATTCATAGCAGGGCGGCTCTGGTGCATGATCGGGGGATGTCTGATCGCATCATTGCCGCCTGCGACGGGGCGGCGAAGGGAAATCCGGGCCCGGCCGGCTGGGCCTGGGTCATCGCCGACGAGCAGGGGCGTCCGGAACGCTGGGAGGCCGGACCGCTCGGCCGTGCCACCAACAACGTGGGAGAGCTCACCGCACTGCAGCGGCTGCTGGAGGCCCTCGCGCCGGGGACGGCCGTCGAGGTCCGGATGGACTCCCAGTACGCCATGAAGGCCGTCACCCAGTGGCTGCCCGCCTGGAAGCGCAACGGGTGGAAGACCGCCGCGGGCAAGCCGGTGGCCAACCGGGAGCTCGTCGAGCAGATCGACGCGCTCCTGACCGAGCGGGACGTGGAGTTCCGCTACGTTCCCGCGCACCGCGAGGACGGCGACCACCTCAACGCCATCGCCGACCAGGCCGCCAGCGACGCCGCCGCCACCCAGCAGCCCGCCGGAACCGCCCTCGGCACTGCCACCATGCCGGTTCCGGCGCCCGCCCGTGCCACCTCGGCTCCGCGCCGCACGACCGGTACCGCGGCCAAGAAGCCGGCGTCCACCCGCGCTCGCGCCTCCATCAAGGCCAAGTTCCCCGGCACCTGCCCCTGCGGCCGGTCCTACGCGGCCGGCGAGATGATCGCCAAGGTCGGCGCCCGCTGGGGACACCCCGACTGCGGCGGCGCCCGGTCGGAGGTCGCCCCCGCCTGAACTCGTGCGTACTGCACACCCAGGCGGTGACAGCCGTTACTGTCGCCGCCCCCTTCCTCCGTGACACCTTCGGTCCTGCCGCCGACCGAAGGAGCAGGAGTGAACAAGGGGTACGCCGCGTTCTGCGACGCCGACCGCTGGTTCTACGACGCGCCGTACCGGCGGGCCGAGGAGAGCTACCCGGCCGCGCTCGCCCCCGTACCGCCGGGGTGGCGCTCGCACCGCAGCGGGGACTGGCTCGCCCTGCGCCCCGAAGGGATCCGACTGCCCTCCCAGGGCTGGAAGATCCACGTCTCGGCCACGCTCGACAACGCCGAATCCCTCCTCGCCGAGGTCCACGCCTACTGCACCGCCCGCCGCATCGCGTTCAAGTTCGTACCCAGCCGGTACCTGCTGCACCTGCGCAACGCCAAGTACGCCGACCGTGCGGCGAGCGGGAAGTTCATCACCGTCTACCCGGCCGACGAGGAGCAGTGCCGCGAGATCGCCGAGGACCTCGACGCCCTGCTGGCCGGCTCGCCCGGCCCGTACATCCTCAGCGATCTGCGCTGGAGCGCCGGCCCGGTCCACCTGCGCTACGGCAGCTTCACCCTGCGGCACTGCTACGACGAGCACGGGGAACTCGTACCGGCCGTCGAGGCACCCGACGGGCGGCTCGTCCCGGACCGGCGCGGCCCCGCCTTCCAACTGCCCGACTGGCTCGAACCGCCCGCCTTCCTCAAGCCCCACCTCGACGCCCGCTCCGCCGTCACCCTCACCGGCGTGCCCTACACGATCGAACGCGCCCTGCACTTCTCCAACGGGGGCGGCGTCTACGCCGGCGAGGACACCCGCACCGGCGAGGCCGTGGTGCTCAAGGAGGCCCGCCCGTACGCGGGCCTCGCCGCCGACGGAGCCGACGCCGTGACCCGGCTGCGCCGCGAGCAGAGCGCGCTGGAGCAGCTCGCGGGCCTGGACTGCGTACCGGCGGTCCGCGGCACCTTCACCGTCGGCGACCACCACTTCCTGGTCCTGCAGTACCTCGAAGGCAAACCGCTCAACACCTACTTCGCCCACCGGCACCCGCTGATCGAGGCCGACCCCGAGCCCGCGCAGCTCGCCGCGTACACCGACTGGGCCCTCACCATCCACCGGCGGGTGACCGAAGCCGTCGAAGCCGTGCACGCCCGCGGCATCGTCTTCAACGACCTCCACCTCTTCAACATCATGGTGGCGGAGGATGAGAACGGCGAACCCTCCGTCGCCCTCCTGGACTTCGAGGCCGCCGCCCACGTCGACGAAGGGCTGCGGCAGACCGTCGCCAATCCCGCCTTCGTCGCCCCGGCCGAACGGCGCGGCTTCGCCGTCGACCGCTACGCCCTCGCCTGCCTGCGGCTCGCCCTGTTCCTCCCGCTGACCAGCCTCCTCGCCCTGGACCGGGCCAAGGCCGTGCACCTGGCCGCCCTCGCGGCCGAGCAGTTCCCGGTACCCCGCGCCTTCCTCGACGAGGCCGTCGAGGAGATCCTGTCCGGCGTCCCGGACACGCCCGGCGGGCGCCTGCCTGCGCCGACCGGACCGTACCTGCCCGTCGAACCGCGCGACTGGGACGCGGCCCGCACCTCGATGACCGCGGCCCTGCGCGCCTCGGCCACCCCGGAGCGCGAGGACCGGCTCTTCCCGGGGGACATCGCCCAGTTCGCGACACCCGGCGGCGGCACCAACTTCGGCTACGGCGCAGCCGGCGTCCTCCACGCCCTCGCCGAGACCGGCGCCGAACCCTGGCCCGAAGCCGAGCAATGGCTCCTGGACCGGACCGCGCAACCGGCCTCCGGCACCCCGCTCGGCTTCTACGACGGGCTGGCCGGCATCGCCTGGACGCTGAACCGGCTCGGCCACCCGGACCGCGCCCTCTCGCTCGCCGACCGCATCCTGCACGAGCCCTGGGAGGGCCTCGGAACCGACCTGCACAGCGGCCTCGCCGGGATCGGACTGGCCCTCGACGCCCTCGGGACGGCGAGCGGCGAGCCCGCACTGCACGCCGCGGCCCTGCGCTGCGCAGAGCTGGCCACCGGTGCCCAGCAGCGGCCCGCCCGCGCGGGACTGCTCCACGGCAACAGCGGGCCGGCCCTGCTGCTCCTGCGCCTCTACGAGCGCACCGGCGACCGGGATCTGCTGGCCAAGGCCGGCCTCGCCCTGCACCGCGACCTGGACCGCTGCGTCACCAGCGCCTACGGCACCCTCCAGGTGAACGAGGGCTGGCGCACGATGCCGTACCTCGGCGCAGGCAGCGTCGGCATCGGCATGGTGCTCGACGACTGGCTGGAGCACGGCGCGGAGGAGCGCTTCGAGGAGGCCCGCCGCCAGATCGTCAAGGCGGCGCAGGCCACCTTCTACGCCCAGCCCGGCCTGTTCCGCGGCGCCGCCGGCATGATCCTCCACCTCGGGCGGACCACCACCCCCGGCCCAGGCACCCGGCAGGGCGACATCGCCCGCCAGATCGAGGCCTTGGCCCGGCACGGGGTCCCGTACCAGGGGCACCTGGCCTTCCCCGGCGAGCAGATGATGCGGCTCTCGATGGACCTCGCCACCGGCACGGCCGGCGCCCTCCTCGCCCTCGGCAGCGCAGCGCCCGGCGGGCGCGCACAGCTGCCGTTCCTCCCGCCGCTGCGGCGTTCCGCGGCGGCCCCCAAGCCGGTCCCGTTCGGGACCGTGACCCATCGGAACACTCACGAGAAGAAGAGGAATCTGACATGACGCTTCTTGACCTGCAGTCGATGGAGACCCCCAAGGAAGAGATCACCGAGGCCGCGATGACCGGCGGTGGCAGCCGGGCCAGTCTGCTGCTCTGCGGCGACAGCAGCCTGAGCGTCACGACCTGTAACTGACCCAGGTCGCTCGGGCCCGGGCGGTTCGCCGCCCGGGCCCGCACCCCTGTTCTGGAGGCATCCGCGGATGACCCCGCCCGACCTGCCGGCCCCGGGAGCCGCCGAGACACCGTCGGCCGCACGCTCCGCCGACCGTGCCCTCGCCGCCGCCACCCGGCACAGCGCAGGGCGCACCGCAGCCGTCCTCGGCTGTGCCGTCACCGCCGCCGGGGCGGCCCTCGCCGAACCGGCCGTCCTCGGCCACACCCTCGACCTGCTGCTGCGCCGCGACCCGGCCGGCCCCCGGTGGACCCTGCTGTGCACCGCGGTCATCGCGGCCGAGGTCCTGCTCGACGCGGCCGCCGCACGGCTGACCGGCGCGGTCGACGGCCGCTCCGCCGCCTGGTGGCGCAGGCTCGGCCTGGCCCGTCTGCTGGGCACGGCGCCGCACCACGCCGCCCGCTACGCACCGGGCGAGCTCGCCGCCCGGCTGACCGCCCATGCCACCGAGGCGGGGAAGGTCCCGGCCGCCCTCGCCTCCGCTGCCGCCGCCGTCCTTCCGCCGCTCGGCGGACTCCTCGCGCTGTTCCTCATCGACACGTGGACGGCCCTCGTCTTCCTCGCGGGACTGCCGCTGCTGGTCCTGTTGTTGCGGGCGTTCACGCGCGACTCCTCCACCAGCGTCGCCCGCTACCAGCAGGCACAGCTCGCGACGGCCGGCCGTCTCGTCGAGGCCCTCGCCGGGGCCCGGACCATCGCCGCCGCCGGGACCGCCGCCCGCGAACGGGCTCGGATCCTCGACCGGTTGCCCGAACTGGACGCCGAGGGCCGGCGCATGTGGCGGGTCTACGGCAGTACGTCGGCCCGGTCCGCCGCCCTCATGCCGCTGCTCCTGTACGCCGTGCTCGCCGTGGCCGGCCTGCGGCTGTCGGCCGGAGCCCTCGGCGTCGGCGAGCTGCTCGCAGCCGTCCGCTACGCCGGCCTCGCCGCCGGGATCGGCGCGGTGACCGGCGCCCTCGCCGCGGTGGTACGCGGCCGGGCCGCCGCCGGGCGGACCGCCGCCCTCCTCACGCTGCCCGTACGGGAGCACGGCCGGGCGGAGCTGCCCCCGGGCGGCCCCGGAACGCTGGAGCTGCGCGCGGTCCGCGTGGTGCGCGGGGGATCGGTGGTGCTGCGCGGGGTCGACCTGCGGATCCCGGGCGGGAGCAGCGTGGCCGTGGTGGGCCGTTCCGGTGCGGGCAAGACGGTGCTCGCCGCCGTGGCCGGTCGGCTGGCCGACCCCGACGCCGGCCAGGTGCTGCTGGACGGGGTCCCGCTGGCGGAGCTGCCCGCCGACGTACTGCGCCGCGAGGTGGGCCACGCCTTCGACCGGCCGGTGCTGCTCGGCCGGCTGAGGCGTGAGTGGGCTCGGTTGACGGACTTCTGTTTGGTGGTGAGGTCCTTGCCGGGCCGGCGCCGGCTCGGGACGGCGACTCCGTCGCCGGCTCCGTGGTAGGCCTTGTCCGCCAGAATCGGGATGCCCAGGCGGATACAGGTGGCGATGATCCGATGCCGGCGGGCCGCGGTCAGATCGTGGGCACGGCCCGCCAGAGCGGGTGAGATCCACACCAGCGTCCCGTCGGGAGCGGTGATGACCTGCACGTTCACCCCGTGACGGCGGTGTTTGCCGGAGTAGTCGGCGCGACCGTCACCGACCCGGTCGCATTCGACGAGTGTGCCGTCGAGCAGGACGTATTTGGCGTCCGCGGCTTTCAGCGCTGCGGTCAGGCCCGGTGCCCGGGCGGCCAGGAGTGCCACGACGGTGTGGACGTATGCGTGGGCGGTGCCCACGCTGATACCGAACCCGGCCGCGATCTGGGCCAGGGTGTCGTTCTTCCGTAAGTACACCAGGGCAGCCATCGCCCGGCTCGAGGGTGGAAGCTTGCACCGCCGGTCACCCTCCCGGGTGACGATCAGCATCGTGACCCACTCCACGAGTGCATGCGGGACATCGAGTACGGCACGATAGGGAACCAACGGAGCCCCAAGGCTGAAGAGTTGAGCTTAGACACCTTGCTCAACAGCCCTGGGGCTCCGCCCGTTCCACGGCCACCGTCCCATCACCCGATCAGTGGCCAAGCTGAAAATGCTCAATGTTCGATGGCACACGTTCAAGGTTCGTTGACACGGGACACCACCGAAGGGTTCAACCCGGCAATTCGCGCGCAATCGCTGAAAAGCGACGCCAAGAATGGGCCCTCCAGTCGACGAACTCGGCACGCCCGGTATGGATCGACCTGCGATCATCTGACGGGCCCGCAGATGGCCCCTGGTGACCTTTTTGGCTGCCGAGTCGCCCTCCGGCTACTGGAAATGGGGGACCTGGGCGGGGTGATGTGACTTAGACGTTGTCTCATTTGGAGTGCTGGGTAGTCTGCACCGTGTGGTGATGGTCGAGCGCATGGTGCCGGACGAACTGTGGGACCTGTTTCAGCGAGTGGTCCCACCTGCTCCATCACGGCCGCAGGGTGGCGGCCGGCGCCGGTACGGGGATCGTGAGGTGCTGGCCGCGATCATCTTCGTTGCCACGACGGGTTGCACCTGGCGGCAGTTGCCGCCGGTCTTCGGCCCGTCGGGGCCAACCGCGCACCGCCGCTTCACCGAGTGGACCGACGCCCGGGTCTGGGCGAAGCTGCACCGCGTCATCCTCGACGAGCTGGGCTCGCGCGGAGAGCTGGACTGGTCGCGTTGCGCGATCGACTCGGTGAACATGCGGGCCCTGAAAGGGGGGACCTGACAGGTCCGAATCCTGTAGACCGGGGCAAGAAAGGCTCGAAGATCCACTTGATCACCGAGCGGACCGGTTTACCCCTCTCGATCGGGATCTCCGGCGCGAACCTGCACGACAGCCAGGCACTCGAGCCGCTCGTGCGCGGCATCCCGCCGATCCGCTCCCGCCGCGGCCAGCGCAGACGACGGCCCGCCAAGCTGCACGCAGACAAAGGCTACGACTACGATCACCTGCGCCGATGGCTGGGCAAGCGAGGTATCCGCCACCGCATCGCCCGCAAGGGCATCGAGTCTTCCACCCGGCTGGGCCGGCATCGCTGGACGATCGAGCGCACGATGTCCTGGCTGGGCGGCTGCCGCCGTTTGCACCGCCGCTACGAACGCAAGGCCGAACACTTCCTGGCCTTCACCGCCATCGCCTGCAGCCTCATCTGCTACCGCCGACTCGCCAAATGAGACGACGTCTTAGCGCCACAGGTGGCGGATGAGCGCCGTAGTTGGCGGCGCGCGCTATCTGGCGGCTGCGGATGTCTTGACCGGCCTGCCCGCTCGCAGCAGGCCCTTCGGCTGGCAGTGCGTGACGGCGCTCATCTTTGGGCAGCACGTCCCATATACGGCCATGGTGGCCGCATGCCATGATCCACTTGGTGGCACTGGGGCCGCCGCACAATTCTTGGGGTGAACATGTCCGACCGGCAGACCGGCATCGTGAAGTGGTTCAACGACGAGAAGGGGTTCGGCTTCATCACGCCGGACGCGGGAGGTGACGACCTCTTCGTGCACTTCAAGGCCATTGAGGGCGATGGCTTCAAGTCCCTCAAGGAAGGTCAGCGGGTCTCGTTCGTCGCTGAGCGTGGGCAGAAGGGCATGCAGGCGGCGCAGGTCTACCCAGAGTAGCTACCACCGCAGACAGTGGGCGCCGTAGTTGGCGATACTCGGCCATCTGCGGCGCTCAGTCACGCGGGGTGAGCTGAGCGGCTGAGTGGGCCCCGCTGAGTTTTCGTTGGCGGCTGTCCAGCTGGCCGGTGCACCCGCTGACGTAGCACGCCCCCGGATCCGATAGCTTGAACGCGTTCAAGTCATCGGGTCAGGGGGTTGGTCATGCAGGCCGCTGCGCGAGCAAGTATTCATCCATGGCAGTTCGGCCTCGTGCTGTGCGCCGTGGTCACCCCCCTACCGGTGCTGATCGTGTGGTTCGCGGGTTCCGGCATCCCGGCGCTCGCCTTCGCGACCGCCGCGGTGGTCTCCGTGCCATTGTTCCTGTACGCCCGGCCGTCCGGCTTCGTCTACGTCGCGGGCACCATCGCGGCGCTGCTGGTGCTGTGGTCGTTCATCGGCGCCATGGCCGGAATGTTCCTGTTCTTCCCCTCGGCGCTGCAGCTCCTGCTGGCCACCGGGGCGGACCCGCGCGAACGCCCGACCTCCGCCAAGGTGATGGCCGGTGCCGGACTGCTTCTGTCGGCGGCGGTCGTGGTGCAGTCGTTGAGGCGCTGAGCGCTCCCAGAGGGTGTCCGGCTAGGGCCTGTTTTGGAAGTTGCTGGTGTGCTGGGTGGGTCGTCCGGGGAAGTCGCGGGCGGCCAGGTCCGCTCCCGTTTCTGCCGGGACCAGGCCAGAGCGCGCCGTGGTTCGAAGCCCCCGCACGTGCAGGTGCAGGTGCAGGTGCAGCGCAGTCTCTTCATCCGTTACGGCAGTTTCTGATCCCGGCGTCGGCCCGTTCGGGACTCCGGCTTCGGGGTCGTCTGGCATGCGCTTTCGTAGGTGGGCGCGGTGAAGCGGGGCGTCGTCGGATGGCGGGTGTCAGATTCCCATGGTGATGGCGATGCGGGTGAGGTCGGCGGTGGTGTGGGCGTTGAGCTTGGCGCGGATGCGGCGGAGGTAGGCGTCGACGGTGTGCTTGGAGAGTCCCATGTGGCGGGCGGTCTGCAGGTAGGTGCGGCCGGCGGCGATGTGGCGCAGGGCTTCCTCCTCGCGGGGGGCCAGGGAGGCTGCGGGGGCCTGGGTGTGCGGCTCGGTGAGGGTGAGGCTCATGGGATTTCCTCCGCCGGATCGGCTGGGTCATCACTGCTCGCACCCTCGGAAGCAGTAGGGGTAAATGCCCCTTTTGTCTCTTGTTAAAAGCCTGACCCACTGACTTCGCGAGAGTGTCCGCCGCCTGTCACAGGCGTGTGACAGACGGGCCGGACGCGCCCACCAGCGCCGCGACGACAGTCTCACCGGCCGCCTGACCTGCTGCTTCGCGCACCTGCCACAGCGCTGACCCCCGCCGGGTGGCGGCCAGCGCTGCCCACTCTCACTCCCGGCCGGTATCCGGGGCCCACGCGGCCGGCCCGCCGCCGCGCCACTCGATCAGCAGCGCATCGTCCAGATGGACGTCGTCGGGGTCCAGGCCGGCCCGGCGCAGCAATTCCAGAAGGTCGCCGGAGCTCAGGGCGCGGCCGAGGATCTCGCCGTCGCAGCGGATGCGGCGCCCGCCTTGGACGTCCGGCGGATAAACGATGACGCGCGGAGCACGGCTCATCCCTCCACCTTGGCCTCGCCCGGTCACTCCAGCACTCCGAGGGTGGTGTCGGCCCGGCAGTGGACACATGCGGGCACGCCTTCGGCGAGCAGCCGCCGTATCTGCTCCGGGTCGGCGGGGGCGCAGCGGTTGCCGGTGTCCCAGCAGTGACCGGTGTGGAGGCGGACCGGGAGCCGGCCCGCGCCTATCCCGCGCTCGACCAGCCACGCCGGTGGCTCGGGCGGCGGCTGCTGCGGGGTGGTGGCGGCCTCGCGCTCCTCCGCGGCGGCAAGGGCCTGTTCCGTGCGGCTGAGTTCACCGCGCAAGTAGGTGACCAGAGTCCGCAGCCGGGGCAGGTCGGGCGGCAGGACGGACACACTCAGCCCCCGTACTGCGCCTGCCGCGCGGCCTTGCACGACGCGCACAAGGGCGAGGCGCGGACCCCGTAACGGCATGTGAGGGTGTGGCAGCGCGAGCAAGGTCCGGTCTGGCTGGGAGCCCAGGTGACGGGCTGGGGTCTGGCGGGCGTCTCGGGGGTGGCCATGGCGGTCTCCTGGGCATGCGGACGGCATCACTCTTATTGGATCTCATGTTCGAATTCTGTGGCGAGCGCGGCGCGGGCATTCCACGCGCCGTGTTGTGACTGAGCGCGATAGCTGGCCCTTGAGCGTGTTACTTGGCCTCTGAGTGCGATAGATGGCCCGCAGGGCACCTTCTTGATCACTTTGATCAAGCTCTTTGAGACCGGGACTACGCTGGCACTCCTTCTGACCGCCCAGGGAGCAGCGTGCCGCCGTCCTACGTTCACCGCATCACCAAGTACGACCCCGCCGACCGTGACGAGCGCGGCTACTACATCGGCGCCGAGGACACGGTCAGCGACCACGGGCCTGTCGAAGCGGCGTACCTGGCGGCCATCGCCGCCTTCGCCGAGGCCTCGGAAATCGACCGGCTGGAGATCCGCGAACCTGCGGTGACCGGCTTCGTCCACTTCGGTACGGAGCCGCCGGTTGAGGGGCATGGCCTCGGCGGGCTCTTCCCGCCCGCCCTGACCGGCTACCACGACGGGGCCGCGGTCTCCCTTCCGGTTGCCCTGGAACTGGTCCGGGTCATGCTCCGTGACCAGGGCGCCTGGTGTCGGCTGGAGGTCGGGGACGAGTTCACAGTGCACGTCGGGTTTGATCAGTACGTGTACGTGGCCAGCAACCGGCCCTGTGAGGAAGCCGTGGCCCGTACGCGGGAACTCGGCCTCTTTCCGGAACCGCTGACGGCCTCGCCCTACGCGGCTGAGTTCGACGAGGCGGAAGTGACGGAGCCAGCCGGCGAGGACTTCTGGACGCGCGTGCGCACCGCGCTTGCCTCAAGGCAGACATTGCTCCTCGAGGAAACCTACGTCCGCAACGCCGCACGCTGGCACCGCCTCACGCCGGAGAACCTGGACACAGTGCGCGCTGGCCTCGGCCCGCGCGCCCTGCTGACCGTCTGGCCCGACCTGAACCCCGACATCGGGGCGGTACTCGCCGCGCTGCCCAAGGAGGGCTCCGTGGAGTTCGTCTGGGAGTCGCAGGACGGGACGATCAGCCACACGATCGTCGACGACACCGACTACCAGCAGCTCGCCATCCAAGTGGCCGATGCTCAAGCGGCCTGCGCCCTGCCCCTGTACCAAGACGAACACCACCCGGTGCTCTGCGCCGTCCTGCCGGACAGCGACGGAGTGTTGCGCGCCCGCTGGTGACCCGGTTCGCGCCGCTAGCGTGGCGCGGTCGGGCCGCCCCGACGCCTTCCCGGCCGTCGGGGAGGACGCCGGGCGGCGGCCTGCTCCGGCCAGAGCGGCGCAGGAGCGCTCGTCGCCAGTCTCGGCTGTCCCTGGCGGTGTCAAGTCCCGAAATCTCGGTGCATGACTCCGTGGGGGTGGCTCCGGCCTACTGGAACCGAGGCCAAGGGCGTCAGATGGGCGCCCTTCACTACCAGCAGGAGAAATCCATGGCTCGCAAGATCGGGAAGAACTCTGTGCGCCTGAGGGTCGCGATGATCGCGGTGGCGGCCGGAGCGGTCACGGGAGGCGTCGTCCTCCCCGCCACGACGGCGATGGCGGCCCCGACGACCGTGGCGGACGTCCCGGCGGACCCCCCGGTGGTGACCTGGGGGTACACCCCTCCGGCGGAGCCCGACAAGCCGCTGGAAATTCCGGACAAGGCTCCGCCGAATCCTTACGAGGAGCCGGAGGCCCCGGTGACCTGGGGGTACACCCCTCCGGCGGAGCAGGAAGAGCTTGACCCCAGCACCATCCTCGAGAAGGGCCTCGGCGGAGGAGAGTGACGGCGGCGGTGACCTCTGACCTGGTGGGGGCCCTTGTGGTCGTCGTTTCCCTCGGGCGGGCCTGCAAGCAGGGCCCGCGCTCGCGGTGGTCCCGGTCAGTCTCCGAGGTCCGTTCGTGCTGATGACGGGCTTGCCGTGGCGGGGCTTCGGGCTGGTCGGGGTGGGCAAAACGCACGTCGCTCAGGCCCCTCGGCCACCTCGCCGTCCGCCAGGGCGCGAACGTCCGTTTCACGAAGACCAGCCGGGTCCTGGCCGAGCTCGCCGGCGGCCACGCAGACCGCACCTGGGACAAGCGCATGCGCGAGCTGATTCGACCCGACGTCCTGATCCTGGACGACTTCGCCATGCGGCAGCTGAGCGCGGCCCAGGCCGACGACCTCTACGAACTGGTCTCCGAGCGGCGGGGTCGCTCGCTGATCATCACCAGTGACCGGGCTCCCAGCGACTGGTATCCGCTCTTCCCCAACCCCGTCGTCGCCGAGTCGCTGCTGGACCGGCTGATCAACGCAGCCACCACGTGATCATGAACGGCGCCAGCTACCGGCCGAACAAGCGCCCCAAGAATCCCGTCGACAAGCCTCCGACCACCTAGCGATCCGGCTCGGCAACATTCCACTCCCGAGGCAGGTCCTCGCCGCAGAAGACGCAGACGAAGCCCTCCTCCCGCACGATGTTCAGCTCCTGGCAGGAGCGGCAGCGGCGGAAGACCACCTCATGGGTGAAGCCGGACGGGCGCTGGACCCCGATCCGGTCCAGGGCCTCGGCCACGGCCGGCCATGAGATGACGTCCGGGCAGTATCCGGTCGACTGGTTGCTGACCTTCTCGACCTCCCACCGCCCGGACTCCTCATGGAAGCTCATCTCGCCGGCGCTCAGCACCTCTTCGCCACCGGCGCACACCACGTGCTCGCTGCGGCGCGGAGCAAGTCGCAGCACCCCGTCGGCGTCGACGACGAACGTGAACGGCTCGGCCAGCTCATCCGGGGTCAGCTCGGAGGCCCACACGCCGAAGTCCACCGCCGAGCGTATCCTCCGGCCCTCGCCACCCGCCCGGACGAGCTCCTTCAGCTCGGCCGGACCCACATACCGATACATCCGCCCCCGGGTCTCCACGATCACCAACCTAGCCCCTCACACAGCCAGGGCCTGATGAGGCCCTGGCCGCGGCCACCGGGCTGCTGGAGCACCCCGCGCAGCCACCACACAACGACTACTGGGCCGCCCACGCCCAAGTCCTGCTCTCCGGCTATCTCATGGCCGCCGCGGTCGACGGCTCGGGCGTGGAGACGATCCTCGCGTGGATTGCCGCCCCGGACGACGGCCGCCCGCTGGAACTGCTGCGCACGGGGCCGGTGCCCACCTGGGCGCAGGAGTGCGAGGCGATCCTGGCCCTCCCGGCCCATGATCTGAACTGCGTCCTGTTCACCGCCCGCGACGCCCTGCGGGCAAACCTTCAGCCGGCCGCGGGCAACGAGTCCGGCTGACCACCCGGCCATCACCGCCCCGCCCCGAGCCCGGCTGGCTCGGGGCGCGGGATGTCCCCGGCCGCGCTGCGCCCGGCCAGGCGCAGCGGCGAAGCCGGCCATGCCTGTCCCCGACGGGGCTGTCGGTGGTGGGGGAGAGCATGGAGAGATGAGCGCCGGTAGGGCGCCTGTCGGCCCGTACACGGGTATCGGCAGGCTGTGCGAGCAGGTCCGGGACGCCCTCGCGGAGTGGGCGCCCCGGCTGCCGGGCGACGCTGATACCGCCCGCCGCGAACTGCGCACGGCGGCCCTCCACGCCGCGGCGGCCGCCGACGCGCAGTCGGGAGCCGACGCGAGGGGGCGACCTTGTTGCGGCCCGGGCTGGATGCAGTCGGGCCATGGTGGCAGTCGGTCTGCCGATTGCCCTGCGATAGCCATGTGTCTGGGCTTTCCCCGGGGGAGCGGCGAGACGCCCTGACCGCGCGCGGGCTGCATCGTGTGCAACCCATTGCACCGGTGCGCGCGGGGTGCGCATCGGTGCGCCGCCGAGAGCAGAGCCCGGCGGCGGCCGTCGCCGCCCGCCGGTTCCACGATCCGGCCGTGGGACAGACCCGGCACAGAAGGCCGCGAAGGCGGCGAGCGGGCAGCAGCCGAAGAAGAAGCGGCCCGGCAAGGCGCAGCGCGAGGCGATCAAGCAGGCGCAGGCGGCGAAGAAAACCGGCGGCGGTAAGCCGGCCTCGTGCCGCTCGTGCGCGGCGGCGAACCTGGCAGCGGCAGCCTGCTGGCGCTGCTCGTGGTGCGCCCGGTCCAGGATGCGCTGGTTCGACGGGCTGGACATCACCGGCTGCGCGACGTCGGGGCGGCGGATCATCCCTCGACCGCCTTGGTGGCGCTTTCGTCCTCCCGCATCAGCGTCCGGACCCGGTCGCGGACAAGGGACTGCTACCTGAGCGGGATGATTGACGCAGCGCAAAAAGCCGTAATAACGCGTCAGTTCGACGAGTAGGCAGGGTATGCAGGGGCTTGGAGATCGTCAAGAAAGGAAAAGGGTTCAAATGTGGATAGAAACCACGAGGATCGGTGCCGTCGGAGTGCTGGCGTTGCTGTTGGCGACAGGAGCGGGTAGCGCGTTAGCGGCATCGGCCGAGGACCCGCCCCGGCCGCTGCCCAGCAGTGCGGAGTTGTCCGTCCGGCTGGGGGAGCGGGTCATCGTGACGACCGAGGCTATGAGGTCCGGGGACGCGTTCAGCGACGTCCGGGTGACCTCGCCGGCCTTCGCCGCCGATGGCACCTTCCGGATGGACGATCTCCTCCTCAAGGCGGTGGCGACAGTTTCCTGTACCACCGAGCCGGGTTCCTATGAGGTGCGGTTCGGCTCGCCTCTCGGCGACGAGAACGCCTCCAAGATCGACCGGTTGTGGGGCCGGATCCGGGTGGCGCCGGCCGATGCGGCGGATCGGGCGGAGTGCGCGCGGCAGGTGGCTGCGCGGCCGCCGGAGTCCATGGAAGAGCGCTACCCCGCAGGCATAGAATGGCCGGCGTCGCCCTGGGACGTGCGCTCCGTGCCGGCCAGCGGGGAACTCCATGCCGAGGACGGGCTGGAGATAGGCAACGACGGCATGGTCGAGCTGTCGTCCCCGGGGTTCACGCGGCCGGTGGTGATGCACGGAGACAAGCATGTGAGCGCCACGGTCCGGATCCGGTGCGACGCCCAACCCGGCGTCTACGTCGTGCACTGGAACGAGAAGGGCAAAACCGCCAAGGAGTGGGCCCGCTACCGAGTCACCTCACCCCTCGCCGACTGCCACGATCCCGTGCCCAGCCCCCAGGCCGGCGAAGCGGCATCTCCAGGCCACGGGTTCCTCGGGGCCGCTGCCGCCTTCGCCGCGGCTGGCGTCGGAACTTGGGCATTGCTGCGCCTGCGCCGCAAGGCATCCCGCTGAGGTGGCCGTCGACGCAGTGCCGGAGAGGCTCCCTTAACGGCCCCGATGCCCGACAAGAGCCTGTCGAAGGTGTGGGTACCCGGTGGGGGCGGCCGGGCGTCGTTTCTCGGAGTCCCAAGGCCTGCCCGGGGTGGTTTCGTTTGGTCCAGTCTGCCGGTCATCGGCGCGCGCCGCGGTCCCGGTTGTGCTGGGATTCGATCATGGACAGGCCTGAGCACAACACGGGAGGGTTTCCTCGTTCAGGGGACGGTCCCAGTCCATGGTCAGCAGGCCGTGCCACAGCTGGTGGTAGACGGCTGGCAGCGTCGCGATTGGGTCCCCGAGCCGGAGCGCGCCCCTGCCCAACGCGGTGGGCTCGGGGAACGCCCGCTGCAGCCGGGCAGCGGAGATCCCGACCGAGCACCGGGGATGCCGGTAGCCCGACAGCCACCGTGCGTTGGCCGTGACCACCGGATCCGCGGTAACCGCGGACCGGTGCTCCCAGCCGGCCTCCCGAGCACACGCCTCAACTACCCGCGCCCGGCCTGCGAGCCGCCCGGACGGTCCACCGCGCCCGGGGCAGTCCACGAGGTGCATCGCGCCGTCGGCCAGGGCCACGGCCAGGTCAGGGGTGTGGGTGACAACCCGTCCCCGTTCCTCCCACACGAACTCCACTGGCCGGCACGCGATGCCCACCACCTGCGGATCGCGGTCCAGCAGCATGACCGCGTCCCGCATCGCCGCGCTCCCGTATCCGACCAGACGGCTGGTGGTCGCGGACCACCACCATCCCGGAGCCAACCGCCGTCCGCGCCGTACCGGGAAACCACGTACGACCGGGTAGTCCATGGGCCGTAGCTCCCCGGTCGTGGTCCGCCATGGCAGCTGGACCACCACCCCGTCGGGCCCCACGAACCGAACGTTCACATGACGCGGATGCACCCTGCCCCCTCCGTCGATTCTGAGGCAAGACCACAGGCAAGCCCCCTTCCCCCTCAGTGGAAACGGGTCGACCAATCTGAGCAATGCGCAGATACACCGAGCCATACGATGCGGTGAAAAACTCTCAGACCAGCCCGAAGGCTCCTTCTGAATCTGCTGCATCTGGGGAGACAGCGCGTGCTCGGCGGAGGAGCATGAGCGCCAGCACCGCCACCGCAAACCGTGGGCAGGAGTTGGACTGCGCAGGTTGATTGAGCAGTGCGCAGTTTCGCTGATCCGAGACACGTGCTGTCCGGTCAGTGGATCTGGTACGGGATGATCTTTCCAGAATTTAGCTCTGATCCAGATTGAATCAGATGGGCTGCGCCCCTCACCGGTGTAGTCGGCATGGGGCCGGAGAACGGCTCTGACCGTGGACGGTGTTAGCTTCCTCCCCGTGACGGACCACCAGGAGCAGACGAGGACGGCCTATGACGGGGTCGTCGAGCTGTATGCGTCGATGTTCGCTAATCGGTTGGAGACGCAGCCGTTCGCGCGGAACATGATCGGCACCTTCGCCGAGCTGGTGCGTGAGACGGGGAACCTGCGGGTGGCCGATGTCGGATGCGGGCCTGGACATCTGACGGGCATGCTGCACGATCTGGGCCTGGACGTCTTCGGGCTCGATCTTTCCCCGGGCATGGTCGACCATGCCCGGCGGGCCCATCCGGCGTTGTGGTTCGACGAGGCGCGGATGGAGGCCCTGCCGGTCGAGGACGGCGCGCTCGGCGGCGTGCTGGCCCACTACTCGATGATCCACACTCCGCCCGGTGAACTGCCCACACTCCTCGCCGAGCAAGTACGCGTCCTGGCGCCCGGAGGCCTGCTCCTGGTCTCCTTCTTCGCGACCGAAGAGCCGGAGCCGATCCGCTTCGACCACAAGGTGACCCCCGCCTACAGCTGGCCGGCGGACCGCTTCGCCGACCTGCTGGCCGAAGCCGGGCTCGTCCCCTTCGCCCGGCTGCTCCACGATCCGGCCTCCGAACGGGGCTTCCTCGATGCCCACTTGCTGGCCCGCCTGGGCTAGAGGAGCACAGGGCCCGACGGATGGCCTCTTTACTGCTGCCAGCTCGGTCCGCGGAGCGGGCCGTGGTCTGAAGGCGGAGCCGGAAGACCCAGGGCGGGGGAGCGGAGCGGACCCGCCCAACCGGCCGGAGGCCCGGACCCCGTGAGACGGTGTCACCTCCCGCCGCGGAGCGCGGGAGCCCTGGGGCCTGCACAGCAGGCCCACTCTGGTGGAGCGCAGCGGAACCAGAGCCAGTCCGGAGCGAAGCGCAGGACTCCGGCCCGAAGGGCCGGCCATGGCTCGGAGCGAAGCGGAGAGCCGGGCCCGAAGGGCCCCGGCCGAGCGCAGCGAGGCCGTTCAGTCCTGAGCGCGCAGCGCTCAGGTACCCGCTCCGCGGGAGATCG